>NZ_CP104382.1:0-600000 GCF_030582395.1 Ralstonia pickettii
GCGCGGAGCGGCGCGTCTTCAAGCCCGCAAAGATGCGCGGCAGCGTACCGACCGTCATCGAATAGAGCCCGCCGATCTTCAGCGTGGTTGACGAAAACCCGGCCGCTTCGCGCGTGCGGCGCACGCCGGCTTCGCACTCGGCCAGGATGCGCTCCACGTGCTCGGCAAACACATAGGCGGTGGAGAGCGGAATCAGCTTGCGCCCATCGCGCTTGAACAGCGGGCAGCGCAGCCCCTCCTCCAGGGAATGCAGCGCGCGGTGCACGCTCACCGTGCTTTGCCCGAGCGCCTCCGACACGCGGCCCATGTTGCCCAGCGTCATGAACGACTGGAACACCTCCAGCTTCTTCAGGGTGATGTCTTCATCGATTGCCATGGCAGGGTCTCCTCCGGGCGCGTTCTGGCTACGCCCTGGTATCGGAATCGCCCATTGTTCCATTAACTTGAAGTTAATGAAACCGCGTCTAGGTTGATTGAAGTGCACCTTTTTACGGCATACGGTATAGGGCATCAAATCAATCCAAGGCTGGAGACGCCACCCAATGCAACCGATGCCCAACCAATCGGCAGACGGGGCCAACGCGCCCATCCCGCCCCAATGGCGCCGGCGGCGCGACGAGAAAGAACGCCGCCTGGCTGCAGCCCGGCGCATTGCACAGGGCAAGGTCATTCCCACCAGCGATATCGTCGCCGCGCTCGAAGCGCTGCTCGCCCCCGGCGATCGCGTCGTGCTGGAAGGCAACAACCAGAAGCAGGCGGATTTCCTGTCGCGTTCGCTGGCCAAGGTCAGCCCCGAGCGCCTGCACGATCTGCACATGATCATGCCCAGCGTGAGCCGCGCCGAACACCTCGACATTTTTGAAGCCGGCATCGCGCACAAGCTCGACTTCTCGTTTGCGGGGCCGCAGAGCCTGCGCATCAGCCAGTTGCTGGCCGACGGGCTGCTGGAAGTCGGCGCCATCCACACCTACATCGAGCTGTATGCACGGCTGGTGGTGGACCTGATTCCGAACGTGTCGCTGGTGGCCGGTTTCAAGGCCGATCGCGACGGCAACATCTACACCGGCCCGAGCACCGAAGACACGCCCGCACTGGTCGAGCCCACGGCGTTTTCCGATGGCATCGTCATCGTGCAGGTCAACGAGATCGTCGATGACGCGGCCGACCTGCCGCGTGTGGACATTCCCGGCTCGTGGGTCGACTTCATCGTGCAGGCCGACAAGCCGTTCTACATCGAGCCGCTCTTCACGCGCGACCCGCGCCTCATCAAGCCCGTGCACGTGCTGATGGCGATGATGGCCATTCGCGGCATCTACCAGCGGCACAACGTGCAGTCGCTCAACCACGGCATCGGCTTCAACACGGCGGCCATCGAGCTGATCCTGCCGACGTACGGCGAGCGCCTGGGCCTCAAAGGAAAAATCTGCCGCAACTGGACGCTGAACCCGCATCCGACGCTGATTCCCGCCATCGAATCCGGCTGGGTGGAAAGCGTGCACTGCTTCGGCACGGAACTCGGCATGGAACGCTATGTGGCCGCGCGCCCCGATGTGTTCTTCACCGGGCGTGACGGCTCGCTGCGCTCGAACCGCATGCTGTGCCAGCTCGCCGGCCAATATGCGGTGGACCTCTTCATTGGCGCGACGCTGCAGGTAGATGGCGACGGGCACTCGTCTACCGTCACGCGCGGGCGCCTGGCCGGCTTTGGCGGCGCGCCCAACATGGGCCACGACCCGCGCGGCCGCCGCCACGCCACGCCTGCATGGTTGGACATGACTGAACCCGTGACGATGCTGGAGCGCGGCAAGAAGCTCGTCGTGCAGATGGTCGAAACGTTCCAGGAGGGCGGCAAGCCCACCTTTGTCGACACGCTGGATGCAGTGGCCGTGGCCAAGCAAAGCGGCATGCCGCTCGCGCCCATCATGATCTACGGCGACGACGTCACGCACCTGCTAACCGAAGACGGCATCGCGTATCTGTACAAGGCCCGTTCGCTGGAAGAGCGGCGCGCGATGATTGCGGCGGTAGCGGGCGTCACGTCGATCGGCCTGCGGCATGACCCATCCAAGACCGAACAGATGCGCCGCGACGGCCTGATCGCGCTGCCCGAAGACCTCGACGTGCGCCGCAGCGATGCCAGCCGTGAATTGCTCGCCGCCAAGAGCATCGCCGACCTCGTCGAATGGTCCGGCGGCCTGTACGACCCGCCTGCGCGCTTCCGGAGCTGGTAATGGAAAAGACATTGCAACGGCCCCTGCCGGCCAGCCCGAAAGCACGCGCGAAGCGATTGGCCGCGCTGGTGGAGTCTGCCCTTATTGACGAAGTGACGCTGTCGCCCAAGCCCGGCCTCGTGGATGTGCGCGGCAACGGCGCGCATGACGATCTGGACTGGACGCTGATGGTGCATTCCGCGCAGACGCTGCGCCCCGCGTTTGAAGCCATGGCGTTGGCCGGCGCGCAAATCGAAATGCAGGCCGGTGCGCAACTTGCCCTGCGCGAGCGCATCGGCCGCCTGGGCCGCGAAGGCGAAGCGGCCATGCTCGAGGCCACCGGCGGCGTCAACACGCACCGCGGTGCCATCTGGGCGCTTGGTCTGCTGGTCACGGCGGCGAGCCAGGCGCCGCATGCATTGAGCGCAGCCGCCGTTGCGGGGCGCGCCGCGCGCCTGGCGAACATTCCCGACCGCTTTGCCCCCGTCTCGACTGGCCACAAAGGCGAGCGCGCCTGCAACGACTATGGCGTCGGCGGTGCCAAGGGCCAGGCCTGCGCCGGCTTCCCGCACGTGATCAAGGTGGCGCTGCCTGCGCTGCGCGAAGCGCGTGCGGCCGGCATCCGTGAAGACCACGCACGCGTGGATGCATTGCTCGCGGTCATGGCCGCGCTGGACGACACCTGCGTGCTCGCACGCGGCGGCGCCAAGGCACTGCACGTCGTGCAAACCGGCGCGGCCACCGTGCGCGCAGAAGGCGGCTTGGCAACAGCGCAAGGCCGCCGCGCTTTCCGCACGCTCGAACAAGACATGCTGGCGCTGCACGTGTCGCCCGGCGGCGCAGCCGACTTGCTGGCCGCCGCGCTCTTCCTCGACCGCCTGCCCGCAAACGCGCACGCCGCGTCCGACACCGAATCCGCTCATCAGGAAACCGAACATGGAGCATCTTGATTTTCAGTTCACCGGTGGCGCACCCGCTGGGCGCCGCGCGTATGCCGGCGTGGTCGGCTCGGGCGACCTTGAAGTGTTGTTGACGCCGGGCAACGCAGGCCAGATCGACGTAGCCATCACCACGTCCGTCAATGGCATGAGCGCGACGTGGCAGGCGCAGCTTGCACGTGTGTTCGGCTCGCACACGTGGCCGGCGGCCAAGATCATCATCAACGATTTCGGCGCGACCCCGGCCGTGGTGCGGTTGCGGCTTGAGCAGGCGCTTGAAGCGCTTAACGCGCTGGCGCAATCTTGAGGAGAAGCCATGTCACGCAACCCGATTGGACGCGACAGCTTTATCGAACGCGACGCGCGCCGACGCGCCATTGCCCTGCTCGACCCCGGCACGTTCCGTGAGCTGCTCGATCCGTTCGAACAATTGACCTCGCCGTGGCTGCCGCGTCAGGGCATCGTCACGCAGGCCGATGATGGCGTCGTCGTGGCGCGCGGCACACTGGGCGGGCATCCCGCGGTGGTGCTCGCCATTGAAGGCGCCTTCCAGGGCGGCAGCATGGGCGAAGTGTCCGGCGCCAAGATTGCGGGCGCGCTGGAGCTGGCGGTGGAAGACAACCGCAACGGCATTCCCACACGCGCCGTGATCGTCTTCGAAACGGGCGGCGTGCGGCTTCAGGAAGCCAACCTGGGCCTGGCTGCCATTGCTGAAATCCATGCAGGCATCCGTGCTTTGCGCGAGTACGGGCCGGTGATCGGCATCACCGCAGGCGTGGTCGGCTGCTTTGGCGGCATGAGCATCGCTGCAGGCCTGTGCAGCTACCTGCTGATGACGCGTGAGGCACGCCTCGGCTTGAACGGCCCGCAAGTCATCGAGCAGGAAGCGGGCATTGAAGAATACGACTCGCGGGATCGCCCTTTCATCTGGAGCCTGACGGGGGGCGAGCAACGCACCGCCACTGGCCTGGCCGATGTCTGCATCGAAGACGATTCCGTCACGATCCGCGCGCAGGTGATCGAGTGGCTGCGTGCCGGCGCACCCCCACGCCAGCGCAGCGAGCAGATCGACCACTACCTCGCACAGCTTGCCGCTGTCGACACGTCGCGCCAAGCCACCGCAGAAGATGTACGCGCGCACTACGCAAAGGACGTCGCATGAGCCAGAACGAACTTTCCACGCGCGGCGCGACCTGGATGCGCGCGCTTGCCGTCGGCACACCGGTGCCGGGTTACGGCAGCACACTGCAAGTCGTCGATGCAGTGCTGGCAGGCCAGCCCGCGCGCTACATCGCCGTCGTGCCCGATCCCGAGAACCGCTTCCCCCGGGCACGCAACGGTGAAGTCGGCCTCGTCGAAGGCTGGCAGCTTGCGCGGGCCGTGCGCGATGTCATGACTGCAGATGCCGCGCAGGAAAAGAAGCGCCCCATCGTCGCCGTCATCGATGTGGCAAGCCAAGCCTATGGGCGCCGGGAAGAGGCCTACGGCATCCACCTCGCACTGGCTGCAGCGGCGGACGCCTACGCTGCCGCACGCTTGGCCGGCCACCCCGTCATCGGCCTCATCGTCGGTCGCGCCATGTCGGGCGCATTGCTCGCACACGGCTACCAGGCCAATCGCCTGCTCGCCCTGGACGATGCCGACGTGATGGTGCACGCGATGGGCAAGGCCGCAGCCGCGCGCGTAACGCTGCGCTCCGTCGCCGACCTGGAACGCCTAGCGCAAGAGATTCCGCCCATGGCATACGACATCGCCAGCTTCGCGTCGCTCGGTTTGCTGTGGAAACTGCTGAAGGTGAAGTCTGCCGACGCACCCGGCGCCAGCGACGTCGACACCGTGCAGACCGCACTCGCCGCAGCACTGGCCGACATCACAGCCGACTCATCGCGCGGCCTGGAAAGCCGCCTGGGCGCACCGCTGCGCAGTGCGTCCTCAGAGGTACGCAAACGCCTGCGCGAGCAATGGAACGCGCAGCCAGAAGGCGCATAACGACAGGAGACCCCGTCGGGGCGCGAGACGCCAGGCACCCAGACGGTGTGGCCGTACCTTGCCCTATGTGGCGCCTTGAATTTTTGTGAGCGGGCGGAAAAAGGAAGGAGGCCTGTCTGAGCGCAGCGAGTTTGCCTCCTTCCCCGCACGGTCACGGAAATTCAAGGGGAAGTCGCCGCATCGGGCGCGCCTTTCTTTGCTTACTTTCTTTGGCAAGACAAAGAAAGTAAGTCAGCCCCGGCAGGGGATGAAACAAGGGATGCACCACCAACGCAATCAACGCAATCAACGCAAAAACAACCAGTCCTCAACCCTCGATCACCCAAACACCACAACAGGCGACCCATCGCCGTTTCTTCAGGAGACAAAGACGTGATCATCTACGGTACAACCCTGCTAGCGCTATGCCACATAGCCGGCCTCTTCCTGGGCGATCTACTCGGCCAGGCCATCGGCGTCAAAGCGAACGTGGGCGGCGTGGGCATCGCCATGCTGCTGCTCATCTTCGCGCGGCTCTACCTGCACAAGCGCGGCTTGATGCCTGCCGCCACCGAAGCGGGCGTCTCGTTCTGGGGCGCGATGTACATCCCCGTGGTGGTGGCCATGGCAGCCACGCAGAACGTCGTCACGGCACTGCGCGGCGGCCCTGTCGCATTGCTGGGTGCCATCGGCGCGGTGATCGTGTGCGGTGCCTGCATCGCGGTTATCAACCGCACAGGCAAAGCAGAAAACCGACAACCGCTGCCGCCACTGCCTGAATCCGAACAAGCCCGCGCCTAAGGAGCCGCACCATGCTGTCAATGCTAGAGAAAGTTCTGCAGCACAACGGGCTGGTCGCGGCGTTCGCGCTGGTCGGCATCGTCATGGGCCTGTCGATGTGGGTGTCCAAGATGCTGACGTTTGGGCGCGTGCACGGCTCGGCCATCGCCATCATGATCGGGCTGGTGCTCGCCTATTGGGGCGGCATGCAGACCGGCGGCGAGCGTGGCCTGGCCGACCTGAAACTGTTCGGCGGGATCGGCCTAATGGGCGGGGCCATGCTGCGCGACTTCGCCATCGTGGCCACAGCCTTTGAAGTGCAGGTAACCGAGGCGCGCAAGGCCGGCATGATCGGCGCCATCTCGCTGCTGCTCGGGACGGTGCTGCCGTTCATCGTCGGCGCCTGCGTTGCCTATGCCTTCGGTTACACCGATCCGGTGAGTGTCACCACCATCGGCGCAGGTGCCGTCACGTACATCGTCGGGCCGGTCACCGGAGCGGCGCTCGGCGCCACCTCCGATGTGATGGCGCTGTCGATTGCGACGGGCCTCGTCAAGGCGATCCTGGTGATGGTCGGCACGCCGTTCGCGGCCAAGGCGCTCGGCCTGAACAACCCGCGCGCGGCCATGGTGTTCGGCGGGTTGGCGGGTACGGTCAGCGGGGTGTCGGCAGGTCTGGCAGCTACCGACCGACGCCTGGTGCCGTACGGCTCGCTGGTGGCCACGTTCCATACGGGCCTCGGTTGCCTGCTCGGGCCATCGATCCTGTTCCTGGCCACACAAGCGCTGCTGCGATGACAACCACGCCGCTGCGTGCGCACGATCTGCTGTGGGTATCTGAGACACCCGTGGCGACCGATGGCGCGCCCTTGCCGGACTGGGCCATCACGGCGTGCCGGCAAGGGGCGCCTGTCGTGGTGCGACGCGCACCGCGCGGCACCGATGGTTCCGCGCCGGTCGGGCTGCGCGGCGGCGCGCGGCATGAACGCTGCGCAGCAACGGTAGCCGCCAACAGCATCACGCGTGTGGTCTCGCCCGAGGCGCTGGCGGCCCAAGCGGCCTCCATCGCACACGACGCGCCATTCGCGGCGCTGCGCACCTTGCGCGCGCTGGCGCCCGGCCTCAACGCACTCGGCTGGGCGTGGGGGCCGACGGGCGGCGCCGGCTTTGCGCTCGCCAGCGGCTTGCCGGTGCTGCATGCGGACAGCGATCTCGATCTCGTCGCGCGCATGCCGCGTGCCCCGTCGACTGTGCAACGCGATCAGCTCGTCCGCCTGTTGAGCGATACCGAATGCCGCGTCGATTTGCAGATCGACACCGGCTGCGGCGGCTTCGCGTTACGCGACTGGCTGGCGTCGCCGCATCAAACGTTGCTCAAGACCGACCACGGCCCCCGCCTCGTCGCAGATCCATGGAGGGACGCGGCATGAGCGTCCTGTTCATGTTTCCCGGGCAGGGCAGCCAGCGCGCGGGCATGCTGCATGCGCTGCCCGATGACCCGGCTGTTGCGCAGACGTTGACCGAAGCCGGCGACGTGCTCGGCGTCGATACGCTCACGCTCGACACCGCAGAGGCGTTGCAGTCGACGGTGGCCGTACAGCTTTGTCTCTTGATTGCAGGCGTGGCCGTGGCTCGCACGCTGGTTCGGCAGGACGCAGGACCGGACATGGCGGCGGGCCTGTCCATCGGGGCGTGGCCTGCCGCCGTTGTCGCCGGTGTGCTGGAGTTCAGCGATGCGCTGCGCCTCGTCCGTCTGCGTGGTCAGCTCATGGAAGACGCGTACCCGAGCGGTTACGGCATGGTCGTCACCGCCGGGCTGACCGAACCCGAGGTCGCTGCCATCGTTGCGCAAGTCAACTCGGCGGCCACGCCGGCCTATGTCGCCAACGTGAATGCGGAACGGCAGATTGTCGTCGCCGGCAACGACGCAGCGCTCGCGCAGGTCGCCGAACGCGCGCTGGCCCACGGCGCATCGAAGGCGACGCGCTTGTGCATGGCGGTGCCGTCGCACTGCCCGTTGCTCGACGCACAGGCTGCCGAGTTAGCGACCGCCGCCGCAAAGGTCACGGCCCACGCGCCGCAACTCACCTACGTCAGCAGCAGTCGAGCGCGGGCGCTATTCCGCGCGAACCACATCGTTGAAGACCTGGCGTGGAACATGGCGCGACCCGTGCTGTGGCATGACACGCTGCGGCATGCGCTGGAACGCGGCACACGCATGGCGGTGGAGGTGCCGGGCGGCGGCACGCTGGCGCGTCTGGCGCAAGGTGTGTTTGCGGACGATGCGGTGCTGGATGCAGGCAGCGGACTGGATGCGGTGCGGGTGCGGATACAGCGCCAGCGCCGCATCGACAACTGATCGCATCGAACTCAGAGTCGGCCGATATCCGTTCTCGCGGTCTTGATAGCAAGATGCGCTCTTCGCAAAAAGGTCGCATCGGTCTATGAGCCCGCTTGAGCACGCCATCGCAGAGAATTGCGCCTTACGCCGCCAGTATCTGGCGTTCCTTGAAGACCGATTTGGCGACGAGCTTCCGAAGACGCCCACACCGCGCGATATCGTCAAGCTGCTCAATTTGGATGAGGTGGAGTGGCGTATCTCGCGTCGACAAGCTCGGCTGCTCTTTGATGGCCAATCCTTGCAATGGATCGAAGACGGGCAAGTTGAGAGACGTTGGCCTGCCGTCTCAGGAAAGCCGGGTTTCAACGGAAAGGAGCATCAATCGCTCAAGGATAGAGGCCCCATTCCCGAAGGAAGCTATGTCGCATTGCAGTCAGACTTCCAGAAATGGGAAGAAGCGCCTGCCGTCAACCGCGCTGCCTGCATACTCAACTTCATCAGTATCAAAGCGGGACGCTGGCCCGGATGCACCATCGCGTGGGGGACACGACGCGTCGGGTTGGTCCCGGACCCGGGAACCAACGTGTACGGTCGTAACAACTTCACTATTCACGGCGGCTGGTTTCCCGGCTCCATTGGGTGCATCGACCTGACCAATTCAATGGAGTCGTTTGCACAGGAGTTTCTTCTCTATGCCAAAGACATGGAGCTGGCCGTTCGCTATTAGGCTAGCGTTAGCGCTGATTCCCGCGCTCGTGTTCTGCATCATCCCACTCGAACTTTGGGGCGGCTTAACTGCCCCAGAGGATTACCCTTTCGGCGCTGAAAGTCCTGCTGCGGCCATGTGGGCATACAAGTCGCAGCGCAACTACCTGGTGTGGTGTGCCGTGTCTTGGCTGACAAGCGGCATCGCGATCCGAGCGCTGCTCGTGAAGCGCGCGCGCCTTCTCTCTAGAGGCCTGTGGTCGGCGCCATTTCTGATTGTCTGGGCGCTCACGGCGCTCGACGGGACACGGCTGGTGAGCTGACGCGGCATAAAAAAAACGGGGCACATGGCCCCGTTCCTTTTGGCGGCTCGCCGCTTAGACGATTTCCCGCGTTTCCATGAACTGGATGTCCGGAAAGCGCTCCTGCGTCAGGCGCAGGTTCACCTGGCTCGGGGCCAGGTACACGTAGTCGCCCGCACCATCCAGTGCCACGTTGTGGCCGGCCTTGTCGATCAGCTTGTCGATATCTTCCTGCTTGCCGCGCAGCCAGCGGGCGGTGGAGCACTCGTGCGGTTCGAAGATCGCATCGACGCCGTACTCGTGCTCCAGGCGGTGCGCCACCACGTCGAACTGCAGGATACCGACGGCGCCCAGTACCAGGTCGTTCGACGCCAGCGGACGGAACATCTGCGTAGCGCCTTCTTCGGCCAGTTGTTGCAAACCCTTCTGCAACTGCTTCAGGCGAAGCGGATTGTTCAGGCGCGCGCGACGGAAGAACTCCGGCGCAAAAGACGGGATGCCCGTGAACTTGAGCGCCTCGCCTTCCGTAAAGGCATCGCCCAAGCGGATCGTGCCGTGGTTCGGCACGCCGATGATGTCGCCGGCGAAGGCCTCTTCCGTGGTGTTGCGATCCTGCGCCATGAACGTGATGGCGTTGTTGATGGCCACCGTCTTGCCGGTCGATACCTGCAGCAGCTTCATGCCGCGCTCGAAGCGGCCCGAGCACACCCTCACAAACGCGATGCGGTCGCGGTGCTTCGGGTCCATGTTGGCCTGAATCTTGAAGACGAAGCCGGTGAACTTCTCTTCCAACGGCTTGACTTCGCGCGTCTCGGTGGGGCGTGGCAGCGGTTCGGGGGACTGGCCGACCAGCGCATCCAGCAGCGACTGCACGCCGAAGTTGTTCACTGCGGAGCCGAAATACACCGGGCACTGCTTGCCGGCCAGGAAGGCTTCTTTGTCGAAGGTATGCGATGCGCCGCGCACGAGTTCGATGTCGATGCGCAGTTCTTCGGCCTGCGAGCCCAGCACGCGGTCCAGCTCCGGGTTGTCCAGACCTTGGATCAGCCCGGCCGTGGCGCCTTTTTCGCTGTCGGCGTTCGGGTCGAACAGCTGCACCGTGTCGTTCACGAGGTGATACACGCCCTTGAACGACTTGCCCATGCCGATCGGCCAGGTCATCGGCGCGCACTGGATCTGCAGCACGCTTTCGATTTCATCGAGCAGCTCGATGGGCGCGCGGCCTTCTCGATCGAGCTTGTTGATGAACGTGAGGATGGGTGTGCTGCGCAGGCGGCAGACGTTGAGCAGCTTGATGGTCTGCGCTTCCACGCCGTTGACGGAGTCGATGACCATCACGGCGGAGTCGACAGCCGTGAGCGTGCGGTACGTGTCTTCCGAGAAGTCTTCGTGGCCCGGGGTGTCGAGCAGGTTGACGATGTAATCGCCGCCCTCGTTCCGGTACGGGAATTGCATCACCGATGACGTGACCGAGATGCCGCGCTGCTTTTCCATCTCCATCCAGTCGGAAGTGGCGTGGCGGTTTGCCTTACGTGCGCGCACGGCGCCAGCCATCTGGATGGCGCCGCCGAACCACAGCAGCTTCTCGGTCAGGGTGGTTTTACCCGCGTCCGGGTGGGCAATGATGGCGAACGTCCGGCGGCGCCGGATCTCCTGCTGCAGCGTACTCACGGGCAAAAACCGAAAGGGAAGGAGTGAAAAATGCGGATGGTTGCGCACGTGGTCGGTGCGCTGGCTGGCGGGTATCCCGGCGGCCGATGGACTGCCCGAACGGCGTTGTCAATCCGGGGCAGCCGAGATTGTACGCGATCGGCGCCCTTGCTTAGGATCAACCGGTCCAAGCTGCAAGCACGGGAAACTCCCTAGGAACCGTCCGCCAGACGGAGGAGACCAACCCGTTGTGGGAATGCACTGACAACCCTTTCGGAGCCGGTGTTATCGAAGTTGTCATGAAGCTCCCGTATCGTGGAGTCCGTCGCGAAACCCGCCTTTGGGTACGCCGCGATATTTAAAGAAGCAAAGAAGCAAGGAGTCCAACATCGTGCGTAGTCGAATCCCTGTCGATCCGGCAGTGCAACGCATCATCGAGACCACCCGCAAGGCGTGGGAACTCGACGAGCAAAGCGTGCGCGCGGCGCGTCAGCAGCGTGCCGCCAATCGCCGCAAACGGATCAAGGCCCTGCCGCAGGACAGCCTGCAGGCACTCGCCGCACTCGCCCTACAAGCTGAAATCTGGGCCGTGCGCAAGACCGTGGTGACGGTCGGCTAGCCGTGCAGTTCCTCACCGTGTCGAGGGCCACAGTCGTGGCCCTTTTCTTTTGGCATTGCGCATCGTTTGGGGCATGACGGTTGCTTGTCACGAGAGTGACGTTACCCAGCTCAGGAGGCCCAGATGACCGAACTGAACCCGAAGTCGCCCGGTAGCAACGGCACAAACGGCACGAACGGCGCCAACGGTGCGACCGTCACCACGCTGCATCCGCAGATCGACCACACCGCCCAGCGCGTGAAAGATGCGACGGCGGAGGGGATCGACCGGCTCGCGAGCGTCCTTTCCACCGCGCTTACGCAATTCGACAAACGCACTGAACAGTTGAAGAATCTGCATGCGAATGTCTCGGAGCAGGCGAGCGGCTCCGTGCGTCAGCATCCGGTCATTACGATTGGCCTCGCTTTTGTGGCGGGGATGCTGCTGGAGCAGTTGACGCGGGATTGAGCGCTCAACGGGCGTGTCAGCGCCCGTCGCGTGGGGCGCTGGCGCTGCCGCCTGTGGTCGTTGTTCCGTTGGACAGATTGGCCGCCAGCGTCGGGTTGAGCAACGCCGCCTGCGCGGCGGCGCGGGCCCGGCCAGCGGCTTCGTACTGCCGGCTGCCGAACTGCAGCGCATATTGCCGCGTGACGAGCGCGCCAAAGAAGAAGATCTGCGCCGAGTAGTAAATCCACAGCATCAGCGCCACCACCGAGCCCGCCGCTCCGTACGACGATGCGACGGCGCTGTTGCCGAGATACAGGCCGATGAGGTGCTTGCCAAGTGTGAAGAGCAACGCCGTCACCACCGCGCCCAGGGCGACGTCGCGCCACGCCACGCGCGTTTCCGGCAGCATTTTGAAGATGGTGCCGAACAACAGTGCGACGACTGCAAATGAAAACGCCGACGACAGCACCTGGGCCGCAGCCAGCGCAATGCTTGACGTCGAGCCGGACCACAGCGCGCCCCAGAAACGCTCCACCACCGCCAACGCCGCGTTGACGGTGAGCGACACCAGCAGCAGAAACGCCAACACCAGAATCAAGCTGAATGACAGAAGGCGTGAACGCAGCAACCCCCACATGCCGGGCTGCTGGCGGGAGGGCACTTCCCAAAGCTCGTCGAGGCTGTCTTTGAGTTCGGAGAACGCGGTGGTGGCGCCCGCCAGCAACAGCACGACGGCTGTGACTGCCGCGAATAGGCCATTGCCGGAGCGCCGGGTCGCGGCAAGCACGGCTTCCACTGCGGACGCGCCCTGCGCGCCTACCAATCCTTCGATCTGTCCGAAGATTTCACCGCGGGCGGCCTGCTCACCGAAGAACAAGCCCGCGATCGAGATGACAAGCACCAGCACCGGTGCCATCGAAAACAACGTGTAGAACGACAGCGCCGCGCCTTTGCTCGCGGCACGATGGGCAGACCACTGTTGCACTGCCCCGATCAGCACCTGGGCAGCTCGCTTGAGCAGAGCGCGGTCGAAGCAGGCAGCCAGGCGCATGGATGTTCCTTGCAAAGCGACGCGGCCGGCGCAGTGCCGGCCTGGACCTCGAGCCTAGTCAGCGCACGGCGCGCGCGCAAGCACGCCACCGTGGCCGCCATGAAGGAAGGCTTTCGCCCTCAATCGTTACTGCGCCCCAGCAACCGGCTGATCAGAAAGCCGGCGCCGAACGCCAGGCCGATCGTCGCGAGCGGATGCGAATGCATGCATTCGGCCGCGTTACTCATCAGCCGCTGCTGGGAAGCGCGCAATTGCTCGCGTTTGGCAGCCGCTTCGTCGAGCGCGGAAGCCGCAGCGTCCGCGGTGCGATCGATAGCCTGCGCCGTGGTCGCCTTTACGCGTTCGGCGGCCTGCTCCACGTCGCTGCGGATGAGGTTGCCGTTGGCATCGGATTTGGGGAAAGGGTTGGTTTGAGACGGTTCCATCAGTCAGCGCTCCTGGAGTTGCATGGCATCGTGAGAGCCGGGTTGAAAGCTGTGCGCATCATCCCGGCGTCATCCTCTGCCCGCGACCAGGCCCCAGATGAGGCTGACCACAAACAGCACCACGAAAATCATGAAGAGAATCTTGGCGATGCTCGCTGCGCCGGCAGCGATGCCGCCAAACCCGAGCACGGCCGCAATCAGGGCGATGATGAAAAAGATGACTGCATAACGCAGCATGGTGACCTCCTGTGCAGTTGAGTGAGCTTGCCGCCATGGGGCGGATACCCCACGGGATCAGCAAGCCGCGTACCGCGCCAGGAACTCCGGTTATGCCTCGGTGGCATGCGCGCGGCCGGAGCCCGCACTGTTGCTGGTGTTGTTGCCCTCGCCAACGTCCTCGGCGGAGCTGCTGCCGTATTCCTCCAGCCGGTTGTAAAGCGTCTTCAGGCTGATACCAAGCAGCTCAGCCGCACGCTTTTTCACACCCCCGCACTGCTCCAGCGTGGCAAGAATGATCTTCTTGTCGGCGCTTGCCAGCGATGTACCAACGGAAATCGTCAGCGTGGAACCGGACGAGGTCTGCGTGCTCGACACCTGCAGCGGCACGTTCGCGGTATCGATACCGGCGTCGTCCGACAGGATGTACGCGCGTTGCACGTAATTGCGCAGTTCGCGCACATTGCCCGGCCAGTGATAGCCGCGCAGCGTCTCCATGGCCGGCGGCAGGAATGCCTTTTTGGTATTGCTCTGCGCGTTGAGCTGGTCGAGGAAATGCTGTGCCAGCAGTTCGACATCCTTGCCCCGATCGCGCAGCGGCGGCAGTTGCAGCGGAAACACGTTCAGGCGGTGATACAGGTCGGCGCGCAGCTTGCCGTCGGCCACAGCCTCTTCCGGGTCGCGGTTGGTGGCAGCAATCACGCGCACATCGGAATCGATCTCGCGGTTGGTACCCACGCGCATGAACACGCCGGTTTCCAGCACGCGCAGCAGTTTGACCTGCAGTTCGATCGGCATCTCGGTAATTTCATCGAGGAACAGCGTGCCGCCGTTGGCGCGTTCGAAGTAGCCCTTGTGCTGGCGGTCCGCGCCGGTAAAGCTGCCACGCTCGTGGCCGAACATTTCCGACTCGATCAGGTTGGGCGAGATGGCGCCGCAGTTGACCGGCAAAAACGGTTGCTTGCGGCGCAGGCTGAGGTCGTGAATGGTCTGTGCGGCCAACTCCTTCCCGGTACCCGACTCGCCGATCAGCAGCACAGTCGCCTCGGTGGGCGCGACGCGGCTGACCTGGTCATACAGCGTCTGCATCGCCGTCGAGTTGCCGAGCATCTGGCCGAACAGGCCCAGGCGCCGCAGTTCGCCGCGCAGGTTGCCGATTTCCGCTTTGAGATCGCCGGGGCGCGGAATGCGCGCCAGTACGGATTTCAACCGTTGGAAGTTGACCGGCTTGACGAGGTAGTCGGCCGCCCCCATGCGCAGCGCCTCGACGGCGGTTTCCACGCTGGCATGCCCCGTCATGACGATGATCTCGGTACCCGAGTGCGACGGGATGTCTTCCATCAGGTCCATGCCGTTGCCGTCAGGCAGGACAAGATCGATCAACACGGCATCGGGGCTGTGACGCGACATCTGAATGCGCGCATCGCGCAGCGACCCGGCCAGCGCGGTGGTGAAGCCTTCGGCACCCACCAGCTCACCCAGAGCGGCGCGTGCGTTGGCATCGTCTTCGACAATCAGGATATGTGGCATCTCAATGTGGTTGGATGAGCCGGCAGTTGCCGGCGGTCATGCATGGCGCGACGGTGCGCTCGACTGCAGGGCCGGCGAGAGGTGCAAAAAGTATTCCATCTGATACAACCTCTGCCATCGCGCTTCAAAACCTGCATCAGCAAGAAGGGGTGTTGGTAATTTTTACACGCGCGCGTGCAAGAAATGGAGGGAATACGTCACTCCAGCGGCCGTCGGGCGACTCCATAGGAGTCAGCATAGTTGAGATGGTCAGCGCGGCGCCACCCTCGCGCCGAAATAGACGCTTCTCGCCGCATGAAAATGTGAAAGCCGCGCGGCATCTGCATTTCTGACCCGTTTCTTGTCAGCGTTTGGCCGACAGGATGGAGGAAACGTCAGCGCATGCCCGACATACAACGCGCTTGGGCGGCCCTGATAATGGCTCAACTTTCAACACAATGTGACGGGATGACGACGTACCCAGCCTTTCGGAGACTGCATCGCTGAAGATGCAGCCGCTCGCCAGGACGTCCCCGTCGCGATCAACCACGAGGGAGCCATGTCCTTGAGCGAAGCCTTCGCCGACGAACGTGCAGTGACCGCCGGGCGCCTGAGCTATCCCCCCGACCTGGCCGACTTTGACGACGCCGAGCGTGCACCGGCCGATGTCGAAACGCCTTCTGTCCAACCTGTTGCCGATCCGGATTTCGGCCACCTCTACGGCCGCTCGCCGGTGATGCGCGCGCTGTACGATCAGATCGGCAAGGTGTCCGGCACGCTTGCCACCGTGCTCATCATGGGCGAATCGGGTACCGGCAAGGAATTGATCGCGCGCACGGTGCATGACATGAGCCCGCGCGCAGACCAAGCCTTCATCGCCGTGAACTGCGGCGCCATCTCGCCCAACCTGATCGAGTCGGAACTGTTCGGCCACGAGAGGGGCAGTTTTACCGGGGCTGCGCAGCGCCATATCGGCTACTTCGAACACGCCTGCGGCGGCACGATCTTCCTCGATGAAATTACCGAGATGCCGGTCGAGATGCAGGTGAAGCTGCTGCGCGTACTGGAAACCGGCGTATTCATGCGGGTGGGCGGCACCGAGCCGATCCAGACACGCGCACGCATCATCGCTGCCACCAACCGCAACCTGCTTGAAGCGGTCAGCGATGGGGCCTTCCGTGAAGATCTGATGTACCGCCTGGCGGTGGTGCCGCTGCATGTGCCGCCGCTGCGCGACCGCGGCGACGACATCGAAGAGTTGGCCCTGCATTTTCTCGCCCAGTTCAATGCCGCGCACCAGACCGACAAGGTGTTCTCGCGTCAGGCCCTGGTGACGCTGCGCAGCCAAACCTGGCCGGGCAATGTGCGGGAGTTGCGCAATGCTGTGCACCGCGGCTATATCCTCGGCGAGAAAACCGTCGAGTTGGCGACGCCGCTCGCACAGTCGCGCGGCCCGGCGCGTCCGACGGTGAAGGAAGGTGTGCTGAGCCTGTCGGTGGGAGTGACACTGGCAGATGCGCAACGGGCGATGATCCTCGCAACCCTTGAGCATTTTCACGGCGACAAGCGCCAGGCCGCCAAGACGCTCGGCGTGAGCCTGAAAACGCTGTACAACCGTCTCGACCTCTATCAAAGCACCGCGGCCGCCGCCATGGCGGCCTGACTGCGGCGCTTCTCCAAGCTTCAACTGAATGACGCCCACCCCCTGCATCCGCGCTGAGGTTTAGCGCGGATGCGCGTGCGCGCGTTCGCCGGGATGTTCGTGGCGTCGGCGCTCCTGGGGTTCGGGCGAGGGCCGGCGGGGTGCCGGCCCGGTTTCCGCGCGGGCACGCGGGCCCGGGCGGATGGCGGTGGTGAGTGTCATCGGCATCGCGAGCCCTTTCCTTTCAACGTTATTGACCTTGCTTGGAACCGGCCGGGTAGGAATTCCCGGTCGTCGTCGCGGCGTCGTTGCCGCCGGCCTGCACGCCCGAGTGCGACATGTCCCCTGCGCTGTTCGCGCCACCCGGCACCGTCGACCCCGACTTCGACTTCTTGTGACCGTGATGCTTCTTATGCATCGGTTTGCCGGCATCGTTGCCGCCTGCGGCCGGAGTCGCTTCGCTGCCGGCCATCGGTGTATTGGCCGTGCGGTCTGCCGTCGTCGACGGCGGGTCGGTACGCTTGCCCGGCGCCTTGGTCGGGTTGCTGGATTCCTGGTTGTCGACCGGCGCGTTGGTCGTCTGGGCTAAGGCGCTACCCATACCAAGGCTCAAGATGACGCTGGCAAGCGCAGCGGTCAGGAAACGTGTTCGCATGTGGTTTCTCCTGGGAAGTGGTGCTTGATAAGAAGGCAATGGAAGCGCACTGCGGCGCGTCTCCCGCTTCCTACCGCAGCAACGCATGTACCTGCGGTGCCACCCGTCTGCCTAGGCCGGCGCAGCGCGTGACCCACGCCGACGCTGTCATGTGCCGGCAACACTGTGCATATAAAAACGACATGACCATGTAGAAACGGCGTGCCAGCCACCCACAAAGCCTTGTGGCGACTGGGTTTGTTGACATGGCATACCCTTTGCATCGAAGCGGTGAAGTGTCGGCGGAAATGTCGACGTCCACTCACCAAAGGAGGCAAGGCGAATGGTTAAGGCCGCTCTGGAAATGCGTGCGAAGCAGCATCTCGCGCTGACGCCGCGACTTCAGCAGTCCGTCAAACTGCTGCAGTTGTCTGCAACCGAATTTGCGCAGGAAATGCAAGCAGCGCTCGCAAGCAATCCGTTCCTGGAAGAAGTCGAGCAAGAAGCGGGTGCGCACCCCGATGTCGCGCGCACCAGCGACATTGCCATTTCTACCGATCTGGACGGCGTCGCGGCCGACCACGCGCCTGTAGACGATGCCCCGCTGGAAACCACCACCAGCGCCATCGAAACCGACGCGACGCTGGCCGCATCGGAAGAGTTTCCTACCGATTTCAGCACCTACTACAGCCACGGCGGCGCGCACCATGGCGACGGTGAAGACAGCGACATCGGCGAATGGGTGCATTCAACGCCAAGCCTGCGCGAGCATTTGCATCAGGAACTGCGCAGCTATCGCCTGTCAGACCGGGACTGCCTTGTTGCACAGACGCTGATCGAAGCGCTGGATGAGGACGGTTACCTGCGCCAGCTGCTTTCCGAGCTGATTCCGCTGGCACCGGTGGAGCCGCCCCCCACCGAGAAAGAGATGCAGATTGCGCTGGCGCTCGTGCAGAGCCTCGATCCGCCCGGCGTGGCAGCGCGCGACCTCGCGGAATGCCTGCGCCTGCAGATCGAAGCGCGCCCTGCTGATACCGAGGCCGAGGAGCGCATCCAGGAGATCGCACAGGACATCGTGCGCAGCCACCTCCCGCGTCTGGCCAAGCGCGAATTCACGCAAATGCGTCGTGCGCTGGGGTGTACGGAAGAAGAGTTGCGCGATGCCTGCGCGCTGATCCGCATGCTCGACCCGCGCCCGGGGCTGCGCTTCTCCCAGGCGCATGCCGGCTACATCGTGCCGGACGTGATCGTCACGAAGATCAAAGGCAAGTGGATTGCGCTGACAAACCCGTCGGTTGCGCCATGCGCGCGCATCAACAAGGTCTATGCAGAGCTGTTTGCGCAGACCCGCGGCCACCATCGCACTCCGCTGGCACATCAGCTTCAGGAAGCGCGCTGGCTGATCCGCAACGCGCAGCAGCGCTTTGCCACCATCCAGCGCGTGGCTGAAGCGATCGTTGCGCACCAGAAGCATTTTCTGGAATACGGCGAGGTGGCCATGAAGCCGCTGGTGCTGCGTGATGTGGCCGAAGAACTCGGGCTGCATGAATCGACCATCTCTCGCGCGACGGGCAACAAGTACATGGCGACGCCGCGCGGCATCTTCGAGTTCAAGTACTTCTTCTCGCGCCAACTGGCGACGGACACTGGCGGTGCATGCTCGGCCGCCTCGGTGCGGGCGCTGCTCAAGGAGATGATCGAAGCCGAAGACGCAGACGCGCCGCTCTCCGATGTGTCGCTCGCTAAGATGCTGGCCGAGCAGGGCGTGATCGTTGCGCGACGCACCGTCGCCAAATATCGCGGGCTCATGCGGATTGCGCCGGCAGAAATGCGACGCCAGGTCTGACCAACGTGCGCAAGCTGCCCTCCGACCACTACCCGCACCGCGATGACGGTGACGCCATGGCCGCCTCTCTACACCTGGCGGATGTGACAATGTTCTGGGCAGCGGAAAGCGGTGGCGTCAAACGCTACCTGCGTGCCAAGCACGACTTTCTGCGCTCCACGCACTGGCGGCACACATTGGTTGTGCCGGGCACGGCGGACGACGCCAGCAACGAGATCGCAGTGGTGCCAGGCGTGCCGCTGCCGCTGTCGCACGGCTATCGCATTCCGCTGCGCACCGGGCCGGCTGTGCGCGCACTGTGTGCTTTGTCGCCGGACCTGATCGAAGCCGGGGACCCTTATCGGCTGTCGTGGGCGGCGGTCCATGCCGGCGCCCGGCTGCAGGTGCCGGTTGCGGCGTTCTACCACTCCGATCTGCCTGCGTTCTTCCGCCGGCTGGGCGGCCCGCCGGCAGAATTGGCAGCAGCGGCATACGCCCGCAAGCTCTATCCGCACTTCGACACGGTGTTCGTGCCCAGCCGCTACATCGCGCAGAAGGTGGCCGACCTCGGCGTGCAGCGCATCGAATTGCAACCGCTGGGTGTGGATACCCGCCTGTTCCACCCCGCACGGCGCTCGCTGCGCTGGCGCGAACAGTTGGGCCTGCCGCGAGATGCCCGTGTGCTCCTCTACGTCGGCCGCTATGCGCCGGAGAAAAACCTCCACGTCCTCTGCGACGCGGTCGACAAGCTCGACGACGGGAGCGTGCTCATCACCATCGGGTCGGGCCCGACACCTCCGCGCGGCAAACATGTTCGCGCGCTTGCTTATGAAGGCGATGCGCAACACCTGGCCGCCGCCATGGCCAGCGCCGATGTCTTTGTGCATGCGGGCGATCAGGAAACCTTCGGCCTGGTCGCGTTGGAAGCGATGGCCAGTGGGGTGCCGGTCGTGACGTGCGCGGCCGGAGGGCTGAGCGAGCTGGTGGACGAGCACGTGGGCTACGCCGTGCCACGTTGCGTCGCGGATGATTTTGCGCAAGCGCTCGACGCGCTGCGCCAACGGGATCCGGTGGCGCTCGCGCATGCCGCCCGCCGCCATGCAATGCAGTACGACTGGCGGGCCGTGCTGCCGCAACTGTTGCGCCGCTATCTGGCGCTGCTCGGCCGGCAAGCCAGCGCCACCGCAGAAACATTCGAACCGGCGCGCGAGCCTGTGCGCGCATTGCGTAGCCGTTAGCCCAGACCCCACTTGCCCGGTTGACCATCATGTCGCGCTATCTCATTCTCGCCATGCACGATGTCACGCCCGCCAACTGGCCTGCGTGCAAGGTCTTGCTCTCTGCGTTGGATGAGGTGGCGCGCGTACCCAAGTCGCTCCTCGTCATTCCGAACTTCTATCGCGGCCCGACAGCCCGCCAGAGCGAGCGCTTCTGCCGCGTCATGAGCGAATGCCTGGCCGAAGGCGATGAACTTGTGCTGCACGGCTATGCCCACCTGGACGACCAGCCTCCGGGCGGCCTGATCGATCAACTGATCCGCACACGCTATACCGCTGGCGAAGGGGAGTTCTCTGCGATTCCGCTGGCCGCAGCGCGTGCGCGCATCCAAGCGGGTGCGGCGTGGTTCGCCGCCAATGGCTGGCCGCTGCATGGCTTTGTCGCACCGGCCTGGTTGATGAACCCGGCCACCTGGGAGGCGCTCGACGGCCTGCCCCTGCGCTACACCACCACGCTGCAACGCTTCTATCTGCTGCACCCGCGCCGGCCGCTCAAGGCACCGTGTCTGACGTACAGCGTTCGCTCGCCGGCACGCCGGCTGGTGTCACGCTACTACTTACGCTGGCTCGCGCAGCGGCATGCCGAGGCACCGCTGCTGCGTCTGGGCCTGCACCCGGCTGACGCAGCATATCCCGACGTCATTCGCCATTGGCAGGAACTGCTCGCTGCATGCCTTGAGACGCGCACGCCCGTGACCAAGAATGGCTTTGCACAGGTCCTCGCACAGGCCTGGATGGGCGGCCCGGAGACGACCGTCACCGGGCAAGCGCAAACGTCGTACTGATCGCGCGCGCTAAAACAGCCACACCGACATCCCGCCGATCAGCATCCCAAGCCCCGCGCCCGCGAGCACGTCGCTCGGATAGTGCAGCCCCAGTACGACGCGAGAGACAGCGACCACCAGCGTAAAGGGCACGAGTGCGAGCGCCATGCGCGGGTAGTACGCCGCCATCACGATGCTGAACGACACCGCATGCAGCGTGTGGCCCGACGGAAAACTGAACTGATCCAGCACGCGCCCGCACAGGTGGATTTCGTCGCAGGAAAGATAGGGCCGCGGGCGGCATACGCCGCGCTTGAGCAGGATGTAGATGATGAGCGAGAGCAGGCCCGTGAGCCCCATCTGCTTGGCGCATTCCCAGCCCGCCTCGCCGCCGACCACCGGCAGCGCCGCCATCAACGCATACCACAGCATGCCGTCGCCCAGGCGGCTGACACCGCGATAGAAGCGCATGGCAGACGCGTTGCCCGCTACATGGTTGAGCGCCACGGCAAGCTGCCGATCGCGTTCGCGCCAGCGCTTCCAGTCAGGCCAGGCGTGGGTCGCCATGGTAGGCCTCCCCGTTGGCGGCTGCATCGAGTACGGCGATCAATGCGGCTTCAAAGCGTTCGAGCACGCGGGGCCAATCCAGCGTCTGCGCCGTCACACGCGCCGCCTGGCCCAGCCGTTGCCGCAGGCCGGCGTCCGTGGCGAGCGTGACTGCATGCTGCGCAAAGGATGCAGCATCACCGACGCGCGCGAGCAAACCGTTCTCGTGGCCGCGGATATGCATGCCGGCCGCGGCGATGTCGAATGCCACCACAGGCAAACCGCTGGCCATGGCTTCGACGACCACATTGCCGAAGGTCTCCGTCACGCTCGGAAAGAGAAACACGTCCGCAGAGGCAAAGTGCGCGGCCAAGGCTTCGCCATGTTGCGTCCCCGCAAAGATGGCATCCGGACAACGGCGGCGCAGTGCATGACGCTGCGGGCCGTCGCCCACCATGACGAGGCGCGCATGCGGCACGCGTTCGCGCACCGCATCAAACGCATCGAGGGCGACACTCAGGTTCTTTTCCAACGCCAGGCGCCCCACCGTCAGCACGACCGGCGTATCGGCCGCGACGCCCCACTGCGCGCGCAGTGCGTCGCTGCGGGCCAGCGGGGTGAATCGTTGTCCATCGACGCCACGCGTACTGACGGTCAGGCGTTCGAAGTCGAGTTCGCTCAACTGCCGCTGCAATTCGCGCGTCGGAACGAAGGTGCGGTCGGTGCGATTGTGAAAGGCGCGCAGATAGGCGCGCACCAACGTCACGGCCCCCTCCCACGCGTAGTGGCGGCCATACTCGTCAAAGCGCGTTCTGAAATCCGAGGTCACGGGCACGCCGAGCTGCCGCGCAACTCGAATGGCCGACCAGCCGAGCGGCCCTTCCGTGGCCACATGCACAAGCTCTGGCCGGGAGGTGCCCCAGGCGCGAAGCAGGCGCCGGCGTGCAGGCAGGCCCATGCGCAAATCGGGATACAGCGGAATGGGCACGCCCGGCACACGCAACGTATCTTCCGCAAGTGCGGGCTTGCCGGCGTCGATGGCCCGTTGCCGCGGACGCACCAGCATCACGTCGTGCCCGCGCGTCTGCAGAAACGCCACGGTGCGTGCGGCTGTGAGCGACACGCCGTTCAGTTCCGGCGGCCAGGTTTCGGTCACATAAGCAATGCGCATGGATCGATCAACCTTTGTCTTCGTCGCGGCCGTGCGAAGGGCGGCCTGACTGGCCTCGCTTGTGCGCGAGATCGTCCGCGCTGCGGTTGGCGACCTGACGATCGCCGTCATCACGGTTGGCTGCATGGCGGTCGCGCACGACGCGCTCGACGCCCGGGGTATCGTGCAGATCGGTATCGAGTTGCCCGCTTTCGATATCGCGCGCGGCCTGTTTGGCACTGCTGCGCGGCTCGGAGCGTTGCGCTTCATGGTCCTCGTCACGCTCGTGCGGCAGCCGCTCGGCGGCGCCGGACAGCGGCTGGACTTGCTCGGCATTGCCATGCATTTTGTCGATGCTTTCGATGTTGTGGCCCGCGCCGGGCGCGACGGGCGGGGTCGTTCCCGCCGGACGTTCGCCACGCTGATGGGGGCCGCATAAGGCGGGGCGGAGTCGTTTCATGGCGCCCTCCTGCGGACGTGATCTGAATGCCTTGCGCACCGCAACCGACGTGCCCGCGACGCACCCGGACAGACCGCACGCGTGAAGACCGGCTCGACCGCTGCACGACAGCGTGACGGGGGCTCCGCGGCCTACCAACATGCCGGAGCGCGGCGTGACGTGATGGTTGCGTAAGGGTTACATGCGCGCTTGTAACGCTTGCTGCGCAAGGTGACTCCGAACGTATCAGCGCAGGCGGTGCGAGCGCTGCGGGTGCTGCGAGTGCTCCGTACGGCCACCGCGCAGTCGATCCAGCAACCGCTGCGACATGCCGGCCGGCGCGTCGGTCGTCCCCAGCAACGTCCCCAACGGCCGTAGCCGGTCGACGTGATCGCATACGACCTTGATCATCGCCGTGATGGACGTTCCGAGCAGCAAGCCCCACAAGCCCCAAAGCCAGCCCCACAGCAGCAGGCCGATGTAGACCACGCATGGATCGAGCTTGGACGCGCGGCTTTGCAGCCACGTCACGAGCAGCGTGCCGACCAGCGTGGCGAGCAGCAGCGTGACTCCGGCCACCACAAGCGCATCCGACCATGCACCCATCTGCAGGTATGCGCCGATGCCGCTGGCCACGGCAATCACCACCGAACCGAGATACGGCACGAAGTGGAGCACTGCAGTCGCCAGCCCCCAGACCGCTGCGTCCTCCATGCCCAGCAGCACAAAGGCCACCGTTGTCAAAACGCCCAGCACGATGTTGGTGGCAAACAGCACCAGCAGCGAATACTGGATCTGCGTGCCGATCACCGCCATCATGCGCACCGCCCGCTTCTTCTCGCTCAATGTGTGCCCCACCGCGCGCACCCACTTGCGCTTGAGGGCCTGGCCGGAAGCGAGCAGGAAATAGACAAGAAACGAGACAACGACCAGCTGGCCCGCCAGCGCGAACAGATTGGCAGAGCCGGTCCAGAGAAACTCGCGCAGCGGCAGCACCGGCTGCGCCGAGGGCGGCTCGGTAGGCACCGTTGCGGGCGAGCGCCTGGCAGGAACGGGTGCCGGCTTGCCTTGCACGCCCTCGGCGGCATGTTCGAGCGCAACCGTCACCTCGCGCACCTTGTCGAACGCGCCGCCCATGTGCCCACGCATGCCGTCGACTGCCTGCGCCATGCGTTCGACCGCCACGGGCAGACGGTCGGCCATGGCAGACACCCCGTCTTGCATCCCGAACACCAGCACCGCTCCGCCGATCCACAGGCCGAGCACCACCACGCCTGCCGCAACCGGGCGCGGCACATGGCAGCGCCGCAACCACACCACCAGCGGATTCAGGGCAAAGGCGAGCACCACGCCCAGGGTGAACGGCACCAGGAATGCACGCGCCCATTGCAGAAACACCAACGTGCCGCCGATGGCGACGAGCACCATTGCGACGCGCCAGGCAGGCTGCCGTAGCCCGTCAAGCAAGGTGCCGTGCAGGGCTTCCTGCGCAGCGGAAGAAGAAGTTGGTTCGGCTGGCATGGCAGAGAATGTGGTTGAGCGTTCCCTGCGCAAAAGTCGTGCCCCCGGGCGAACTACGACGGCGTCGAAACAGACATGGCGAGCGTGCGCAGCGTACGCACGAGGTCGTACGGCGACACAGGCTTGACCAAATGTTCCTGGAATCCGGTGGCGAGCGCCTGCGCACGGTCGTGCGGCTGCGCAAATGCGGTCAACGCGATGGCGGCCATCGGCGCAGCGCCGGGGGGAAGATGTTCGTGTTCCCATGCACGAATTCTCTGCAGGATCGCGTAGCCGTCTTCATCGGGCAGTGCGATGTCGCACACCACCGCCTGCGGGCGTCCTGCTTCACCGCGCGCAGCCCAGACGTTGAGCAACGCCATCGTCTCGTGACCGGAACCCACGCTGCCGACTTCCGCGCCGACTTGCGTGAGCAGCGTGGCCAGCGCGTCGCGCGCGTCCTGCTGATCGTCGACCAGCAGCACGCGCAAGCCCGCCAATGAAGGCAACGGCCCGGTGCGCTCGGTGTCTTCGGCCAGCGGCGTAATCAGATCCGCACCGGCATGCAACGGCAGATACACGGTAAACGCAGAGCCCTGCTGGTCACCCTCGCTGCGCGCATACACCCGCCCGCCATGCAACTCGGTCAGGCGCTTCACCAACGCCAGCCCCAACCCGAGTCCGCCTGTCCGGCGCGTGTGCGCACCGTCAGCCTGCCGGAACGGATCAAACAGATACGGCAGGAATGCCGGAGCAATTCCGCGCCCGTTATCGCGCACGACAATGCGTGCCACCTCGCCCAGTAGATCGGCTGAAAGCCAGACTTCCCCACCTTCCTGTGTGAACTTGATGGCGTTGGTGAGGAGGTTCCAGACGATCTGTTCAACCCGGTCGGCATCGCCGTCGATCTCGTGTTCGTTCACGTCAATCGTGGTGTGCAGCGCGATGCGGCGTTCGGCGGCCAGTGCGTGGACGCTGTTGACCGCGCTCTCCAGGGCGGTGCGCAGCACGAACGGTTCGCGTGTCAGGCGCAGCTTGCCGCTCATCACACGCGTGGCGTCCAGCAGATCTTCGATCAAGCGCACCTGCTGCTCGACGCCGGTCTTGATGCCTGCCAGCGCGCGCTGCATGAGCGGCGCGCCGCCGGCAACCTGGCTCTCCAATACGTACGCCCAATTCTGGATGCCGTTGAGCGGCGAGCGCAGTTCATGCGACACCACCGCCAGGAACTGGTCGCGGGCCAGCGCTGCGGCCTCAGCCTGTGCGCGGGCGGCTTGTTCGCGCAGCAGCAGTGCATCGCGCTCGCGCTCGGCCTCGGTCCGCTCGGTGACGTCGTAGACGATCAGCAGGGCCGATTCCATCGCACCGCTGCGATCCGCTTCCGGTATGACGCGCGCGTTGTAGTGCGCAATGCGCGGGCGTCCGTCCTGCACCTCCAGATGCAGCGCGAGCGTCTGTTCCGCACCCGCTGCGAAGGCCCGCCGCGCGGCGTCCTCCAGTGGCCGCGTGACGTCAGCGGAGAGCGGCGAGGCGGCCAACGTCTTGCCGATGATCACGGCAGGCGTCACGCCAAAGGATTCGGTGACCGCACGGTTGACATACACGCAGCGCAATTCGCGATCGAGCCGCGCGATCACGTCCGGAGCGTTTTCCACCAGCGTCACGAATTCGCGCTGATGGCGAAAGCGCTCGTGCTCGGCGTCCTTGCGCTCGGTAATGTCTTCCACCACGCAAACGAGCGCTTGCACGCGGCCGTCCGGACCGCGCTGCGGCGAATAGGCTGCATGCACGAAACGGCGGCCGACGCCGGCGGGGTACGGCAACTCCATTTCAAATTCAACGCGCTGACCCGCGAAGGCGTCGTTCAGATGAGACAGCACGCGCGCATACGCAGCCTCGCCCATCAGCTCGCGCAGATGGCGTCCGACCACGTCTTCGGACCGGAAGCCAAAACGCTGCGCGTAAGCATGATTGGCAAACCGCACGCGGTGCTCGGGGTCGATCTGCACAAGCGCAAACGGCACGCTTTCGGTCAGCCATTGCAACTGGAATTCCGACTCGGCGAGCGCGGCCAGAGTCTGCTGGCCCTGCGTTACGTCTTCGACCACACCCACGGCATGGGCTGAGGCACCGTCCAGGCGGGGCATGAGATAGCCGCGTTCGCGGACCCGATATTCGCGCGCTTGGCCGCGGTCGGTACCGAGCCACCGGTATTCGATGGCGAAGTCCTGCCCTCGCGCCAAGCCCTCCCAGGCGGCACGCAGTGCGACATGGTCATCCGGATGCACGTGGGCAAGCCAGCGGTCACGGACACCGCACAAGGCGTCGGCCTGCACGCCCCACGTCTGCGCCCCGGCGCTCACGTGCATACGTGTTCCCGTCAGCGGATCGTCTACCCAGAACACATCAACCTGCTTCGTGGCGGCCAGTGCAGTACGCATCTCGCGCGCTGCGCGCACGGGTGCCGACCAGCCCGTTACGGAATCACTCATTGCGCCCTTCGTTAGCAGTTTTCATTCCTGACCGCTCCGTCAAAAAAAATGCGGTGCCGTAGCACCGCATCATAGGGCGTTGAGCGACTTTACTGTGCAGGCAATTCGGACGCCGTCTGCGAGGCGCCATTGGCCTGGGCCACCAGCACGCGAATCGCGTTCGGTGTCACGGCGCCGACGCCCCCCGCCGGCAGTGTGGTGATCAGCCAGTCGGCGTTGTTACCCAGGCTGAACGGCTGCGAGGTAAAGATGATGTTTTTCGTACCCGCCGTCGCCACCCGCACCTGGTACGTGCCGCCATCGACGTAGATCGAATCCTGCGTGCTGGCCGGCGATGCGCCTCCATAGGAAGCACCGCTCATGGTCGGGGCAATGGCAGCAAGATCCACATTCGGCGCGGTCACGTAGACGTCGACGTTCGGGGCGTTGTACGAAGCATTGAAGGCACGCACGCGCGCCTTGTCCGACAGGATCGACTTGTTGTACGGGTCGTCGATGAGGGCCAGGCTCGTTGCCGAACCGTTGGCGCCTACGATGGCCAGCGCCGTATAGCGGTGGCCGTTGGCCGGTGTGAATCCGGTTGAGGCCAGCGGGGTACTGCTGCCCGTGTTCGACACCGTGGCGGTGCTGGCCGTCGCGTCGATGCCGAAGTAGTTGCTGACGTTCTTGAACGCGACATTGGAGGTTTTCGTGGTTCCGTTCACCCCGAAATCGACATTGCCGATGAACGGGTTGGCGTGCACCGTGCGGTACTGCGGCGCGCTGGTGCCGATGATCTGCCCGATGTCATTGTCACCGCCACCGCATCCCGCCAATACACCTAACGAACCCAGCGCCAACACGGCGACGATCTTTCTGATCTGTATCTTCATCTTGCACCTCGGAAGGAGAGTCTTTTCATGAATCGGCCCGCATGCATCGCGCGCCCATGGTCGTTGTTGTCGACGTGAAGCCGAAGATAAGCGCGCACATTCGGCGCGCCTATCGAACCGGTTCCGATCGTTCTGTCGGATGCGTCCGACATACGAAGCGACGTTCCCGCATTGAGCATGGCGCGTGCCCGTTGGGCTTGAAGTGTTCCTCCAATCGGCCCGTGGGGCCGTCCGCGAGTACGGATCGCTATACTTGCGCGATCTGTGTTTTCTGTGTGCGCCACACCCGCTTCGCATGCCCGAACCGCGCCCCGCCGACGCCGCGCCTCGTCCCGACAACGCCGCCTCCCAGGCCGCTCTGCAGGCATTCGCGCAAGAGCGCGAACGCGTGCAGGCGTGGCTTGCGGCGCGGGCTTCGGGCGCACGCGCGGTGGGTGCCTCCACGCTGTCGCAGTACCGTGTGGAAGCCGAGCGCGTGTGCTGGTATGCGCGTACATTCGGTAAGCCGATCGCAAGCTGGCAGCGTGACGACGCATCGGCCTACCTGCGCTTTTTGCAAGAACCGCCTGCATGGGCGGTCAGCGCGCGCGGCACCGAACGTGACGATGCCAACTGGACGCCGCTGCGCGGTCCGCTCTCTGCACGTTCCGCGCGGCAAAGCAGCATCATCACCGCCAACCTCTGCGGTTGGTTGCAGCGCACGGGCTATCTGCGCGCGAACCCGTTTCTCGATGACGACGCGCTCGTCCTTACCGTGCCGGCGCCCAGCGCGCCCGCGGGCAAGCCCGTCACAGCATCGGAACCAGACACCGCACTGTGCGCATCCGACATGGCATTGATGATCGATGCGGTACGTGCGCGTGTCGCGTTGGGCCGTGAAGCGCGCTTGCGCCAAGCGCGCGACCACTTCCTCGCCGTGCTTCTTGCGCAGGCGGGCATGCGCGTTTCTGAGTTGATGTTTGCCCGCATGGGCGATGTCGCGCTGCATGCGGTACCGGCCGCGCACGCAACAAGCGGCGCACAGCTCCCGTCATCGGTCTGGCTGCTGGCGGTCGGCACGGGCCGCGCGCAGCGCTGGTTGCCATGCGATGCGTTGATGTCTGCCCTGCGTGAGTACCGCTCGGCCTTCGGCCTGTCGCCACTGCCGCTGCCGAACGAAGCCACACCGTTGCTGCTGTCGGTGCGCAAGCGCTCGCCGCGACGCGCGGACGGCACCATCATCGACTCACCTGCCCTGCGCCGCGACTTCGGCGAGCGCAAGGGCATCGCCTCGCGTTCGCAGCTGCTCCTCATCGTCAAGGCCATGCTGGGCGAAGCCGCTGAATATGCCCGCGCCATCGGCCACGCCGACGCAGCCGTGCGCCTTGCGAATGCCTCGCTACGCAGCGTACGCGGTGTGCATTTGCGCGAGCGGCTTGCCACCGGCGAAGCCGCTGCCGACGTTGCCCATGCGCTTGGGCTTGCGGCCCTGCCGAGCGCGTCCGTGCGCGCACGCGACGCCGACCTCGCCGCCAGCATCGTTGACGCAGCCCGCAAGCTCGCCCTACCGTCCGCCTGACCTTGCTCCACACATCGCGCAGAAACGGGTACGCCCCGCCTGCGGGGATGCGGTATTCGTGCATTGTCGAAATCCATTGTCGGCGCGATCTGCGCGACAGTTGTCGCTTACCTCGTCCGCAGAATCGGGTACGCATTGTCGTTCAATCGTCGACGGCGGCACGCAGAAACGGGTACGCGAGCCTGCAACATCGCACGCAGAAACGGGTACGCTCTGGTTCAAATCCCGAAAGAAAAACGCGGACGTGAAAGTCCGCGTTTGTTTTGGATCGCTTGAATACCCGGTGCTCAGTGCCCGCCGGAGAGATAGAAGAAGCGGAACAGAAACACCGCAGAGATGATCCACACGATGACCGGTACCTCTCGCATGCGGCCCGTGAACAGCTTCAGGCCGGAGTACGTGATGAAGCCGAACGCGACTCCGTTGGCGATCGAGTAGGTGAACGGCATCATCAGTGCCGTCAGCACGGCCGGCACGGCCTCGGTGGTGTCTTCCCAGTTCAGGTCGACCAGTTCGCGCAACATCAGGCATGACAAATACAGCAGGGCGGGCGCCGTCGCGTACGCCGGCACTACACCGGCCAGCGGCGAAAAGAACAGGCACAGCAGGAACAGCGCGGCCACCGTCAGCGCAGTCAGCCCGGTCCGGCCGCCGGCCTGCACGCCTGAAGCGCTTTCGATATAGGCGGTGGTCGAGGAGGTGCCCAGCAGCGAGCCTGCCATGATGGCCGTGCTGTCCGCCAGCAGCGCCTTGTTCAAGCGGTCCATCTTGCCTTGCTTGAGCAGGCCCGCACGGTTCGCCACGCCCATCAGCGTGCCGGTCGCGTCAAACAGTTCGACCAGGAAGAACACCAGCACCACGTTCAGGATGCCCACCGACAGGGCACCCATGATGTCGAGCTGCAGCAGCGTGGGCGCCAGCGACGGCGGCATCGACACCACGCCGTGGAAGGTGTTGCCCGCAAAGAAGAAGCTCGCTGCCGTCACGGCCAGAATGCCAATCAGGATGGCGCCCTTCACGCGCAGGTGGTCCAGGGCCACTATCAAGAAGAAGCCGACCACCGCCAGGATGACCGAAGGCTGGTGCACATCGCCCAGCGTCACGAGCGTCGCCGGATTCCCGACGATCAGCCCGGCTCCTCGCAGCGACACGATGCCCAGGAACAATCCGATACCCGCAGTGATCGCCACACGAATCGAATGCGGAATGCCGTTGACGATCATCTCGCGAATGCGGAACACGCTCACCAGCAGGAACAGGCAGCCAGAGATGAACACCGCGCCGAGCGCCGCCTGCCACGTAAAGCCCATGCCCTTGACCACGGCGTACGCAAAGTAGGCGTTCAGGCCCATGCCCGGCGCCATCGCAATCGGGTAGTTGGCGTACATCCCCATGATGATCGTGCCGATCGCCGCGGCAATGCAGGTGGCGACAAACACCGCGTCGTGCGGCATGCCCGCGTCGGCCAGGATGTTCGGGTTGACGAAGATGATGTACGCCATGGTGAGGAACGTGGTCAGCCCCGCAAGCACTTCCGTGCGGACGTTGGTCTGGTGTTCCTCGAGCTTGAAAGTGCGCGCAAGCCAGGTCATTCAGGTTGTCTCCTCTTGTTGTGAAGTGTCATCGCCGGCCGACGCTGTCCTGCGTCTGACTCCCCCGATGCACGCCCACCATGGGGCGACACTACTCTTAGCAAGATTCCGGCACCCCAAGGCGGCGCGGTCGAAATACTGTTCATGCGTATGGAATGATGAAAGACGCGACGGCCATGTGCCAGGCCCCGCGCGGGATGCGCATGATGCCCGAAACGCCGTGCCCGTGCATCCGGCCGGCGAGATCCGTCGCATTGGCAGCGCGAGGGCGGACTTCATCGTAAAGCCGTACCCGTTTCTGCGAAATCCAAACGCCACGGGGCATTTAGGGCGATCACCGTACCTGTTTCTGCGCTTGTTTCCGCAGAAACAGGTACGGCCCCCTGCAGGAATAAGAGCGCGTCATAACAAGCAAAGACGTACCTGTTTCTGCGAGCCGCTGAATGGTCTGCCGTACCCGTTTCTGCGGGTGCTCACGCCACGGGGCCGGAATCCAGGCGAACCCATTTCTGCGAAAGCAAGCCAGGATCTGCCGTACCTGTTTCTGCGAAAGGCCACGCAGAAACGGGTACGGCTAATCTGCAAGCCTCGCCGCCAAGCCTTTGGCTAATAAGGCTTTTTACCCGCAGAAACAGGTACGGTGATCCGACCGAGGGGCACCAAAACATTGGCAAGCCGCATCCGCCGGTGCAGCTTTCAGCGATGAAAGTTCAGAATTCCGCCGTCGAGGCGGAAGGCCTGTCGCTGTGCAGCAGCGCGCGGCTTGCGAATCGCCACGCAGAAACAGGTACGCCCGGCCTCGTGGCTGACAGTCCGTAAGCGTGCACTCGCTTTTTCAGCAACCTCGTAATTGCGCTGACGCAGAAATCACGGAGATGGGCTCACCCCGCAGATTTGGGTACGCTACGACGCGCCGAAATCGACCTTACTCACGCAGAAACAGGTACGCTTTGGAGGTAGTCAGGCTGCGCCCACCCCAGAAATCGCCAAATCCGCCGCAGAAACGGGTACGCGCCTGCAGAAACACACTGAATCACCCCGCCCTCCCTCCGTTTTCTGTGGATAACACTGTGGACAACATGATGTTGTCCCCGCAGATTCCGGTACGCCCGATGCGCAGAAGCGGGTACGGTTTCGCGCAGAAGCGGGTACGCCATCGCGCAGAATCTGGTTCGCAGGTACGCAGAATCTGGTTCGGTTTACGCCACTAAACCTAGTGCTGGCAAGGCTTTGCGGGACGCGTATACGGTTTACCTGTAGTAAACGTAGAAGGTATATATGACTGGTAGTAAGGAAAGGTCTTCCGTGGACAACCTTAACGGTTGCCCACCGATGCCCTTCCCGCGACAACGAGCAAAATTCAGAAAACGTACCCAAATCTGCGTGACAAGGCGAAGGCGTTTTAGTACAAAGGCTCTGAACAATTCTTGCCCACCATGGTCACCAAACGCCTCACACCCAATGGGAAACCGGACGACGATTCGCCCGGCCGCATCATCGTCCCTTCGGGAGGGCAAGTCATTGCCGCGCCGGAGAAATTTCAGCGCCTGTTCGACGAAGCGCAGGCGATGGAACGCGAAGACGCCTGGCAAAGCGGCGAGGTCGGCTTTCTCAGCCGCGCCAGCGTGCAGGTCACCCTCCCCTATCGCGCGCCCAAAGGTGCGCCGCCGGTCTGGACGCGTTCCAGCGGCAATATCTCGTTGATGATCCAGCCGGGCTACTTCACGCAGCAGCGTTCCGAGCGGGCAAGCAATGGGCGGCAGCGCATCGTCTCCGAGACGGTCTCCTTCGGCTATCCCTATGGCTCGTATCCGCGTCTGATGCTCGCCTGGATCGGCAAGGAGATCATGGCCAAGAAGAAACGGGGCGAGTTCCAGGGTACGGTGGAAGACCGGCGTATCTCGCTGGGCAACTCGCTGTCCGAGTTCATGTACAACTTGGGCATTCCGATGGCGACCGGCGGCAAGCGGGGCACGATGACGTTGGTGCGCCAGCAGATGATTCGCCTGTTCTCGGCGACGATTGCCATCGTGCAGAACAAGTCGGCACCCAGCAGCCAAAACCAGAACCAGGAGCCGCTATCGATCGATCGCATCGGCTACCTGCTGGCCGACCAATTGTCGACCTGGTGGGATCCCATGCAGCCAGGGCAGGGCTCGATGTTCGAGAGCTTCGTTGTGCTGTCCGAACCGTTCTTCAATGAGCTCGTGAATCGGCCTGTGCCAGTCGATATGCGTGCATTGAAGGCGCTCAAGCAATCGCCATTTGCGCTGGACGTGTATTCGTGGCTCACATACCGCTTCTTTACGATCCAGAAGCGTACGGAGATTCCTTGGGAGGCACTGCAGATGCAATTCGGTACCGAGACCGAAAGCGAGCGGAAATTCCGTGCGCTGTTCCGCAAGGCGCTGAAGGACGTGCTCGTTGTCTATCCTGACGCCAAGGTGGATGCCGACTCTTCGAAGGCGCTGATTCTGCAGCCCTCGCGAACCAGCGTGCGCAAATTGGCCTGAAGCTGAACAGAGCGTCAGGCAAAAAGAAAGGGGAGCAGAAGCTCCCCTTTTTTCATCTCAGGCGATCAGCCTGAAACTTATTCCGGCTTGATCGCCGAGGCTTGCAGACCCTTCGGGCCTTGCTTCACCTCGAAGGTGACCTTCTGGCCGTCCTTCAGGGTCTTGAAGCCCGAACCCTGAATTTCGGAGAAGTGCGCGAACAGATCTGCGCCGCCGCCGTCCGGAGTGATGAAGCCGAAGCCTTTGGTTTCGTTAAACCATTTGACAGTACCCGTGGCCATGCAAAAATTCCTTTAAAAAACAAAAAACACGTCGTCCAGCCGATCCGGACATCGCACGAAGAACCGGCTGATTCCGAATCTTGCGTAGACAAAGTCTTCAGACGACTGTCTAAGCATCATAACGAGTTTGGGGCAGAGTGTCGATGGGCGGCATTTTTCTGAAATGTCGCTTTTATGCATCTCACTGGTAAACACCTAGGAAGCCTGCAAATGCAGGGCTGAATGCATGAAGTTATGCGTTAAAGGCGGCATTTACATCTCAATTTAGGTTGATTAAGGACTACGCGTCCTGCGCCGCACACCCCTCTGTTTCCGATGAAATTTGTATGAATTGAATTTTATCGATCTTGTGTTTTCCTGTCGTCTTCCCTAAGATGAGCGCTGCTGACTTTCAGCGCTGAAAGTGGAGGGCTAGTGAGCGCCAAGATCGTAACGGTATTCAATCAAAAGGGCGGCTGCGGGAAGACCACGGTCAGCATGCATATCGCAGGTACCCTCGGTCTGCGCGGTAATAAGACCCTGCTCGTCGATATGGACGAGCAAGGCACCGCCACCCGTTGGGCCGCCCAGGCTCCTGAAGAGAAGCCCTTCCCGGCTTCGGTCATCGGATTGGCGCCCTCTGGAGGCGCCATGCACCGGGAAGTCCGCAAATTTGTCGCGGACTACGATTACATCGTGGTGGATTGCCCTCCGGCGGTTCACTCACCGTCATCCTCAAGCGCGTTGCTGATTTCGGACGTCGCACTCATCCCTGTTGTGCCTTCGCCTCCGGACCTGTGGGCTGCGGTGGCGGCCAAAGCGCTTGCACAGCAGGCTCAAGTCACCAATGAGACGCTCCGCATTCGCGTGCTGGCGAACATGGTCCAGCGGCGGGTTTCGCTTGCAAAACAAGCAATTGAAATTCTCGGTGATGATGGTGATATTCCTTTGATGGATTCCATGATCGGCTCGCGCTCGGCATTTCGCGAGTGCCAGGCGATCGGCGCAACGGTGCACGGTGTGCCAGGCGCCCGGGAAGCGATGAGTGAAGTCGACCTCTTGATCGACGAGGTATTGCAGTTGTTGCAGGAGGAACGTGTATGAGCGCGAAGTTGAGATCGCTCAAGGACGGCATGCTGGCCGGCATTGCTGCAGAAAAGACCAAGGCGGCACCGGTGGATCGCTTTGCCTTGGCGGAAAAAGCGATTACGTCGCACCCTCGCGGTCTTCTGGGGCAACCCGCTCCAACCCCCGCTTTCAGCGCTGAAAGTGCCGCCGCTTCGAACGCTTCCGAGCGCCGGGTCATTAAGGTCCCACTAGAGCGTCTGCAGGAAAATCCGCTCAACGCCCGCCGTATATATGATCCGCAGATCGTCCAGGAGCGGGCTGCATCGATCGCTACGCATGGTCAGCAAACTCCCGGTTTGGCAGCCGCAGATCCAGCACGCCCCGGCTGGTATGTCTTGATTGATGGCCACTATCGTAAGCGGGCGTTGGCTGCTGCCGGCAAGGCAGAGATGGACTGCTTCATTGAAGACGGCCTGTCGGACATCGATTTCTACCGCCTGTCCTTCGTTCTGAACGAGCAGCGTTCCGGCCAGTCCGTACTGGACAACGCGATCGCCTGGCGTCAGCTATTGGACGAAGGAAAAGTTAGGAAAGAAGAAGATATTTGTGAAATTACCGGCGTATCGGCGGGAACGGTCAACAAGACGCTGGCCTTGTTGAAGCTGCCGGAGTCCGTTCTCGAAGTGATGAAGGAGCGGCCGGCCGGAATTGGTATCGCAACCGGTTACGAGTTGACCCTGTACTTCAAGACCGCGGGCGAAGATCGGACGCGCGAGCTGGTACACCGTGTGTTGGAAGAAGGGCTCTCGAGCCGCGATGTGGAGCAGATCCGTAAGGTGGCTCAGGAAGGACGCACCCGGAAGGTTAAAGAAGTCAGCCGCCAATACAAGATCAGAAGTGCAGAAGGTGATCTTCTCGGCACAATCAAGGAATGGGACTCCGGCCGAGTCATGCTGGATGTCAAGCTCGCCGATCGTGGCGCGCGTGAATCGCTGGTCGAGGCGCTTAAAAGCCGGTTTGGCTTGGACGTCGCGCTGCTGTAGTGCCGCCGCACACTGAATATAGGCGCCCGCGAGGGCGCTTTTTTTTTTTGTCCGATTTCTGTGTGCTGCACGTCGACACCTGGCGTGAGCGTACCCGTTTCTGCGTCACCTCACGCGTGGAATCCACACCTTTCAGGGAAGGCCCGACTTGGCCTATAGCCGGTGCTGGAAGGGCCAATCCGGGAAGTCACAGGCATTTTAACGCCTCAGAATCGCACTGCAAGAAAAAAACGGCGATATATAAATAATGTACATCACACGTGCGTGCTTGAGGTTTTTAACCTCTGATGTACACTATAGAAGCACTTGATAGACCTTATGGCCCGACCCGGACTCCATTTCTCGGCAGAGCAGCAGCAGCGGATCATTGACGCGATCCGGCGGCTCGATATTGCATTCCCGCATGACAACGCAGTGTTCCTCGACGAGGTCATTGAAGCGGTTCAGGCTGTGACGCGGCGCATCTATGGCGTGCGGCGGTATGTGCAGTGGTTGACTGAAGCTGGAGTACGTCGCCGTCCAAGCAACACGACGCTTCAGAAAGCGGTCGACCGCGCACAGGGCCGCGGTTCCGCTGCAAGGAGTCCAGCAGCCGATTCGGTGGAGCCGTGGCCGATTCCATTGCACGCAGAAACGGGTACGCTTTCAGCGCGGGAGGAGCAAAACCGTATCGCTTCACGCGCTATTGGCGCGCCAGGTGCAGGTGCCGAATGGATGGAAGCGCGCATTCGCGCCGAGGTGGCGGAGCGTGCGCTGGAACACGAATCCGCCCGCAATCGGCAATTGCAGGCTGCGATGGCGGACTTGGAGCGGCGGCTCGGCGAAGCGCTCGCCACGGCGCCTGCCGTGCCGCCCAAATTGACGGACGAGACGCTCGAGCGTCTCGAGCGAACGATGGAAACCGTCACCCGCCTCGAGGGCGCAGCCAGCGCACTGGCGGGTACGGAGCGCTTTCTGCGCTTGCAGAACGATGCGGTGCGTCAGCAGACGCAAAACGAAGCCGATCAACTGCGCCAGCGCATCCGTACGCTCGAGGCGGAGGTCGCGCAGCTGAACGCCCAGATCGATGCTTACCGACGGACGGCAGAGCGCGCAGCGCCGGTCTCGCGCGGCTGGGTCAAACCATCTTCCTGATGTTCTGATGCGCGGTTGGCGGGCGCTTACTGGTCTGCACAGGGTCAATATCCCAAAAACAGGCACGCAGAATTGGGTACGCTTTTCGACTTTCGGCGCTGAAAGTTCATGTGACGGAGTTGCAACCCGTTGTAGGAAAGGCGTTGAGCCGAGCCTCCTAGCCGCCTACCGCCGGTTCAGGAGGCGTGCAAGCCAAGGCCGCAACGCGCGGGGCCGGACTGGCATATGACTTGCTCATGACACTACGTCTCACCAATGGAGTTGTCATGAACGAGAAGATCACCAAGGCCGTGTTCCCCGTGGCGGGGCTCGGTACGCGCTTTCTCCCCGCCACCAAGGCCAGCCCGAAAGAGATGCTGCCGATTGTCGATAAGCCGCTGATCCAATATGCGGTGGAAGAGGCTGCTGCTGCGGGTATCACGGAAATGATCTTCATCACGGGCCGCGCCAAGCGGGCTATCGAGGATCATTTCGACAAGGCGTACGAACTCGAAACTGAACTGGCCGCCAAGAACAAGCAGGCGCTGCTCGAGATGGTGCAGTCCATCAAGCCGGCCGGCGTCGAGTGCTTCTATGTGCGCCAGCCCGAGACGCTCGGTCTTGGCCACGCGGTGCTGTGCGCGCAGAAACTGGTACGCGACGAACCCTTCGCCGTGATCCTGGCCGACGACTTGCTGGACAACCAGCCGCCTGTCATGCAGCAGATGACGGAGCTTTACGATCACTACCGTTGCTCCATCGTGGGTGTCGAAACCATTGCGCCGGAGGCGTCGCGTTCGTACGGCGTGGTAGCAGGCCGTGAATGGGACGACCGCCTGATCAAGCTCGACGGCATTGTCGAAAAGCCGGCGCCGAAGGAGGCACCGTCCAACCTGGGCGTGGTCGGGCGCTACATCCTGACGCCGCGCATCTTCGATCATCTGCGCAATCTGAAACCGGGTGCCGGCGGCGAACTGCAATTGACCGACGCCATCCAGAGCCTGCTGGCTGAAGAGCAGATCCTGGCTTATCGCTACCGTGGTCAGCGCTTCGATTGCGGCAGCAAGTTCGGTTACCTGCAGGCGACGGTCGAGTTTGCTTTGCGCCATCCGGAAGTGCGTGCTGACTTTGAGGCCTACCTGCATGACCGGCTGGGCCTGGCCCAAACACACCAGGATGTTTCTGCCGAGTTGGATTCGTTGGTCCGCGACACCATTCCGCTGAGCGTGGCCGCCTGAGCCTCGCCTCTCTCTCTCTTTCTCAGAGCCGGTCGTGCGGAATCCCGCACAGGCCGCCCGGCCGATTCTGAGAAACCGCACACCCTCCGTATCCCCCGCCTTTCCGCCGATTTCCCGTAAGGCCTTGTGCCATGGGCGTTTGTGCCGAATCGGCGCGCGCGCGTTCCGCATGGAATGCTTCTTGAGAAAGAGCGACCACCCATAAACCGGCGGGCCGCTCGGACGTCGCACACCCGACTGTGTGCGACATGTCACCAGCAAAGGCCGCCGCCAACGCTCCAAGGAGACACCATGACGCAGCCCCAGGCTGGCGCGGTCACGGGCGAGTTGCCGCCCACGTACGCCCCCATCAAGGACACCCCCGCAGATGTTCGCCGTCGTCTGCGTTCCATCTTTTCCGGTTCGGTTGGCAATCTGGTCGAGTGGTACGACTGGTATGTCTACTCGGCGTTTGCGCTGTACTTTGCCAAGTCGTTTTTCCCCAAGGGTGACCAGACTGCCCAGTTGCTCAATACGGCGGCGGTCTTTGCAGTGGGCTTCCTGGCGCGTCCGCTGGGCGGCTGGCTGATGGGCATCTACGCCGATCGTTACGGCCGCAAGCGCGCGCTGTTCTTCTCGGTGGTGCTCATGTGCGCGGGCTCGCTCATCATCGCGCTCACGCCGAGCTACGCGACGATCGGCGTTGCGGCGCCGGTACTGCTCGTGCTGGCGCGGCTGCTGCAGGGGCTGTCGGTTGGCGGGGAATACGGCACGTCGGCCACGTACCTGAGCGAAGTCGCCAACAAGGAGAACCGCGGCTTCTACTCGAGCTTCCAGTACGTCACGCTCATCGCCGGCCAACTGACGGCGCTGGCGCTGCTGATCGTGCTGCAGCAGTTCGTGCTGTCGCCGGCGCAGCTCGAGGCGTGGGGCTGGCGCGTTCCGTTCTTCATCGGCGCGCTGTGCGCGCTGGTGGCAATGGCCATGCGCTCGCACATGGAGGAAACGCAATCCTTTACCGCCGCGAAGGCAAAAAAGAAGCGCGGCACGCTGTCGGAACTGGCCAAGCATCCGCGCGCCGTTGCAACAGTCGTGGGGTTGACGATGGGCGGTACGGTGGCGTTCTACACGTACTCGATCTACATGCAGAAGTTCCTGGCCAACACGGTCGGGCTGTCGAAGGACACGGCGACGCTGGTGTCGGGCGCCACGCTGCTGCTGTTTGCGATGCTGCAGCCGATCGTGGGCGGGTTGTCCGACCGCATTGGCCGCCGCCCGATCCTGATCGCGTTCGGCGTGCTCGGTACGCTGTTTACCGTGCCGATCATGACCGGCATCAGCCAGACCACCAACGTGTGGGCGGCCTTCTTCCTGATCATGGCCGCGCTGGTGATCGTCTCCGGCTACACGTCGATCAACGCGGTGGTGAAGGCCGAGCTGTTCCCTGCGGAAGTGCGGGCGCTGGGCGTGGGCCTGCCGTATGCATTGACGGTGTCCATCTTTGGCGGCACGGCGGAGTACATCGCGCTGTGGCTCAAGCAGGCGGGTCACGAGTCGCTGTTCTACTGGTATGTGACGGGCACGATCTTCCTGTCGCTGTTGGTGTACGTGTTCATGCGCGATACTCGCGAGCATTCCCGCATCGAAGATTGACCCATGTCGCCAACCGACGGCCACGCCGACCTTGCTCCGCTCGCGCACGGGCGCGGCTGGCGCGTGGCCGTCGCGCTGGCGATGGCGGCGTGCTGCGCCGCAGCGGGATGGGGCGCTTACGCCGTCGCCCTGCAGCGCTACGTTGCCACGCGGGCCGAAGAGGCCGGCCAGCGCACCACCTTCTACGCGCAGAACCTGCGCAGCACGCTGGCCCGCTATGAATCCTTGCCCAGGCTGGCGGCGTTGGAGCACGTCCTGCACGTTGCCCTGCAGGAGAACCCCCAGGCTGGCGATGCTGTCACGCGCCGCGCGGCCAACGCTTATCTGAAAGAAGTACAGGCCGCCACCGATCTGGCTGCCGCTCATCTGATCAATACGACCGGCCTCACAATCGCGGCCAGCAACTGGGACCTGCCAACCTCGTTCGTCGGCCAGAACTACGCGTTCCGCCCGTACTTTGTCGAGGCCATGCGCGAAGGGCTCGGTCGCTTCTACGGCGTGGGCAATACCACCGGCGAGACGGGCTATTTCGTTGCCGCCCCCGTACGCGAAGACAACAAGCCGATCGGCGTGGTGGTTGTGAAGGTCAACCTTGATGCGTTCGAGGCCACGTTGTCGCGCAGCGGCGATACGGTGCTGCTGGTGGATCGGCACGGCGTAATCTTCCTGTCGTCGGTACCCGAGTGGAAATACCGCACGCTCGGCACCTTGAACGCGGATCAGCGCGCCGCACTTGAGGCGACGCGCCAGTACGCACCGCACATCCTCACGCCGCTCGGAATGAGAGGCGGGCAAGCTGAAAGCGTCCCCTTTTCTGCGGACCATCCTCCGCAGACGGTGCGCGTGGCGCTGCCCGGGAAATCGGCGTCGACACTGCGTGTGCAGTACCGCCCGGTGGGCCTGCTCGGGTGGCAGGTCGCCGTGTTGATCGACCCGCGCGACGAGCAGCGCACCGCGCTGGTGGCCGGGGCGAGCGCCGCCTTCGCGATGGCGCTGGTCTTCGCCGTACTCGTTGCGTTGCGTCTGCGTCAACGCCGGCGCGAAGAGCAGCATCGCGCGCGCGCCGCTCTGCGCGAAGTCCAGCGTGACCTGGAAGCGCGCATCGCCCAGCGCACTGCCGAGTTGACGTCCGCCAACACCGCGCTCGCCGGCAAGGTCGAGGCGCTCGATGCCGCGCAACGCATCCTGCGCGAGACGCGCGATGCCGCCGTGCAGGCCGGCAAGCTGGCTGTGCTCGGCCAGATGGCCGCCGGCATCACGCACGAACTCAACCAGCCGCTCACCGCGCTGACCACGCTGTCCGACAACGCGAACCAGCTTGCCGAGCGCGGACGCATCGACGATGTGCGCGGCAACCTCACGCACATCAGCCAGCTTGCCGAGCGCATGGGGCGCATCGTTTCGCACATCAAGGCGTTCTCGCGCAAGGGCGATGCGGCACGCGCAACTGTGTCGGTGGATGAAGCCATCCGCCAGGCACTGATGCTGATCGAGACGCGCCGGCGCCAGGCCGGCGTGACAGTGATCGCCGACCCGGTGCCGGCAGATTTGGCGGTCTGGGCCAATGCCGTTCGGCTCGAGCAGGTGCTCGTCAACCTCATCCGCAACGCCATCGACGCCACCGCCGAAGCCCCGGCAGCCGAATCGCCGACCGTGCGCGTGAGCGTCGAACCCATCGAGAAATGGGTACGCATCACCGTCCGCGACTTTGGCCCGGGCATTCCCGCCGATGTGCTGCCGCGCCTGTTTGAGCCCTTCTTCACCACCAAGGACGAAGGTCAGGGCCTGGGGCTCGGTCTGGCGATATCGCTTGCGATCATCGAGGATTTTGGTGGCCGGCTCGAAGGCAGTAATGCCGGTGACGATGCGGGTGGCGCAGAATTCGTCATCGAGCTTGAACGCGTTGTGAAAGCCACATGACTGAACACGGTACGCCGGACCCTTCCCCCATCGATCACGCGCCCGTCTTCCTGATCGAAGACGATGACGTGGTGCGCCTGGGCTGCGAGCAAGCGCTCACGCTGGCGGATGTGCCGGTGCAGTCTTTTGCCGATGCGGAAAGCGCGCTGGCCGCACTCGCCACGCAACCACCGGCCGTGGTTGTCACCGACGTGCGCCTGCCCGGCCGCGACGGCCTGGCCGTGCTGCGCGAGATGCTGCAGCACGACCGGCAGTTGCCCGTCATCCTCATCACCGGCCATGGCGATGTGACGATGGCGGTGGCTGCCATGCGCGCCGGCGCGTACGACTTCATGGAGAAGCCGTTCCACTCCGAACGCCTGGTTGACGTGGTGCGGCGCGCGTTGGAAAAGCGCAGGCTCACGTCCGAAAACCTGCGGTTGCGTGAAGCGTTGCACGGCCGGCAGGCGTACCCATTGATCGGCCAGAGCGCTGCCATGCAGAACGTGCGCCGGCTCGTCACCGCACTGGCGCCGACCGATGCCGACATCCTCGTCACGGGCGAGACCGGCTCGGGCAAAGAGGTGCTCGCGCGTGCCATTCACGAAGGCAGCCGACGTCGTGGGCCATTCGTCGCCCTCAATTGCGCGGCGCTGCCGGAATCCGTTTTCGAGAGCGAGATGTTCGGTCACGAGGCGGGCGCATTTACAGGGGCCAACCGGCGCCGCATCGGCAAGTTGGAATATGCCGATGGCGGCACGCTGTTCCTTGATGAAATCGAATCGATGCCGCTGGCCTTGCAGGCCAAGCTGCTGCGTGCGCTGCAGGAACGCAGCATCGAACGGCTGGGCAGCAACGCGAGCGTGCCGGTCAATTGCCGGGTGGTGGCCGCCGCCAAGGTCGACTTGAAGGAGGCATCCGATCGGGGCCAGTTCCGCGCAGACCTGTATTACCGCTTGAATGTCGTGTCGATTGCGCTGCCGGCGCTACGCCAGCGTGCCGAAGACATTCCGCTACTGATGGCCCACTTTCTGCAGCAGGCCGCGGTGCGCTACGAGCGGGCCGCGCCGGACTGGTCGGCGCAGGACATGATGCGCTGGCAGCACCACGACTGGCCCGGCAACGTGCGCGAGCTGAAGAACGTCGCCGAGCGCTTTTGCCTCGGATTGGACGACGGCCTGGTGGCTTCGGAGGCAAGCCAGCATTCCCTGGCGGGCCGGATGATGGCAGTCGAACGTACCACCATCGAGGAAGCCCTGCGCGCCACGGAGGGTAACGTTGCGCGCGCGGCGGATTTGCTGGCCGTGCCGCGCAAGACGCTGTACGACAAGCTCAACCGGCACGGGATCGAGCCGGAGCGCTTCCGCAGCAGTTAGCGCAGCGAGGATTCGCCGATCTTGCGACCACCCTGCGGCGGCCAGCACGTTGCTGCCAGCAGCACGGCCGCCACGGCGTAGATCGCTTCAGTTACCGCCAGCGGCAGCACATGTACCTGGTACAGCGCAGCCGGCAAGTCTGCCAGCGCATGCAGCAACACCGCCAGCACGACAATCACAAAACGCCGCTGCCGCACCGCGTGCCACACCACCAGCGTGAGCGTGAACTGAATCAGCATCGCCGCAACGCGCTCGCTGATCGCACCGAGCGCGAGCCACGGCGAAAGCTGCGCGAGCATGGCGTGAATCGTCCCCGTCATGGCGTCGGCGCCGCTGGCCGCCAGACGCGATTCGAGCTCGCCGCGGTTGCTGGCAATGCCGAACATCACCATCTGCGCCTGCGATGCCGCACCGACCAGCCACGCCTCGATGCCCGCGTGCCCGAGCGCATACGCCACCGGTGTGGCGGCATCCCCGGGCTTGCGCACGAGAAAACGCAGGCCGAGCCAGCGGCCGCTTTCCTCGAACACACCGGCCATCAGCGCGCCGTAGATGACGAACAGCGCAGGCATGCGCAGCCAATGCGCCGTGGTCGGATTGAGTTGCAGCAGATACAGGTGCAGCGTGCGCTCCAACACCAGCGCAAAGACGACAAACACGGCCGCGCCCACACCGATGTCGCGCCACACCAGATGAAAGCGCCGCCGCAGCCAGAACCACGCTGCGACCGGGACGCTTGCGATCAGTAAGGCCGCGGCAGCGTGGGCAACGAGAGCAGACAGGGCAACAGTGGGCATGGGGGATGGCGCGGTGAGGACGATGAAAGGTCGCCGCATGCTACCTGAGGGCGCAGGCGCGAGTCTTGCGGACCGATTGTTACAATATGTGCCTGCGGCAGCAGTGTCGCTTCTTGGCTTCTTGAAATGCAGGACGGACGGTCGTGAAACGCATGATGTGGCGGTGGATCTGGATATGCGGTGTCGGCGTGGGCGCCTTCGGCATGGCGGCGCCCGCCCAGGCGGCCCGCTGGCACGAATATCTGGCGACGACGTCAGTCGTGGCTTCCATCGATCGCACGTCGCTGCGCTCCAACCGGACCGGCCACAAGACTTTTTTGGCGCGCACCGTTCTCAAACGCAGCGAGCGCCGCGCCCACGGCGCCCGCTACCGTCCCGGCACGGTGATCCTCTCGCGCCAGGAGATCGACTGCCACCGCCAGCGCATCCGTCTGGTCGATTACGTTGTGCGCGGTCCCGACGGCGCCACGCTTGATAGCGATACCGCGGCCGGCGCGCACTGGATGCGCATCCGCCCGGGTACGCTGGCGGCGCGGTCCGCCGCTTACGTCTGCGGTCGCCGCTAGACACCGCTGCGGCTCGACAACGCGCGGCGGGCAGAGCACTATGGTGTCTGCCCTCCCACTACAAAAGGACGCCGGCCGCGAGGGGCACCGGCGCCAGCCGACCGTCCGATGAAACTGACCCTGAAGTCGCAGGCGGCCATCATGGCGACCGTCATCAGCGTGACGGTGGTGAGTCTGTTCGGCTGGTCGCAACGGGAGCCGATCCGCCGCGAAGTCATGGCGCAGATCAAGGTGCAGCAGACGGCCCTCGTCAAGGAGTCGGCAGAAGACCTCAAGCAGCGGCTGGACACGTATCTGGGCGTGCTCGAACGCACCGCGCAGCAAATGCACGTCGTGCGGTTCAACAGCCCCGCCGACGAAGCGGCGTTCTACCAATCCATCCAACCGGCCAGCGGCCTGTTCGACGGCGTGTTCCTGGCCTCGGCCGACGGCAAGGTGACCGCCACCTCGACGCGCCGCGCAAGCGTGGTCGGCATCGACATTTCGGATCGGGATTACTTCAGGCAGATCATGGTGGTCGACCAGCCGACCATCTCGGCTCCGCTTCGCAACCGCGTGGGGGGCGAGCCCATCGTCATCATGGCCGCGCCCGTGCATGATCAGGACGGTAACCTCGTCGGGCTGATCGGCGCGTCGCTGTACCTGCTCAAACCGAACTTTCTGGGTGACCTGCGCGACATGCGGGTGGGCCAGACGGGTCACGTCTATCTCGCCACGCGAGGTGAAAACCCGGTCTATATCGTCCATCCCGACGCCGACAAGACGCTTGCGCCGCTCGATGCCGATCCGACGGTGGCCGCGGCCTTCCGCGCGGACCCGGATGCGCTGCCCGAGCGTGGCGGCGACGTGGTCACCACACAAGACATCATCGCCGCCGGTTGGACGCTTGCTGCGGTGTTGCCCGGCGCGGAGGCCAACCGGCAGCTCTTCCTCATGCGGCAGCGTTTTCGCTGGTCGCTGCTGGTGCTGGCGGCGCTCATCGGCGTGTCGGTCTGGGCGGCGATGCTGTGGCTGTTGCGTCCGCTGGGCCGGCTGCATGCCGTCATGACGCAGCTTTCCACCACGGACTTGCGCAATGCGCCGCCGCTTGAATTGGGCGGAGCCTCGGCGGAAATCGACGCGGTGTCGCGGGCGTTCCACAAACTGATGGGTGAGGTGATCCGCCAGCGCGCGGAACTCGAAGCCGTGAACGATGCCTCGCCGCTTGGGTTGTTCCGCTCCGATGCGAACGGCCGGACGGTCTATACCAACGCGGCGTATCGCCGGCTGCTTGGCGCCACGCACGAAGAGGCGCTGGCCGACGTGTGGCTTGCGCGCCTGCACCCGGCCGACCGCGAAGCCACCATGGCCGGTTGGCGCGATGCCGTCGCGCGCGGGGCCGGCTACCACGCCGAGCAGCGCGTGATCGTGCCGGGTCTCGGCGAGCGGTTGCTGATCGTTACGACTGCGCCGGTGCGGGTGGACGCGGAGGTGGTCGGCCACGTTGGGGTCATGGAAGACATCACGGTACGCGCTCGGGCGCAGCAGGCGTCGCGCGTGTTGACCAAGATCCTCGATTCGACCACCGACTTTGTCGCGCAGAGCGACATACATGGCAACGTCACGTACATGAATCCGGCTGGACGCCGCTTTGCCGGCATCCCGTTGGACGCTACGCTCCAGGGCATGACCGTAGCGGATTTCTACCCACCCGAGACGATCGGCTGGCTGCGCGAGGTGGCGGTGCCGGCAGCTGCACGCGATGGCGTATGGATTGGCGAAACCACGGTGCGCGGTGCCGAAGGTCAGGTCGTGCCGATCAACCACATGATCATTGCGCACCGCGATCCCGCCGGGCGCATGGAGTATTTCTCGTCTGTCATGCGTGACATCACGCAGGACAAGGCCGCCAAGGAAGCGCTGCAGCGCAGCCGCGAAACGCTGCAGACCGTGACGGATGCGCTGCCCGCGCTCGTGGCCTTCATCGATACCGAAGAGCGCTTCCGCTTCCTGAATGCAGCCTACGAAAAAGCGTACGGACGATCGCCCGCGAGCATGCTCGGGCAGACGCTGCGCGAAGTCGTGGGCGACGATGCTTACGGCATCCTTCGCGATGCGTTGCGGCGTGCGCTGGGCGGCGAGACGATGGTCTTCGAGCGCGAACTCCGCGGCCGCGATCTGTACCGCTGCGAAGAGATCAGCCACCTGCCGCAATTCGACGCGCAAGGCCGCGTAGCGGGGGTGCATTCCGTCACGCTCGACATCACGGAGCGCAAGAAGCAGGAGCTGCGCCTGCGCGCGCTGACCACCACCGACCACCTCACCGGCCTCGCCAACCGTGCCGGCTTTGAAGAGCGTTTGCTCGCGGCGCTGGACCAGGCACGTTTGAACGGATCCACCGGTGCGCTGCTGGTAGTCGATCTTGACGGCTTCAAGGTCGTCAACGATACGCACGGGCACGCCGTGGGCGATGCGCTGCTGCGTATCTTCGCGCAGCGCCTGGCGCGGGCCGTGCGCCCGTATGACGGCGTGGCGCGTTTCGGTGGCGACGAGTTCGCCGTCATCCTGGAGCACCTGTCGCACCCGGACGACGCGAAGACGGTTGCGGCCAATATCCTGGCCGCATGCAACAAGCCGTTTCGCTTGCGCGAGGCGATGGTGCAGGTGGGCGCGAGCATCGGTATCGCGACTTTCGACGCGCGCACGCTGGCGCAGAGCGTCGTTTTCGAAGCCGCCGACGAGGCACTCTATGAAGCCAAATCGCGCGGCAAGGGATTGTTTGTGAGCGCCGACGAGCTATCGACGGGCTGATTTCGCGGTGCCGCAAGGCACGCAGAAACGGGTACGCTCGGCGTCGATCTGGCGGTATTGCGCAGGCAATAGTGCGCCGCAATATCGGCCCCCAGGCTGGGCGACGGACAATCCCCTATCGCACGGTTGTGCGCTTTCCGGTAAAGTCCCGCGACTGACTGCACGCGCCGGCCACCCCGGTGCGTCGCACGAGAGCGCTGTACCCATGGCGCCTTCGCTTCACACTCCGACGCACTTTCGGTGCGCGCATGTCCGATCCGGCATCGCTCGCCCGGCAGGTCTTCCGCCGTTTCGCCAACGTTGCTTGTCTGCGTGGCGCGAATCCCGGCAGGCAAGCGTCCGGACGCGATGCAGGGCGCATGCGGGGGAGCGACGGTGTTGGGCCAGCGCATCTTCGAGACGAATCGCATTCACGCAATCGCGACGGACAAACAAGGAGCAGGTTCGCATGCAAAAAATGATCACACGGCTGCTGTTGACGGCAGTGGCTGCGGGGGCGGCAATCGCAACGGGCGCGGCAACGGCGGCCCAGGACATCAAGATCGGCGTGGCCGAAGCGCTGTCGGGCGGCGCAGCCCAATACGGCGTGGCCATCCGCAACGGCTTCCAGTTGGCGGTCGATGAGATCAACGCTGCGGGCGGCGTCAACGGCAGCAAGATCGCACTGGTGATCGAAGACGAGCAGGGCAAGAAGGAAGAGGCCATCAACGTCTTCAAGAAGCTGATCTTCCAGGACAAGGTGGCGATGGTGTTCGGCCCCACGCTGTCCAACTCGGCCCAGGCGGCGGACCCGATCGCGCAGGCGTCCAAGACGGTGGCCTTTGGTACCTCCAACACCGCAGACGGCATCACCAGCATCGGCGATTTCGTCTTCCGCAATTCCGTGACCGAAGCCGATGTGCTGCCGGCCACGATCCAGACCGTTGTGAAGAAGGCCGGCGTGAAGAAGGTGGCCGTGCTGTACGGCAACGACGACGTCTTCACCAAGAGCGGCTACGACAACTTCAAGAAGGCGCTTGAAGACCTGAAGATCCCGGTGACGACCACCGAAACGTTCGCCAAGGGCGACGTGGACTTCAAGGCGCAGCTCACCAAGATCAAGGCGACGAACCCGGATGCAATCGTGCTGTCCGCGCTGATTGCGGAGGGTGGTCCGATCATGGTGCAGGCGCGCCAGCTTGGCCTGAACGTGCCGGTCATCGGCGGCAATGGCATGAACTCGGTCAAGGTGTTCGACCTTGCCAAGGACAAGTCCGACAACCTGTGGGTGGGCAGCCCGTGGTCGATCGAGAACCACACGCCCGAGAACAGCAAGTTCATCACCGCCTACACCACCAAGTACAAGGCAGCGCCGGACCAGTTTGCGGCGCAGGCGTATGACGCCATGTACATCGCGAGCAAGGCGCTGAAGACGGTCAAGTTCAGCGGCAACCTCGAAGCCGACCGCAAGGCGATCCGCGACGCACTGCCGGCAGTGAAGCACACCGGCGCGACCGGCGCGTTTGCATTCCGCCAGGTGACGGCGCGCGGCAAGCCGGCCGGCTACGACGCGGTGCAGACGCCGATCGTGAGCGTGACCAAGAACGGCAAGTACACGATCGAGAAGTAATCTTCGGTTCTCGTTGAAACCCTTTGAACGAGACAGGCGGGGCGTAGCTAAACCTACGCCCCATCGCTTTTTTTGTGGCTGCCTGGTGACTGCCTTGGTCACGTTCGGCCGCACCTCACTCTGATTCATCATGCTGGAACAGCAACTCGTCAATGCGCTGTCGCTCGGTTGCGTGTATGCGTTGTTCGCCCTGGGATTCACGCTGGTTTTCGGCATCCTGGGCGTGATCAACCTGTCGCACGGCGCGGTCTTCATGCTGGGTGCCTATGCGGCGCTGCAGGTCGTTCTCCACTTCGAACTGCCGCTCTGGGCGGCGCTGACCGTCGGTTTTGTCGTGAGCGGGGTGGCCGGACTCGTCATCGACGTGCTGCTGCTGCGCCCACTGCGCCGCCGCAACGCGCCGCACCTGATTCCGATGATCGCCACCATCGGCGCCGGAATCGCCATCAACAACGCCATGCAAGGTGTGTTCGGGGCGGAGAACCTGCGCTTCCCCGCCGGGCTCGTGTCAGATGCCTCGCTGGACCTGGGCGGCATTCATCTCACCCCGCTGGAGCTGAGCATCATCGTGCTGTCGTTCGCGCTGATGGCGGCGCTCATGCTGCTGCTCAAGCGCACGCAACTCGGCCGCGCGCTGCGGGCGATTGCGGAGTCGCCCAAGGCAGCGGCGCTGCTCGGCATCAATGTCGAAGGGCTGTTCCTGCTGACCTCGTTTGCGGCCGCCGCGCTGGGCGGGTTGTCGGGCGTGCTGATCGGCCTGTACTCCAACGCCGTGTTCCCGCTGATGGGCCAGCCGATGCTGCACAAGGGCATCGCGGTGATCATCCTGGGCGGCCTGGGCGACATTCGCGGTGCGATGCTCGGCGGGCTGTTCCTCGGGTTTGCCGAGGTGCTGTCGGTGGCCTACATCGGCTCGACCATGCGCGACGCGGTGGCGTTCGGTCTGCTGTTCCTGATCCTGCTGGTGCGGCCGCAAGGGCTGTTCGGCAAGGTGCTGGAACGCAAGGCATAAGGAGACCGACATGGAATGGTTCGACAACTTCTGGTCGGTCTACAGCAACCTGGTGCTCACGCTGGGCATCAATGCCTTGCTGGCGCTGTCCATTTACCTCACGCTGTCGTGCGGCCTGCTGGCGATGGCGAACGCGGCCTTCATGGGCATCGGCGCGTACACCTCCGCACTGCTGACGATGAATGCCGAGATGCCTTTTTCCTTCGCGCTGCTGGGCGGCATGGCGGCACCGGCCGTGGTGGCCGTCGTCATCGGCCGGCCGACGCTGCGTCTTTCGGGCGTGTATCTGGCCATGGCCACGCTTGGTTTCGGCGAAGTCGTGCGCGTGCTGATCCTGAACACCGAGAACTGGACCGGCGGCGCGCTGGGCCTGAACGGCATTCCTCAATTGACCCAGTGGTGGCATGTGGCGGTGGCCGTATTGGCCACGCTGTTCGTGCTGGCGCGCATGCGGCGCTCGAAGGTCGGGCGCGCATTCGAGGCCATCAAGGAAGACGAAACCGCTGCGGGCCTCATGGGCATCAACGTGGCGGGCGCCAAACTGCTGGCGTTTACGCTGGGCGCGGCCATTGCCGGGCTGGCGGGCGCACTCAACGCGCACCTGACGTTCTTCATCGGCCCGAACGAATTCGGCTTCGACCGCGGCGTTGAAATTCTCACGATGACGATTCTTGGCGGCACGAACGGCCTGACGGGCCCGGTGCTCGGCAGCCTGATCCTGTCATTGCTGCCCGAGCTGCTGCGTGCGTTCAAGGATTTCCGCCTGGTCGTCAACGGCGTGATCCTGATGGTGATCGTGCTGTTCCTGCCCAAGGGCATTTGGGATCCGGCGCGTTTCGCGCGCTGGCTCGGCATCAAGCGCGGCGGCACGATGCCTGGCACGGGCGCCACCCCGGCTGCTTCCAATGAATCGCACTGAGGCCGCCATGCTGAAACTCACCTCCATTTCCAAGCGCTTTGGCGGCCTGTCGGTCTTGCAGGACGTCAACATTGAAGTGCCGCAAGGCAGCATCTTTGGCTTGATCGGCCCGAACGGCGCCGGCAAGACGACCGTCTTCAACCTCATCACAGGCCTGCTGGCCCCCACCGGTGGCTCGCTCACATTCAACGGCGAAGATCTCGTCGGCAAGAAGCCGCACCAGATCACGCAGATGGGCATTGCGCGCACCTTCCAGAACATCCGCATCTTCAAGGAGATGACGTTGCTGGAAAACGTGGTGGTCGGCATGCACCGGCATCTGGACTACGGTGCGCCGGGCCTGCTGCTCTCGCTGCCGAAGTACCGCGCCGCCGAGCGTCGCGCGCGCGATCGCGCACTGGAGCTGCTTTCGTGGGTCAAGCTCGACCACAAGGCGCATGACATTGCCGACAACCTCTCGTACGGCGACCAGCGCAAGCTTGAACTCGCGCGGGCCTTGGCCACCGAGCCCAAGCTGCTGCTGCTCGACGAGCCCGTCGCCGGCATGAACACGGGCGAGAAGGTCGACCTGATGGCCGAGATCGAAAACATCAAGGCGCGCGGCTACACGATCTTCATGATCGAGCACGACATGCGTTTCGTGATGGGCCTGTGCGAGCGCATTGCGGTGCTGAACTTCGGCCGCATCATCGCAGAGGGGCCGCCAGAGGCGATCCGCAACGACCCGCAAGTCATCGAAGCGTATCTGGGCCGCGATGACGACGATGACGCGAACGGCGAGGCCGCGCAGAAGGAGACGGCATGACCACGTTGCTGGAAGTGAAAGGGCTCGATGTGTCGTACGGGCACATCGCAGCCGTGAAGGGCATCGACTTTGCGCTCAAGGCGGGCGAGATCACCTCACTGGTCGGCGCAAACGGTGCGGGCAAATCGACCACGCTGCTGGCGCTTTCGGGCCTGATTCCGAAGTCGCAGGGTGATGTGCGCGGCAAGATCCTGTTCGAAGGCGAAGACGTTACGCAGTGGTCTGCCCACAAGCGTGTGGAACGCGGCATCGTGCAGGTGGCCGAAGGGCGCGCCACGCTCACTACGATGACGGTGCGCGAGAACCTGGAGCTGGGCGCCTATACACGAAACGCGCGCAAGGACCGCGGCCAGATCGCCTCCGACCTGGAGCGCGTATTCCACCTGTTCCCGCGCCTGAAGGAGCGCATCGACGGTCTGGCCGGCAACCTGTCGGGCGGCGAGCAGCAGATGTTGGCCATCGGCCGCGCGCTGATGGCGCGTCCGCGCGTGCTGCTGCTGGATGAACCATCGATGGGCCTCGCGCCGATCATCGTGCAGGAGATCTTCCGCATCCTGCGCACCATCAATGCCGAGGGGCTGACGATCTTCCTGGTCGAGCAGAACGTGCGCCAGGCGCTGAAGATCGCGCAACACGGCTACGTATTGGAAACCGGCGAGATCGTGCTGGCGGATAGCGGCAAAAACCTGCTGGGTAATCCGCGCGTGCTCGAAGCCTACCTGGGCGGCTGAGTGTTTCGGACGCGCCTCGGCATGCAACATTGCCGAGGCGCAAGAACCGCATATCCATTGGGTTTGCGGTTCGTTTTCATCCAAAAGCGTACCCGTTTCTGCGTACGTTCAAATCCCCGCCAAGACGTGTCGCTGTGCGTCGAACAACGCGATCAATGCGTCGGCCACGGCCCGCACGCGTGGTGATCGACGAACGTCGGGGTGGATCACCAACCAGATTTCTCGATGCAACGCAGGGTCGTCAACGGGCAATCGGCGCAAAAGCGTACCCGTTTCTGCGGGCGCGCCAAGCAGGTGCGGCAGCGCTGCGACACCCAGTCCGGCCAACGCTGCCTGATGCATTGCTGCCAGATCGCTGCAACGTAAGACCACGCGACGGTCGCCTGCGTAGTTGTCCAGCCAGCGCTGTTGCGGCACGTGACGCAGGTTGTCGTCGTAGCCGATGAATTCCCATTCGGATTCGGGGCGTGCGAGCACCTCTGCGGTGGCGTACAGACCGTAGCCGAGGTCGCCCAGCGGCCGTGTCGCCAAGGCAGACGACGTTGGACGCGACAGGCGCACCGCCAGGTCGGCCTCGTGCGCCATCAGGTTGGCGTTGCGTTTTTCGCCCAGCAGCACGAGGTCGATGCCGGGCCATTGCCGGCGCAGCGTCGCCAGGTTGGGCGCGATGATGTGGCTGGCCACCGTGGGTGGCGCAGAGATACGCACCGTCCCACGCAAGCTGCCCGCGCCTGCTGCCGCACGTACAAAGCCAGCGGCTTCCTGCTCCATGCGTTCAGCGCGTTCTGCCAGCGCGTTGCCCTCCGCAGTCAGGCGCCAGCCGCGCGGCAGGCGGTCGAACAAGCGCACGCCCAACGATTGCTCCAACGCATCTGCACGCCGCGCGACCGTGGTGTGTTCCACCGCCAGACGTCGGGCAGCGGCCGACAAGCTGCCCTCGCGCGCCAGCACGAGAAAGTAGCGCACGTCATCCCACTGCAAGGAAGAAGAAGGTTCGACCGCCGCCGCACGCGCCAGGGCACGCACGTTTTTTGGCCAATCTGAGCTTTTTTGCACAGAAGCTGATCAGTTTTTGTGAATTCCCGGGTGATTCTGAACGGATTACGCTTGTTTCACAACGTGATGAACGCAGTACCCGTCACCACAAAAACCGAAAAGCGTACCCATTTCTGCGAGGACTTTTGCCATGCATGCCAAAGTGATTCAACTCCGTGAACCCGGACCGGCATTGGCTCTGCGGGCCGCCAGCCTGATGTTGCCACCACCCGCACCGAACGCGTTGACGGTGCGCCACACCGCCGTTGGCGTGAACTTTGTCGACGTGTATCACCGTACCGGCTTGTATCCCGTTGCGGCGTTTCCGGCAGTGCTCGGGGTGGAGGGTGTCGGCGTGGTGGAAGCATTGGGTACAGACGTACGCGGTTTTGTGGTGGGCCAGCGTGTCGCCTGGGCCGGCTTGATGGACGGCGCGCCCGGCGGCTATGCCAGCCACCGCAACATCCCGGCCGAACGGGCGATTGCCTTGCCCGATGCGCTGGATGACGAAACCGTGGCAGCCACGTTGGTCCGCGGCATCACTGCACACATGCTGCTGACGCGGGTACGGCAGGTGCGCGCCGGCGATACGGTGCTCGTGCATGCCGCAGCCGGCGGCTTGGGCGCGTTGCTGGTCCAGTGGGCCAAGCGCCAGGGGGCGCGCGTGATCGGCACGGTGGGCAGCGAAGCGAAGGCCGCCATCGCCATCGGCCACGGCGCGGACCACATCGTGCTGCATCGCCAGCAAGATGTGCGCGAAGCCGTGCTCCAGCTCACCGGCGGGGAAGGCGTCGACTACGTGGTCGACGGCATTGGCGGCGCCATGCTGCAGACCTCGTTGGCGGTGACGCGACCCTTCGGCATGGTGGCAAGCATCGGTCAGGCGGGCGATGTCGGCAACGCTCAAACGAACGCCGTCGATCTTGCAGCGCTTGGGCCATCGCGATCCATTGCGTTGGCGCGGCCGGGTGTCATCCGCTACATGGCCGATCTGTCGAACTACCGGACCGGGGCACAGGCCGCTTTGCAGCGCATGCTCGAGGGCGTGCGCGTGCCGGTGGGCGGGACCTATGCACTCGAAGATGCCGCTGCCGCCCACACTGCACTGGAGGCCGGACACACCGTCGGGGCCTTGCTCTTGCGCCCTTGAGAACCCTGCGCGGCGAAGGGTTTCCGTGCAAAGCGTACCCATTTCTGCGGGACACTGAGCGTGGTTGTTTCACGCTGCCGGGTCTCGCGTTTCGAAGGTGTCACATCCACCCACAAGGAGCCATCGCATGCTGTACCTGATTCTTTTCAACTACACCGCACCGCTTGAAGCACTCGATCGTGTGCTGCCTGCGCACCGCGCGCATCTGGACGCCCACTATGCGAGCGGCCACTTCCTGATGTCGGGGCCGTTCTTCCCGCGTGAAGGCGGTGGGATCCTGGCGCGTGCCGAATCCCGCGAAGAGATCGACGCCATCGTCGCGCGCGATCCTTTTGTGATCGAAAACCTCGTGCAGGCGCGCGTCATTGCCTGGGGCCCGAATCGTCGAAGTGCAGATACACCACAAGCGTGGCTGCCAGACGCCGTGGTCGCGACATCGACTTAAAACGGGTGCGGTGCCGTCGCTATCATGTCGACCTGTCCTGATGTGAATCGACATGACCGACACGCCGCCGCCTCAACCGGATATGCCGCGCCAGCCATGGTGGCGGCGCGCGATTGCCCGACTGCCCTTCGGTCGCGAGCATCTGGTGTTCGTGATTGCCGGGCTGATCGGCTGCGCGGGCGCCTTGTCGACGATCCTGTTTCGCGAATGCCTGCGTCAACTGCAATGGTGGCTTTCGGGTACGGACCAAGGTTTGGTGGCCACGGCGCGGGCGCTGCCTTGGTGGGCGCGACTGCTCGTGCCGACCGTGGGCGGACTGCTGGCAGGCATCACGTTGCAGGTGGGCCTGAAGTGGATTCCCCGCAAAGGCTCAGATGACTATATGGAAGCCATTGCCGTGGGCGATGGCGTGTTGAGCGCGCGGCAGAGCCTGGTACGCAGCGCGTCGTCGTTGTGCTCGGTGGCCAGCGGCGCATCGATCGGGCGCGAAGGGCCGATGGTGCAGCTGGCGGCAATGTGCGGCTCGCTGGTCGGCCGCGTGCTGCGGCACTGGACGCCCGTGCCGGTCGAGCAATTGCGTCTGCTGGTCGCCTGCGGTGCCGCTGCCGGCATCACGTCTGCCTACAACGCGCCCATCTCCGGTGCGGTGTTCGTCTGCGAAATCGTGTTTGGTGTCATCACCACGGCGACGCTCGGGCCGCTGCTGGTGGCGGCGGTCACCGCTGACATCGTGGTGCGCCAATTCTTCGGCTACGGGGCGGTCTACGAGATGCCGCACTTCGATTTCGTTTCCGGCTGGGAAGTGCTGACGTATCTCGGCCTGGGTCTGGCCGCGGGGATGGCTGGGCCGTTGCTGCTCGGTTTGATCGACCGCGCGCGCGATGCGTTCGCACGTACCAGGCTGCCGCTTACGTTGCGCTTGGCCGCCGGCGGGTTGATCGTCGGTGTGCTTTCAACGGGCGTGCCCGAGGTCTGGGGTAACGGCTACAGCGTGGTCAATGCGTTCCTGCACGAGCCGTGGCTGTGGCAGACGGTGGCGCTCGTGCTGATCTGCAAGGTGGTGGCGACGGCGTCAAGCGCAGGGTCGGGCGCAGTGGGCGGTGTCTTTACGCCCACGCTGTTCTGCGGCGCCGCGTTGGGTTTGCTGTATGGAACAGGCATGCACGCGCTGCTGCCGGATGCAGCGCCCGTGCCGGTCAGCTACGCCGTGGTCGGCATGGGCGCGCTGCTGGCCGCCACCACGCATGCGCCCCTCATGTCGATCCTCATGATCTTCGAGATGACGCTGTCGTATCAGGTGGTGCTGCCGCTCATGTTGGCTTGCATCACTGGCTATGTGACGGCGCATGCGGCAGGTGCCCCGTCCGTGTATGCGCGTGCGCTGGCGCGCAATCGTCAGGACGCAGGCGACGCCGCCGCGCACCTTCCAACGCCCCCGAATGGCACGCAGAAATAGGTACGCTTTGACGCTGATCCATCAACGGCCATCAGTGTTCGGAGATCGCCCCCTCGCCTTGTCAGCTAACTCGAAGCAAAAGCGATCTATAGGTTGCTTTTTGGGTTGCGTTTTCGGGAACTTTTAGGCGGCCCTTCGACATTTGTTGCTATTGCGAATCGTTATCATTTATATTTGCGTCCGCAATACGTAGTGCGCTCTCGTGCACGGCGGCACGGGCGCAGGAGGGCGTTCCGTCCCGGCTGGCACTCAATAGAAGAGCGCCGCCGGAGAAACCACGCAATGAACCGCCGCACGCCCGTCGCCAGCGCCCTGTTGGCTTTGTTTGCCACGCCCACCGTCGCCCTTGCCCAGCAGGCCACGCTTGCGCAGGCACCCGCCACCGCCACCTTGCCGGAAGCCGTTGTAAAAGGCGCCGCCCCTCGCGACGACTACAACGCCGCCAGAAGCTCCATTTCCAAACTGCCTGAAAACCTGCGCGATGTGCCGCAATCGGTGACGGTCGTGCCCAAGGCGTTGACCGACGCGCAAGGCGGCAGCTCGCTTGCCGATGCGCTGCGCAATGTGCCTGGCATCACCATTGGTGCGGCCGAAGGCGGGCAGATCGGCAACAACATCAATCTGAACGGCTTCTCGGCGCGTACCGACATCTACCTCGACGGCTTCCGGGATCGCGGCCAGTATTACCGCGACCTGTTCGCCCTCGATTCAGTCGAAGTGTTGATGGGCCCGTCGTCGATGCTGTTTGGCCGCGGCTCGACGGGCGGTGTCATCAACCAGGTGACGAAAAAGCCGAATCTGAAGGCCGCCACGGAAATCACCGGTTCGGTCACCACCAACGGTCTCGTGCGGGCGACCGCCGACGTCAACACCCCCACGTCTGGCACTTCTGCATTCCGCATCGCCGCGATGGCGCAGAACGGCAAGTCGAGCACACGCGACGAGATGACCGCGCAGGATTTCGGCATCGCGCCGTCGTGGCGCTTCGGCATCGGCACGCCGACCGAGGTGACACTGTCCGCGCTGCTGCAGCACAACCGCGACATGCCCGATTACGGCCTGCCGAACCTCAACGGCCACCCGGTCAACGTCAGCCCAAAGACGTACTACGGCTACACCGATGACCGCACCACGCAGGACGTGGCGTCGTTCTCGGCCACTGTCGATCACAAGTTCTCGCCCAACCTGCGACTGCGCAATAAGACGCAGTTCAATTACGTCGAGACGGACGCGCGGGAGACAGCGCCCAACTCCGTCGGTACGGTCAATTCGTCGGGCGTGTTCACGGCGCTGACCAACAGCAATCTGCCGCTCTCCGCGCTGTCGGTGCGTTTGCAAAGCCATGACCGCCGCATCCGCGACTATTCGCTGTTCAACCAGACCGAGCTGACCGCTAAATTCGATACGGGTTCGGTCAAGCACACGCTGCTGGCCGGCACCGAGTTCGGCCACGACGGCTACGACAACCAGAATTACTATCGCAACGGTTCGTGCAACGGCACGCCGCTGGCGCAGTCGAGCATGACGAGCGGCTTTGTGTCGTGCGAGCCGCTGGTCAGCCCGAGCTACACCACATCGCCGGCCAGCACACCGTCGAGCCTGGGCAACCTGCAGGGCGGCTCGGCCAACACGGTGGCGGCGTACTTCAACGATTCGATCGAATTCACCAAGCAATGGAAGGCGGTCGCCGGCCTGCGCTATGACCGCTACGTGGCGAGCATTTCGAATTCGCTGAACTCGGCGAACACGCCTGCGTCGGCCAAGATCACCGCGCTGCCGTACGCCCAGCAGACCGTGAACTTTGTCAGCACGCGCCTGGGCGGCATCTGGCAGCCGACGGACTGGCAGTCGTACTACGTGTCGTACGGCACGTCGTTCAACCCGTCATTGGAACAACTCGTGGGCACCACGGGCCAGCAGGGGTTGGACCCGGAGAAGAACAAGTCGTACGAGGCCGGGGGCAAGTGGGATCTGCTCAACGGCGACCTGTCGGTCAACTCGGCGCTGTTCCAGATCACCAAGGACAATGCCCGCACGCAGATCGACAGCACGACGTACACGTCGGCAGGCAAGATCCGCGTGCGCGGTGCGCGCCTGGGTGCGACTGGCCACGTAACCGACAAGCTGCAGATCTTCGCGGGCTATACGTACCTGGATGCGCAGATCGTCAACGGCATCGCCGCGGGCACGCAGGGCATGACGCCGGCCAACACGCCCAAGCACGCCGCGACGGTGTGGACGAGCTACGCCTTCCTGCCGAACTGGGAAGTGGGCGCAGGCGCGTTCTACATGTCGCAGCGCTACGCCAACAACACCGACACGGTGCAGGTGGGCGGCTTCGTGCGCTGGGATGCGATGCTGGCTTACCACCAGCCGAAATACGACGTGCGTCTGAACCTGTTCAACGTGTTCAACAAGACGTATTACGATGCGCTGATTCCGTCCGATGGCGGCCGCGCCGTGCCGGGCACCGGCCGTGCGGCGATGCTGTCGGTGGTGTATCGGATGTAATGGCTGGGGGATGGGCCCTCGGCCAGCATCCCCGTTTTCTTCGAGCGCCATGCTTGTCTGCATACCGAACGTCTTCAACGCCGCGCAGGTGGCTGCGCTGCGCGATCTGCTCGACAACGCGGGCGATGCCTGGGTGGATGGCCGTGTGTCGGCCGGCTATTCGGGGGCGCCGGTCAAGGTCAACCAGCAGATCGATGAGGGCGCAGAAGTGGCCCTGCAGTGCCAGCAGCTCATCCTGAGCGTGCTGGAGCGGCACCCGCGCTTCATCAGCGCGGCGTTGCCGAACGTGGTGTACCCGCCGATGTTCAACCGCTACGGCGAAGGCATGACCTTCGGCGCGCATGTCGACGGCAGCGTGCGCATCCACCCGCACAACGGCACAAAGCTGCGTACCGATATCTCGGCCACGCTGTTTCTGTCAGACCCCGCCAGCTACGATGGCGGCGAACTGCAGATTGAAGACACCTATGGCATGCACAGCGTCAAGCTCAATGCCGGTGACCTGGTCATCTATCCGGCAACGAGCCTGCATCAGGTGACGCCCATCACGCGCGGGGTGCGCGTGGCGAGCTTCTTCTGGATCCAGAGCCTGATTCGCGATGACGCGCAGCGCGCCATGCTGTTCGACCTGGACAACGCCATCCAGACGCTCAACCAGACCGACGCCGATGCCACCGCGCGTCGCACCCTGATCGGGGTGTATCACAACCTGATGCGGCAGTGGAGCGAGACCTGATCTGAGCCGGCAGCGCCACACCGGGAAGGTTCAGCTTAGCGGCCCGAACGGCGATATAGCTCAGCCATCATGCCGCAGCTTTCCACGTGCAGCGCAACGGCGCGGCTGGCTTCACGGCGCACGATTTGCCAGAAACGGGCGAGGCGCGAAGTGCGGGCGGCTTTGAGAGCGACGGTGTTCATGGCGATTCCTTCTGCGGACTGATTTAGGGATAACCCTAGTAGGGAATACCCGAATGCTAGCCCGAATATTGCGGCGCAGCAAATCACAGTGGGCAGTGTCGCCTCGTCACCACATGGGGGTGGCAGGTTCGTCACTCAGCCGATCGTGCAGGGTTGCTGGTGGCGCGAGCAAACGTGCCTCCCGCTGGCACCGCCATACCGGCGCGAGCGTGTTCGTCACGCCTCCTTGCTAGCGACAACCGCTCTGTAGAATCAGCCCATTCCCACGGCAACCTTTCGACAGGACCGACCATGTCTGCACTGCGCACGCTGTATCCGCCCATCGAACCGTATGAAACCGGCATGCTGGACGTGGGCGATGGCCACACGGTCTACTACGAGCGCGTCGGCACGCCCGGCGCCAAGCCGGCGGTGTTCCTGCACGGTGGGCCGGGCGGTGGTGTTTCGGCAGACCACCGCCGCGTGTTCGAACCGGCACGCTACGACGTGATGCTGTTCGACCAGCGCGGCTGCGGGCGGTCAACGCCGCACGCGGGCCTGGAGGCCAACACGACGTGGCACCTTGTGGCCGATATCGAACGACTGCGCGCCATCGCCGGTGCGGACCGTTGGCTTGTCTTCGGCGGCTCGTGGGGCTCGACGTTGGCGCTCGCTTACGCGCAGAAGTATCCGCAGCATGTGAGCGAACTGGTGCTGCGTGGTATCTACACCGTCACGCAAGCCGAGCTGCGCTGGTATTACCAGTACGGCGTGTCCGAGATGTTCCCCGAGAAATGGGCACGCTTTCAGGCACCGATTCCGGAGGCCGAGCGCGGCGACATGATTGCGGCCTATCGCAAAGTGCTGACCGGCAACGACACCGCCAAGCAGATCGAAGCTGCCCGCGCGTGGAGCGTGTGGGAAGGCGAGACCATCACGCTGCTGCCCGACCCCGCCAACAGCGCGAAGCACGCCGACGACCATTTCGCCCTGGCCTTTGCGCGGCTGGAGAACCACTACTTCACGCATCAGTGCTGGCTGGAAGAGGGCCAGCTACTGCGCGAGGCGCACAGGCTGGCAGGCATTCCGGGCGTGATTGTGCATGGCCGCTACGACATGCCATGCCCCGCGCGCTATGCATATGCGTTGCATCAGGCGTGGCCGGATTCGGACTTCCACCTGATCGAAGGTGCCGGTCATGCGTGGTCCGAGCCGGGCATCCTCGATCAGTTGCTGGCCGCAACGGACCGCTTTGCCGGCAAGTAACCCATGACGGACTCCGCCGACCTGCGCTTCCTGCTCGCCATCCAGCACAACGGCAGCCTGGTGGCGACGGCGCGCGCGTTGGACTTGACGCCGTCGGCCGTGTCGCAGCGCCTGCAGCAGTTGGAGAAGAAGCTGGGCACACGGCTGGTCGACCGCACGGCGCGCAGCCTGCGCTTTACGCAAGAGGGCGCGCTGCTGTGCGAGCGCGGGGCAGAGCTGATCCGCCAGCTCGATGCACTGGCGGAGGATTTGCACACGCGCCGTGGCGGCCTGGTCGGCACGCTCAAGGTGAATGCGCCGCTGGGGTTTGGGCGGCGCTACGTGGCGCCCGTCATTGCGGATTTTCAGCAGCAGCATCCTGATGTCGACATCGAACTGGCGCTGTCCGATGCGCCGCTTGTCGAGGCGGCGGACCGCTTTGATGTGGTGGTGCATATCGGCGCATTGCAGGTATCGAACCTGGTCGGCCATGCGATTGCGCCGAATGCGCGCTTTGTCTGCGCGTCGCCTGCGTTCGTGAAGCGCTTCGGTTTGCCGGAAACGCCCGATGACCTTGCCGCGCTGCCTTGCATCGTTCTGCGCGAGAACAAGGAGGACGTGTCGCTCTGGCACTTCAGCAAGGGCCGAACGAGCCGCAGCGTGCGCGTGCCCAGGCCGCTCATCTGCAACGACGGCGATGTCATCCGCCAGTGGGCGTGCGAGGGGCGCGGCGTGATCCTGCGCTCGGAATGGGATGTCGCCGACGACCTGCGCGCAGGCCGCCTCCTGCGATTGCTGCCCGGCTGGAAGGCGCCGGACGCCAACGTGATCGCCCTCACGCACAACCGCGCGGGGTTGCCGCAACGCAGGCGTCACTTCATGCAGGCGCTGCAAGGCCGTTTCAAGCCGCAGCCACCGTGGCGTGCTTGATGTAGCACTACTGAATCTTTGATTCAAGCCAGCTTCACCGAAAGCCGGTGCGGGGTACCTACAATCGGCTGCATCGATCCCTACCGATTTGCAGGTGACCAGCGTGAACGTTTCCACCGCCTCCACCGTGTCTCCCGACACCGGCTATCCCAAGGCCATCCTGTTCGATCTGCTGACCGCGTTGCTCGATTCGTGGTCGCTCTGGAACCGCGCTGCCGGCTCCGAACAGGCAGGCCGCACTTGGCGCGCCGAGTATCTGCGGCTCACGTACGGCTGTGGCACGTACGTTCCTTATGAAGCGATGGTGCGGCAGGCCGCGCAGAACGTCGGCTTGCCGGCTTCCGCGCCCGAAGCGCTCGAAGCGAACTGGTTGCAGCTCGCACCGTGGAGTGGCGCTGCGCAGGCGCTGGCCCAGCTCCAGCCGCACTGCAAGCTGGCCGTGGTCACCAACTGTTCGGAACGGCTGGGCCGGCAAGCCGCCGCGCTGTTGCCGATCACGTGGGATGTCGTCATCACGGCCGAGCAGGCCGGCGTGTACAAGCCCGACCCGAAGCCGTATCGCATGGCCCTCGAGCAGCTTGGCGTGGAGGCGGCCGACGCGGCATTTGTGGCGGGCTCCAGCTACGACATGTTCGGCACGGCGGCCGTCGGCCTGCGCACGTATTGGCACAACCGGATCGGCCTGACGCCGGTGGAGGGCGCCCAGTTGCCGGAAATCACCTCGCCCACGCTGGACGATCTGCTGCCTTGGGCCCGCCGTTTTGCAGCATGAGGATGCAACCATGACCACCGACACACACGTGATTGACACCATCGACACGCCCGCAGCGTTGATCGACCTGCCGCGCATGCAGCACAACATCGCCCGCATGCAGCACCGCATGAACGCGCTGGGCGTGAAATTCCGCCCGCATGTGAAGACCACCAAGTGCCTCGACGTCGTACGCGCACAGGTGGCGGCCGGCGCGCAGGGCATCACCGTATCGACGTTGAAGGAGGCCGAGGCCTTCTTTGCCGCCGGTATCAAGGACATCCTGTACGCCGTGGGCATTGTCGCCACCAAGCTGCCGCGTGCGATGGCGCTGCGCAAGCGTGGCTGCGATCTCAAACTCGTGGTCGACAACGCCGAGGCCGCGCATGCGGTCGTCGACTACGCCCGCGCACACGGCGAGCGCTGTGAAGTGTGGATCGAAGTCGACACCGATGGGCACCGCTCCGGCATCACGCCCGAGCAGGACGCGCTCCTGGAAGTCGGCCGCATCCTGAAAAACGGCGGCATCGACGTGGGCGGCGTGATGACGCACGCCGGCTCCAGCTACGATCTGAACGACCGCGCCGCGCTGGCCGCATTGGCCGAGCAGGAGCGCGCCGGTTGCCTGCGCGCGGCGCAGCGCTTGCGCGAAGCCGGGGTGCCCTGCGCAGCGGTAAGCGTGGGTTCCACCCCAACGGCGTTGGCCACCGAACACCTCGAAGGCGTGACGGAGGTGCGCGCCGGCGTCTATGTGTTCTTCGATCTGGTCATGCACAACGTGGGCGTGTGTGCGATGGACGAGATTGCACTGAGCGTGCTGACCACCGTGATCGGTCATCAGCCCGACAAAGGCTGGGTGATCGTCGATGCGGGATGGATGGCGATGAGCCGAGACCGCGGCACCGCCAAGCAGTCGCATGACTTTGGCTACGGGCAGCCGTGCACGCTCGACGGTACGCCGCTCGAAGGGCTCACGCTGATCGGCGCGAACCAGGAGCACGGCATTCTGGCGGCCAGCGATGGCTCGGCGCGTGAAGACCTTGTGGCACGCTTTCCTGTCGGCACGAAGCTGCGTGTGCTGCCGAACCATGCGTGCGCCACGGGGGCGCAGTTTCCGGAGTATCTGGCGGTGTCGTCGCGGGGTGTGGTGCAGACGTGGGCGCGGTTCCACGGCTGGTGACCCGTCCGCACCGTGTGTCAATAACGCAAGCAGCGCCCATTACGGCGTCAGGTTGGCACGGCCAGGAAGGCTTGAGGTATTCGGCGGTTGGTCACGACACCCCACGCAATCGTCGCTGGCAGGGGGTTGTCGCGCTGTCGGTGGCGGCGTTCTGAGCGGCGCTGCTGAATCGGAGCGGGGGCTGATCGCGCAAATCTGTCGATACATTGGCGGGAGCGTTGCCGTGGCTTTGCTGGCGATTCGCTGGCGCGGGGCGCAACCGCTGCGTCACGCTGAATCCGTCCGCACAACAAAAAACCCGCGAGGCTCATCGCCACGCGGGTTTTTTGTCGCCCCTGAACTGCTTGGGACTGTGTCTGGTGCCCAGGAGAGGACTCGAACCTCCACGGAGTTACCCGCTAGTACCTGAAACTAGTGCGTCTACCAATTCCGCCACCTGGGCTAGGTGAGCGGCGCATTTTACCGACCGCCGAAAAATTTGCAAGCCCCTCTTTTCTGATTGGCAGTTGCGCCCGCGTTACAGCCGTTACGCGTGTGGCGGTCTGCAGGACGGCGACCTCGCTGCTACGCTGCGGCGCAGTTCTCTGCATACCCCCAACATGAGGTTGATCGATGATGAAACGCCGCCACGCCGCCATCGGCGCCCTGCTCGCCGCGCTTGCAACCTTTGCCCACGCCGAGCACCCGATCTGCACGATCGTGGCCGATGCCGCCACGGGCAAGGCCGTCTTGCAAGAAGGCAGGTGCGACGAGCGCGTGACCCCCGCTTCCACCTTCAAGCTGGCGCTGGCCGTCATGGGCTTTGACCACGGCTTCCTGAAAGACGAGCACACCCCGGTCGAGTACTTCAGGCGCGGCGATCCCGACTGGGGCGGCGAAGCCTGGCGCCAGCCCGTCGACCCGGCGCTGTGGCTCAAGTATTCGGTGGTCTGGTATTCGCAGCGCATTACGCATGCAATGGGCGCGCAAGCGTTCCAGGCCTACGTGCGCAAGCTCGGCTACGGCAACATGGATGTGAGCGGCGATCCGGGCAAGAACAACGGCATGGACCGCTCGTGGATCACCTCGTCGCTGAAGATCTCGCCGGAGGAGCAAGTCGGCTTCATGCGCAGGATCGTCAACCGGCAGTTGCCGGTGTCGGCGCGGACCTACGAGATGGTGGACCGTACCGTGCAGACCTGGCAGGTGCCGGGCGGCTGGTCAGTGCAGGGCAAGACGGGCACCGCCGGCCCTGCGCCGGGCAATACCTCGCCCGATGGCACGTGGGACCAGGCGCACGCTTACGGGTGGTTTGTCGGCTGGGCCAGGAAGGGCGACAAGACGTACGTGTTTGCCAACCTGATCCAGGACGACAAGGTTGAGCCGACCTCGGGCGGCATCCGCTCGCGCGATGCGCTGCTTGCGCGCCTGCCCGAAGTGCTTGCCTTTGCCGGGCAATGAGCGACGGCCCTAGGCATGACGGTGTTCGGCCTCGCTGCGCACCGTTGCCTCATCCACGCCCAGGCGCTGATGCAACTCCTGCCAGCCCTTGGGCGTGACCAGCACCGCGCGTGAATCGCGTGCGCGCAGCATCCATCCCACATCGCACAGGCGACGCAGGAACTGCACCCCGAGCGGCCCTGCGAGGTGATGCATGCGCTCGGTCCAGTCCAGGCATTGCCGCGCCAGCCCGCGCCGCGTGGGGCGAATGGCGCGCACGTCGAGCCCCACATCGTCAAACCAGATGACGCCGGCAGGCGTGATCTCGTACTGCTTGTCGGGCATGGGCAGCAGGTAGCCGCGTGACTGCAGCGCCTGCGTGACGGCGACGCCCACCTGCCCCGCAAGGTGGTCATAGCAGCAGCGGCAGAAGCCAAGCTCCCGCGCCTTTGGGCTGGGCGTGGCGCGCCGCACGGCTGCGGCGGGCGTGATGGCGGCCAGGTGCTCCAGCGCTTGCGCCACATGGGCGCCGGCCAGCCGGAAGTACTTGTGCCGCCCCTCGGTTTCCACCACCACCAAGCCACCGTCTAGCAACTTGGCCAGGTGCGTGCTGGCCGTCTGCGCGGTGACGCCCCCAGCATGCGCCAGCTCGCCCGCAGGCAGCGCCCGCCCATCAAGCAACGCCGTCAGCATGGCGGCCCGTGCGGGGTCGGCAATCAGGAAGGCCGTGCCGGAAAAGCTGTTTGGATGCGACATGTCGGACTCCTTGTCATGTGGCCATTCTAGGGAGCCGCGCGCCACGATGCTTCGACACGCATCGAAGCGTTGCCCAGGGTGCCGGCACTACGCTGGGGCCATCGCTTGCTAAAGCCAACAGCTAAAGGCCCCGAGATGGATGGAATCACGATGCGACCAGCGCATGCCCACACCGCGACGCATAAGCGCCTGGTGCTGTGCGTCTTGTCAATGGCCGTGCTGGTCGCGCAGATCGACACCGCGGTCGTCAACCTGGCGGTGCGCCCGATTGGCCAGTTCTTCCACGCGGCGGTCGGCCCGCTGCAGTGGGTGATCGACGCCTACAACCTGGCCTATGCCGCGCTGCTGCTCAGCGGCGGCCTGCTGGCTGACCTATACGGCCGGCGGCGGGCGTTTGTGTCGGGTGCAGCGGTGTTCTCGGTGGCATCCGCGCTGTGCGCACTGGCGCCGTCGATCGGGTGGCTGATCGGCGCGCGTGCCATGGCGGGTGTGGGGGCGTCGTTGATGCTGCCGGCGTCCCTGGCGATCCTGAGGGTGGTGTGGCGCGACCCGTGCGAGCGCGCGCACGCGCTGGGTGTCTGGGCGGCGTGCAACGGCCTGGCTATGGCGATCGGTCCGACGGCCGGCGGCGTGCTGGTCACCCACTTCGGCTGGCGCGCCGTGTTCTGGGTGGTGGTGCCGGTGAGCGTGGTCATCATGGCGTTGGCCGTGCGCGTCGTGCCGGAATCGTCCGACGCCGCGCATCGGCGTTTTGATGGGCTGGCCCAGGTGTTGGGCGCCATCACACTCGGGGGTCTGGCCTTTGCAGCCATCGAAGCGCATCAGGCGCCCGTCGTGGCGGCAACCTTGCTGGCCGTGGCGCTCATTGCGCTGGCGTGGTTCATCCGCGTAGAAGCGCGCCATGGCGGTGAGGCGCTGGTGCCACTGGATCACTTTTGCGTGCGCGAGTTTCGCGGCGCCATCGTCGCCACCGCCGGCATGACGTTCGGTATGTACGGCGCGCTCTTCCTGCTGCCGCTCATGTGGCAGAGCTCCGGGCGTTTCAACGTCATTGGCGCAGGGATTGCGCTGATGCCGATGGCACTGGTCTTCGTGGCGGTGTCGCCCTTGTCGGGCACGGTAGCGCGCCGCCATGGCGCTCGGCTGGCGACCGCAGGTGGGGTGGGCATCATCGCGCTGGGGCTGCTTACGTTGGGCGCCTTTGCCGGTGCGGCATCCGTGATACCGGCAGCCGTCGGGCTGGCACTCACAGGGCTCGGCATGGGCTTCGCCACCGGCCCGCTGATGGGCGCTGCGGTGGGCGCCGTCGGGCCGGAGCGCTCCGGCACGGCATCGGCCCTCGTCAACGTGGCGCGCATGACCGGGGCGACGATGGGCGTGGCGATTTTAGGGTCGGTGTATGCCGTTTGCGGCAGCGGTGCATCGGGGTTGCGCATGGCCATGCTGTGCGGTGGCGTGGTGCAGCTCGCATGCGCCGTCGTGGCGTGGCGGCATGGTGCTGATCCCCAGTAATGGCACTGGGCCTTTTCCAATGTCCCCGATTTTTTTCGATGCATGACCGCAGGCGAGGCCACCCGATGCACAGCCAAAAAAATACCCGGCGAGGGGATTGCCGGGCTAAGTGGGATGAAAATTCGTACGACAGAGCCACCTTACAAGTATTTCTTTTGTCAGATTGAAAACAAACTCAAAACAACGCGCGGTTTTGAATGTTTGCTCTAAAGAAACGGGTGCTTGAATTTGAGGCGTGTGCGGGTTTTTCCTCATGGCTGCGCCATTTGCGGCCGGGTGGCAAACGATTTCCCCTTGAAGAAGTAATCACAATGTCAAAGGCTTGGCAGATAAAAAATTGAGTTGAAAGCCAACAAGAAAGATCAGCGTTGTTTTAAATGAATCCGGATGATCTCGGCAATGCATTCTTTTAATTGCCGATCCGGCGTGTAGGTGGGTTGCCACGCGCCCGTCAGCACGCACATCCCTGCACGAGTAGGGGCAATCGGATGCGCCGGGATCGCGTACTACATGGCACGGCCCGTGGGCATGCGCCGCAGTCGGTGACCCCACAGCGACGCTGCACGCGCAGAAACCCTGCGCACTTCAGGGCCTATGCTGCGCCACACCAAGCACAACGGGGAGCCACTGCGGCTCCCCGTTGTGCTTGGTGCCATGCGGCACCGTGGCCGCTTGCGCGTTTGGCGCATGCAATCGGCGGGTGTCTGTCGTGACAGGAATTCGTGAAAACCCTAGGAAACCCGCGCCCACCTTAGCGATTGGTTATTTCATGCGAAAAGTCTACGCTTACTACGTAGTACTACGTGTGGCTGCTGCGTACAGGTGCGGATGGTCCTTCAGAACGCGCGCGATCACAGTGCGCCGGATAACAACAAAGGCGGAAAGCAATCCGTCAGACCTCCGTCTGGTCGCGCATCGGGCGTGGCACCTCACCTGTTCAAAACAACATCCGAAGTCCCCGAACTAGGAGACAACCCATGAAGTTCTTGCTCGCACTGCCTTTCATCGGCCTGCTGTGGGTGCCGTTCTACAACCAGGAAACGCCGGCGCTCTTCGGCTTTCCGTTCTTCTACTGGTACCAGTTCCTGTGGGTGCCGATCACCTCGCTGCTGATCTGGATCGTCTTCAAGAACGGTCAGAGCAAAGGAGAAGAATGATGGACGGCCAAATCAACTGGACTGCGCTCAGCGTCTTCATCTTCTTCTTTGCGCTGGTGACGGTGCTGGGCTTCATCGCCTCGCGCTGGCAGCGCGGCAACTCCGACAAGGGCGCCCACATTGAAGAGTGGGGCCTAGGCGGCCGCAACTTCGGCACCTGGATCACGTGGTTCCTGGTGGGCGGCGATTTCTATACCGCCTACACCGTGATCGCTGTGCCGGCACTCGTGTATGCCGTGGGCGCGTATGGCTTCTTCGCGCTGCCGTACACGATCCTGGTGTACCCGATCGTCTTCCTGATCATGCCGAAGTTGTGGAAGGTGGCACATGCCAACGGCCACGTCACGGCGGCCGACGCCGTGTACGGCCGTTACGGCTCGCGCTCGCTGGAGTTTGCGGTGGCGCTCACGGGCGTGGTGGCGACGATGCCCTACATCGCACTGCAGCTCATCGGCATGGAAGTCGTGATCAAGGCCCTGGGTTTGACGGGCGAACTGCCGCTGGCGGCCGCCTTCATCATCCTGGCGCTGTACACGTATTCCGCTGGCCTACGGGCGCCTGCGCTCATCGCCTTCGTCAAAGACATCATGATCTACATCGTGGTGCTGGTGGCGGTGGTGCTGGTGCCAGCCAAGCTGGGCGGCTACGGTGCGGTGTTCGCCAATGCGCATGACGCGTTTGCCATCAAGGGCGGCGCCACGGGCCTGACGCTCAAGCCTGCGCAGTTCCTGCCGTTCGCCACGCTGGCGATAGGCTCCGCACTGGCGGCGTTCATGTATCCGCATACGCTCACGGGCATCTTTGCCGCGCGCAGTGCAGACACCATCCGCAAGAACGCCGTCTTCCTGCCGGCCTACACCGTGCTGCTGGGCCTGATCGCGCTGCTGGGCTTCATGGCCTACGCCGCAGGCATCAAGGTCACCAACAACAACGACGTGGTGCCCGCGCTGTTCAACGCGCTGTTCCCGAGCTGGTTCACGGGCTTTGCGTTCTCGGCCATCGCCATTGGTGCGCTGGTGCCGGCGGCCGTCATGTCGATTGGCGCAGCGAACCTGTTCACCCGCAACTTCTGGAAGCCCTACGTGGCGCCGGACCTCTCGCACGCCGGTGAGGAAAAGGTTGCCAAGGTGATCTCGCTGATCGTCAAGGCCGGCGCGCTGGTGTTCATCCTGTTCCTGCCGACCAAGTTCGCGCTGGACCTGCAACTGCTGGGCGGCGTGTGGATCGTGCAGACCTTCCCGTCGGTGGTGTTCGGGCTGTTCAACATCTCGAACCGCTTCCGCGCACCGGCGCTGCTGGCCGGCTGGGCGGCGGGCATGATTGCGGGCAGCTGGCTGGCCTTCTCCGACGGCATCAAGCCCGTGCACACCTTCGTGATCGGCGGCGACAAGTACACCATCTACACGGGCCTGACCGCACTGGCCTTCAACATCATCGTGGCGGTGGTGGTTCAGCTGCTGATGGGCAAGCGCGGCGAGCAGGCCGCTGCGCTGCGTCAGGCGGGCTGATCGGCGCTGCGATTCGCAAAAAGCAAGAAACGAAGCGAAAAGGGCCGGTACCCCAGGGTGCCGGCTTTTTTTCACGCTAGGCGATCGGCCACGGTCAAGCCGTCACCAAGAGAGGAATTCGAACAGTGAACGTCGTACCGTGTTCCGACGATTGCACATCGATCGTCCCGCGATGCGCCTGAACAATGCAGCGGCAGATATACAGGCCGAGCCCGATGCCCGCAGCACTGCCGCTCTGGTCGGGGCGCTTCGCGCGGGTGAGCGGATCGAACAGCGTTGGAAAAGCAGAAGGCGGGATGGGGTTGCCCTCGTTCGAAACGGCGATCGTCATGTGCCCGTCGCGCCCGGCGGCTTCGATGGCGACCCTGCCGGTCCCGTAGCGCACCGCGTTGGCCAACAGATTGACCAGGAGTTGGCCGAGCCTGCTGCCGTCCCAGGTGCCACGGAGTTCGCCTGCGAGCCGCAGGTCGATCTGCGCGTCAGGGTACGACGCACACACTTCGTCGATGGCGTCGTTGCACAGCCGCCCCATGTCCTGGCTGGTGAAACTCGTAGGCAGGAAATCGCCCAGGCGGGTGCGTGTAAAGACGAGCAGGTCGTCGATCATCTGTTGCACGCGCATCGCACCGCGCTGAATGAATGCGACGGCCCGCACGCTGCGCGAAGACAAGCCATCGTCGTGCAGCAGCGTTTCTGCAGACGCCAGGATCGCGCCGAGCGGCGAACGCAGATCATGGGCCAGCACGCCGGCAAACAGGTCGCGCAGGCGCTCGGTTTGCTGGGCATGCTGGCGCACCGACTCTGCAAGCATCTGGTCGATGGCCTCGTTGAACCGGATCATCTCTTGCAGCGCCAGGGCGTGCGACTGCGGGTCCTGCTGCCATCGGCGCAGCACGCTGGCGCGCAATGCGCGGTATTCCGCCACCAGATCGTTGATGTCGAAGCCGTGTGAGAGGCGGTCGTCGGCGTGCTCGTGGGCGGCTTCATTGAAGCCCGATTCCGAGGGCGCACGGTTGCCCCACGATTTGGCGTGCTGCTGCGCTGAGGTCTGTCCCTCGCGCATATCGGCAGCAATCCGCAGAAGAAGGTCGCGCGCCGAGTTGCGCAGCTGTTGTTCAGACAGACGTGGGCGGTCGCCGTTGATCTTGCGCGCGTAGTCCGTCCAGTCGTCGATCAGGCCCGCCAGGTTGGCCTCGATGAAGTCGGAAAGGTTCATGGGTTTCCTTGATGGTGGCGAAAGCCATGGTCTGGAAGCCCCCTCGTGCGCCGCGCCGCAGTCATCCCGATGTCCATTTCAGCGGGAACGGTCGATGCTGCGGTTTTCGCTCCAAGTTATGCAAACTGCGTTCCTCTTTCCACCCCAATCGCGGCGGCGAAGTGGCGTTTCAGTCGCACGTCGTGCCGGTTTCGGTAAAGATGTGGGCGCGGTCCACTAATTGCGATGCGCTCCCGATACACCTGCAGTGGCGCTTGTTGATCTGCCAATCCAATGAATCACGATCCCTTGTCTTCTGAGTCCGGCTTTGCGTGGCTGCGTTTGTGGGCCGACTCCACCGCGGATTTCTCCGTCTTCGCTCTCACGCGCCCCGGCGTTGTCGCCACGTGGAACCCTGGCGGCGAACGGATGCAGGGCTATCGGCCCGACGAGATTATTGGTCAGCCACTCGCACTTTTGTATCCGCCGGAGAGCCGAGCCTCGGGTGCGCCCGAGGCCGCGTTGCATGCGGCCGCCGAAACGGGGCGGCACGTCGAGGAAGGATGGCGCATCCGCAAGGACGGCACGCCCTTCTGGGCGAACGTCGCCATGACGGCGCTGCGCGACAGCAACAACGGGTTGATCGGCTTCGGCACCGTGATCAGCGATATGAGCGACAAGAAGGCCGCTCACGACGCCGTGCTTAAAAGCGAGCGCAGCTTCCGCCTGCTCGTGCAGGGGGTGACCGACTACGCCATCTTCATGCTGTCGACCGACGGGCACATCACGAGCTGGAATGCCGGCGCGCGGCGCATCAAGGGCTATGCCGAAAACGAGATCATCGGTTCGCATTTTTCGCGTTTCTATACGCCCGAGGATGTGGCGGCCGGCGTGCCGTTCCGCGGCCTGGAAACTGCGCGGCGCGTCGGGCGCTTTGAGGCCGAAGGCTGGCGTGTGCGCAGCGACGGCAGCCGCTTCTTCGCGCACGTCATCATCGATGCCATCTACGAAGAGGGCGAACTGGTCGGCTTCGCAAAGGTCACGCGAGACATCACGGAACGACGGCGCGCCAGCGAGCAACTGGAGCAAACGCAAAGAGCGCTATTCCAGGCCCAGAAGATGGAGGCCCTGGGCAAGCTCACGGGCGGCGTTGCGCACGATTTCAACAACGTGCTGCAGGTGCTGCGCGGCAACCTCGAACTGCTCGAAAGCCGCCATGGGCGGGACGCCTGGAGCGCCGAGCGGCTGGGCAACGCCATCGACGCCGTCGACCGGGGTGCCAAGCTTGCCGCCCAGTTGCTCGCCTTCGGACGCCAGCAGCCCCTTGCACCTGTCGTGATCAACCCCGCGCGGCAACTGCGGGCCATGGACGATCTGCTGCGGCGTGCGCTGGGCGAGGCGATCGAGATCGAATCCGTGGTGGCGGGCGGACTGTGGAATACCGCAGTCGATCCGCATCAGTTCGAGAACGTCATCCTGAACCTGGCGATCAACGCGCGCGATGCGATGCCCGACGGCGGCAAGCTGACGCTCGAACTTTCCAACGCCACGCTCGACGACGACTATGTCATAGCGCTGCCCGATGTGCCGGCGGGGCAGTACGTCATGCTGGCCGTGACGGACACCGGCACCGGCATGAGCCCCGAAGTGATGGAGCGCGCCTTCGACCCCTTCTTCAGCACCAAGCGCGAAGGCGAGGGCACGGGCCTCGGGCTCAGCATGGCCTACGGCTTCGTCAAACAGAGCGGCGGCCATATCCGCCTCTACAGCGAGGTTGGCGAGGGCACGACGGTGCGCGTTTATCTGCCCCGATCCACCGGCACGGCGGTCGAGCCCGCACGCGCCAAAACCAGCGGGCTCAAGCACGGCAACGAGACGATCCTCGTCGTAGAAGACGACGCAAAGGTCCGCGAGACCGTGGTCGATCTGCTGAGCGGCCTCGGTTATGCCGTGCTCAAGGCCAACAATGCAGAGCAGGCGCTGGCTGTGGTCGAGAGCGGCGTGCATATCGATCTGCTCTTCACGGACGTGGTCATGCCCGGTGCGCTACGCAGTACGGAGATGGTCCGCAGGGCGGTTCAGACACTGCCCGCGCTGAAGGTGCTCTACACCTCCGGCTACACGCAGAACGCCATCGTGCATGGCGGGCGGCTCGATCCGGGCGTCGAATTGCTGAGCAAGCCCTACAGCCGGCAGCAACTGGCATTCAAGATTCGCCAGGTGCTCGGAAGCGACGCGGTGCAATCGACCGGATCGGAGGAAGGCGACACGCCTCCCGATCTCGACACGGGCGCAGTGTGGGAGCCGGCGCGCCTGCGTATCCTCGTGGTCGAAGACGACGCGTCATTGCGCGGCGCGGTGTGCGAGCTGTTGATGCTCATCGGGATCACGCCCCAGCAGGCCGCCAGCGGTGCGCAGGCGCTCGAAGCCCTGCGGGCAGAAGCGTTCGACGTTCTATTTACGGACGTGATCATGCCGGACATGTCGGGCATTGAACTCGCGCAGCATGCGTTTGCGCTGCATCCGGAATTGCGGGTCGTCTTCGCCTCCGGCAATCCCATTCCCAACCACGATAGCTTTGCGTTCAGGTGGACGGCGCTTCGCAAGCCTTACACGCTCGATCAGCTGCAGCACGCTCTGCAATCGATGATGGTGCGGGAGCGGGTGACCACCAGCACATAGCCGAGGGTGGAGGCTGTAGCGCCGCGTTCGGGCCTCAAGGACTCGTGTTCTGCCGTGCGAGGTTCGCGCACGCCCCTCGAACTGTGGAACGCCGCTGTTTTGGCTCGAAATTTTCGACCTCCGAGAGCCGTGCGTCAGGGTCAAACCGTCGAGCACGAGCCTCCGACCGTGGCGATCGACTGTTCGAGGCTGGAACGCGGCTTGCCGAGGTCGAAATTTGAAGCTCGAAGAGTCGAGTGCGAGGCTCAGACTGTGGCGTGCGAGTGTCTGACCGTGATGCTCGACGCTCAGAGGGTCGGGATCGAGTGTTGGAGGGTCGAGCGTGGGGCTTCGGGGTTGGCGCTTGAATGTCTGAGGGTCGAGCTTGGGTGTCTGGGAGTGGGGCGTGGAGCATTTGAAGTGACGCCCGGCAATTCAGACCTGCGCCGCCGGCCCCATCGCTATAATCCTCCCGCTGCCGCACCAACGGCAGCCGGGCGTGGAAACCCGACATTGACCCAAGGCGGACAGCATGTTGTCCGAGACGCTCACGCACGCCTGTTTTATGGCGGGCCGGGCGGAGCAGCCTACGGGCTGGCTGGCTTCCTTGGGTGTCAGTTTTCCACCTCCGCTGTCGGGCCCGCCACCCTCACGTGGAAATGAGCGGCGGGTCTCCAACTACCCAAGGAGGCTCCATGCCAATCGCTTCATACCCCTCTCCACCGCCTTCCGCCCCTCGCGCCGAGGTCACGTCATCGGCCGCAGGCGCGCTTACCAAGAACCGCATTTACCTGAACGGCGCGCTCGCCGGGCAGGCCTACCTCAAACGCACGCGCACCGCGATGCGTTCCCATGGTCAATGCCGGCCCGGCATGCTGCGTGAGCAGCTTCAGCACTTCTCGGCTTACAGCTTTCCGCCTGCATTTGTGAAGGGCTTTGTCGATGCGATCGATGTGTACGTGTCGATGTCGCTAGGGGGCCGCGACGTCGATCCGCAAGCGTGGGATGTGCTCGCCGCCATCGAGCGGCGCGGCTATAGCCAGCAGTAGCGACGGATGGGCATTCCGAACCGGAAATGCCCTACTCCGATCCAAGAAATCGCTCCGCCGCGCGCCCATGGACGGGAGTCTGCGCGGCGGGCGTCACGCGACTAGCTGAACATCGAATCGTCATCCGAATAGTCACTACCGCCGAGGTCGCTGTCGTCGATCAGCCCAAGGCTGTCGTCGCGCGACGCCGTGTTGGTCGTGCCGCTGTTGCCGTTGCTGTCGCTGTCGTAGTAGTTGTTGATAACGGTTTCCGTGGTGCCGCCCATCACCGGCTGCTGGCCGAAGAAACCGCCACCGCTGCTGTTGTGATGGAACATGTTCTCGATGCCCTGGAACAGCAGCGCGCCACCGGCCACGCCAGCTGCCGTGGTCGCGACGCTGCCCAGCGTGCTGCCCAGGCCGCCGCTGAAGAAACCCGAGCGCGCCGGTTGCGCCGGGGCCGGTTGGGCCTGTTGGGCCTGCTGCGGCATCTGCGCGGGGGCGGCCTGCTGCGGGGCGTATGCGGGTGCGGGCGCCGGGCTGCCGGCGTGGCTGCCCCAGTTGTTGGCCGAGTCCATGAACGACGTACTGCGGCCGGCCTGCGCCGCCTGCAACTGGTTCTGCAGCGTGGCGATCTGGGCCTGCGCCGATGCCAACGCCTGGTCGAGCAGCATGGCGCGCTGCACGAGCAGATAGGCAGCGTCCGGCTGGCGCGCCACGGCGTCGAGGATGCGGGCTTCGGCCTGCGGGTCCTTGGCCCCGACGCGGGCTTGCGTCAGTTGGCCCAGGAAGTTCTCTAGCGCTTGCTGTTCTTGCGGTGACATGGTGTGGGTTCCTGTCTGGGTGGGTCCGACGTGACCAAGTTAGGCGTCAAGTCTTAAACGAAAATTAAAGTGCTGCAGCTTCTTGTGTAACGGCCTGTAACCCTGGACCCCGGTCCCTAGACGGCCGGCCGGTATTGGCTCGGGTTGGTGCCCGATACCTTGCGCATCAGGCGCCGCAGCGCGGTGGCGTCTTCGTAGCCTACGGCTTCGGCTACGCGGTCGATGGTCATGCGGCTCGATTCGATCAGCATGCGGGCGCGGTTCAGGCGCACGCTCTGCACCAGGGCCAGGGTGCTTCTGCCGGTGGCTTCCCGCACGTGCCGCGACAGCGTGCGTTGCGACATGGCCAGCGCGTCAGCCAGGGCCTGCACGCTCGGCGGGTTGGGCAGGGCGGCCTCAATGCGTGCCACCAGCTGGGCAATCAGCGCGTTGCCGTTGGCGAGCATGGCGGGCACCACGAACGGCGCCTGCGCGTGACGGCCATCGATGAGCAGCACACGCCCCACGGTATCGGCCAGCGCCACGCCAAAGCGCGTGCGCAGCAGGTGCAGCATCAGGTCGGTCTGCGCAAAGGCGGCACCGGCGGTGGCGATCGGGCCGTCGGCGCACACCATGCGGTCTGCGTCGACCGTGCATGCGGGTTCCCACTGCTGCAGCGTCGGGGCCAGCCACCATGACGTGGTGACGCAGCGCCCCGGCAGCAACCCCGCCGCTTGCAGCAGAAACACCGCCGAGCACGATGCGGCCACCTGACCGCCCGCTGCGGCCTGCGCGGCCAGGGCGCGCGTTGCTCGCTGCGCATCGTCCTGCGCCAGGCGCGTGGCGATCACGCCCGCATGATCGAGACCTACGCCCGGCACGATCCACGTGCTGCCATCGGGGCGCGGCCGCTTTGGCAGGGCGGCAGTCTTGACCTGCATGCCGTTGCTGAGCTGCACGCTGGGCGCGTCGGCTGACAGGACGCGCCAGGTTGGACGCGGGGCCTTCACACGCGGGGCGAGTGTCGACGCGGCCTGCAGGATGTCGAGTGTTGCCGCCACGCTGGTGGCGTACGCGCCGGAGAGTACGAGGATGGTGAAATCCGTCATGACCAAAGTTGCCCGAAAGATGTCGAAATCGACACTGCCAGTCTAGCGGCAGCGCGGGTTCAATGCAGGCATGTCAACCACCCTCCCGAGTGCCTACATGCCGAACATCCTCGTCAAGATTCCTGCCAACACCTTTGACGGCGACGCACGCGCCACGCTCGCACGCCGCATCACAGAAGCGGCTGCGCAAGCCGAGCAGATTCCCGATGATCCGCGCCGGCGCGCGACCACCTGGGTGACGGTGGAAGACGTGCCGGCCGCCTCCTGGTGGTGCGGCGGGGCGGACGTGACAACGCAGGTGGTGCCGTGCATGGCCATCGCCCACGTGCCGGCCGGTGTGCTGGATGCCGATGCGCGTGCACGCTTCGTTCAGCAGGTGCACGAAGCGTTTGCGCAGGCGCTTCCAGCGGCCGATGCGCGGCGCGTGGTGACCTCCGTGATGCTGCATGACGTGGCCGACGGCACCTGGGGTGTGAACGGGGCGCTGTGGACGCTGCCCGATTTCGCCAGGGCGGCTGGTTATGCGCATCTTCAGCATCTCGTCGCCTGAGCCACACCAGATAGGGAGCCCCCGCATGACAAGCGAGCACACGCAGCAGGACGACCGCCTGGAAGACTTCACGCGCCGCGAGATCACGCTGGATGGCATTACCAAAACCGTGTACGTGGCCGGCGCGGGCCCGGGCGTGATTGTCATGGCCGAGATGCCGGGCATCAGCCCGCACGTGGCGCGGTTCGCACGCTGGGTGCGCGATGCGGGGCTGACGGTCTACATGCCGTCGCTGTTCGGGCGCGACGGCGCGTTGCCCGAGGCGGATGCCGGCGCGGAGGTGTTCCGCCATGCGTGCGTGAGTGCGGAGTTCCGTGCCTTTGCGGCCAACCAGTCGAGCCCGGTCACGCAGTGGCTGCGCAGCTTGGCGCGGCTGGCCCATGCGGAGTGCGGTGGCCCCGGGGTGGGTGCCATCGGCATGTGTTTCACCGGCAATTTCGCGCTGACGATGATGCTGGAGCCGGCCATGCTGGCGCCAGTGCTGTGTCAGCCGTCTTTACCGCTGAACGCGCCCGGCGGGATCGAGATTGCGCCGGAGGAAGCGGCCGCCGTGCGCCAGCGGCTGGAGCAGGAAGACCTGACCGTGCTGGCCTATCGGTTTGAGGGCGACCGCTTCTGTCGCGCCGAGCGCTTTGCCGCGTATGCCCAGGCGCTGGGCCCTCGCTTTGTGCCGCGTGTGCTTCCCGACAGCGCCGCGCACCCGAATCCGCCATCGTTCTTTGCCGAGCACGTGCCTTGTCCGCACAGCGTGGTGACCGCCCACCTGATCGACGCGACTGGCGAGCTGACGTTGGGGGCCCGCGACGAGATCCTGGCGTTCTTCCGGCAGCGCCTGGGCTGAGTGGGGACTCACATGCGGGTGTGAGCCTGGCGCCGCCCGGTTCGGTGTAAACCCCGGGGCGCCGGCCGAGCAAATTACTTTACAACTAAACTATTCATGACTAAGGTAATACCGCATCAAACGCGGAGCCGTTGTCATGAAGATTGTCTGTATTGGTGGTGGGCCGGCCGGCCTGTACTTTGCCCTGCTGATGAAGCTGCAGGACCCGTCGCACGACATCACCGTGGTCGAGCGCAACCGCCCGTATGACACGTTCGGCTGGGGCGTGGTGTTCTCCGACCAGACGTTGGGCAACCTGCAGCGCGCCGACGCCAAGAGCGCCGCGCAGATCCTCGACGCCTTCAACCACTGGGACGACATTGAAGTCCACATCCGAGGGCAGGTCGTGCGCTCGGGCGGCCACGGCTTCTGCGGCATCGGGCGCAAGCGCCTGCTGAACATCCTGCAGGCGCGCTGTGAGGAAGAAGGCGTCAAGCTCGTCTTTGAAACCGACGTGCAGGATCAGGATTTGGAAAACGACGGGGCCTACGCCGATGCCGACCTCATCATCGCCAGCGACGGCTTGAACAGCCGCATCCGCACCAAGTACGCCGCCACGTATCAACCGGATATCGACACGCGCCGCTGCCGCTTTGTCTGGCTCGGCACGCACAAGCTGTTCGAGGCGTTCACGTTTGCGTTTGAAGAGACCGAGCACGGCTGGTTCCAGGCGCATGCGTACCGCTTTGATGACGAAACCTCCACCTTCATTGTCGAGGCGCCCGAAGAGGTGTGGCGCGCCGCCGGGCTGGAGACCATGGAGAAGGAAGACGCTATCGCCTATTGCGAGCGCCTCTTCGCCAAGTACCTCGACGGCAACAAGCTGATTTCCAATGCCACGCACCTGCGGGGCTCTGCGCAGTGGATTCGGTTTCCGCGCGTGGTCTGCCGGCATTGGGTGCATACCAACACGCACGGCACGCCGGTGGTGCTCATGGGCGACGCCGCGCACACGGCGCACTTCTCGATCGGCTCCGGCACCAAGCTGGCGCTGGAAGATTCGATTGAACTGGCACGCAGCATCGGCCAGCACCCCGGCGATTTGCGCGCAGCACTCGAACACTATGAAGCCGTGCGCAGCGTGGAAGTGCTGCGCATCCAGAACGCGGCGCGCAATTCGACGGAGTGGTTTGAAAACGTCGCTCGTTACGCCAACCTGCCGACCGAGCAGTTTGCGTATTCGCTGCTCACGCGCAGCCAGCGCATCAGCCACGAAAACCTGCGCCAGCGCGACAAGCGCTATCTCGAACAGTTTGAAGACTGGATTGCCGAGCAGGCCGGCGCCCAGCGCGGCCCGCAGCACGGCCCCGTGCCGCCGATGTTCACGCCGTTCACGGTGCGCGGCGTCACGCTCAAGAACCGCGTGGTGGTGTCGCCGATGGCGCAGTACTCGTGCGAAGACGGCCAGCCGGCGGATTACCACCTTGTGCACCTGGGCGCGCGCGCCATGGGCGGTGCCGGCCTGGTGATTGCCGAGATGACCTGTGTGTCGCCCGATGCGCGCATCACCCCGGGCTGCCCGGGTTTGTGGAACACCGATCAGCGCGACGGCTGGGCGCGCATCGTGCAGTTCGTGCACGCCAACAGCGATGCGAAGCTGGGCATCCAGCTCGGCCATGCCGGCGCCAAGGGCTCGACGCGCGTGGCGTGGGAGGGCATTGATCTGCCACTGGAAGGCGGGCAGAACTGGCCGCTGATTTCCGCATCGCCCCAGCAGTATCTGGATGGCGTGAGCCAGTGGTCGCACGCCATGACGCGCGACGACATGGACCGCGTGCGTGACGACTTCGTCCATTCGGCGCGGCTCGCGGCGGAAGCCGGCTTCGACTGGCTGGAACTGCACTGCGCGCACGGCTATCTGCTGTCGTCGTTCATCTCGCCGCTGACGAACCAGCGCAATGACGAATACGGCGGCTCGCTGGAAAACCGGCTGCGTTTTCCGCTCGAAGTCTTCCTCGCGGTGCGTGAGGTGTGGCCGAGCAACAAGCCGATGTCGGTGCGCATTTCCGCGCACGACTGGGTGGAGGGTGGTATCACGCCGGACGATGCGGTGGAAATCGCGCGCGTCTTCAAGGCCGCAGGCGCGGACATGATCGATTGCTCGTCGGGCCAGGTCAGCAAGAAGGAGCAGCCCGTGTACGGCCGCATGTTCCAGACGCCGTTTGCCGATCGCGTGCGCAACGAGGCGGGCATCGCCACCATCGCTGTGGGCGCCATCTCAGAGGCCGACCACGTCAACAGCATCATTGCCGCCGGCCGTGCTGACCTGTGCGCCGTGGCCCGCCCGCACTTGGCCAATCCGGCCTGGACGCTGAACGAAGCCGCCCGCATCGGTTATCTCGACATGCCGTGGCCCAAGCAATACCGCGCGGGCAAGCTGCAACTGGAGCGCAACCTGGAGCGCGAGCGCGCGATGGCGGCGCAGGCGGCGGGGTTGTCGCCGCTGGAGCAGGCCAACCGCATGCAGGGGGTTTGAGATGGCGACACCTGCAATGCTCAGCGGGCACCACGCCGTTGTTACCGGTGCAGGGCGTGGGATTGGTGCCGCGATTGCCGCGCATCTCGCAGCGCATGGCGCCACGCTCACGCTGATGGGCCGCAACGCCAACGTGCTGCGAGCCACTGCCAAGACGTTGCCCGACAGCGCCCGCGCGCAGGTCGTAACGTGTGACGTGACCGACGAGGCGAGTGTGGCAGCGGCGTTCGAATCCGCACGCGCGGGGCTCGGCCCTATCTCCATCCTCGTCAACAACGCGGGCCAGGCCGAGAGTGCGCCGTTTGCCAAGACCACGCTCGATCAATGGCAGCGCATGCTGGCCGTCAACCTGACGGGCACGTTCCTGTGCACGCAGGCGGCGTTGGCCGATGTCCAGGCGTCGGGCCGCGGTCGCATCGTCAACATTGCCAGCACGGCGGGGCAGCGCGGCTATGCGTATGTGTCGGCGTATGTGGCGGCCAAGCATGGGGTGATCGGGCTCACGCGCTCGCTGGCGCTTGAACTGGCCGCGCGCGGCGTCACCGTCAACGCGGTGTGCCCGGGCTACACGGAAACGGACATCGTGCGCGAGAGCATCGACCGCATCGTTGCCCGCACCGGGCGCAGCGCAGAAGAAGCGCGGGCCGAGTTGGTGAAGGGCAACCCGCAAGGCCGGCTCATCACGCCCGATGAAGTGGCGAACGCCGTGGTGTGGCTGTGCTCCGATGGCGCGTCGTCGATCACCGGTCAGGCCATCTCGGTATCCGGCGGGGAGGTGATGTGAGCACCGAACGCACCCGGCGCAAAACCGCACTCGCCACGCGGGCCTCCGGCCATCACGCCGTCGTGCAGGCGCTGGGCGACGAACATATCGGGCTGGAAGCGCGCGCGCATGTGGACGACCACATGGACGTCAAGATCTGGCTGCGCCTGCTGGCCTGCAGCACGCAGATCGAACAGCAGATCCGCCAGCGCCTGCGCACGCGCTTCAACACCACGCTGCCGCGCTTCGACTATCTCGCGCAACTCGACCGGCATCCGGATGGGCTGCGCATGAACGTGCTGTCGCGCTACCTGATGGTGACAGGCGGCAGCGTCACCGGCCTGACTGACCAGTTGGAGAAGGAAGGGCTTGTCAGACGCGAGGCGGATCCGGATGATCGCCGGTCCTTTCGCGTGCTGCTGACGGACACCGGCCGCCGCCACTTTGCCGAGATGGCCGCCGAGCACGAGCGCTGGCTGATCGAGATGTTCGACGGCCTTGGCGTCGCCAACAAAGACGCGCTGTATGCGCAGCTCGGCCACCTGCGCGTCCACCTCGCGCAGCGTGAGCAAGAGCTGGACGCCCGCGAAGATCAACCCTAACGAACCCGACCCAATCATGACCGACCCGAATCACCCTGTGGACCCGGCCCTGCTGGCCGGCAACCGCCGCCCGCTGGCGGGTTATCAAGCCAAGCATTTCCTGTGGAGCGTGGAAGGCGGTGTTGCCACCATCACGCTCAACCGGCCGGAGCGCAAGAACCCGCTCACGTTCGATTCGTATGCCGAGCTGCGCGACCTGTTCCATCAGCTCAAGTGGGCGGATGACGTCAAGGCCATCGTGCTGGCCGGCGCGGGCGACAACTTCTGCTCCGGCGGTGATGTGCACGAGATCATCGGCCCGCTGGTGCAACTGAAGGCGCCCGAGCTGTTGATGTTCACGCGCATGACGGGCGAGCTGGTGAAAACGATGCGCGCGTGCCCGCAGCCGATCGTCGCTGCAGTTGACGGCGTGTGCGCGGGCGCGGGCGCCATCCTGGCGATGTCTTCCGACCTGCGCCTGGGCACGGCGCGCAGCAAAACGGCGTTCCTTTTCAACCGCGTCGGCCTGGCCGGCTGCGACATGGGCGCCTGCGCGATCCTGCCGCGCATCATCGGCCAGGGCCGCGCGAGCGAGTTGCTCTACACCGGCCGCTCGATGAGCGGTGAAGAGGGCGAGCGCTGGGGCTTTTTCAACCGCCTGTGCGAACCGGGCGAGGTGCTGAGCCAAGCGCATGCCCTGGCCGCCGACCTGGCCGCCGGCCCGACATTCGCCAACGGCATCACCAAGACGATGCTGCACCAGGAATGGACGATGACGATCGAGCAGGCCATTGAGGCTGAGGCGCAGGCGCAGGCCATCTGCATGCTGACCGAAGATTTTTCTCGGGCCTATCACGCGTTCGTCGCCAAGCAAAAACCGGTATTCGAGGGCAACTGAGATGAGCGACAAAGACTATTTGCAGTGGCCGTTCTTTGACGACAAGCACCGCCAGCTCGAAACCGAACTCGATGCCTGGGCCACGAAGCACATCGCCCACGACCACGGCCCCGATGTGGATGCCGAATGCCGCGCGCTGGTCAAGTCGCTCGGGCAAGCCGGCTGGCTGCGTCACGCGGTGGGCGGCACCGCGCAAGGCGGCGCGGCCGAGACCATCGACACGCGCGCCATCTGCCTGATCCGCGAGACGCTGGCACGCCATTCCGGCCTGGCCGACTTTGCTTTTGCGATGCAGGGGCTGGGCTCGGGCGCCATCTCGTTGCACGGCACGCCCGAGCAGCGCGAACGCTATCTGACGAAGGTCGCGCGCGGCGAGGCCATCGCTGCATTTGCCCTGTCCGAACCGGAGGCCGGCTCCGATGTGGCCGCCATGGCCTGCGCCGCGCGTGAAGACGGCACGGATTACGTGCTCGACGGCGAGAAGACATGGATTTCCAACGGCGGCATCGCCGACTTCTACGTCGTGTTTGCCCGCACCGGCGAGGCGCCGGGCTCGCGCGGCATCAGCGCGTTCATTGTCGAGGCCGGTACGCCGGGCTTTGAGATAGCAGAGCGCATCAACGTGATTGCGCCGCACCCGCTGGCGCGCCTGCGCTTTACCAACTGCCGCATCCCGGCCAGCCAGCGCGTGGGCGCGGCAGGCGAGGGTTTCAAAGTGGCGATGCGCACGCTGGATGTGTTCCGCACGTCGGTGGCGGCAGCCGCGCTGGGTTTTGCGCGCCGCGCGCTGGACGAAGCGCTGGCGCGCGCCACCACCCGCAAGATGTTCAGCGGCGTACTTGCCGATTTCCAGCTCACGCAGGCCAAGCTCGCGCAAATGGCCACCGCCATCGACAGCGCGGCGCTGCTGACGTACCGCGCCGCGTGGCAGCGCGACCAGGGCCGCAACGTGACGCGCGAGGCTGCCATGGCCAAGTTGACCGCCACCGAAAACGCGCAGCAGGTGATTGACGCCGCCGTGCAGATGTGGGGCGGCCTGGGCGTGGTGAGCGAGCAGCCGGTGGAGCGCCTGTACCGCGAGATCCGCTCGCTTCGGATCTATGAAGGCGCGACGGAAGTGCAGCAACTCATCATCGCGCGCGAACTGCTGCGCGCGGCCACGCCGTCAGCGCACTGACTCTGACATTGCCCAGCCCAGAGACGGAGAGCTCGCCATGCCCAGCGCCCATATCGACACCTTCGCCCGCGACCGGCTGCCCCCGGCGGAGCTGCAACCGGTGTATCGCTTCGACCTGCCGGCGCTGCAGTTTCCGCCGCAGCTGAACTGCGCGACCGAATTGCTCGACCGCCGCGTTGAAGCAGGCGAGGGCGGCCGCCTCTGCATCCAAGCGCCCGGCATCCGCTGGACATACGCCGATCTCCAGGAGCACGCCAACCGCATCGCCAATGTGCTGGTCAACGAGATGGGCGTGGTGCCGGGCAACCGCGTGCTGCTGCGCTCGCCCAACAGCCCGATGCTCGCCGCCTGCTGGTTTGCGGTGATGAAGGTGGGCGCGATTGCGGTGACGACCATGCCGCTGCTGCGCGCCAAAGAGCTGGGTCAGATCCTGGGCAAGGGCGAGATCGGTTTCGCGCTGTGCGATGCGCGGCTCGTCGACGCGTTGCGCGATGCCGTGGCGCAAGCGGCCAAGCCGGTGCAGATGCTGTGTTTTCACGATGACACGCCGGAAGGGCTGGAGGCCGCCATGGCACGCCAGCCGGCCACCTTCACCAACGTCGATACGGCAGCGGATGACACGTGCCTGCTTGCCTTTACGTCGGGCACGACAGGCGTGCCGAAAGCGACGATGCATTTTCATCGCGACATCCTCGCCATTTGCGCGTGTTGGCCGCCGCATGTGCTCAAGCCGCGCGCGGACGACATCTTCATCGGCAGCCCGCCGATGGCGTTTACGTTCGGGCTTGGCGGCCTGCTGCTGTTTCCGATGAGCGTGGGTGCATCGACGGTGCTGCTGGAGAAGGCATCGCCCAACGATCTGGTCGATGGCATCCGCACGTTTGGCGCGACGGTGCTGTTCACCGCGCCCACCACGTACCGCAACATCGCAGCGCGCGGAGACGAGTTGCGTGCCACCCCGCTACGCCGTTGCGTCTCGGCGGGGGAAGCGCTGCCGGTGGCCACCCGCACGCTGTGGAAGAACGCTACCGGCATCGAGTTGATCGACGGCATTGGCGCGACCGAGATGCTGCATATCTTCATCTCGGCCGCCGATGCCGACGTGCGCCCTGGCGCCACCGGCAAGGCCGTCCCCGGATATGTCGCACAGGTTGTGGACGACGCCGGCAACCCCGTGCCGCCGGGCACGGTGGGCCGCCTGGCTGTGCAAGGTCCGACCGGCTGCCGATACCTGGCCGACGACCGCCAGCGCGCGTATGTGCGCAACGGCTGGAACCTCACGGGCGACGCCTACGTGATGGATGAAGAAGGCTACTTCCACTACCACTCGCGCACCGATGACATGATCATCTCGTCCGGCTACAACATCGCCGCGCCCGAGGTGGAAGACGCGTTGATGCAGCATCCGGCCGTGGCCGAGTGTGGCGTGATTGGCGAGCCCGATGAAGAGCGCGGGCAGATCGTCAAGGCGTTCGTTGTATTGCATCCAGGCCACACCGCCGGCCCGGAGATGGTCAAGACGCTGCAGGATTTCGTGAAGCAGACCGTGGCCCCGTACAAGTATCCGCGCGCCATTGAATTTCGCGCGAGCCTGCCGCGCAGTGAAGTCGGCAAGCTGCTGCGCTATCGCCTGCGTGAGCACGAGAAATCATGAGCGGCTACCACTTCGAGCGCGCCGCGCGCATCCGCTTTGCACACTGCGACCCGGCCGGCATCGTCTACTTTCCGCAATACCTTGTGCTGTTCAATGGCCTGGTCGAAGACTGGTTTACCGACGGCCTGGGTGTTTCGTATGCGCAGATGCTGGGCCCGCGCCGCATCGGCCTGCCCATCGTCAAGCTGCATTGCGAGTTCAGCGCCATCAGCCGCATGGGCGACGACGTGCAGTTCAAGCTGAAGCTGGAGCGGCTCGGCAATGCGTCGCTCACCTTGGACCTGGATTGCTGGGCCGGCGACCAACAGCGCGTGCGCTCCCAGCAGGTGCTGGTATTTACCGATCTCAATACGCATCGCGCGATGCCGATGCCGCCCGATGTGCGGCAGGCGATCGAGGCGAGCGTTCAACAGTCCCGATAAAAGTAGAAGGAATCGCATCATGGAAGTACTCCTCCCGCCTAACTGGCCGCGCCCCAAGGGCTATGCCAACGGTGTATCCGCGCGTGGGCGCATGGTGTTCGTGGCCGGCATGATCGGCTGGGATGCGCAGGGCGTGTTCCATACGGATGACCTGGCCGGTCAGGTCCGGCAGGCGCTGCAGAACATCGTCGACGTGTTGGCCGCCGGCGACGCCAAGCCCGAGCACATCGTGCGCATGACGTGGTACGTGACCGACAAGAAGGCTTACGTGGCGGCCTACCCTGAGATCGGCAAGGCGTTCCGCGAGCTGATCGGCAGCTTCAGCATTGCCATGACGGCAGTGGAGGTGGCAGCCCTCGTGGAGGACCGGGCCAAGGTGGAAATTGAGGTGACGGCAGTGGTGCCGGATTAGGGCGATCCGCGAACTGACGGGACACAAAAGCGTCCGTACCTGTACAAAAATGTCTGTACCAACCGCGGGGGTTTGGAGACTGTTGACGCCAGTCCGCTCAACCAATCCCGACACCCCTGTTTCACCAGGCAGAGGACGGTGACCGAATCCGGCCTCTGCCGTTCAGGCGAATCAACGGCCACTTGGCCGGGCCAGTTAGCCGGAGTCTAGAGTTGGCATCTACGCGCCACAAGAAAAAATGGCCTAAGGAGCTCCGCAACGCCCACTGTATTCGCTCCGCATACACGTTCCCTTGCCGCGGATTTACATCTCTTCAATTTGCGTCGCCCTATGCGTTCAATGAGGCTGCTCGTGGCAGGGGCACGGCGTGACCGGCATCGGGGGTATCCGAACTGCATCGAAGAGGTCGATCTTGGCCGCGAGCCAACCCATGACGTCACTGTGCAGGCTACCGCTTCGGGCTCAGTCAGATCGACGAGTTGCCCGCACGAAAACGAATCTCTGAAAAAGGTTCGAGGAACGGCATGAGTCGTATCCTGGCAGGCATGCCCCTCCGCCATACGGATACCATTGCGGTGGCAACACCGAGGCCCAAGAACAACCACCGTTCACTTGTCCGCCCCCACCATGAAAACTCGGCGCATCCGTACTGTCCTTCTTGTCCTGGCCGCAACGTGGCTGACGAGCGCTGCGGCCGCCCAGACCTTCACCTGGGGCGTCTGTGGGCATCCAGGCCCGACCCAGGCACTCTGGAGCGACTACGCCACACAGTTCGCTACGCTGGAGCAGCGCGGCTTGAAGAGCTATCGTTTCGACGTGCCGCTCACGGGGGATGGCTCGGCCGCCACGCAATTGCTGCAGGCGCTGGTGCCGCTGTCCCATGCGCACCACATCACGCTGCACCCGATCCTGTACGTGCCCTTCACTTGGGGCGATGCGACCGACAACGGCCGGTATCCCGACTCAGACGCCGGGCTCGAAGCGCAGGGCTACGATCGCGTTGCGCCGATCGTCCTTCGGTTCGCCGCCGACATCCGCGACTGGGAACTGCAGAACGAGTTGAGCTTGCGACAGGGCTTCAAGAGCGGGACGGGCGCCACCGTCAGCGATTACGCCACGTCGCTCGCGCATCAATGGGCAACGGTGCTGCGCGGCATGTCGCGCGCCGTGCATGATGTTGGCACCCGCACCGGCAGGCCGCTACGCACAGTGGTCGACACGGTCTACGCAGACTTCGGCCTGATTCCGTTCCTGGAAGCGCAAGGCGCGCGGGTCGACAAACTGGCGTACCACTATTACTACGGTGGCGGCACCAGCCCCTACCGGGTCAGTGTTCCAGGGGGAACGATCGACGTCTTTGCCGAGATGAAAAAGATCGGTAAGCCCGTCATCATCAACGAGTTGAACGCCGCTGAAATCTACGCCCCGCTGCGGGGTCAACCGTATGACGACGCGAAGGCCCTGTTCGGTCTGAAGGCGCACATCGCCTATCTGCTGAGCCAGAACGAGGCCAATATCGAGGGCGCCGAGTTCTACGAGTTGTATGACGAACCCGGCAAAAACGCTGCCGAGTCCAACTTCGGACTGATGAAAACGCCGGCGCAGCCCAAAACCCAGATGCTGCTGGCAACGGTGGCCACGTGCGCGATGCTGTCGGGCAGCGAACACGCAACGCTGGTCTCGCAAGGGCTATTCACCGAAGCGGACCTGGCGGCAAGGCAGGCCAGTTGCAAGACAACTACCGCTGCGCACACCCGCTAGGGACTGCTCACATTTTCAAGAAGGGCCTGACGCGCAGGCTGAGCTCAATGCTGGTGTCAGACGACTCAATTAGCGTCCGCGCAAGACTCTAAACGTCGATACGCCATCGGAACGTTGGCATCAATAAGTTGCATTGACTCGTTGAAGGCGCACATTTGCGAAATTCCACAGAGTTGACCGTTAGTTCGGGGCACTAGCCCTGCGCGCGAAGCCTCGCGCCTCATTGACTTCCGCCCTGTGCGATATCAGCGTGGGGCCGGTTCCACCACCCGCCCCCGAGCGCCTGAAATAGCGCGGCAGTATCGGAAAATCGGTTGGCGCGTGCCGCTATCGTGGCTTGCAGGGCCGTCTGGTAGGCCTGTTCGGCGCTTAGCACGGCGAGGATGTTGACCTGACCGATGGCGCGCTGCTTGTCAGTGATGTCCAGCGTGGTGCGGGCGGCCTGCTCGGCCTTTAGCGCGGCCTTGAGCACGTCGGCATCAGCATCCAGCGCATGGAGGGTATCGGCGACGTTCTGGAAGGCGGAGATGACCGTGCCACGATACTGGGCCTCGGCCTGGTCGACGCCCGCATCGGCGGCGCGTTTCTTGGCCAGCAGCGTGCCACCGTCGAAGAAGGTCTGCGCGACGCCGCCAACCAGGCTCCAGAACACATTGCCCTGCTGGAACATTTGGCTGAATTGAGAGGCTGTTCCGCCCCGGGTTGCAGACAGGGTGAGCTGGGGCAGCATGTTCGCAATGGCCACGCCTACCTGCGCAGTGGCGGCGTGCAGTTGTTCTTCCGCAGCGCGAACATCGGGGCGCTGCCGCACCAGATCAGACGGTAGCGACAAGGGCAACGCTTGCGGCAGCGTGAAATCTGCAAATGTGAAAGTGTCCGCGATGCCGTCGCCCGGCAGCTTGCCGGCCAGCGCGGCCAGCAAGTCGCGCTGCACGGCCAGTTGCTTTTGCAAGTTCGGCAGCGCCTGCTCGGCCTGCGCCAGCGCTGATTGTGCGGCGGCCACATCGAGGCCGGTGACGGCACCCAGCGTGAACTGCTTGCGCAGGTTGCCGACCAATTGTGTGTTGATGGCCACGATGCGCTTTTGCGCATCGATCTGCGCCCGCAGCGATGCCTCTTGCACCGCTGCCGCCACGATGTTGGTGGCCAGCGTTAGATAGGCGGCCTCCAACTGGAAGTATTGCGCATCCTCTGCGGCCTTGAGCGACTCAACCTGACGCCGGTTCAAGCCGAACACGTCAGGTGCGTAGCTGACCGTGACCTGCGCCGTGTGCAGGCTATAAATCTCAGCATTCGAGGTGAGCGAGGGGGCGATCGTGCCGACCGCATCGCGCTTGCGGGCACCTTGGTACGCGCCCTGCACCAACGGGAAGAACGCGCCCTGCTGCGCACTCGTCTGCTGTTGCGCTATGCGCAGCGCCGCTTGCGCTGCACTCAACGTTGGGCTGGCGGCGAAGGCATTTTCAATGGTCTTGTTCAGTTTGTCCGACTGAAACGTCTTCCACCACTGGTCGGACACTTTCATGCCCGAGACAAAGCGCTGGGCTTCACCCCCCTGCGTGGCGGCAGAAGACGTCTGCTCCGGCAACGGCTGCGGCGTATAGCCGGACACCTTGGGCGCGTCCGGCACCTTGAAATCGGGCCCGACCGCGCAGGCGGTGACCAGCAGGCAGGCAACCGCCAGTGCGGTCAGGCGCAGCGAGGCAGAGGTAGAAGGTGACGCGCCAAAGGCAGTTTTGGAGGGCATGCAGGCACCCAGTCTGGACGAATGGCGGCGATTCTAGGGGAGCGGCGAATTGTTGCGAACTGTGATTCATCACAGTAGACCGATCTGCAGGTGGCCCGCATCATGCGGGCCAATTTCTATCGTCTGGGGTATTGCCGTGCAGGTCGATTACAAATCTGCCGCCATCGGTGGCGCTGTTGCCGCGCTGGTCGTTGGCTGCCTGATGTGGGGCTTGGGAGGCCAGAAACGGTCCGAAGCCTCGCCCGCTCCGTCGTCACCATCGTCATATGGGGTGGCGCCCCTGGCTCTGCCGGCCACCCCGTCGCGCGATGGCCAAGCCGTCACGTTGAGCCAGAGTCAGCTCCAGTACATCAAGGTCGCGCCGGTTGAACTGCACGACTTTGCCAACCGCCGTGAAGCCGTCGGCAACATCGATTTCAACCAGGACCGTGCCGTACAGGTGTTCACGTCGTACCAGGGCAAAATTCGTAATACCTACGCCAAGGTGGGCGATACGGTGGCCAAGGGCAAGCCGCTGTTCGATATCGACAGCCCCGACCTGGTGCAAGCGGAATCCACTCTGATTTCCACTGCCGGTACGCGCAAGCTGACGACCGATGCACTCGCCCGTGCGCGCCAGTTGTATGAGATCCAGGGCCTGGCGCAGAAGGACCTGGACCAGGCTATCTCCGACCAACAGGCTGCGGAGGCCGCCTACAAAGCTGCGCGTGAAGCCCTGACCGTGTTCGGCAAGACGCCCGCACAGATGGACCAGATCGTGCAGACGCGCAAGACCGATTCGCTGCTGACGGTGGTGAGCCCGATCTCGGGCCAGGTGACTGCGCGCAGCGCACAGCCGGGCTTGCTCTTGCAGCCGGGCAACGGCACGGCGCCATTCACGGTGGCTGACGTGTCCACCATGTGGATGCAGGCATTCGTGCCGGAAGCCGACGCGCCGCTGCTGCACGTTGGCCAGCCGGTCAAGATTCACGTCATGGCATTTCCGGGCCGGGTCTTCAACGGCAAGATCACCACTGTGGGCGCGTCGGTCGACGCCAACACGCACCGCATCCTGGTGCGTTCGGAAATCGACGATCCGAAGCACGAACTGCGCCCCGGCATGTTCACGTCATTCGACATCACCACCGGCGCGCCCATCCAATCACCAGCGTTGGCGATGGACGGCGTGGTGCGTGAAGGCGACGGCACCATGACCGCGTGGGTCACGACCGACCGCAAGCGCTTTGCGCGGCGCGTGATCAAGCTCGGCCTGGAACAGGATGGCTTTGTGCAGGTGCTCGAAGGCCTGAATGCAGGCGAGCTGGCCGCAAACGAAGGCGCGCTGTACCTGAGCACGGCGGCTGCCGGCAATTTCAACGGCGCCGACTGAGGGGATTTCACCGTGCTCAAAGCGATTCTCAAGCTGTCGCTGCTGCGACGGCCACTGATCCTGTTGTTCCTGCTGGCGTTCGTAGGGGCAGGGCTGTTTGCGTATTCCAAGCTCAATATCGAGGCGTACCCCAACCCCGCACCCGTCATTCTCGAAATCACGGCACAAACGCCCGGCCTGTCGGCCGAGGAAATGGAGCGGTACTACACCGTGCCGATGGAGATCGGCCTGGCGGCAACGCCCGGCGTAGAGAACATCCGCTCCACGTCGTTCTACGGTCTGTCGTTCGTGCGCGTGACCTTCAAATACGGGATCGACTACTACTTTGCTTACACGCAGGCGGCACTTGCCCTCCAGCAGAACGTCAGCCTGCCCAACAACGTGCAGGCGCAGATTCAGGCGTCGAGTCTGGTCGGGGAAGTGGTGCGCTATCAGTTGAAGGGGCCGCCCCACTTTGGGCTGACCAACCTGCGCACCTTGCAGGATTGGGTGTTGCAGCGCCGCCTGAAGACGGTACCGGGCGTGGCCCAGGTCGTCAGCTGGGGAGGCACGACCAAGGAGTACGACGTCGAAGTCGACCCTAAGAAGCTGGAAGCCTATGGCGTCACCCTGCCACAGATGATGACAGCGCTCGGCAATGCCAACATCAACGTCGGCGGGCGCACGATCAACTTTGGGCAGCAGTCGGTCAACATCCGCGGCGTGGGTCTGATCCAAGACGTGAAGGACATCGACAAGATCGTTCTTACGCAGACCAATGGAGTGCCCGTACAGGTCAAGGATGTGGCGAAGACGAAGATCGGTTTCGCGCCCCGTCTAGGCATTGCCGGCCGTGACAATGAAAGCGACGTCGTCACCGCCATCGTGGTGATGAACCGCACCATGCAGACCAACGACGTGGTGGCGCGCGTCAAGGCAGAGCTGGACAAGATCAACACCGATGGCACGCTGCCGGCAGGCGTGAAGGTCGAGCGTTACTACGACCGCTCGGAGCTCGTCTCCGTCACCACGCACACGGTCATGCATGCGCTGCTGTTTGGCTGCCTGCTGGTGTTCTTCATCCAGTGGATCTTCCTGGGTGATTTGCGCAGCGCCATCATTGTCAGCGCCAACATTCCGTTTGCGCTGTTCTTCAGCATCCTGATCCTCTTGTTGACCGGCGAATCCGCGAACCTGCTCTCAGTGGGGGCGGTGGACTTTGGGATCATCGTGGACTCATCGGTCATCCTGGTCGAAAACATCTTCCGCAACTTCCAGATGCCGGCGGCGGAGCAGACGCGCCTGCTGATGAGTCGTGACGCGAAGGTGCTCGGCTTACGTGTGCCGGAGCGCTTGCGCATGATTTTCGTAAGCGCACTGCAGGTGGATCGCGCTGTGTTCTTCTCCGCCTTGATCACTGTCGCGGCGTTCGTTCCGCTGTTCACCATGCAGGGGGTGGAGGGCCAGATCTTCGGCCCGATGGCGCGCACCTATGGCTACGCGTTGGCAGGCGCACTGATCGCCACCTTCACGGTCACGCCGGCGTTGTGCTCGTATCTGCTTCCCAAGAAGATTGAAGAGAAGGAAACCTGGCTCGTGCGCGCACTGCACAGGCTCTACCAGCCTGCGCTGAAGTGGTCCCTATCCAACCGGCGCATTGCCGTGACGATCGGTGCGGTCGTGCTGGCGGCAACCGCGGCGCTCATGCCGCTGCTGGGCACGGAGTTCCTGCCCGCGCTTGAAGAAGGCAACCTTTGGATTCGGCTCACGATGCCGCAAACGGCATCGCTGGAATCGGGCGTGGTACCGGTCTCGCGCATGCGTCAAATCCTCCTCAAACACCCCGAGGTGCGCACGGTGGTGTCGGCCCATGGTCGCCCCGACGACGGTAGTGATGCCGCGGGCTTCTACAACGCCGAGTTCTTCGTGCCGCTTAAACCTTTCGACCAATGGTCGGCGGGGATGACCAAGGAGAAGCTGATCGCGCAGATCCAGAAAGAGTTCACCAGTGAGTTCACCGGGGTCGGCCTGAATTTCTCGCAGTACATCCAGGACAACGTGGAAGAGGGATTGTCTGGCGTGAAGGGGGCGAATTCGGTCAAGATCATCGGCCCGGACCTGCAGGTGCTGGAGCGGCTGGCCGATCAGGTGCAAAGCGAGATGAGCCGCGTCAAAGGCATCACCGACCTGGGCATCTTCCGTGTGCTGGGTCAACCGAACCTGAACGTGCGCATCAACCGTGAGGCGGCCGCGCGCTATGGACTGAACACGGGGGATGTGAACACCGTGGTCCAAGCGGCGCTGTCGGGTTCCCAGGCCACCACCATCCTGGAAGGCGATCGGCAGTTCGCACTGACGGTGCGGCTGGCCCCGGAGTACCGCGCCACGATCGATGCGGTGCGCAACATCCGCGTCGCCTACTCGAACGCGAACGGCGGCAACGCCTACATTCCGCTCTCGGCGCTGGCCGACATCACGCTGGATACGGGGGCGTCGTACATCTATCACGAGAAGAACGCCCGCTATATACCGGTCAAGTTCAGTGTGCGTGGGCGCGACCTGGGCGGCACGGTGGAAGAAGCGCAGCAACGCATCGCCGAGCACGTTAAGCTGCCACAGGGCTATCGCATTGAGTGGGCAGGTGAATTTGAAGAACTGGAGCAGGCCAAACAGCGGCTCGCGGTCATGGTGCCGATCAGCATTCTGTTGATTCTGGTGCTGCTCTATGGGTTGTTCAATTCGCTGCGCGATAGCCTGATGGCGCTGGCCGGTATTCCGTTTGCGATTACCGGTGGGGTCGCGGCCCTGTTCCTGACGGGGTTGGACTTCAGCGTCTCGGCGGCAATCGGCTTTGTCTCGTTGTTTGGGGTGTCCGTGATGGACGGCATTCTGATGATCACCTACTACAACGACTTGCGCCGGGAGCGCGGCCTCCAGCCAACTGAAGCGATGTTCCATGCGGCGCAACAGCGCATGCGGCCGATGCTGATGACCGCGCTGTCGGCGTGTATCGGTTTGTTCCCAGCCGCTATTTCCACTGGCATCGGCAGCCAGGTGCAGCGGCCTCTGGCCACCGTGGTGGTAGGCGGCATGCTGGTGGGCCCGTTGATGCTGCTGGTGATCGTGCCGGCCCTGCGGATGGTCTTCCTCGGCAAGGAGCCACCCACTGACGGCCCGCCCCTTGAGGAAGCACCGGTTTGAGCGATGGCCGCCGCTCCGCGCGGCGGCCCCTACGGTTTGATGATCCCCGCGCTGGAAGCCCTGACCACGGCTTCAATGCGGGTGGCGACCCCCAGCTTTTCGCGCGCATTGTCCATATGGAAATCAATCGTGCGCTTGGATAGCCCAAGAATCGTGGCGATCTCACCCGACGTCTTGCCACGCGCAGACCACGCCAGCACTTCGGCCTCGCGCTCGCTCAGCTGCACAGGCGCATGCGCCGCATGTGCTCGAGGTCGCTTGGCGAGCCGGGTTTGCACAATGCTAATCAGGATTTCGAAGTCGACTGGTTTTGTCACATAGTCATCGGCACCCAGGCGACGCCCACGGAGTTCGGAGTCGCGTTGGGCCATCGCCGTCAAAAAGACGAACGGAATTTCGGCATAACGTGGTGCGAGCGTGCGCAACTGCTCCAGCAACTCGAATCCGGTCATGCCCGGCATGCCTACGTCGCACAGCACCAGGTCCGGGGCTTCGCGCAGGATCATCGCCAGCCCGGACTCACCATCATGCGCCGTGATCACGGTGTAACCGTGTTCGGCCAGTTCTTCGGTGATCAGCTCGCCGGTTTCAACGTCGTCTTCAATGCAGAGGATCTTCGGGCTGGCTGGCTTCATGGGGATTCCGCCTGGTGGTATGGTGACTGATGCTCCGCTCACGACGTTGTCAGGGAAACTGCGCAGGACATTACCTATGCAATCGCCAAACAGGGCCCCAGCCGCGCCAGACGGGCGGCGCTTTGGAATCGAATCTCCTTCGATTCTGCGTCCCATCCGCGTCCGGTTGACGCTGGTGTTCGTGATCTTTTTGCTGCTGGTGGTCGGCGTCGGCGCTTTCAGTATCGACCAATTGGCCAGTTTCCACAGCGTATCTGCACAGATCAGCGGGCGCTGGCTTCAAAACAGCCGGATTCTGGGCGACCTCAATAACTACATCTCGGATTATCGCGCGGCCGAAGGCGATTTTCTGATCGCCTCATCACGTGCCGATCTGCGAGCCGCAGACGAACAGGTCGCCATGCTCGACAAAGCGATTGCCACGTCCCAGGCCCGCTACGACAAGATCGAGCACGACAGCCCCGAGCGCGAGCTTTACAGCCAGTTTGTCACCCAATGGAACACGTATCGCGAGCTGGCGCGACGGCTGATGATTTCTGCCAAGGCAGGCGACGTAGCGGGTGCTACGCGGCTCTATCACACGGATTCCAAACACGCATTCGATTTGGCGAATGACACGTTGGGTGTGATGACCGAACGCAGTGTCGCTGGCGCAACGGCAGAAACCGAGCGAGAGGCGCAGGCCTATCACAATGCGCGGCAACTCATAGTTGGGGCGATCGTTGTGGCGGCGTGTCTGGTCGTGTTGGCCGTGATTTATCTTGTCTACGCCGTGTCGCGCCCGATTGCCGCGCTGGTGGATCGCATGCACCGCGTTGCCAACAACGATACCCAGATCGACATCCCAGGCGTGGACCGCCACGACGAGATTGGTGACATCGCGCAAGCCGTGGCGCGTTTTCGCGAAAACACAATCGAATTGGGTCGCAGCAAGGATGCATTGATCGCCCAAGCCGCCGTATTGCAGGAGACGCTCGACAAAGAGCGCCGCATGGCCGAGTTGCAACGCAATTTCGTCTCAATGGCATCGCATGAATTCCGCACGCCGCTGGGCGTGATTGACGGCCAGGCTCAGCGCCTGATCCGCATGCGTGACGCGTTGCCGCCTGAGGTGCTGGAAGAGCGCTGCGAGAAAATCCGGGCTGCCGTGCAGCGCATGACGCACCTGATGGATCACCTGCTCGACTCTTCGCAGTGGCTGGATTCCACGACGCCCGCAGCGATGCGGCGCACCGATTTCCCGCTTGCAGCGCTTCTGACCGAGGTTTGCGAAATGCACTTGGAAGGCACGCCGAGCGCACGGATCGAGCTGTGCGTAGAGACTGATGAGCCGAACACATTCTTCGGCGATGCCCGGCTTCTGTTCCAGGCCTTCAGCAATCTTGTCGGCAACGCCGTTAAATACTCGCCGCCAGGCGCACCGGTCAGCGTGCGTATGCGCAGCGATGCCGACGGTGTGTCGGTAACTGTGGAAGACCTGGGCCTGGGCATACCCGAGCGCGATATCGAGCGTTTGTTCGAGCGCTATGTGCGTGGTGGCAACGTTGCGGGGACGGTCGGGGCAGGTGTCGGGCTTTATTTGGTGAAGCTGGTCGTGGAATTGCACCGAGGGACGATCACCGTGACCAGCGAAGAAGGCAAAGGCTCAACATTCAACGTGTTCTTACCGCGACTCAAAGGCTAGCTTGTACCGGCTGGGAGCCCGTTTACGGGATCGACGTGGGTCATGACATTGAGAACATCACGTCTTTGCATAACGCGTCGCCTCGCTTCGAGCGCGATGTCGTGACCGACCTTCACGGTTGCGGTGCTTTCGATCTCCAAGTGCGCGTCAACCAGGATCATGTCGCCCATTTTGCGTGTCCGCACGTCATGAACGCCAAGCACGCCTGGCGTGCCGAGTATCACTTCCCGAATTTCGCTGGCTGTCTCTTGATCGACGGCTCTGTCCATGAGGTCGTACAGGGCATTCGAGCCAAACTGCCAGCCCATTCTCGCCACCATTAACCCGACAACGAATGCGGCCACTGGATCGAGCAGGTGGAATCCAAGCAAATTGCCGACGATGCCGAGTGCAACCACCAATGAGGAGGCTGCGTCGGAGCGGGCGTGCCATGCGTTCGCTATCAGCATGCTGGAGCGTACGCGCTCCGCAACGGCCAGCATGCACCGGAACAACAGTTCTTTGCTCACCAGTGCGCCCAGTGCGACCCACAAGCCGACCAATTTCACATGTGAGATCGACTCCGGATGCTCCAGCTTGGTCACCGCACCCCAGAGCATTCCGACGCCTACGGTGAGTAGCAGCAAGCCCAATACCAGGGATGCTGCTGTCTCGAATCGAAGGTGACCATAGTGATGTTCCGCATCCGGTTCCTTCTGGCTATGGTGTCCAGCAAAGAGAACGACGAAATCCGAAACCAGGTCGGAAAGCGAGTGGATCGCGTCGGCGATCAACGCTTGTGAATGGGCAAGAACGCCGGCAACCAGCTGCGCAGCCGTTAGGGCCAAATTGACACCCACGCTGACGAGCGTGCTGCGTTTCGCCGCGCGCTTCATGGCGGGCGTTTCGCTGTCGAGATCAATCTCGGTTGGCTGTTGCATGGTCTTGTTTGTCTGATGGACGAGGACAGATCACCTTGAGGGCGAGCGCCTGAATTTGTCCGCGATCATAGGGGGAGAGCGGGCCGTGTGGGAAATAACCGGGAGCCGCAGAAAAGAATCCGCATGAGAGGCGTTCGCATTCGCTGTTGCATTGGTTGGCACAACTGCAATGCCAGGGCTCGCATGTGCATCAAGACAATTCGCTAATGCGCCAGGATCGGCTTGCCGAATAGTGACGGCAGGAAATCATCCAGGAAGAACAACACCTGAATATTTGCGCCGACACCTCGCGTCGAACCGTGGGTTGTAGGAAGGCCCGGTTCCGCGGCGACCTGCCACGTATCGCTGACATAGGGGATCCCTGGGTTGACGGTGCCGCGCGTGCGTTGCCCCCGTGGTGAGTCGAACGCGAACTCAATCAAGGGAATCCATTGGCGGAGGGGATCCTCCTTGGGGAGCACGCCTGACGCAAATCGATCCGTCAAATACAGCGTGCTGTACTCCAGCGCGAATCTCCAGTGCACCGTGGTGACATTGGCCGTCCTTACAGTGTTGAACTGCCGCGTCGTCGGGTCATAGCTCAAGTTGTTCGACGTCTTACCTGTCGGCACGGCCACGCTGACACCCGCCGTAATGCCCGCCGGCCGCAACCAAGACCCTGCGTCAGGCAAGGCGCCGAACCCCTGGGCCTATATAGAGGCTCGGGGCGATGGTCGCTGAAATGTTGGCGCCGAGCCGTTTAGCCCCGGTATGAAGCGACTGGGCCGCGTAAGTCCAGCCGCTTCCGCGAGTGAGCGATAGTGCGCATGCATCACTGAGAAAGGCTTCACCTTGTCACACGTGACAAGTCAATGGGTCTGCGCGCAACTTCCAGCGCATGGGGGTTTCCATTCCATAGTGGCATTTGCGTTGAATAGTCCGGCCAACGAGGCGCCATGCGGTTGGCCGGAATTTGTGTCTCTTGTTTGTCCGTCGACGAGTCTCCTTGGTACAGACTTTCCTTTCCGCCAAGGTGGGAGCGGCTCAATCAAATCAACGCTTTATCGACGATTTTGGTACAGCCTTTTTTGTCTGCCGTTAAAACGTCATGTGCGCTGGCGATTGCTGCCACATATCGTTATCGGCAATCCTTCGTTCCGGTCGTGCGGGGTCGGCCCGTATGCTGTGCTTTCGTTCCACCACGCAAGCATGCACGCATGGCCATTTATCTTGACGACCGACAGCGCACGGAACTGGCGCAGGCCGCCCGTCATTGGCTGTGGCGTACGGAGCTGCCGACGTGGCTGCTGATCGCCACGGTCTATGCAACCTGGTTTGGCGTTGCCACGCATGTGCGTCAACTCGGTGTGCCGCTGGCGTGCGTGCTGCTGTCGCTCTGCACCACGTGGTACCTGTCGTTGCAGCACGAGCTGCTGCATGGCCACCCGACGCGCCTGCCGTGGCTCAATGCGTTGATCGGCGCGGCGCCCCTTGGCATCTGGCTGCCATATGGCCTGTACCGGCGCCTGCATCTGCAGCACCACGAGGCTGAACTCACGCACCCCGACACCGATCCGGAGAGCTACTTCCTCTACGCCGTCGATTGGCATGCGGCCAGTCCGGCGATGCGCAAGCTGTATGCCGTGCGCAATACGCTGGCCGGGCGGATGTTGCTGCAACCCGCGTTCTCGATTCTCACCATTGCAGGGGATGCTTGCGCAAAGCTGCGCTCGGGCGACTGGCGCGACGTGCCAATGTGGGCGGCCCACCTGCTTGCAGTCGCGGTGCTGCTCGTGTGGCTGCAGACAGCCTGTGGCCTGCCCGCGTGGCTCATGCTGCTGGGCGTGGCGTATCCGGCGCTGTCACTGGCGGCGATCCGCTCTTTCCAGGAGCATCGCCCGGCGGATTCCCACGCCACCCGAAGCGTGATCAACGACGCCGGCTTGATGTGGCGGTTGCTGTTTCTCAACAACAACTACCATCTGGTGCACCACGACCTGCCTTCCGTACCGTGGTTTGCATTGGCATGGGTCTACCGCCGCCGCGCCGACGACTACCTCGTGCGCAACGGCGGCTTCCATGTGCGAGGTTATCGGGAATGGCTGATCCGCTACGCGCTGCGCGTGGCGGCGCCGGTAGCGCATCCGCTGTTCCATGGTCCTTCCGATCGGCACGTGTATGCGCCGCGTTCCTATGGGGAATATCGCGAATATGGCGAAGCATGAGCGCTGGGTGGCAGCCCTCCCGATGTACAACGTCTCTGCGTCATTGCGGGACGACTGGGCCACGCTCATTGAGCGGACAGCACAGGCGCTCGGCCGTGGCACGTCGCCCGTGATGCTGGACCCCGTGGACCCGGGCGAGAGCCCCGACGCGCTGCACGCCTTCTAACGGCGCGACGACGTGTTGCTGTCGCAGACCTGCGGCTACCCGTTGATTCGCGGATTGGCATCGCGGGTACAGCTGATCGGCACCCCTCGCTTTGTGGTGCCCGGATGCCAGCAGGAGGCCTATAGCAGCGCCATCGTGGTCCGCGCCAAAGATGGCCCCGCCAGCCTGGCTGCATGCCGGGGCGCGCGCGTCGCCTGCAACAGCCCCGACTCGCACAGCGGCATGAACGCACTGCGCCACGCCGTTGCGCCGCTGGTGCGCGGCGCGCGGTTCTTCGGGGCGGTCGTGCACACGGGCTCGCACCTGAGGTCGCTGGCGGCGGTTGCCGACGACGAGGCCGACGTTGCCGCCATCGACTGCGTGACGCTGGCCTTTGCCGCAGAGCACAGGCCAGACCTGGTTGCGGGGCTACGGCAGATTGGCTCGACGCGGCATGTGGCCGGCCTGCCGTTCATCGCCTCACGGCGCGCGGACGAGGCGCTGGTGCAGCGTGTGAGGAACGCGATGCGCCAAGCCTTGCACGATGACGCCGGCCTGCGCTCCAGACTCCGCCTGGAAGACATCGTGCCGACCACATTGGCGCACTACCGGCCCATCGCCGTGATGGCACGCGAGGCGCGCATGCGCGGGTATGGCGAGCTGAACTAACTTTGCCGGAAAGTTGTCCTTGGGCCGGAGTCGCTTCAGTATGTCCCCCGACCTCCCCCCGATCTTTGCGGCGCAGTTCCAAGTCAATAGGACGGCGTCATAGCGCCGAGCGTTTAGCGAACGGCCGGCGGCCCGGATCAGGCATGCGTGACTCGACCGCCTGCATGGCGGCATCCTGCAACGCGCCTTGGATGGCATCCCCCCCGCATGTACCGTCAAGCAGTTCGCCCTGCTCAATGTGCAACCCGAGCTGCGCGTTGCCTGAAGACCAGCATGCCGGTCAAGATGAAGGCGAGCAGTGCAGCCGACGCGGAGTAGCGGCTCAAAGCGAGCCCACCCGCGCTGTGGGGTTTGTCGAGAAAGTCGCCAACCACGGCGCCCAAGGGGCGTGTCAGGATGAACGCGGCCCAGAACAGCAGTGTGCGCGAGACGTGGGTCCAGTAGTAGGCGGCAACGATGAGTGCAAGCAGCGCCCCGAAGACCACGGCCGCCCCCGTATAGCCCAAGCCGGCCGTATCGGCAGTCCAATCGCCCAGGGCCGTGCCCAAGGTCTGCGAAAACATGATCGTGACCCAATAGAACGCTTCAGCCTTGGGCGAGTGGACGGTGCTCACCGACACCGACCCCAACGTGCGGTACCAAGCGAAAAGAGAGCCGAGCAGCAGTACCAGCAGCAAGGTGGAGCCGCCTGCATATCCGATACCCAGAGAGCGATCCGCGAAGTCTGCCAGCGTCGTGCCCACCGTGGTCGTGGCGATGATGGTGGTCCAGTAGAGAAGCGGATGAAAGCCCTTGGCGCGTATTTGTGCCGCTACCGACACCAGGAAAATGGCGGCAAAGATGCCGGTACCCACCAGATAGCCGAGGTTCATCGACATCGATACGGCATCGCCGCCGGTCTCGCCCAGTGTGGTTGCCGCAATCTTGAGTAGCCAGAAGGCCAATGTGACTTCTGGCACCTTGGCCAGAGCGTGCTCTGTTGATGTCTTCATCATGCGTCCTCGCAAATCAAGTCCGACCTTGCAGCGTGTCGAAGGTTTTCAGCAAATCAGTTAACGCTGCCTTGCAGTCGGGCTGCTTGGGTGTATCGGCGCGCAAGGCGGCCAGGGCACGGTCAATGGCCTTATCCAGTACGTGCCAATCATCGGCCGCTCGTGGCTTCAGTCCGGCTTCCGCCGCGTCCCAAGAGACCTCCAGATCTTTGATGCGCGTTTTTGCAGCCGCCAGATCACCCTTGTCCACGAGGTTGGCAACGTCCGTCGCGATACCGCGAAACGCGGATAGATCACCCAGCTTCGACACGGTCTTGGATTGGGGTGCTGATGCGGTTTGGGCCGATGTGCCCGGCACTGTCCCGCTTGCGGCGTGTGTCTCCTGTTTCGAGCAACCGGCGGCAATGCCGAGAGACAAGAGGGTCGAGACGGTGGCGATCGCCCGAATGAGCGTGGTTTGATGGAACATGGGTTCTCCAGTAGAGCGAAGTGTTATTCGGTGGCCTGTACAGCTCGGCTTTTTCCCATGCCGAACTGTTCACCTGCCACCAGTAAGACAATCACCGTCAGGAACAGGGCGCTCGTCCACATAGCCCCCATGCCGAGACCGCCGTAGGTTTTCGCTTGTGTGAGCAAGTCGCCAAGTGCTGCACCGAAGGGTCTGGTGAGGATGTATGCGATCCAGAACGTGAGCACGGCGTTGCCACCGAAACGCCAGGCGGCGTATGTGAGGCCGAGCAACGCGCCGAACACCACGGCCCCCCACGTGAAGCCAAGGCCGAGCGCTTCCGTCGCCAGATCGCCCGCTGCGGTCCCCAGCGCAAACGTACAGAGGATGGCGGCCCAATAGAACAGCTCCCGACGTCGCGTGTCGATCGATTGGATCGAAAGCGTTCGCTCCAAGCGATACCAGACAAAGAAGACCGCCGCGAGCAGCAGTGCAAACGCAGCGGTGCTGATGTACAGGCTGACCCCCAACCCATCAGTCAACAGGTCAGTGATCTGCGTACCGACCACGCTGACAAGGACGACCGTGAGCCAGTAGATCGAGGGGATATAGCGACGGGACCGCAGCTGCGCAAACAAGGCAGCCGCCAACAATGCGGCCATCACGGCTTGCGTTGCGGCTTGGCCCCACCCGGCATTCACGGCCAGGAAATCGGCTCCCGTCTCGCCCACGGTCGTGGACATGATCTTGACGATCCAAAAGGACAGGGCAATCTCGGGCACCTTGTTCCATGCTTCACTTACCTGCCACCGATTCATGATGTGTCCTCGCGGGAGTGGGAACGTGGGGGCAGTATGGTTCAGCGGACTTAGCCTCGACATAGACCCGGGTGTGCCATACGCGATCAATCTTGCTTGTCGTGATCGCCTTCGTGATCGGCCTTGTCCTCCACTGCGGACACGACGGTGCCCTTGTCGGCATCGATCCGAACGTCAAAGACTTTGGCTCCGCTCACGACTTCGACGTCGTAAACCCAGCCCTGCTTCGACTGCTCGTACTCGGCGCGGGATGCCTTGCCGTTGGCATGCTGCTCTGCAGCCGCGACAGCTTGAGTCAGCGGGATCTTTGCTTGCGTGATGGCGAGGGCGTCGTTTCGAATATGGTCTTTGGCGGCGTAGGCGGCTGCGCCCGTCATCGCAACGGCAATGGCGAGGAGGGAAAGCTTGGTGTAGCGGTACATGATGCTTCTCCTGGCATGCGCGGGATGTGCGCACTGGACACGCTACGCAGGCTGACTTAGGCCGAACTGAGACGAAGCAAAATTTCCAAGGCAAAGCCGGCTTACCCGGGTTGGCCCTCTGTGGGTTGGCGGAACAACTCGCATACGAGAATTAAAATAATTTCATATCAGCAGTTTTCGCGCCGCCAAGGGTCATGAAAGCGCAGATTTGGTGCGTGTACATTCGCCTCGTTTGGCTCGAATGTGCCGCCAAGCCAATGCTGGCGTCACGCAGTTCGCAATCCCCACTTACGCCTGCTGCCCGGTGCACAGGTTTGAAGCAGCCCGGCTGCCCCAGCATCGCATTCAAGATTCTTTGTGCCCTGCCGTCATTTCCGTTCAAAGCAGCCTGGGCAGTCTTGCAGCGCGACGGCTTTGAAGATCGGTCACCGACAGCCGCACATGGCTTCAAGATGCTCCTGCTTCAACGCATGCACCTGAATGCATCGCCAGATAGGTACGGCGATGCTGTTGATCAGGGCATGACGTCTCTCTCTGACGCCGCTGAAACAGGAATGAAGCAAATGAGAATCTCGGATATGAAGATCGGGGTGCGCCTTGGGGCAGCGTTCGCGCTTGTGGTGGCGCTGCTGATCGGGACCGCCGCTGTCGGCATCCAACGGCTGGACGACAACAACACGAAGATGAGCCGGATCGTCAGCGAGCGCTATTCGCTGATCGCGCTGAGCAACCAGATCAAGAACAACGGATACAAGGCCAACGGCATCCTCAGCAACCTGCTCCTGGCCACGTCGGCCGACCAGAAAGCGAAGTACATGAGCGACTACGCGGCCATCCGCCAGGCCAACGGACAGGCGTATGGCCGGCTGGAGAAGATGCTGACGACCGATGCGAGCAAGGCGCTCTTCAAGGAACAGTTCGACGCGCGCTCCGCTTACGGTGCCGGCGTGCGCAAGTTCTTTGAGCTGATTGATGCCAACAAGCCCGAAGACGCGCGGGTTCTGTACCAGGGCGACATGAGCCGCCTGCAGGACCAGTACTACGTGCTGGTCGACAAGATGGTGGATCACCAGGCCAGCGAGATGGAGCACGATGTCGGCGAAGCTGCCGCGCAAGGCGCCAACGCGAAGATCCAGATGATCGTGCTTGCCGTGTTGGCGACGTTGCTCGCCATTGCCACGGGCGGCTTCATCACCCGCACGATCACCGGCCCGATCAACCGTGCCGTGCATCTGGCCGAAGCCGTGGCGCAAGGGGACCTGACGCACCGTCTTGAAGTTGGCGCACAAGACGAGATCGGCCGCCTGCTGGCCGCGCTCAAGCACATGACCGAGAACCTGCATGGCATCGTCGGCCGTGTGCGCGGCGGAACGGACACCATCACGCGTGCATCGCGCGAGGTGGCGAGCGGCAACATCGATCTGTCCAGCCGGACCGAGCAGCAAGCCAGCTCGCTGGAAGAAACGGCGGCGGCCATGGAGCAGCTCACGTCCACCGTCAAGCAGAACGCCGACAACGCGCAGGAAGCCAGCCGTTTGGCATCCAACGCATCGCTGGTGGCGGCCAAGGGCGGCGATGCCGTGGGCGAGGCGATCGAAACCATGAGCACCATCAATGCGTCGTCGCGCAAGATCGTCGACATCATCGGCGTGATCGACAGCATCGCGTTCCAGACCAACATCCTGGCACTGAACGCCGCCGTGGAAGCCGCGCGCGCGGGCGAGCAGGGCCGCGGCTTTGCCGTGGTGGCGGGCGAGGTGCGCAACCTCGCGCAGCGCAGTGCCGCAGCGGCCAAGGAGATCAAGGGGCTGATCGAAGATTCGGTCAACCACGTCGGCACCGGCACCGCGAAGGTGGAAGAGGCCGGCCAGATCATCCGCGACGTGGTGGCCGGTATCCAGAACGTGACGAACATCGTTGCCGAGATCAGCGCGTCGAGCCGCGAGCAGAGCGAAGGCATCGAGCAGATCAACGAGGCCATCACGCAGATGGACAAGGTCACGCAGGAAAACGCCTCGCTGGTCGAGGAAAGCGCGACCTCGGCACAGGCGCTGCAGGAACAGGCGGATCAACTGGCCGACATGGTGAGCGCGTTCAAGTTGCATGGCGACGCGCGGAGCCCAGGGCACGGCGCGCAGAGCGAGACGGCCACCCTGGCGCGGTCTGGCTGGGCGCGCGCTTAACCACTTTCGTAATTCACGGTTGTTGTTGCAGTGATGTTGCAGTCAGCAGTCCAACGGAGGAGGCACGGGTCGTCGTCAGGCGGCTCGTTACAGAAGGAATCGACGTAGCGCTTTGCTTTGGCGTTTCGAACGGTCCCGCCATTTGCCGAACAGGTGTCTGCTGCGCAACCGCTGTGCTGGTTGGAGGACTGCGCGCGCGGGTACGCCGGAGTGCCGATGGCGGGACCCACCCACGGTGTCTCTTATCTCCTGAACAACCATGTCTTCGCACGCTCCTCAAATGGCCGACCCGGGTTCGGCCGCAGCGTTTGACCCGTCCAGCGCGGCGGGCGGCGCCGCCACGGCGCCCCCGCCCACCCCTGTCACCCAGTTTATCGACGCCTATCGCGAACACGGGCACCGTCGCGCGCGGCTGGACCCGCTCGCACGTGTGCCCCTGCCCGACGTGCCGGAGCTTCGCCTGCGGTTTCACGGCCTCGACCCGGCGCAGAAGCGCGATCCCGCAAGCGCGGTTCTGCCCACCGCCACGACGATGCAGGAGCTCGAATGGCAGCTCAAGCGCGTCTACTGCGGCGCCATCGGCCTCGATTGCAGCAGCGTGCGCAAGCGGCAACGCCGCGCATGGCTCTACGCGCGCATGGAGGCAGAACTGCTGGCACCGCCGCTCGCGCCTGACCAAAAGCGCCGGCTGCTGCGGCGGCTGGTGGCAGCGGAGATGTGGGAGCGTCTTGTTGGCAGCACGTTCGAACATGCCAAGCGGTTCTCGCTGGAGGGCTGCGAGAGCCTGGTGCCGCTGCTCGATACGCTGGTTGAAGAAGGTGCCGGCCACGGCGTGCGGCAGGTGTTTCTCGGCATGCCGCATCGCGGGCGCTTGAACACGCTCGTCAACGTGATGGGTGTTGATGCGCGTGGCATGCTCGATCGGCTCGATCCGGATTCGGACATTGCGTTCACCCAGCGAGACCTGCCGTATCACCTCGGTGGCCGTGCGCATCGGTTGGTGGGCGACGACGAGGTGACGCTGGTGCTCGCGCCCAACCCATCGCATCTGCAAAGCGTGTACCCCGTGGTGTGCGGCATGGCCCGCGCGCATGTGGACGAGCACCCGGGCACACCGTGCCTGCTGGTGATGGTGCACGGCGATGCGGCGTTCGCGGGGCAAGGCGTCGTCATGGAGACCCTGAACCTGACCCGCCGCAGCGGCTACACGGCAGGCGGCGTCGTGCACGTGATCGTCAATAACCAGATCGGCTTTACAACACCCAACCTGATGGACGTGCGTGCGCACGACTACTGCACCGACGTGACGCGCATGGTTGATGCGCCGGTGCTGCACGTCAACGCCGACGACCCCGAAGCCGTCGTGCGTGCCGCACGGATTGCCATTGCGTACCGCATGGAGCATGGCGCCGATATCGTCATCGATCTGATCGGCTATCGCCGCCTCGGGCATTCTGAGCACGACACGCCCGCCGTGACGCAGCCCGCGCTGCACGCCGCCATTGCCGCGCACCCGACCGTCACGGAGCTGTATCACGGTGCCAGCGAGGAACCGGCGCGCCTGGCCGATCTGCGTGAAGCTGCCGTGGGTGACTTGCTGACAGACCCCGACGCTGGGCCACGTGTGGCCGATGATTCGCTGCCGCCCGGCGCTGTGCGTCACCAGCTTCAGCCGGCGTCATTGCAGCGCGTGCAGGCATTGACGCAGACGCTGACCACACCGCCCGACGAGGCGCTCCTGCACGACGTTGTGCGCGGACTGTGCGAGCGCTGGCGCGCTACGGTATCGAGCGACGCGCATACGGTCGACTGGTGTCTGGCGGAAAACCTGGCCCATGCCACGTTATTGGAAGAGGGGCGCAGCATCCGCTTGTCAGGCATGGATGTCGGGCGTGGCACGTTCATGCATCGGCACGCGGTGTGGCATTCACAGGCAACGCTCTCCGACGAGGGCCGCCGGTACGTTCCGCTGCAGCACGTGGCGCCGTGCCAGGGCACGTTCGACATCGTGAACTCGCCGTTGTCGGAAGAAGCGGCGCTGGGCTTCGAATACGGCTACAGCGTGCAGACCCGAACGCGGCTGACCTTGTGGGAGGCGCAGTTCGGCGACTTCGTCAACGGCGCGCAGGTCTTCATTGACCAGTACATCGCTTCGGGGGAATACAAGTGGGGTTGCCAGTCTGCACTGGCGATGCTGCTGCCGCACGGCCACGAAGGTGTCGGGCCAGAGCATTCCAACGGCTTCCTGGGGCGTTTTCTGCAGCTTTGCGCGGATGACAACATGCGCGTGGTCATGCCGTCGACGTCGGGCCAATGGTTCCACCTGCTGCGCGAGCAAGCCGCGCTGGCAACGCCCAAGCCGCTGATCGTCATGTCCCCGAAGACGCAGCTTCATGGCAACCCGCGTTCGCATTCGCGCGTGCAGGACTTGACCGACGGGCACTTCATGCCGGTGCTGGCGGATGCCTCGGTGGTCGACCCTGGAACCGTTACGCGGGTGGTGCTGTGCAGCGGCAAGTTTTTCTACGAACTGCATGCACAGCGCCAGCATGAGGCTCGCGCGGATGTGGCACTCGTCCGCGTTGAGCAGCTTTACCCATTTCCGCAGGAGGCGCTCGCCGCTGCGTTGGCGGTATTCCCGAACCTGAAGGAAATCGTTTGGGCGCAGGAGGAGGATGCCAACCAGGGTGCATGGCGCTTCGTGCGCGACGCGCTGGAGGCCTGTGTTCCGGAGGGGAGCCGACTGGCCGGTGTGTTCCGCAGCGCGACTCCGTCGGGCGCGCATGCGTCGGTGCGCGCGCATCAGGCGGAGCAGCGTCGCCTGGTGGCTGCCGCGTTCGGCGCGTTGTGATAGCCGGAAGCTGATGCAGGAAGCTCGACCGCGACCGCCGCTTGAGACATCGGTGGTCGCGGTATGGGCTTGTGGTTGAAACGCCCGGCCGCGATTACGGCTCGTGGCGCAGATACCCTTCCTTGCTCGGGTCGGGCATGAAGTACGTCACGATGAAGGACACCGCGCACAGCGCTGTCACGTACCAATAGAACGTCGATTCACTGCCGGCCTGCTTGAACCACAGCGCCACGTATTCCGCCGAGCCGCCGAACACCGCATTCGCAATCGCGTACGAGAGGCCCACGCCCATTGCGCGCACTTCCGGCGGGAACATCTCGGCCTTGATCAGGCCGCTGATCGACGTATAGAAACTGACGATGGCCAGCGCCAGCGTGATGAGGCCGAAGGCGGCGAGCGGCGTCGAAACGGTGGCCAGCGCCTTCATGAGCGGCACGGTGCCCAGCACGGAGAGGGCGCCGAACAGCAGCATCGAATTGCGGCGGCCGATCCGGTCGGACAGCGCACCGAACGCGGGCTGCAGCACCATGTAGACAAACAGCGCGCCCGTCATCACGTTGGAGGCGGTTTTGGTGTCCATGTGCGCCGTGTTGACGAGGTACTTCTGCATGTACGTCGTGAACGTGTAAAAGATCAGGGAGCCGCCGGCGGTAAAGCCGAGCACGCGCAAAAACGCCCCCTTGTGCTGCCACGCGCCGCGGATCGTGCCTGCGTGCTCAGCCTTGCGTGCCGAGGTGGTCTGCGTTTCGTGCAATGACTTACGCAGGTACAAGGCGATCAGCGCGGTGAGTGCGCCCACCACAAACGGAATGCGCCAGCCCCAGGCTTTCAGCTCTGCGGTCGTCAGCAGTTGCTGCAGGATCACCAGCACGAGCACTGCGCACAACTGGCCGCCGATCAGCGTCACATACTGGAACGAGGCAAAGAAGCCGCGCCGGCCCTGCAGCGCCACTTCGCTCATGTAGGTCGCGCTGGTGCCGTATTCGCCGCCAACCGACAGCCCCTGGAACAGCCGCGCCACCAGCAGCAGGAATGGCGCCAGCGCACCGATCTGCGCGTACGTTGGCAACACCGCAATCAGCAGCGAGCCGCCGCACATCATCAGCACCGAGATCATCATCGCTGTGCGCCGGCCATGCCTGTCGGCAATGCGGCCGAACAGCCAGCCGCCGATGGGCCGCATCAGGAAGCCCGCCGCAAACACGCCTGCTGTGTTCAGCAGTTGCGTCGTGCGGTCACCGCTCGGGAAGAAGGCCGGTGCAAAGTACAGCGAGCTGAACGCGTAGACGTAAAAGTCGAACCATTCGACGAGGTTGCCTGACGACGCGCCGACGATGGCAAAGATTCGGCGACGTGTGTCGTGCGGGTCAACCGCATGCGGGGTGGCAGTGCTATCCATGAGGGCGTCTCGGTGTGGTTGTTCTGTGGGCAGCCTAAGCTGACCCTCAGAATTGTAGCGACATGTCGTATGGCGCCGCGCCCCGGAGTTGCCCCGATGGGTGAGATGGTGTGTTGCGTCAGGTGTGCGGCAGGCGTGTGGAGGTTACGCAGAAACGCGTACGCCCCCAGCCTTTTACACCGCGACCGCATGCAAGCGGATACCCAACGCCCGCATGACTTTGAGCACGGTGGCAAAGCTCGGGTTGCCTTCTTCAGACAAGGCCTTGTACAGCCCTTCGCGCGTCATGCCGGTGTCACGGGCGAGTTGCGTCATGCCGCGCGCTCTGGCTACTACGCCCAACGCATGCGTGATGAATGCGGGGTCGTCGGCCGCTTCCTCCAGGCACGCGTCCAGATATGCGGCCATGTCGGCTTCGGTCTTGAGATGCTCAGCGGAGTCCCACGGGCGAGTTTTGACGGGTTTGTCGGTAGGCATGGTCACTCCACGTCGAGATGGCGCGACAACTCAATCGCGCGTCGGATGTCGGCTTCCTGTGTCGACTTGTCACCGCCACATAACAGGATGATCAGCACTGCGCCACGCTGGGCGAAATACACCCGGTAGCCGGGGCCGTGATTGATGCGTAGCTCACTGACACCTGCTCGGACAGGCTTCACATCACCCGGATGACCGAGCTGTAAGCGGTCGATGCGTACCTGGATACGGCGCTGCGCAGTCTTGTCACGCAGCTTCGAAAACCAGGTGTCGAAAGCGTTGGTAGTGCGGATCGTCAGCATGCGGAGATGCTAAGGACCGCACTTCGACCTGTAAACTATAGTTCACAAATGGTCACAGCCGCAATGCCGAGCAGATTTGTTACCGCGCCCCTTGCCGCGCGTTGAACATCACGCGCAACCCGAGTGCCACCAGCGCCGCCGCCGTGCAGAACGCCATCAGCCCCGTCCAGCGCCCGCTGTTCCACGCCAGGCTCGCGCCATAGGCGCCCAACGACATGCCGATGAACAGCGTCGTCATGAACACCGCGTTGATGCGGCTGCGCGCTTCGGGTGCCAATGCATAAATGATCGTCTGGTGCGACACCAGCGCTGCCTGCACGCCCACATCGAAGACCAACGTGCCGATCACGATGGCGATGAGCGATTGCGGGAACAGCGCCATGGCGGCAAACGTCACCGCCATGAGCAATGCGCCGCCTGCTGCGATATGGCCCGGCGCAACGCGGCCCGACAATCGCCCGGCAAGGCTCGCACCGAGTGCGCCTGCTGCGCCGGCCAGCCCAAGCAAACCTGCTTGACTCGTCGACAGCCCGAGCGAACTCGTCAGGTGCAATGCCACGGTCGACCAGAAACCCGAGAACGCAATACCGATGAACGCCTGCGTGATGGCGGACGCCCTCAGCCGCGGGTGCTGCGCGAACAGTGTGCCGAGCGAGCGCAGCAGCACAAGGTACGGCTGCCTCATGGTGGCGGGGGGCGGTGCCACACCAAAGTGCGCGGCGCGCACGGCAATCGCCAGCCCGACAATCGCCGCTGCGGATACACCGAAGGCTGCCCGCCAGCCAAAGTGGTCCGCCACGATGCCGCTGAACACGCGCGAGCTGACGATGCCGATCAACAGCCCCGTCATCACCGTGCCGATGTTGCGATTGCGGTTGTGGTCGGTGCTGATGGCGGCGGCGCTGGGCACGAAATCCTGCGCGATGGTGGCGGAGAGCCCCACCACAAAGCCGGCTGCCGCCAGCAGCGGCAGGTTGGGTGCGAGGCAGCTGGCGATGAGTGCCAACGTGAGCAGTACCGCCTTCCAGAGGATGACGATGCGGCGATCGTAGCGGTCGCCCAGTGGGCCGAAGAAAAAGATGCCGCTGGCATAGCCCGCCGCCGTGAGCGTCGGCAGCACGCCCAACGCGTGCGGCGCGATGGCGAGGTCGCGGCCGATCAAGCCCAGGAGCGGGTGGTTCAGATAGATGCATGCCACGCTGATGCCTGCCCCGGCGGTCAGCAGGCGGATCAGCCCTTTGGTGTCAGGTGCAGTCACGGTTGTGGCGGGCGTTGAGGACGCAGGCGAGGTCGACATGGAACCTCATGAAGGAGATTGCTGCATCGCAGCGAAGCGGCGATGCTAACAACTTTCCTTCCGCCTTGCCGAGGGCCAATAACCTTGCTGAGGGTGGTGTCAGGCGCGCTGAGTGGTCGGGGATGCGGCCGGCGTTGGCGCCTCTTCCACGTCCTCGCTGTGACCGCCCTGTGGGTGGTGCCCGGCGTTGTCGATCCACAGGCGGGCGCGGTCTTCGCCCACGCGCGACAGCTCCATGCGGTATTCGTAGCGGTCGGGCCGGTAGAGGCCCTGCAGCAGCTGCACGGGCCGCCCGCTCATCTCGCGCACGATGCGTTGGACGGACAGCAGCGGCGCCCCCACCGACACATCCAGATACTGCGCCGTCGCCACATCGGCCAATCGTGCAGAAACCACCTGCGATGCACGATCGATCCGCACGCCCGAGCCCTCGATCAGCCGCAGCAGCGACTGGTTCGCCAGGCGGTCGAGCGTGAGCTTGCTCGTCACGTCCAGCGGCAGCCACGTGGTGATCAGCGCCATGGGCGTGTCTTCCAGGTGGCGAACTCGCACGAGTTTCTTGATCGGCGTGCCGGGTGCGACTTCCAGGCATTTGGCCTCGTCGGGCGGGGCCAGCACGTCTTCGAATTCGACGACGACGGCGGAGGTGCGCTCGCCCACGTCGATGATGTTCTGCAGCAGCGTCTGGGCGCCGCCGCCCATCGTCACCGGATCATCGGGCTTGACGACAAACGTGCCCATGCCGCGATGGCGGCGCACCAGACCTTCCTTGACGAGGTAGTCGAAGACGCGGCGCATCGTGACGCGCGATGCCCCGAACTGGCGGGCCAGCTCGATCTCGCCCGGCATCGGGCCGTCACTGAACCGGCCCTCGAGAATCTGTTGGCGCAGAACGACGTAGATCTGGTGGTAGAGCGGTACCACGGCATCGGGCATGGCGGTCGTGGTTCCGGGCGTGAGCAGCGAGGTCGAAGACGAAGTCAGGAGGGGCGGCCATCAGGTGATGGCGCACAGGCGCGGATGCGTCGGAAAGCCGGGTCGAACGCGGCCGTTTGCCCATTCATCCGCGACGATAGGGGGTTTTGCGGGGCCTGTAAAGTTGTGTGTTACCTGTTGTCCGGGGGGTATCCGCGGCCGCGGCGGCCGGCTTTTGCCCCTGGCCATAACGCGGATTGCGCTCGCGTATCGAGTTCTTGGGCGCAACCGGCTCGCCGAGCGCATTGACCAGCGCGACGTGGATCGGCGTGCCGCTTTCACGGTCACGCAACAACATGGGGCCTTCGCCGTCGGGCGTGAGGTAACGGTCGCCCCATTGCATGAGCGCGACGATCGCGGGCAGGAGGTCGACGCCCGCCCGTGTCAGCCGATAGGCGTCGCGCACGCGGTCGCCCGGCTCCTGATACGGCACACGGCGCAGGATGCCGTACGTCACCAGCGCTTTGAGCCGCGACGACAGGATCGCCGACGAGCACCCCGTGCGGCGCAAAAACTCATCAAACCGCGTCACCCCCGAAAACGCCTCGCGCAGCACGAGCAGCGTCCATTTCTCGCCGACGATCGACACGGCGGCCGCAATCGAGCACGGCTCCTCCATCGATGTCACGACTTCGGACGCCGCTGGGACGGGGAAGGGTTCCGGGATTCTCATGGCAAAAGCATAGTCAATTCTGACTTTACTTGCAAAAGTCAGGGTTTCTGCTAATCTAGCTTCAAATTAGAAAGTCAGGAGGTGATCCCGTCCTGACGGCTAATCACAACGATCCATCGCGTGAGGAGATCCCCATGCTTTACACCATCCACCGTTACCCCGCCGAATGGATCGACCGCTGGACCATGCACGACGGCTCCATCGCCACCGTGCGCCCGATTCTGCCGCAAGACGCCCCGCTTGAGGCCGCCCTGGTCGAGGGGCTGTCGTCCGAGTCGCGCTATGCGCGCTTCCTGGTGGGCGGGGGCCGCCTGACCGACGAGATGCTCGCCGCCTACACGCAAATCGACTATGTGAACCACATGGCGCTAGTCGTGAGCGTTGCGCGCCCCGACGGCACCGGTGAAGACCTGATCGCCGACGGCCGCTTCGTCGTGGAAGACGGTGTGGCCGAGTTTGCCATCCTGGTGGCCGACGCGTGGCAGGGCAAGGGCGTCGGGCGGCGCCTGTTTGCCACGCTGGTGCGTGCGGCACGGGTGTCCGGCGCGCGGGAAATTTTCGGCGAGGTGCTCTCCATCAACCGCCGCATGATCAGCCTCGCGCGCGATGCGGGTTTTCGCGTGGCAAACGTGCCTGGCGACGCCACCGTCTGCACCGTGCGCCTGCCGCTGGCCCAGGCCGAAATGGCCGTGACGCCCTTCGCCTTCGCCTGATATTCGTCTTTGCGCGCCTGCTCGCCCTGCAGGTGTGCTTACCGTGTGTCTCTTTCGCCGCCGTTGGGCGGCTTCTTTTTTGCCGGAATCATCGAATTTGTTGGGGCTCAGCGCAAAAAAACATCGCTTTTGTGCATGAGTGGATGCGCATAGACTCATTCGCGTGGCCCGGTGCGTTAGCGGCCCCCCCGCTGCGTGCCGGTGCTGCCTGATTTCAACCCTCCCCAGCCTGCGCCCCCCCAACATGAGCAACGTCACGCCTGTGCTTGCCCCATTCCACCTTGCTTTTCCTGTGCATGATATTGCCGCGGCGCGTGCGTTCTACGGCGGTATCCTCGGCTGCCCGGAAGGCCGCAGTTCGCCGGAATGGGTGGATTTCAACTTCTACGGCCACCAGATCGTCGCCCATCTCGCGCCGGACGAAATCGGCCACCGCAAGACCAGCGCCGTCGATGGCGACAACGTGCCCGTGCGCCACTTCGGCGTGGTGCTCTCCATGGCCGAGTGGGAAGCCGCCGCCGACAAGCTGCGTGCCGCCGGCATCGAATTCATCATCGAGCCGCATATCCGCTTCAAGGGTGAAGTGGGCGAGCAGGCCACGATGTTCTTCCTCGATCCATCAGGCAATGCGATGGAGATCAAGGCGTTCGCCAACATGGCGTCGCTGTTTGCCAAGTAAGGCGGCGCGGCGCGCGTATCCTTGCGCTTCCGCCCTGATTCGCGCGCGCCATGCTTCGAGAACTCAAGACTTTCATCGCCGTCGCCCGGCACGGCACGTTTGCGGGTGCTGGCGAGCGCATCGGCCTCACGCAGTCGGCGGTGAGCGCGCAGATCCAGCGGCTGGAAGAATCGCTCGGCTTTCAACTCTTCGATCGCACGGGCAGGTCGGCCACGCTCAATGCCGCCGGGCGCGATGCGCTGGCCCTGGCCGAACACATCGTCACGCTGTACGACCGTCTGGGCGACCAGGCCGGCGGTAACGAGCAGCGCGGCCTGGTGCGCATCGGCGCGATCGCTTCGGTGCAAACCTCGTTTCTGGTGGATGCGCTGGTGCAGTTCCGCAGCGAATTCCCGCATTGCCGTGCGCGCATCGTGCCCGGTGTCTCGCTGGACCTGCTCGGCCTGGTGGATGCCGGCGAGATCGACCTCGCCGTGCTGATTCGCCCGCCCTTTGCGGTACCGGCCGACCTGGAATGGCGCACGCTGGTGGCCGAGCCTTTCGTGCTCCTGGTGCCGGCCAGTGTGCCCGGCGACGACTGGCGCGCGCTGCTCGCGCATCAACCGTTCATCCGCTATGACCGCCGTTCGTTCGGCGGTCGCCGCGTCGACCAGTTTCTGCGCGACCAGCGCATCACCCCGCACGACGTGATCGAACTCGACGAGCTGCAAGGCATGACGCAACTCGTGGCACGCGGGCAGGGCGTGGCACTGGCCCCGCAGACCGCCGCACAACGCACCTGGCCGCCCGGCACGCGCGCCGTCAGCCTGGGCGACGCCACGTTCTACCGCGAGATCGGCCTGATCGAGCGCCCGCGCCATAGCCGCCAACCCATTGCGGGGCGGCTTGCCGATTGCATTGACGAAGCCGCCCGCGCCGAACGTTCTTGAGGCCTATGGTGCAAGCGTGATATCCGGCATTCAGGTCGAGCGTTGACCAGGCGTTATATCGGCTCGTATATTACGACCGGTCATTCATCCAACTCTGGGTCTTTCATGCAACGTTTGTCGGTTCGCGCGCATGTGCGCGCCATTGGCCTGGTCGCCGCGCTGTCGCTGGGTTTTGCAGCGCCAGCCCGGGCGGCGGACCTCGTTGTCTCGGCCGCAGCCAGCCTGACCAATGCCTTCAAGACGATCGCGCAACAGTACGAAGCCCTGCATCCGGACACCAAGGTCGTGCTCAACTTCGGCGCGTCCGACGTGCTGATGCAGCAGATCGTGAAGGGCGCCCCGGCCGACGTATTTGCCTCCGCCGATCAGGATGCGATGAACAAGGCCGCCGCGGAAAAGGTCATCAAGACGGAGACGCGCCGCGACTTTGTCGCCAACCAGCTGGTGCTGATCGTGCCCGCAACGGCCACGGTACCCGTGCATGCGCTGGTCGATCTGACGAGGCCCGACGTGAAGCGCGTGGCGATCGGCAATCCGGCGTCGGTGCCGGTGGGCCGTTATGCGAAGCGTGCGCTGGAAGCGGCCAAGCTGTGGGAGCCGGTGGAGGCCAAGGCGGTGCTGGCGCAGAACGTGCGCCAGGCGCTGGACTATGTGTCGCGCGGCGAGGTCGAGGCCGGCCTGGTGTTCTCGACCGATGCCGCCATCGCCGCCGACAAGGTGAAGGTGGCGAGCACCGTGCCGCTGAATGTGCCGCTCACCTACCCGATCGCCGTGACGTCGGGCACGAAGCAGCCGCAGCAGGCGGCCGACTTTGTGGCTTACGTGCTGTCGCCGGCGGGCCAGGCGGTGCTGGCCAGGTACGGTTTCCTGAAACCTTGATTACGCGGTAGCCGGCTGACCCGCACGCTCGGCGTCCTTCTTGGGCGTGCGGTGAATGCGCAGCACCAGGAAGGCGCCCGCCACGCAGAGCCCGCCCGAAATCATGGAAGCGAGCGTGTAGTTGCCCAGCGAGGCGCGCATCATGCCTGCACCCAGCGTGGCGAATGCCGCGCCCAATTGGTGGCCCGCGACGATCCATCCGAACACGATGGGCGCGGCTGCCTTGCCGAACACGTCGTTGGTCAGGCGCACGGTGGGCGGCACGGTGGCAATCCAGTCCAGGCCGTAAAAGATCGCGAACACCGGCAGGCCGAAGAACTCGAAGCCGAACGCATACGGCAGGTAGATCAGCGACAGCCCGCGCAGCCCGTAGTACCAGAACAGCAGCACGCGGCTGTTGTAGCGGTCGGACAGCCAGCCCGACAGCGTGGTGCCGACCAGATCGAAGATCCCCATCGCAGCGAGCAGGCTCGCGCCCTTCACTTCAGAGAACCCGTGGTCTGCGCACATGGCAATGAAGTGCGTGCCGATGTAGCCGTTGGTGCTTGCGCCGCAGATGAAGAAGCTCGCGAACAGCAGCCAGAAATCGCGCTTGCGGGCCGCTTGCACCAGCGTCTGCATGGCCAGGGTGATCGGGCTGGCGCGCGGGCCTTGGGCGGCTTCCGGCGCATCGGCGGGTTCACCATAGGTGCGCAGACCGACGCTCTTGGGCGATTCCGGCAGCAGCAGCCACACGACCGGCAACAGCAGCGCCAGCGCGCCGGCCACGATCAGCACCACCGGGCGCCAGCCGAAGTGCTCGACCACTGCGGCCATCATCGGCAGGAACACGAGCTGTCCCGTGGCCGAGCTGGCCGTCAGGATGCCCATCGCCAAGCCGCGATGCGAAGTGAACCAGCGGTTGACCACCGTCGCGCCCAGGGTGATGGCCGCCACACCTGTGCCGCCGCCCACCATCACGCCCCACAGCAGCACCATCTGCCACGGCTCGTGCATCATCGCCGACAGTGCCGTGCCTGACACCAGCACCGCCAGCGCCCCCAGCACTGTTGGGCGGATGCCGAAATACTGCATCGATGCTGCCGCGAATGGCCCGGTCAGCCCGTACAGCGCAATCCCGATCGAGATGGCCAGCGAGATCGTGCTGCGGCTCCAGCCGAATTCGTGCTCGAGCGGCAGCATCATCACGCTGGGCGTGGCGCGCGTGCCGGCCGCGCACAGCAGGATCAGGAACACCACTGCGAGCGCGAGCCAGCTGTAGTGGAAACGTGGGGCGATGAGGCGGGCAAGTCGCTGCATGGGGTGTCCGATTTTGATTCTTGCTGGGGCGACAATGTGGCATTCGTTACCGGTCGGTAACAACGTGGTTGCGATAGTAGGTACCGCTCGGTAACATGTCAAGCAAGATTCGAATGACACCGGCGCGGCTGGGGGTTTGTTGCCCGTCGCGCCCGCAGGAGCACCACCATGGCCACCGCCGCCCGTCGCGGACCTCGCGCACTTTCCACCGTTTCCACTGTTAACGCCGGTGATCAGCCCAAACCGACTCAGCGCCGCATCAGCGGTGAGGACGCGCACGCCAGCCTGCTCGAGGCGGCTCGTCAACTGTTTTACTACGAAGGCGTGCGGGCCGTCGGCGTCGAAGCGGTGGTGGAGAAGGCCGGCGTCAACAAGATGAGCCTGTACCGGCAGTTCAAGTCGAAGGACGATCTCGTCATTGCTTACCTGGAGCGCAGCGACGAGAGCTTCTGGGGTTACTTCGACGCCAGCGTGGCCAAGCACCCCGACGATGCGCGCGCGCAACTGCTGCAGTTCTTCATCGACGTATCCGAACGCGCTTCACGCCCCGGCTACCGGGGCTGCCCCTTCGTGAATGTGGCGGCGGAGTTTCCGGACTTGACGCATCCGGCGAGGCAGTTTGTTCAGCGCAACAAGGCGCTGCTGCTCGCCCGCCTGCGTGACCGCGCCCAAGCCGCCGGCGCGACCGACCCCGATGCGCTGGCCGACGACCTGGCCTTTCTGATCGAAGGTGCCTACACCGCGAGCCAGACCTTTGGCACCGATGCGCCGCGCCTCATCAGGAGCCTGCCGCGCACGGCACGCGTGTTGCTCGATGCGGCTATTCCCGCGCGCAAACCAGACTGATGTTGTAGCGCGCTCACGCAGGCAAGACATGGACGCGCGGGTGTCGTGCGATGCCGCTACACTCGGTGGCATTGTTGCCTCGGCTGCACCTCGATGACGCCCAATCAAGCCCCGCTGTCTCCCGTTCGCACGGCACCCGCCACGCCGCTCACCTTGCCGGCCGCGCTGTCGCAGGCGCAACGCGCGCTCGATCGCATCGTGCTCGGCAAGCCGCTGCAGATCCGCCTGGCGCTGGCGTGTCTGCTCGCACGCGGGCATCTGCTGCTGGAAGATCTGCCCGGCGTGGGCAAGACCACGCTGGCGCATGCGCTGGCCCGTACGCTCGGGTTGCAGTACCAGCGGGTGCAGTTCACCAGCGATCTGCTGCCCACCGACCTGATCGGCGTGTCGATCTACGTGAAAGAGAAAGGCGCATTCGAATTCCACCCTGGGCCGCTGTTTGCGCAGGTGGTGCTGGCCGATGAGATCAACCGGGCCACGCCCAAGGCGCAAAGCGCGCTGCTCGAAGCCATGGCCGAAGGCCAGGTCACGCATGATGGGGCGACGTATCCGCTGCCCGAGCCGTTCTTCGTGATTGCAACGCAGAACCCGTTGAACCAGATCGGCACGCATCCGCTGCCGGAGTCGCAGCTGGACCGCTTCACGATGCGGCTCTCGCTCGGTTATCCCGATCAAAGCTCGGAGCGCGCGCTATACCTTGGGGGCGGGGCGCCGCAAGACATCGAACCCGTGTTGACGGCCGTGCAAGTCGTTGCGTTGCAGGCCGCCGCCGATGCCGTGCACGTGGCGCCGGCGCTCGTCGATTACGTGCTCGCGCTGGTGAACGCCACGCGCACCGATGCGCAGGTGCAGATGGGCCTGTCGCCGCGCGCGGGGCTGGCGTTGCTGGCAGCGGCGCGCGCCTGGGCGCTTATCGATGGCCGCGATGCAGTGCTGCCCGAAGACGTCCAAGCCGTATTCAAGGCCGTGGCGGCGCATCGGTTGCTGCCCACGGGCGGCACGCTGTCGGCGACCGCGCTGGCGCAGCGACTGCTCGACACGGTCGCCATTCCCTGAGCGCATAGCGCCATGGCGCGGTTCACGTCTCTGCTGCTGGCACCGCTGCGTCTGCTCGGTGCGGGCCTGGCGCTGCTGCCGGGCGTGCGCTTTGCACGGGCACGCGTGCAGCGCTTTCTGCAGCGGCCGCGCACGCCACGCGAAGGCCGCATCCGCCTGGACCGCAATCACGTCTACATCCTGCCCACTGCGGCTGGCGGCGGCTTTGCGCTGCTGCTGGTGGTGATGCTGCTCACCTCGCTCAACTACAACGTGAGCCTGGGTTTTCTGCTGACCTTCGTGCTGGCCGGCGTGGGCGCGTCCGCCATGTGGCAGACGCATCGCAACCTTGTTGATCTGGAAGTGCGCGGCGCGGCGGGCGAAGCGGTGTTTGCTGGCCATGCGTTGAACGTGGGCGTGGCGTTGGCCAACGTCACCCCGTGGGCGCGCGTGGGTGTGGATGTGAGCGCCGCGCAAGCCGCCGCGGTGGAAACATCGCTCGATGCGCAGGACGCCATCGTGGCCGCGTTGTCTTTCGCCGATCAGCCGCGCGGTTGGTTCAAGTTGCCGCGCCTGACGGTATCCACGCGTTTTCCGCTCGGCCTGTTTCGCGCGTGGAGCTATGCCGATGCACCGCTGACCTTGCTCGTCTATCCGGCCCCGGAACCTTCCGCGCCGCCGCTGCCCGCGAGCTTTGCGCCGGACCCTGGCGACGAAGACGACACGCGCGCCGCCCGCACCCACGTTGAAGAAGCCGCAGACCAGTTGCGCACTTACCGCCCCGGTGACGCGCTGCGCAGCATTGCGTGGAAGCACAGCGCGCGGCTCGACACCTGGATGAGCCGCACCGGCCAGCAAGTCCGCCACGCGCAATGCGTGCTCGCGTGGGAAGCGCTGCCACCGTCGATGAACGTTGAACAACGGCTGTCGCGCCTGTGCGCCTGGGTACTGGCGGCCGAGCACGCGCCCGCCGGCGATGAGCCCGAATACACGCTGAGCCTGCCTGGCGTTGTCATCGGACCGGCACGCGGTGTCGCGCATCGGGATGCGTGTTTGCGTGCCTTGGCGTTGTGGGGTAAGCCTGCGATGCCGGGAGCCGAAGGCGAAGTCACATGACCACCGCCACCATCGGCACCGAAGCGGCCGCCTTTGGCTCGGCCCGTGCGCTGACCCACCGCGAGCACGGCTGGCTGATCGCCCAGCTTGCCGTCGTGCTCGCGCCGCTGCTGCGTGCCCTGCCGCTGGTGACGTGCGCCGTGTTCGGCGTGCTGCTGCTCTGGCGCGCGCTGTTGTGGGTACGGCGCGCGCCGTTGCCTGGCAAATGGGTGTTGGGGCTGACGGGCGTCGCCACGCTTGTCGTGACGCTGGCACTCGCCATGCGCACCGGCGGAAACATCGGGCGGGACTTGTCGGTGGCGCTGCTGGGCGCGTTTCTCGTGCTCAAGCTGATGGAATCGCACACGGTGCGCAACGGCGTGCTGGTTACGCAGTTGTGCTGTTTCCTGCTGCTCTCGCAGGTGCTGTTCGACCAGCCGCCGTGGCTGGCCGCCACCATGCTGGCAACCGTGGCGCTGCTGTTGCGCAACTGGCTGTTGCTGCTGCATCCGCAGGCGCGTGCGCGCGTGTCGCCGGCCCGCGTGCTGGCGCGTTTGGTACTCATGGGTTTGCCGTGCGCGGCCGTGCTGTTCCTGCTGTTTCCCCGGCTGGATCATCCGCTGTGGCGCCTGCCGCAAACTGCCGACACCGCCGTCAGCGGCCTGTCGGACCGCATGGCGCCCGGCTCCGTCGGCCAGTTGATCCTCTCAGATGAGCTTGCCTTCCGCGTCGATTTTGCCGGCGTGCCGCCACCGCTCGATACGCTCTACTGGCGCGGCATGGTGCTGTGGCGTTTCGATGGCCAGACGTGGACGGCCGCGTCGATGCGGCAACGTCCCGCAGCTGAAAGCGTACCCAATTCTGCGGACGCAACTGGCGGCGCGCCCGGCGTGTTCGACTACAACATCACGCTGGAACCGACGCGCCAGCGCTGGCTGTTTGCGCTCGATCGCGGCCAGTCGATCGAGGCGCGCGACGGCACCGGGCGCAGCATCGACGGCGAGTTCATCAGCACGCAACCGGTCGACCAGCGTGTGCGGTATCACGCGCGCTCGCGGCTGCCGGAGCGCAATCGCGCCGACGACGCCCGCCCGCTCGACCCCCTCACGCAGCAGATGGCGCTGGCGTTGCCGCCGGGTAACGGCCAAGCGCGCGCGCTGGCAGCGCAATGGGCTGAGCTGCCACCTGCCGATCGCGTATCGGCCGCACTCAAGCTGTTTGGCAGCGCACCGTTTGCCTACACGCTTGAGCCCGAACCGCTGCAGGATCAGCAGATCGACGATTTCCTCTTCCGCACGCACCGCGGTTTCTGCGAGCACTACGCGGGCAGCTTCGTGTTCCTGATGCGTGCCGCGGGCGTGCCCGCGCGTGTGGTGGTGGGCTACCTCGGCGGCGAGGTGAACGCCGTCAGCGGCGACATCATCGTGCGCCAGTCCGATGCACATGCCTGGGCTGAGGTGTGGCTCGACGGGCGCGGCTGGGTGCGCGTGGACCCCACCGCCGCCGTCGCGCCGCAACGCGTCGAACGTGGCCTGGCCGCCGCCGTGCCCGCGAGCGAATTCCGCTCGCGCCGCGCAGAAGAACCCGGCTGGCTGCGCAGCGTGCGCTGGGGGCTGGATGGCCTGATCAGCGGCTGGAACAGCTGGGTGCTCGGCTACGACCGCAACCGCCAGGCGCGCCTGTTCGCGTGGCTGGGGCTCGATGCGGCAGACCCGCGCGCGGTGCTGTGGGGCGTGTCGGGTTTGTTCCTGCTCGCTGCGCTGCCGCTCCTCTGGCAGCAGCGCAAGCCCAAGCCTGACCCCGTGCAGGCCCAGTGGCAGCGGTTGTGTGACCGCCTGGCGCGACATGGTTGCGCGCGCGGTGCTGCCGAAGGCCCGATGGCCTACGCCGAGCGTGCTGCCGCGCAGTTCCCGCAAGCGGCGCACGCCTTGCGCAGTGCCGCCGCAGGCTACGTCGCCTTGCGTTACGGGCGCGACGATGGCGATGCGCAGGCGCGCGCCCTGCGGTTCTCGCAATGGCGCGAAGCCGTGGCGCAAGTCCGGGTCGGCTGACGCGGCGCAGCGGTTGATCGGCTTAAACATCGCGCTGGCGATTCGCGCCAGCCTGCGCCGCGCGAGCGTGATGGCGCGTCATCACGATCACTTCATCGACGCAGCACCGGTGCGCGGCATCGTCATCGAACGCCATCGCCTTGATGCGAGCGTGCCGCAACGCGCCCCAGGGCTTTCAATGCCGTGCCCCCGTTTTTACGAATGGCTTCGAGATAACACCGGACCGTGGATTTAACTCATTTTGGGTAATTTAGAGCAAGGCCTTCAAACATAATCGCCCGAGTGCGTCAGCGCGCGAACCTTTGCGCCATGCTGGCACCGCGTCGGGCGGGGATCTTCTCACGCAGATTGTCGTCATGACGAGGGTTTTAGGCGTTTGACAATGTTTGCAATTGACGCCGCATTGGTTAATAGACTTAATTTGATCGTGCCATCCAGTTAATCTGGAGGTGCACCGATAAAACACTGAGTAGGGCGGGGCCGCGCATTATCAAGCGCATATTTGAAACGGGAGACAGAGATGAAGACATTGCAACGAGGGACCCTGGTTTCGGCGGCCTTGGCCGGCCTGCTTGTACTGGGCGGTTGCGCCAGTTCGGGCTCGGGCGACATGAGCGGCACCACTGGCAGCGGCGGCAGTTCGGCCAACAATGGTGGCGGTGGCTCCGGTTCCAACGGCTCTGGCGGCACGACGCCCACCGCCTCCACCACCCCCACCGGCGACGTGGCCAACAAGGGTGGCGGCGTGCTGACGGCCACAGGCGGTGCCGTCAGCGGACTCGGTTCGACCATCGGCGGCAGCAATCTGCCGGGGGCATCGGGGTTAGGCAACGTGGTCGACAACGTAGGCAAAACGGTGTCGGCGCTGGGCACCGGCGTGCAGTCGGGCCTGGGCAGCATTGGTACCAACCCGAACCCGATCGGCACCACGGTATCGAGCACCGGCAACGTGGTGACGCAAGCGGGCAACACCGTCGATGCCACGGGTGCCCTTGTCAGCAGTCTCGGTTCAGGGCCGCTGCAGCCGCTTTCGCCGGTGACATCACCGGTGGGCGGGGCGGTCTCGCAGGTTGGGCAGGCGGTGGCCGGTGCGGGCGGCACGCTCGGCACGGGCTTGTCGAGCGGGCCGGTGGAACAGGTCACGCAGCAGCTCAGCTCGACCGTGGTGCCGCTCACCTCGCAGGTGACCACCGCTACGCAGACACTGGGTAACGCAACGGGCCTAGGCGCTCCGGCAACCAACCTGCTGCAAACGGTGGGCGGCGGCGTAGCGAATGTCGGCACGTCGCTGACGGCGACCAACGCCCCGGTCGTCTCCGGTTTGGGCGGTGTGGTGACCGCCACAGGCAACACGGTGGCCGCCTTGGGCGGGGTGACCTCCACGCCGGGCGGCGCAACGTCGGCCAACCCGCTGGCACCGATTACCGGCGCACTGGGCGGCGTGGGCGGTGGCAGCAATCCGCTGGGCAGCGTGACGGGCGCACTGGGCGGCGCCGCTGGGGGCGGCACGACGGCTGGGGGTGCGACTGCGCCTGTCGGCTCGCTTGTCACCACCGTCGGCACGTCGCTGACGTCCACCGGGGCTGCGACGCCGCTTGCACCCGTCACGGGCGCCGTGGGCGGCGCATTGACCACAGTGGGCAGCGCATTGCATCACTGAGCGTGCGCAACATGACGGGCCGGCCTGTGCGCCTGGCCCGTCATCGAGCCGCTCCTGTTGCGTGCGGAACGGCGCTTAAGCATGTTCGTATGACGCGGCTTGCCGTTTTTCGGCATACAGTACGCCTGACTGCGCGTCCCCCCGCGCGCATCAGGAGACTTCAATGATCCAGTACGCATTGTTCGCCCGGCTGACCGCCAAACCGGGCAAAGAGCAGGCAGTGGCCGATTTCCTTTCCGCCGGTCTGCAAATGGCCAACCAGGAAGCGACCACACCCATCTGGTTTGCGCTGCGCATTGCCCCCAATGTCTTCGGCATCTTCGATGCCTTTGCCAGCGAGCAGGATCGCCAGGCACATCTCGACGGCCCGATTGCCAAGGCGCTCATGGCGAATGCGGCCGAGTTGCTGGCCTCACCACCCGACATTGCGCCGATCGAGGTGCTCGGCATGAAGAACACCGGCGCAACCTGAGTCCCCTCCAAAAAAAGAAAAGAAAACCGCCGCATCCAGCCCTCAGCCAGATGCGGCGGTTTTGCTTTGCACGCGTGTTCAGCCTTTAGCCCGGCACGCGCACCCAGCCTTCCATCAATACGCGCGCGCTGCGGCTCATGATGGCCTTGGTGACCGTCCATTCGCCGTCAACGAGCTTGGCCTCCGCGCCCACGCGCAGGGTGCCGGACGGATGCCCGAAGCGTACCGCGCCACGTTCTCCACCGCCCGCTGCCAGGTTGACCAGCGTTCCTGGAATGGCGGCTGCCGTGCCGATGGCGACCGCGGCCGTGCCCATCATGGCGTGGTGCAGCTTGCCCATCGACAACGCGCGTACGAGCAGATCCACATCGCCCGCGCCGACCTTCTTGCCGCTCGATGCCACGTAGTCCTTCGGCGGTGCGACGAACGCCACCTTGGGCGTGTGCTGCCGCGTGGCGGCTTGGTCGATGCTCTTGATCAGGCCCATGCGCACCGCGCCGTGCGCCCGAATGGTCTCGAACATCGCCAGCGCTTTCGCATCGCCGTTGATGGCGTCCTGCAGCTCGGTGCCGGTATAGCCGATGGCCTCTGCGTTGAGGAAGATCGTGGGAATCCCCGCGTTGATCATGGTCGCCTTGAGCGTGCCTACGCCGGGCACGTCGAGATCGTCGACGAGGTTGCCGGTGGGGAACATCGCGCCGCCCCCGTCACCCTCTTCTTCTGCCGCCGGGTCGAGGAATTCGAGTTGCACTTCGGCCGCCGGGAACGTCACACCGTCCAGTTCGAAGTCGCCCGTCTCTTGCACCGCGCCGTTGGTGATGGGCACGTGCGCAATGATGGTCTTGCCGATGTTGGCCTGCCAGATGCGGATGATGGCGATGCCGTTTTGCGGCACCCGGCTCGCATCGACCAGACCGTTGCTGATGGCGAACGGCCCAACCGCTGCAGAGAGGTTGCCGCAGTTGCCCGACCAGTCGACGAACGGCTTGTCGATGGAGACTTGGCCGAAGAGGTAATCCACGTCATGGTCGGGGCGCGTGCTCTTGGCGAGGATGACCGTCTTGCTGGTGCTCGACGTGGCGCCGCCCATGCCGTCGATCTGCTTGCCGTACGGGTCGGGGCTGCCAATCACGCGCAAGAGCAGCGCGTCGCGCACAGCGCCGGGCTGCTGCGCTGGAAACGGCAAGTCTTGCAGACGGAAAAATACGCCCTTGCTGGTGCCGCCACGCATGTAGGTGGCGGGAATCTTCACTTGCGCGGGGTGGCTCATGCTGCTTCCTTGTTCGATTCCAAAAAGTCCTGCGCAAAGCGCTGCAGCACACCGCCGGCTTCGTAGATCGACACTTCCTCGTCGCTGTCCAGGCGGCAGGTGACGGGCACTTCGACACGTTCGCCGTTCTTGCGGTGGATGACGAGCGTGAGGTCCGTGCGCGGTTTGCGTTGGCCGATCACATCAAAGGTTTCGGTGCCGTCAATGCCGAGCGTCAGGCGCGTGGTGCCGGGCTTGAACTCCAGCGGCAACACGCCCATGCCGATCAGGTTCGTGCGATGGATGCGCTCGAACCCTTCGGCCACGATGGCTTCTACGCCGGCCAGGCGCACGCCCTTGGCGGCCCAGTCGCGTGAGCTGCCCTGGCCGTAGTCGGCGCCCGCAATCACGATCAGCGGCTGCTTGCGGTCCATGTAGGTCTCGATCGCTTCCCACATGCGCGTGACCTTGCCTTCAGGCTCGATGCGCGCGAGCGAACCTTTCTTCACCGCGCCATCGACCACGGCCATCTCGTTGATGAGCGTCGGGTTGGCAAACGTCGCGCGTTGCGCGGTCAGGTGATCGCCGCGGTGCGTGGCGTACGAGTTGAAGTCTTCTTCCGGCAGGCCCATCTTGGCGAGGTATTCACCAGCGGCGCTGCTGGCCAGGATGGCGTTGGACGGCGAAAGGTGATCGGTCGTGATGTTGTCGCCAAGCACCGCCAGCGGGCGCAAGCCCTTGAGCGTGCGCTCACCGGCCAGCGCGCCTTCCCAATAGGGCGGGCGGCGGATGTAGGTGCTCTGCGGGCGCCAGTCGTACAGCGGGCTCACATTGGCCACAGACGTGCTGCGCTGCTCGAACATCGGGATGTACACCTTGCGGAACTGCTCCGGCTTGACCGATGCGCGCACGATGGCGTCGATCTCTTCGTCGGTCGGCCACAGGTCTTTCAGCAGGATCGGCTTGCCGTTGGCATCGGTACCGAAGCTGTCGCGCTCGATATCGAAACGCACGGTGCCTGCAATCGCATAGGCCACCACCAGCGGCGGGGATGCGAGGAACGCCTGCTTGGCATACGGGTGGATGCGGCCGTCGAAGTTGCGGTTGCCCGACAGCACGGCCGTGGCGTACAGGTCGCGGTCGATGATCTCTTGCTGGATCTTCGGGTCCAGCGCGCCGCTCATGCCGTTGCAGGTGGTGCAGGCAAACGCGACGATGCCAAAGCCGAGTTTTTCCAGTTCGTGCTTCAGGCCGGCCTCTTCCAGATACAGCTCAACGGCCTTGGAGCCCGGCGCGAGCGAACTCTTCACCCACGGTTTGCGGGTCAGGCCCAGGCGGTTGGCATTGCGCGCCAGCAGCGCCGCGGCAATCACGTTGCGCGGGTTGCTGGTATTCGTGCAGCTCGTGATGGCCGCGATGATGACAGCGCCATCGGGCATCTGGCCCGGCGTGTCTTCCCACTTGCCGGCGATGCCCTTGGCGGCCAGTTCGGTCGTCGCCACACGTGCGTGCGGGTTGGACGGGCCGGCCATGTTGCGCACCACGCTCGACAGGTCGAAGCGCAGCACGCGTTCGTATTCGGCGTTCTTGAGCGTGTCGGACCACAGGCCCGCGGTCTTGGCATACGTCTCGACCAGCTTGACCTGCTCGTCGCTGCGGCCCGTGAGGCGCAGGTAGTCGAGCGTGTTGTCGTCAATCGAGAACATTGCCGCGGTGGCACCGTACTCGGGGGCCATGTTCGAGATGGTGGCGCGGTCGCCCAGCGTGAGCTTGGATGCGCCTTCGCCGTAAAACTCGAGGTAGGCGCCCACCACCTTTTGCTTGCGCAGGAATTCGGTCAGCGCCAGCACGATGTCGGTGGCGGTGATGCCGGGCTGGCGCTGCCCGGTCAACTCCACGCCCACGATGTCCGGCAGGCGCATCCACGAGGCGCGGCCCAGCATCACGTTTTCGGCTTCCAGGCCGCCCACGCCGATGGCGATCACACCGAGTGCGTCGACGTGGGGCGTGTGGCTGTCGGTGCCGACGCAGGTGTCGGGGTAAGCCACGCCGTCGTGTGCCTGGATGACGGGAGACATCTTCTCCAGGTTGATCTGGTGCATGATTCCGTTGCCCGCCGGGATCACATCGACGTTCTTGAACGCGAGCTTGGTCCAGTCGATGAAGTGGAAGCGGTCTTCGTTGCGGCGGTCTTCAATGGCGCGGTTCTTGGCGAAGGCGTCGGGGTCGAAGCCGCCGCACTCTACGGCCAGCGAGTGGTCGACGATCAACTGCACTGGCACGACCGGGTTGACCTTGGCGGGGTCGCCACCCTGGTCGGCAATGGCGTCGCGCAGGCCGGCGAGGTCGACCAGCGCGGTTTGGCCCAGGATGTCATGGCAGACCACGCGCGCCGGAAACCAGGGGAAATCCAGATCGCGCTTGCGTTCGATGAGTTGCTTGAGCGAGTCGGTGAGGGTGGTCGGGTCGCAGCGGCGGACCAGATTCTCGGCGAGGACGCGGGAGGTGTAGGGGAGCTTGTCGTAGGCGCCCGGTTGGATGGCTTCGACGGCTTCTCTGGCGTCGAAGTAGTCGAGTGACGTGCCGGGGAGGGGTTTGCGGTGTGCTGTGTTCATGGTGTGGGTCCATCCCTTGTTTCTCCCCCTGCCGGGGGCGACTCACTTTCTTTGTCTTGCCAAAGAAAGTAAGCAAAGAAAGGCGCGCCCGAGATGGCGACTTCCCCTTGAATTTCTGTAACCAGGCGGAGACGGGAAAAACTCGCTTCGCTCAGACAGTTTCCCGTCTTTTTTCCGCCCGCTTACAGAAATTCAAGGCGCCATCAAGGGCAGGAACGTCAACGGCCACACCGTCGGTGGGTTTGTGTTGACGCTCCTTTCTTCCTTCCTATTTCTTACGGGCGCTTGCCGATCGGTACGAACTTCAGGTCGTCGGGGCCGGTGTAGTTGGCGCTCGGGCGGATGATCTTGTTGTCGATGCGTTGCTCGATGATGTGCGCTGCCCAGCCGGACGTCCGCGCGATCACGAACAGCGGGGTGAACATCGCGGTCGGCACGCCCATCATGTGGTACGACACGGCGCTGAACCAGTCCAGGTTGGGGAACATCTTCTTGATGTCCCACATCACGGTTTCAAGGCGCTCGGCAATGTCGAACATCTTGGTGTTGCCGGCTTCCTTCGACAGCTTGCGCGCGACTTCCTTGATGACCTTGTTGCGCGGGTCGGACACGGTGTACACCGGGTGGCCGAAACCGATCACGACTTCCTTGGCTTCCACGCGGCGGCGGATGTCGGCTTCGGCCTCGTCCGGGGTGTCGTAGCGTTTCTGGATTTCGAAGGCGACTTCATTGGCGCCGCCGTGCTTCGGGCCGCGCAGTGCACCGATTGCGCCGGTGATTGCGGAGTAGATGTCCGAGCCCGTGCCGGCAATCACGCGGCCGGTAAACGTCGATGCGTTGAACTCGTGCTCGGCATACAGGTTGAGCGACACGTGCATGGCGTCGACCCACGACTTGGGCGGCTCCACGCCGTGCAGCAGGTGCAGGAAGTGGCCGCCGATGGAGTCGTCGTCCGTTTCGACTTCGATGCGCTTGCCGTTGTGGCTGTAGTGGTACCAGTACAGCAGCATCGAGCCGAGCGAGGCCATCAGGCGGTCGGCGATGTCGCGTGCGCCGGGGGTGGCGTGGTCGTCCTTTTCGGGCAGCACCGTGCCCAGCACCGACACGCCCGTGCGCATCACGTCCATCGGGTGGGCGGAGGCGGGCACCCATTCCAGGGCGGCCTTCACGTTGGCGGGCAGGCCGCGCAGCGCCTTCAGCTTGGCCTTGTAGGCAGCCAGCTCGGCCTTGTTCGGCAGCTTGCCGTGCACCAGCAGGTGGGCGACTTCTTCAAACTCGCACGCGCCGGCCAGGTCGAGGATGTCGTAGCCGCGGTAGTGCAGGTCGTTGCCGGTGCGGCCAACGGTACATAGCGCGGTGTTGCCGGCTGTCACGCCCGACAGGGCCACGGACTTCTTCGGCTTGAAGGCGCCTGCGTTCGGCGTGCTGTTATCGGCTTCGCTCATGGTGTGGTCTCCTTGGATGCGTTGAATTGGTTTGGATGCGGAGGCGTTATTTCTGTGCGGCAAACAGCGCGTCGAGCTTGTCTTCGTACGCGTGGTAGCCAAGATATTGGTATAGATCGGCGCGCGACTGCATGGTTTCCACGGCCGCCTTCTGGGTGCCGTCACGCATCACGGTCTGATAGAAGTTGAGTGCCGCTGCGTTCATCGCGCGGTAGGCGCCGCAGCAGTACAGCGCGATATCCACGTTGGCGCTACGCAGTTCGTCGGTGGTAAAGAGAGGCGTGCTGCCGAACTCGGTCAGGTTGGCCAGGATGGGCACCTTCACGGCGGCCTTGAAGCGGCGGTAGTCGTCCAGCGTCTTCATGGCTTCCGGAAAGATCATGTCGGCGCCCGCTTCCACATAGGCGACGGCGCGCTCGATGGCGGCATCGATGCCTTCGGAGGCGGCCGCATCGGTGCGGGCCATGATGACGAAATCGTCATCGGTGCGCGCGTCCACGGCGGCCTTCACGCGGTCGACCATCTCGTCGGTGGAAACGACTTCCTTGCCGGGGCGATGGCCGCAACGCTTTTGACCAACCTGGTCTTCCAGGTGAACGGCGGCCACACCGGCCTTGATGAACGAACGAATGGTGCGTGCGATGTTGAAGGCGCCGCCCCAGCCCGTGTCGATGTCGACCATCAGCGGGATCTGCACGGCGTCGGTGATGCGGCGGGCGTCGATCAGCACGTCTTCCATCGTGCTGATGCCCAGGTCCGGAATGCCCAGCGAGTTGGCCGCCACGCCGCCGCCCGACAGGTACACGGCCTTGAAGCCGGTCTGCTCGGCCATCTTCGCAGCGTAGGCGGTGATGGCGCCCACCACTTGCAGCGGTTGGGATTCAGCCACGGCGGCACGGAATTTGGCGCCGGCGCTGGTGAGGTGTCGTTGCGTTGTGCTCATGAAGGCTCCAAAAAGAACGGCTCAAGAGAGCAGGAAGCGCGCCACCCGCGTGGGCAGACGTAACCCTTTGATTTGTATGAATGTGACGTTGGCGCCTACGCGCACATGATTTCAGAAACGAAATTCGCGATTTCAATATGGAAACACGGCGCATAATGTCGGGACTGCTGTTTTTCCCTGCCGCACCGCACCATGAGCCCCACTGCAACCGACCTGACCGACCGCCCCCGCATCTGGGCCTGCGGTATCAGCCGCCTGAGCGACCTCTTCCTCGACATTGCCGCCGAGTACAACGACCGCGCCGAACTGCGCGTCATCACGCGCGGCTTTGAAGACATCGTGCGCGAGATCGATGCCGCCGGCGCCGATCGTCCTGACGTGGTGGTGGCGGGCGGGTCCAACGGCGCTTATCTGAAGCCGCGTCTGTCGCTGCCCGTGGTCGTCATCAACCCGACGGGTTTTGACGTGATGCACGCGCTGGCCCGCGCCCGGCGCGATGCGGAATCGGTGGCGCTCGTCACTCATGGCGACACGCCCGAGGAGGTGCGCCGCTTTGTCGCCGCCTATGGCATGGACGTGGTGTTTGCCTCGTACACCTCCCGCCAGGGTGCAGAGAGCTGCGTGCTCGACCTGCGCGACCGCGGCGTGGGCGTGGTGGTCGGCCCCGGCCTGGTGACGGACCTGGCGACGCAGGCCGGCATGAACGCCGTGTTTCTGTATTCGCGCGACTCCGTGCGTGCCGCGTTCGATACCGCGCTGGAAGTCGTGCAGGCCACGCGCCGCGAAACGCTGCGCCGCCAGCGGCTCGACAACCTGCTGCAGCATCTGCGTGACGGTGTGGTCGCGCTGGATGCGCAGGGCCGCGTGGAGGCCATCAACCAGCGGCTGGCCACGGCGTTGGGTATCGAAGCCAAGCAGGCCATCGGGCAACCGCTGCTCAGCATCGCCCCCAACCTGCTGGGCCTGCTGCCCGATAGCGATGGCGACACGCTGGGCACCGTGCAGGGCGTGAACTACGTCATCCACCGCGGCCCACTGGCGAGCGCCGGCGCGGGCGCCGCCGAAGGCACGGTCTTCACCTTTCAGGAATCCCGCGCGGTGGAGCGGCTGGACCGCACTCTGCGCTCACGCCAGCGCCCGCAGCAGTTCAGCGCGCGCTACCGGCTGGAAGACCTGGTGGGCGAATCGTTGCCGATGGAGCGTGTGCGTACGCTCGTTCGCCGTTATGCCAGGTCCGACGCCACCGTGCTTGTGCTGGGCGAATCCGGCACAGGCAAGGAGATGGTTGCGCAGGGCATGCATCAGCTCAGCGCGCGGCGCGATTTTCCTTTCGTCGCTATCAATTGCGGCGCGTTTCCTGAAGCGCTGCTGGAAAGCGAACTGTTCGGCTACGAAGAGGGCGCTTTCACCGGCGCGCGCAAGGGCGGCAAGACCGGGCTGATTGAAGCGGCGCACCGCGGCACGCTGTTCCTCGATGAAATCGGCGAGATGCCGCTGCCGTTGCAAAGCCGCCTGCTGCGCGTATTGCAGGAGCGCGAGGTGGTGCGGCTGGGCTCCACCGAGCCCACGCGCGTCGATATCCGCGTGGTGGCCGCCACGCACCGCGCGCTGACGGATGCGGTGGAGGCCGGCACCTTCCGCGCAGATCTGTACTACCGCCTCAACATCCTGAGCATTGCGCTGCCGCCGCTGCGCGAGCGGCCCGACGACGTGATGCCCCTGGCCGCTGAACTGCTCGTGCAGGCGGCTCGCCGCGAGCCTCGTCTGCTGCTGCGCATTGCCGACACCGAAGATGCCGCCCGCGTGCTGGCCGGCATTGCCGACCCGCTGCGGCGTTACACCTGGCCGGGCAACGTGCGTGAATTGCAGAGCGTGGTCGAACGGATTGCCGTGGAACTGGCTTACACCGATGACACCGACGCCATCACGCAAGATGTGCTGCGGCTGATTGCACCGGAAGTGTTTGCCCACGTCACGGCCGGCAAACCGGCGGCCCAGACGCTGCGCGAGCGCAGCCGAGGCGTTGAAGCGGAAGAGATCCGCGCAGCGCTGGCAGCCCACGGCGGTGATCGGGATGCCGTCTGCGCAGCGTTGGGGATCAGCAAAACGACGTTGTGGCGGCGCTTGCAGGAGGCGGCATCGGCGCGGTAAGTCCCTTCCTCCGGCGCGGCACGCCGGACCACTGCGACACGCCGGTCAACGTGTCGTTTTGCAGGCGATCAAAGGAGGGTGCGTAACAGCGTCAGTCCGCCGATGCCGGTGAGAACGCTAAGCAGCGCGTTTCGCCACATCAGATAGGTCAAGGCAACACCACAAAGCGCAATCAATTCCAAGCCAATCTGACTCGGCATCCCGCTGCTTCCAAGGGCGTTCGCAACCAAGACGGCCATCACGCAGAGCGGCAATTCCTGATTGAGTTGGGTCACCGCCCGGCTGCGTAGCACCGTGCGGTTGATCATCAACGGGGATGCCCTGAGAAGGACCGTCAGTACGCTCATGATGCCGACGCCGATCCATTGTTCAATGCTGCTCATTCCGTCTCGCTCCTTCAGGACGCTTCCAAGGCGCTACCACGGACCAGTGCGCGCGCTAGCAACGTGACCAGTCCCAATCCGAGGGCTGTGACCAACAGATAGTCTGTCGCCAGTCGCGTCGCTATTAAGGAAGCCAATACGCCTACCAGTGCCGGGGCCAGTTTTCTTTGCGTCAGGTACTGTTCGATGGCGAGAATGGTGAACAGCGAAGGCAGCGCAAAGTCCAGGTTGGGAATCCAATTCGCAACCTGTTGTCCGAACAGCACTCCAAGCGCGGTTCCCGCGATCCAGTAGCCGTGATGAATCAACGTCACGGACATGGCGAACTGCTGCCTCCTATTTGCCGGAAGGGTGGTGAGAACGGAGTAGTTTTCGTCTGTCAGCGCAGCGACGACATAGGCCCGGTGCCAGCGCCGAGCAGGCAGCTGCTCAATCAGCGGGATGGCGTAGAGGACATGGCGCAGGTTGATCAGTAACGTCGTTATGGCAAATGTGCCAAGCCCTGTGGTCATGCCCAACAACGGCACTGCCGCAAACTGGAGTGCGCCGGCAAAGATGAAGACGCTCATCGCGACCACGATGGCGGGTGACAATCCCGCTTGGATGGCAAGGACGCCAAAGGCAAATCCGGTGGGTAAATAACCCATCCCCACTGGGATGGTCAGCCGCAGAAGAGCGGCCCGGTCGGATCCCTTCGTGGTCGGGGGTGCTTCATTCCGTCGGTGCAACACGAGAGGTCTCCGATTCCTTGTACAGGGAGAACGACTTGATGAGCGGGCGAATCGCTTCTTCACGGCCAAACAGCGCAACGCAGATCAGCTTGTTCTGCTCGGGCGTCGCAGCCAGGGTTGCTGCCTGCTGATTCTCAGCGCTGGTGCCGATCATGGAGTCAATGAAGGCGTTGTGCGGGATGCCTGTATCGCGCAGCGCGCAAATCAACTTCTCGAGGGCGGATGAGCGTTTCGCTCGCAGCACGATGGCAGGAAACTCGCTGATGCGGCTTTCCGATGAAAAGGCTGGGCTGGGATATGCCAACAGGTTCCATGCATCCCGACTGTTGGATCCAATGAGTCCCAGCACAGAGTGTGCGACGGCATTGATGATCGTGGGGGCGGGGAACTCCGAGTTCACGACGATCACCGTCTTACATGCGTTGTCTGCGTATGCCATCTTATTCAACTGCGACGAAAAGTTGTTGATCAGCGGCTGTAGCCAGCGCTTTGCCCACAGAGCTTGAATGGGTTTGCTGTGCGTATTCGAGCCAACGGAACTGATGTTCGATCATGTTTGAGATTCCCCACAATTCCCGCCCGGCAAAACCGGGCCTGTCTCCGCATTCAATAGCGGCCTGACGCAGGTATAGGCTTCGAGGCCAGTCTCGGGAGTTCTGGCCCGCAAGATGCGCGAGGTGATGCCAATCGTGGGCGGGTAAGTCCGAGACAAGACACCCTAGCCGGACAGGTGCATGGATCACTGACATTCGCACGCTCCAAATCGCCACCTGGATCATGTAGCGCGTGGTTCTAATCAGGCCGCCGCCGGAACTCTCGGGATAACGCTCTCCGCAAAATCGTCCCCAACACCGTGCTGCGTACGCGTCCCAGTCGGACGGAGCGGATCCGGTCACATCCCACGCGTGTTCGGTTAGGAACTGGAGCAGGGCGCTGATGTGGTACAGAGCCGTCATGGGAATGAACACCGCAATCAGATACGCCTTCAGGCCGAGCAGAGCGGCGAACGCAAAATGGAGGCCAACCATGACCCATGCCAGCGTTAGCTCCTGGCTCTTCCCTCGGATCAGAATCGATCTCAAGCGTGCTTGAAGAAACAGTGCGTGGAAAGCGGGGCTAAGGACAGTCATCCAAAGCGTCTGCCATAACTCCTTTCTCGTTCGGCCAGGTATAAATCCAAGCTGCGCTAGGAATGCGGCATCCGCGTCTTGTTTTGTGGTGAAAATGTCTGCGTTATGATGCGCAAGATGTTCTTTCTTATATTCGCTGCCATTTTGAACAAAAATGATCGACGGAATTAACTTTGTGTAGAATTTATTGAGTGCTGCGCTGCAGAAGAGGCGATTGTGAATGGCGTGGTGCAAGTGCGTGACCTGCAATTTGCGCAAGACTCCGACTAGAACAATCCATAGCAGAAAGATGAGAGGCCATGCGGCCGGTGTATTCGATTCTGAAAGCAGTGCCAAGAGTTGAATGGAAAGGGCGCCAATTAGTGGCGTCATTACAATATCCGCTGTCTTTGGAATTGAATATGGTTTTTCTGAATCATCGAGCGGTTTTCCTGTGAGCCAAGTGAGAAATGGCTGCAATAAAATCGGAAATCTGTTCATTGATTCTCGAACGCCTCGTTCAAACATCCGGCCCCCTATATAAATGGCTCAATTTGATGGGAATATGAGGGTGGATAATAGTTCTTCATTGGGGCCGAAGATTTTTGTTTGCAAAATTCAACTATTCTATTGCGTGCTTTGTGGTGTTGTTTTATTTTCGCGGTCCGATTATTTCTTTGTTGTCACTGTCCTGAGACGCAGCAGTAACCGAGCAAGTGGATTGCTGCCGAGCTTTTCGACATTCGTGACACGGTGACGCTAGCTACGTCGCTACGGCAGAGACGCGAACCGGATGCCGTCTGCGCAGCGTTGGGGATCAGCAAAACGACGTTGTGGCGGCGCTTGCAGATGGGATAGATCAAAGATGACCGACGTGGGTGGTTGCGGTCCACTTGCGTGATGACTATCGTGCAACCCTTTCAGAAATCCCCGTGTCTCGACTGGCGCCACGGCTACAGAGAGAGTTCGCTCCATGGCACAACAAAGCCGCCCCCACATCATGCTTGCCAGCCTGACGCTTGCGGGCGCATCGCGTTACCCCTCTGCTCTCGGTCATCTGGTCCGGACTGCGGCTGTCGCGGCCTATCTGGCAAACGTGTTGGGGCTGGACGACGTTGAGCAGCAGCGCATCTATCTGGTGGCGCCCGTGCACGACATCGGCAAGCTGGGCATTCCAGATGACGTCCTGCTCAAGCCTGCCTCGTTGACCGACGCAGAGCACGAGATCATGCAGCGGCACTCGAACATCGGCGCCGAGCTGCTTGGCGGGACGGCCGATCCGCTGTTGCAAATGGCAGCGAGCGTTGCGCGCCATCATCACGAACATTTCGACGGCAGCGGATATCCGGCTGGCCTTGCCGGTGAAGACGTCCCACTTGCCGCGCGCATCGTGGCCGTTGCCGATGCGTTCGACGCCATGCTTGAACCGCGCGTCTACCGCGAAGGCATGCCCGAAGAGGACGCACTCGCAGCGCTGGCAGACCAGAGCGGCCGCTGCTTCGATCCCGCGCTGGTCGATTGCTTTCTGAAGAATGTGCCCGGGGTGCGGCGCATTCGTGCTGCCGCAGAAGGCCTGGTAAGGCAGTACGGCGACGTGTCCGGGGTCATCCGGTTCTACGGCGCACGGGGCGAATCTCCTGCATTCCTGAGGCATATCCAGGCGCGCGGATGACCGGCGCGCGGCGCAGCACGCCGTTGCTCACGGTGCACGCTGGGTGGCGAAACGCCGTGCGTGACGATGATGCCAATCGGGATCTCGCTCTTCGCGCAGATGCTTGCCGCGACACCCAATTCGGCCGGCTTCAACCCTGCAGCGCAATGCCCACATAACCCTTCGGACGGCTTTCCGGTCGGCCCGGAACCGTGGAAAATCGCGCTCCAACCCTGCTCGCCACCCTGTAGTTCGGAATGATAGAAAACAATCCCTCGGAGACCGCCCGGCACGCCCTCAAGCTGCTGGCCTCACGCAGGTTGGCGCCCACGCCAGACAACTTTGCCTCGATCTATTACGAAATCGCCGGCAGCAAGCCCGACGCAGACCCCCAGGATGCCGAGCGGATGGCGCTCGTGCGCGAGTTGCGCGAGCAGCTTGCGCGCACGGTCGAATGCTGTCTGCCAGTGCTCGGTGAAGACGATGCCAGCATCGGCCCCGCGGCCTGGGCGCTGATCCGGGCCTGCCGGTCCGAATTCGAAGGCCTTGGCAGCCTGAACGGCAAGCTCTCCACGTTCAACCACCGGTTGTCGCTGGCGGCGGAAGATCAGGGCGAGATCCGCCGGGCGTTGCTGAGCCTGCTGCAACTGGTGTTCGAGAACATCGCTGAGCTGTCGTTGGACGACCGCTGGCTGCGCGGCCAGATCGAAGCCCTGATGAAGGCCAGTGAAGCGCCGGTCAGCCTGCGCCGGCTGGATGACCTGCGGCGTCGCCTCATGGAGGTCATCCAGAAGCAAAGCTCGCTGAAAACCAAGTCGATCGAAGCGCAAGAAGAAATGAAGCGGCTGCTGGCAGCCTTCATGGAGCGCCTGTCTGCCGCCGCCGAAACCTCGGGCGAGCATCACCGTCAGATGGAAGCGTGCGCCAAGAAGATCGAATCGGCCAACAGCATTGCCGAGATCGCGCCGGCCATTCAGGACGCGCTGTCAGCCACCCGCTGGATGTCGCTGGAGTCGGCCCGCAACCGCGACGTGCTGTCGGCGATGAAGGTCAAGGCCGAAGAGGCCGCCGCCGAGGTGGCCCAACTGCGCAAGGCGCTCGACATGGCGTCGGCGTCGGCGCGTCACGACCTGCTGACCGGCGCGCTCAACCGCAAGGGCCTGGAAGAGGCGCTGGAGCGCGAAGTTGCCCGTGCGGCGCGCCAGAACAGTGCACTCTCGATCGCGTTTCTGGACATCGACGACTTCAAGTCGATCAACGACACGCACGGCCACAGCTTTGGCGACGATGCGCTGTCTCACCTTGCCCAGGTGGCCCGCGAATCGATGCGCCCGCAAGACACGCTCGCGCGCTTTGGCGGCGAGGAATTCGTGATCCTGATGCCGGACACCTGTCTGGAAGAGGGCGTGCAGACCATCGTCCGCCTGCAGCGGGCGCTCACGCAGCGCTTCTTTGTGGCGGGCGATACGCGGCTGTTTATCACCTTCTCTGCCGGCGTGGCGGAAGTCGGCAAGGACGAACCGCCCATGGCGGCCATCCAGCGCGCCGACCGCGCCATGTATCAGGCCAAGCGCGCGGGCAAGAACAAGGTGGTCAGCGCCTGAGGCTCGCCCAAGGCCTGCTGTGATTACTCCAGCAGCGACAACGCATCTGCCAGCGACACCACCGTCGTGCGCGACTCAAATGCCGTCGCAAAAAGATGCTCGTGCACGATCGGGTCCGGGTCGTAGCAGCAGTCCTTCACGGTGAACAGGCGGTAGTCCGCATCGCTTGCATGCGCAATGGAAGAAAGCATCACGCCCGTTGATGCAACGCCCACCATGATCAAGGTATCGACGCCCTTGGCGGATAACCGCACCTGCAGATCCGTGCCGTAGAACACGCTGGCGCGGTGCGCGATGATGATCGACTCATCGGGTTGCCGGCCGAGTTCCGGCGAGATGCGGTCTTCAACGAACAGGCCCAGTTGCTTCACGCCTTGCCCGTTCTTGTTCAACGGGCTGACTTCCGGATAGCCGGGGCTGAAGTGGAACTTCGCAAAGTAGACGCTGACGCCCTTGGCTCGCGCGGCATCGCACAGCGCGCGGGTGTTGGAGAGCAGCGTGGGCGCGACCGATGGAAACAACGCCATGATGTCGGTCTGGTAGTGCATGACCAACAACGCCGTTTGCTTGGGGACAAGCGCGAATGTCGACATAGGGCTACACGATCCGGAAAGGGATGGCGGTCGACTCTATCACGCGTACCGGCATGCACCGGCTCCGCCCTGCGCTGCAGGCCGCCAGGCGACATCTGCCGAGTACCGCCGCCCATCATGAAGCACCCAGATTCAATTCAAAATGATGCGGCGCTTTTAGCCTTCTAATTCAAATTTTCAACATCAGAATCTCGTAAGAATCGTAAGAAAGCGATTTAAAACCGCGATGATTAAGGTGTTCGCAAGGGAAAAACAACACGCCGCTTAAAGACGAAAACATCATGGTCGATGTGCGGAGGGCGATGCCGTGAGGTCGACTCCGGAGTCTTTAGCGCCGGCCGGCCGTTCCAACGGATTGGCTCGCAACACAGCGGTACAACTTTCCAAGCGAGAACATCATGGGATTCCAACAAGGCCTGAGCGGCCTCAACGCTGCGTCCAAATCGCTCGACACCATCGGCAGCAACATCGCCAACGCCAACACCGTCGGTTACAAGAAGGCGACCACCGTGTTTGGCGACGTATATGCACGCTCACTGGTAGGCGCGTCGGACAACCAGATCGGGCAAGGCGTGAACGTGACCCGCGTGTCGCAGTCCTTCACGCAGGGCAACGTGACGCGCACGGGCAATCCGCTGGACATCGCCATCAATGGCACGGGGTTCTACCGCATGGTGGACCCGGGCAGCGGGCAGGTTTCATACACCCGCAACGGCCAGTTCCATACTGACAAGAACGGCTACATCGTCTCCGCCACAGGCCAGAATCTGACCGGCTACGGCGTGGATGCAACGGGCAAAGTCAACACGGCTGCGCTGGTCAACCTGCAGATTCCCGTGAACGATCTGGCGCCGCTGGCCACCACCAACACTGTGTTTGGCGTCAACCTGGACGCGGGCGCCAAGGTGCCGGCCACCACGCCGTTCTCGCCGGCCAACTCGGCCACGTTCAACCATACGGTGTCGCAGCAGGTGTATGACGGCACGGGCAAAGCTCATACGCTCACCAATTACTACGTGCGCACCGCCACGGGGTGGGACGTCCACGCCATGGTGGACGGCGCGGCGCCCACGGGCGGCAACCCGATCAGCACGCTCACGTTCAACGGCAGCGGGCAATTGACCTCTACGCCGTCCAAAGTGAACGTGGCCTTTGCCGGCATGAGCATCGGCAGCATCGACATGACGGGCACCACGCAATACGGCGGCGGCTACAACGACACCGCGCCGGGCGTCTCGCAAGACGGCTACGCCACCGGTCGCCTTGCCAGTTACGCCGTGGGCAACGACGGCACGGTGATGGCGCGCTACTCCAACGGCCGCACCGCCGTGCTGGGCCAGTTTGCAATGGCCAACTTCAAGGCGCCGGACGGCCTGCAGAACATCGGCGGCAACCAGTGGGTGGAAACGTCCAACTCCGGCGCGCCGAACCTTGGCACGCCGGGGATGGGGTCGTTCGGTTTGCTGCAATCGCAATCTGCGGAGCAGTCCAACGTGGATCTGTCTGCCGAACTCGTCAACATGATCGTTGCGCAGCGTTCGTATCAGGCCAATGCGCAGACCATCAAGACGCAGGACACGATTCTGCAGACGCTGGTCAGCCTGCGTTGATCGCCTGCGTTCCTGGTTCTGACTCTGACTCTGACTCTGACTCTGACTCTGACTCTGACTCTGACTCTGACGAGGCGGAGGCCGAAGCGTTGCCAGTCCTATAATCTCCGCTCCACGGACCCGACGCCGCAGCCTCCCATGTTTTCTCCTCTCCACATCGCAGATCGATCAGTGCGTCGGGCCAGGAGACTCTGGGCAAACTACGGCATCTTCTGGCTTGGTGCCGTTCTCGTGGGTCTGGTATCCGTCGCTTATGCAAAGGCGATCGATCTTGGGTTCGAGCTGTTTCGCGGCATCGTCTCGCACGCGTTTTGGCTGCCGATCATCATCACACCGGTCGGCGCGGCCCTGGCCATCTGGCTGACACGCCGGTTTTTTCGCGGTGCCGAGGGCAGCGGCATTCCGCAGGTCATTGCGACGCTGGAGGATGGGCGCCTGTCCAGCTCGCTGCTCTCCCTGCGGATCATGTTCGGCAAGATCGTGGTCTCGTTCGTGGGCATCCTCTGTGGCTTTACGATCGGCCGGGAGGGGCCCACGGTGCAGATCGGCGCATCGCTCATGTACGCCATGCGGCGGGGCTATCGTCGAAGCAGCAAGCACATCGAGCGACAGCTCGCCCTCGCGGGTGCCGCGGCCGGGCTTGCGGCCGCGTTCAACACGCCGCTGGCGGGTGTCGTTTTTGCCATTGAAGAACTGACGCGCAGTTTCGTGGCACGCAACAGCGGCACGCTCATCACCGCCATTATTTTTTCCGGGGTGGTTGCGCTGGGTCTGCAAGGCAACTACCTGTATTTCGGGCGCATCCAGGCCATTGGGCAGTTTCATCTGGCGCTGGTGCCTGTAGTGATTGGTGCGAGCGCCATCTGCGGCGTGGTGGGCGGCGTGTTCTGCTGGCTGTTGCTCAACATACCCCGCTGGATGCCTGCGCGGCTGGTTGATATCCGGCAAGCGCAACCGGTGTGGTTTGCCTTCCTGTGCGGTATCGCCATCGCATTGATTGGGCTGGTTTCGGGCGGCACCACGTTCGGCAGCGGCTATGCCGAAGCGCGCGGCCTGCTCGAAACCCATCAAGCCCTTTCACCGTTCTATGCGGTGCTCAAGTTCGGGGCGCTCATTGCGTCGTACCTCTCCGGCATTCCGGGCGGCATTTTCGCGCCTTCGCTGGCGATCGGGGCGGGGCTGGGCAACGTCATGTCGCTCGTAACATCCTCCATACCGCTGCCCAGTCTTGCCGCGCTTTGCATGGTCGGCTACCTGGCGGCGGTCACGCAGTCGCCCATCACATCGTTCGTGATCGTGATGGAGATGATCGACGGCCACGAGATGGTCTTGCCGCTCATGGCTGTGGCGTTGTTGTCCAGCCAGGTCTCCAAGGCGTTGACGCCGTCGTTCTATCACACGCTGGCACATCGGTTTCGTGCGGCGGTGCCGCGCCCCGCGGCGTAGAAAACCCGAGCCGGACCGGCGCCGCGCGCAGTGTCCCTGCACGGGCTTCGGCACCCGGCAACGTCACCCCCGCCGCGCCGCCTCGATCGTGGCGATGTCGATCTTGCGCATCGTCATCATCGCGTCGAAGGCGCGCTTGGCCGCTGCGTGGTCCGGATCGGTATAGGCCGCAGTGAGCGCGCGCGGCGTGATCTGCCACGACACCCCCCACTTGTCTTTGCACCAGCCGCAGGCGCTTTCCTGCCCGCCGTTGCTGACGATGGCATTCCACAGCCGATCGGTCTCGGCCTGGTCGTCGGTCGCAATCTGGAACGAGAACGCCTCGCTGTGTTTGAACTGCGGGCCGCCGTTCAGCCCCAGGCACGGAATGCCCGCCACGGTGAACTCCACCGTCAGCACGTCGCCCTCCTGGCCGGCGGGGTAGTTGCCCGGCGCGCGGTGGACGGCGGTGACTTTGCTGTCTGGGAAAGTCTGGGCGTAGAAGTTGGCCGCGTCCAGCGCATCGCGGTCGTACCACAGACAGATTGTGTTTTTGCTGACCATGCGTGTCTCCTCACCGGGCGGGCGTCGGCATGTGAGGTGGAGGCGGTCCACAGCTTGCGCGCCCGTGATGTGACGTGGATGCCTTTGCCACTGCCGTGGCTTGCACTCTCTCACATTCCTAAGCTTGCGACGGGTACTGATTCTCGTAGGTTTGACGCCCGCGTTGAGTGTTCAATGAATGCCGCCAAAACAGCATTTACGCATTTGGAACTCCAGGCAATGAACGTATAGTGCGTGCCCATGAAACGAGACCTGTTTGCTGAACTGAAAGAAGGAATGGATGTGCTTGCCGCAGAACGCGAAGGCAAGGCGACTCTCTCACAACTCAAGGCGGGTAAGCCTGAGCCGGTGGAGGTAAATTCGAGCCCCGAAACCGTGCAGATGCCAGACGACGTCCAATGCGACCCCCCAACAAAAAAGCCGCCTCAAAGGCGGCTTTGTTTTTTGATGGAGCCTCTCAGCTCGCCCCACCCGTCGTCGAACCGGCGGGTTCAGACGCAGGTGCCGGGCTAGGCGCCGCTGCGGGTGCCGTTGGCGTAGTCACCGCAGGCGCCGATGCCGGTGCGGCCTCAGCAGGCGCCTTCGGTGCCGGTGCAGCAGCCGGAGCCGAAGCCGGCGCCGCCACCGGCACAGGCGGCGCGGCCGGCGTGGGCACCACGGGCGTCGTCATCTTCATGGGCTCGCCTTGCGGCGTAGGCGCGGGTTCGGGCAGCGGGGCCACGTGTTCCTTCTCCGCCGCCTTGGCCACCTTGTGGTCTTTGCGGGCCGGGTCGATCTTCAGGAAGTGGTCGACCAGGTTGAAGTAGCGCTCGTAAAACACCCCGGCGGGAATCGTCTCGCTGGCCACCTTCACCATCGAATCGTCCCCCGAGCCGATGGGCAGCGACACCGAGCCGAGGATGCTCAACCCCACGCTTGCCGACGTGCTCGTCTTCTTGAGCGTGTAGCGGTCTTGCACCGCGTTCACATAGGCCGTGCTGGAGGTGCCGTCGGCATTGGCCTCTGCGCACACCACGTGGAAAGAGATCACCACGTGCGAATCGTTGCTCGGCTGGAAATTCTTGCTGCCATCGATGGTGTCTGCGCGCGGCGAACTCGACACATAGCCCTGGCTCAGCAACGCGCGGCGCGCCGCCTCGCACGTCGCGTCAGACTTGGCGTGGAAGGTGCGCGCATAGGGGCTTGCCGTCGCATCGAACTGCTCCTGCTGATAGAGCGGCGTGGGCGCAGAACTGCACGCAGCCAGGACGGCAGCGATGCTGGCAGCGGCACACAAAACGGACAACGGACGGAAGCGGTAGGGCATGGCGTTGGGCAAAAGGGCTCGGCCGGATGGTGGAGCGGGCCGGTGGCGCCACTGCAGGTGCGGCGCAAGTTTTGTGCGCGGCACGCGGTGGCGTGGGCGGGTGGCCGGGCGTCATTATAAGTTTGTCGGGTGACACCTCGCGGCATTTAGAGACGATGGGCGGGATATATGACGTTTCTCAAACGCGCCGAAACAGCGTAATGCCGCCCAACCTGCTAACGCCTGCAAAACCTATTGGTGCTCCAGAGAACAACGGCGTCGGCCCAGTCAGCCAGCGGCACAGCGGAAAGTCTGTGAAGCTGCCTTGCACCACGTCATGCGGCTGCAAGTCCACGTCCAGTTCAAGCTCCCAACCTGCCAGTGCGCAACGCAATCGCCCAATCCTGCCGGCCCCGTTGCTCCGCAATCGCCGCTGCATCGTTCCACGCGTATTCAACCGCACGGAACTCCGCCGTCCACATACCTGCGTGTTCAGTCACGATGGCATAGCGCGCATGCGGGCTGCCGGTTTCAATCGTGTGGGCAAACGGATAGGCATCGCTGTAGGCCTGCAGGCCGACGCTGCCCGGGTTGACGATAAAGCGGCCGTCCGCCAGCTTCATCGCGCGTGGCATATGCGTGTGCCCACACAGCACGAGCTTTGCGTCGGCATCTTCTGCGCGATAGAGCACTTCATCGTGCGTCGCCGCGCGGCATCCATTCTCAGAAAGGGATTCCAAAAAATAGGTGTGGTCGTCCTGGGCCGACCCATGAACGAGCAGAACATCGTCGCCGATGTACCGGAGCACGGGCAGGCTGGCAAACCACGCGAGCTGATCCGGCCGCAACTGCTCAAACGCATACTGATCCGACGCACCCATGCGTGACGGGTCGCCCGCCAGAACCTGCCTTTCGTGATTGCCGCGAATGGTCGGCAGGTTCAGCGCCATCAACCGATCCACCGTTTCGCGCGGCTGTAGCGGGCCGGACGCAATATCACCGAGGTTGACGATCAGATCGGCGCCCTGGGTTTGGATGTCTTCCAGCACGGCGTCCAGGGCAGCGAGGTTGCCGTGAATATCGGAGAGGGCGGCGATTCTCATGTGTTGCCCTACTCGAACTTCACATCTCGAATGAGGATCTCGGTCCTGCCATATTTATTCTCGGCGGACAGGCCCGACTCCATCTGATAGTCACGCAACCAGACGCTATGAAGCTCTGTGACCACGCCTTCAGAGGAGGTGACCTTGCAATGCAGGTCAATGGCGCTGCCCGTGAACTTCGCGAAAACCGTCGAGGCTTGTTTCTCGCTGCCGACGGTGCAGACGCGCTCTTTGTCGCCCCGGAAGTCCGGCTGGGGTAATGGGATGCGTAGCGTCATGCCTTCCTTCAGTGGCGTGTTTGCCGCCGCCACCGCAGCTTGCTCCAGCTGGTTAGCCTGAGATGCGTTGATTCTCGACTCCACGAAGTGCGACCGCAGTGTTGCCAGGCCATAACCGAGCCCAAGCTCGGTCCAGTCGACGTCACCTGACGGCACTGTGGGAACCGTGAATCCGGCCAAGACGCCATTGTTTCGCCGGTTGATGACCGTGCTGGTCAATCGTTGCGAGGTTGTTGTCTCTCTCTTGCTGATGACTTCCAAATCAAACACTGCACGTTTAAACGGAAGCGGCCGGCTGCCGTCCGCTGGCAGGCTGCTGCGAATTGCCTCCGGCAGAACGCGCTCGTCAAAGGCTTCGTTCAAATACGTCTCGGGTTGGCGCAACACCATTCGCGGCGCAGAGGGGTGCAAGTCCAACGCGCGAAGCAAGGCAAGCGATGCCCGGTCTTGCTTCGGCTTGGGCGTTGCCAGCACGTGGTCGATCATCAATGGAATCTGTTCGCATTGCGTCGGTGGGGGCGTGCGCACCCCGTTTTCGTCGAGCTTGAACGCCGTACGCAAATATTTATGGGTTTCCAGCTTTTCTTCGATCGTGCCGCCGGTGTCTGTTTCGTCGTCGGACGGCTCGTGCAGCGCCCTGATCTCTATCGCGTCGAGCATAGCCTGCAGCGCTTGGGGCGACATTTTGGACAGGAAGTTTGCGGAGGCATCTTCCTTCATCGAGTCCAAATACACCTTGCAGTCGGTGGGTGTGGCCGTGACCATGGTTCTTATCAACGCCAAAGTGCGCAGCCGCTCGGCGGCTGAGAGCTTTTCCTCTGCCATGGACGGCTCGCCGAAGCTCTGTATCCGCTCGCTCAGCTTCGAGTTGCTCGACATTGCTCTCTTCACAAACCGCAGCATGATCTGACCTTGCTCGGATGCTGGGTCGAAGCCCAACGAAGAGACCACCTTCTCCTGAATGGCAGAGCAATCGCATTTGCTTCGCTTTTTTACCGGGCTCGGCGATGGTGTGTTCGGGGTGGATGGCTTGCTGTCAGCTGCATAAGCCGAAACAGAGATGGCGCAGACCAGCGCCAGGACAGATTTCTTGTAGAGGTTCATCAACGTTTGAGCCGTCTCTTTGTTGGTGGGTTGGTTGATGCACCGGATTACCTGCCTGTGTCCGGTCGTTTTGTGCAAATGCGGTGCCGCATCGTACCCGAGAGTATTTGCAGGAGTAAGTGCCAACCGCGGCATAGTGAAAGGCCGTCGCCCGCGCCACGCACATGCGAAATTCTTAATTCAGATTTTCACCAAATATAAATCCGGCTCCGGGCTTCGATATTGATCAACCTCACCCCAAAAACCGCCCAAAACCCCACCCAACGGGGGCAGCGCAATCCCGACGCATCGCCTATGCTTTTTCCCAATAAAAAACGGGCGCACTGATTTGAAGCGGATTATCAGAGAAAGCGCCTAGTCCTAAATATCTAAAAGCATTAGGCCGGGGGCGGTAAATGGGGCGGAGGAGAAAACAAGCATCCACCAGCGACGTACTCCTGTCGCTGCCCTGGTGGATGCTGGCGATTGGCGCGGGCGCCAGTTACCTGATTTTTCACAACGTCATTCCGGGCGCGTTTGCGGCCAACCCGATCTTGAGCGGCGTCGGCATGCTGGCGCGCGGGCTGGCCTGGATGCCTGCGCTGCTGCTCGGCTTCTTTGCCGTGCTGTCGTACCTGCGGGAGCGCAGCCAGCAGGCCGATGCCCGGCTCGGCCCCCCGCGCACCGAACCGACTGGGCGATCCCGCCCGCCGAAGGTGCCGCCCCAGCCTGCGCGCAACGCAGCGGGCAGCAACCCGCCCAACCCGCCCAATCCAACTCGCAACACCCCCACGCCCCCACAAGCCGCCACGCCGGCAGAACCCGCCCCGCCCCAAAGCTGGACGCTGGAGGCCATCCAGTCGCTTGAGTGGAAGCGGTTTGAGCTGCTGTGCGTGCAGTACTACGAGCAGATGGGCTTCACGGTGAAGACGGTGCCCCACGGCCCAGACGGCGGCATTGACGCCACGCTGTACATGGCTGGCCAGAGCGCGCCCGTGGCGGTGGTCCAGTGCAAGGCGTGGTCCAAGCCCGTGAAGGTGGAGCAGGTGCGGGCGCTGGGCGGCTCCATGCTGGCGCACAAGGTCAAGCGGGGCGTGTTTTGGTCTTTGTCCGGTTATGTCGGCAACCCGGTGCAGGAGTTTTCCGAGCTTGCCGGTATCCAGCTATTGGACGGGCCGGCGGTGCTGGAGCGCATCCGCGCGCTGGCCGAAGACAAGCAGGCCGCGCTGCTGGCGAAGGTGTTTGAGGGGGATTACCGGACGCCTTCGTGCCCGGCTTGCGGGGTGAAGCTGGTGGCGCGGAATGGGAAGGGTGGGGCGTTTTGGGGGTGTAGCAATTACCGGACGGGGTGTCGGTATACGTTGCAGATGGGGCTCCGTGATAAATGATTTATTTCTAAACGCGATGTGGAATAAGAATAATTTATGAAAATCTCTTCAATAAGAATATCTAACGTCTTGAGTTTTCCTTACAGCAAAGACATTGATGACGCTACAGAGATCCGGTTTGATGGCGATACAAATATTCTCATAGGGCAAAACGGAGCGGGGAAGTCAACGATATTGGAGATAATTAATTTTGTCTTCAAGAGGGCAATTTTGTGCCATTACTCTGTTGAGAGAGATTTCTATGGGAGACGGGCGGCACTTGCGCCAAGCGATGTTAAGCGCATCGTTCAGCGGCATAACGACCAGGGATTGCGCATCGGTTTCCGACTTGATCCGAACTGGAATACTCCTGGCGAAGACCAGTTAATTCGAGTTTCTTTGAAATTGGATTCAATTGACATACATAATATTAAAAATATTGTCTCCAATATAGAAAAATATAGGGAAATTGCGGATAGATACAGTCTTGAGTCGATTGCGTATCAGCAATTTGTTCCGAGCATAGAGGAAGTTGTTGTTGATGTGAAATTCCCTTCGGGGGCCAATAACTATAGTGTTTCAATTAATCACTTCGGTAATGATATCGCTGAATTATATTTGACTAGGTATAATTTTCTGCGTGAATTGGCGTTGCTATATAACGCAGAGTCTGGAAAGGATGATATTCCGCCGCTTTTTGAATCATTTGCTTTGATAGGCGGTTATAGAAATTATAACAATTTTGTCAACGCTGTATCACTTTCCGGTGCGAGCGTCGAACAGCAAATTCAGGCTGTGAGGATTGCCGAGATATCTCGAAGCGCAAACGGAATAGAGATGACTGAGCCCACGGTCTTTTCTCTTGTCCGTTTGCTTGTGGCCGAAAGGCACTACGCGAAATTTGGAGACGAAAGGCTCGCCCCAGATGCAGAGAATCATGCAAATAACTTACCGTTTTTGAGTAAGATAAACGATAAGCTGAGTTTAATTGGTTTGAAGGTCCAGATAAACTTGCTGGATAAAAGGACGTGGCAGTATTCATTCTTATTTATTGATACAAAGCGGAATAAGCCACTTCCTGATATTAATAGCCTTAGTGCGGGACAGAAAGCGATTGTTCATCTTGTGTTCGAGGCGTATGGGCGAGGCGAGCTAAAGGGTGGCGTGGTGATAATTGATGAGCCGGAAATTCATCTGCATTATCAGTTTCAGCACGAGTATCTTAGAATTTTGGAGGAGATAAACTCAGAAAAGAATTGCCAGTACATAATAGTTACGCACTCGGAATCCCTCATAAATTCAAACACAATCGGGAAGGTGCGTCGTGTTGCATTGAATGAGAAAAATGAGTCTATTATTTGTGCTCCTGTCCTTGAAGAAAGTCAAAGGGATTTAGTAAAGATACTAGATAACACGCGGTCAACGTACGCATTTTTCTCAAAGAAAGTTGTGCTGGTGGAAGGCGATTCTGATCGGTACTTGTTTCGGGCGATATTCAAGGAATGGTTTCCTGACGTAACTCAGGATCTGGCTATCCTCGATGTGGGCGGGAAGGGTGGGTTTAAAAAATGGAAAAGGTTTTTTGAGTCATTTGGGTTGAAGGTATATTGTGTCGGGGATTTCGATAATGTGTTGTCAATGAAATTCTCAAACAATCAAATGATCATCGATCAAGTGAAGAAAGCTGAGGTCGATGCTGATTTGAGGCAGGGTAAGCTTGATAGTTTGTCTGACGATAAGAAAAATGCATTTGGATTGGCTTTCGCTAAGCTCTTGGAGGATAAGGATCGCGTATCGAAGCCGAAAAGGGATCTCTGGAAGCCGGTACTTGATATGTTTATAAATTTTGTTAGTGTATCTAATGTTGAGATTGTGGAAGAAATTAGGCGAAGGAATCCGGGGATCGATGCTGCAATCCAGAATAAATATTCGGAGCGGATTTTTATTTTAAAGAAAGGGGCCATAGAAAGCTATGTGGGTGGCTCCCATGCTGATATGGCATATATAGCTAATTTCTGCTCAGAAAATCTAAGCCAATGGTGTAGCGGGAAGAACGAATATGTATCGGAAATTCGCGATATCGTGGAGAAAATCGTGAACGACCCAGCATAGATTTCGAGGTGCTTGCGTTGTCGCGATAGCCCCCGCTAAACTCCCCCCGCTGCGGCAACAACCGCAGCCGAGACTGCAATCTCGATCGTTCCTGTCCGGAAGAAACTCAAGTTTCTACCGCTGTCGTCGTTCGCCCATTCGGGCGGGCCCGACAGGGAGGGCTTCGGCCCTGCCGTCATGACAGTAACGTCGGTATTGCAGACCTTGTCGTGTGCCCGCCCACCCTCCCAGGTGGGTGGCTCCTCACTTAACCAGAGGGCAAGACAATGGATCAACCGACCCAAGCAGTACCCATCCCCATCCCACGCGGGCATCGCCCCGCAAACTTTCAGTTCACCAGCTTCACGCGGCGGCCTCCGCCCGGAGGTGCCCGATGAACGTCGATGACAATCTCCTGTACGCACAGGGCGCCTTGGCCGCCAAGGAGTACCTGCACAAAGCGCGGATGGATATGAAGATGCACCGCAAGTTCGAGCCACAGACGTTGCGCTGTCATAAGCAGGTCTACGTCAAGGACAAGGCACTCGAATTCCAGGCCGGATTTATGGACGCGATCGGGGCGTTCATTCTTAGCTCGCTGGATGGCGTGACGGTGGATCTGTTCCGGTGGGATGTTCTGCACGTGCTGGCGCGTGCGAATAAGCAGAAATAAAAGAAAAACAGCAGCAAAGCGACCCCGGGACGGCGGGGGCGCCAGGCCAGGGCACAATGCCCAGCCCCATATGTACCCAGCCAATACGTGCCGAGCCCAACGGGCTACGCACGACACTTATAGGCCAGGCCGCACAGGACTGCAGGCCAAGCGTCGAGCGCCAACACCTCAGCGCCGCTCGCAGACGTTCGAAATTTCGACCTCAAACACTCGCGCGCCGAGCGTAGACACCCGCGTGCCGACCTAAAACAGCCGAACGCCGGGGTCAGAGGTCCAACCGCCGCGGTTCAAGGTCCGACAAATCGGAGCTAGGAGAGCCGAACGCGGGGCTCTGAACTCGGAGCATGGGGCTCAGAGGTCCAAACGTGGGGTTCGGAACTCCAAAGGTGAGGCTCAGAGGTCCAAACGTGGGGTTCGGAACTCCAAAGATGGGGCTCAGAGGTCCAAACGTGGGGTTCGGAACTCCAAAGATGGGGTTCAGAGGTCCAAACGTGTGGTTCGGAACTCCAAAGATGAGGCTCAGAGGTCCAACCGTGGGGCACCGAACTCGGAACATGAGGTTCAGAACTCTACATGCCGAGCTTGGAGCTTCGAACGTCGAGTTCAGAACTCGGAGCGTGGAGTTCTGAACTCGGGGTGTGGAGGATGGACAGCCAGCATGCGCCGATGAGATTGGTTGAGACATGCGTGTCGCCGCGGGGGGGGGGGGTGACAGTCAGCGCCCACATATTTGTGGGCTGCAGCGCATAGGCATGATCGTTGCGACACCTCCAACCCCGTCTCACGGCACGCACAGCGTGCAAAGGAGGATACGCAATGCATTGGATCGATCCTGAAAGTCTTCCGGAAGTTCGCGGCACGGTCCGCAACTTCCTTCTCAATCCTGAAGGCGATGTCGATGGTTTTGTGCTCGGGGGTCGCACACTTCGGCAGGTCCACGTGCCGCCGCACTTGTCGCGTCACCTGGCCCGGCATGTCGCGCTGGGCGACAAAGTCCGCATACGCGGGGTGAAGCCGCGCGGCGCCGACATGATCGCCGCGATCTCGCTCACCACAGAGAGCGGCAAGGTCATCCTTGATGAAGGCCCGCCCGCCAAGGGTGACAAACCTGCAAAACGTGCCGGTGCGCGTCGACCGATGGAAGCTACGGGGCAGGTCAAGCTGTCGCTCTTTGGGCCGAAGGGGGAACTGCGCGGCGCGTTGCTGGACGATGGCACCTCGTTGCGCGTGCCGCCCCACGCTGCAGCAGAGCTGGCGTCATACCTCACCCCCGGTGCGCACGTGCATGCGTGGGGGCAGGGCTTGAAGAACAAATTCGGCCGGACACTCGAAGTGGACGAGATTGCCGAAGTGGTGGATTGAACGGGTCGGCAGGGGATCTCGCATTCGGAAGGTGCGCCCCCTCTAAAAAAGCAGTCGTCCATAAAGTCAGTCGAGCACGCCAGCCTCGACGATTGATTCGATCCGTACTTCGGACGTTGCCGGGCGCCCCGCGCTTCAACCGATATTCCACTGCGGCGCAATCGCCAGCAGTTGCTGCCGCAGGTTCTCGATCTCGTTGGCAAAACCTTCGGCCAGCGCACTTTCCACGGTGGGCGTGCCGGCGGCGTGGCTGATTTCGGCGGAGTCGGCCGCGCGTGGTCTTGCCAAACGTGCCAACGTGCCAAACCGCAACGCGCGCGACATGCCGATCAACGTGTCGCGAAGGCGCCGGGCGCCGGCACCGTCGGCGGGCCGTGCGCCCGTGTTCGGTTGCCCCAGCGGCCCGCGCGTTGCGTTGAGCAGCTCCAGCGTGCTGATGCAGATGCGCAGGCTGCGCTGGATGCTCTCCAGCCGCTCCAGGGGCACATCAATCTCTTTCGATACCGACGGCATGAGCGAGCGCAACTGCACGAGCAGCGTATTGAGCTTGCCGAGCTGCTTGCTGCGCTCGCTCGGCGCATCACCGGCCTGGCCGAGGTTGGCATACGCTCGGGCGCATTCGCGCAGCGCATCGGCCAGCCGGTAGCGCCACGAATATGTGGCATACAGCGGCAGCGCAAACGAGAACAGCAGCGCAATCGCAATCCCCACCAGCACGTTGAGCGTGCGCCAGGCGCCGTCGAGCAGGCTGTTGTCACCATGCCCAACCACGATGACGAGCGTGATGGCCGCCAGCAGTGCGATATAGCCGCCCTTGCCAATGGCGTGATACGCGCAGATGCCGCACGCGATGGCCGTCAGCGCATACGTGAGCGGCAGATGCCCCAGCCACGTCTGCTGAACAATGATCAACAGGCCCGCCACCGCGCCGATGAGCGTGCCCCAGGCGCGTTCGGCCGCGCGCTTGCGGATGTTGCCGTGGTGCTGCAGGCCGGCAATGACGATCAGCAACGAGATCGTGGCCCACTCCCCATGCCGCCAGCCAAAGCCCGCCGTCACGGCAATGGAAAGCAGCACGCCAAGCCCGACGCGCGTGGCATGGATGTACCGCGCATGCCGATAACGCCGGTGCGGGTCGCGCACGAGGCGGAACAGAGACAGAAACGGTGCAGGAAGTTTCACAGTGCGGGGCGCACGAATGGAAATCGACATAAACAAGATGGTTGCAGATTCTGGGGCGCGCCGTACACAGCATGGGCGCCACGTTGGTGCCGATGGCCTTGCCGTGGTGCGGGCCTGGGGACAATACTGCGGCAAGACCTCGGGTTTCCCCTAGGTATCGCACAAAGCTTGCCATGGGCGGATGACCTTTTTGCGTATTGCGCAAAGTGACACTTAAGTGCATGGCGAGTCATGTCGATTAGGATTCGTAGTCCGTAGGCAACACTTCGGGCTGCCCCTGGGGTTTGCCGATCCACCGCGAACAAGATCGAGTCCTATGACGACGCAGGCGCTATCGCCCTGGCTGAGGTTGTTGAGCGCCGCCGAGCGCTTGGACCGCGGGCCGTATTTCATTGCCATTCGGCGCGGGCTGGCGCTCTCTTTGCCGCTCATCATGGTGGGCGCGCTGGCGCTGCTGCTGCGCTATCCGCCCACTCCCGGCATACGCGCCGTGCTGGTGGGGGCCTTTGGCGCGCGGCTGGATGCCTTTTGCGACAGCGTGCTGGCCGGCACGATCGGCATCGGCGCGCTGGTCGCTCTCTTCGGGTTTGCCGATGTGTTGGCGCAGTTGCACAACCAGCGTGCCGGGCGTCGCGTGGTCAACCCCACCGTGGCGGCCGTGGTGGTGGTGTCGTGCTTCTTTACGCTCATCGCGCCGGCTGCGAATGCATCGTTGATGGCGTCGCTCTCACTGGGGCAGGGGCTGTTTGGCGCCTTGGTGGTGGCGTCACTGGGCGGCACGCTGTTTCTGAAGCTGTGCGGCATCCGGCGTTTGCGCATTCCGTCTCACCATTTGAGCAACGATCTTCTGGTGGGCGATGTGCTGTCGGTCGTGCCGGCCGGCATGCTGACGATCTTGGCGTTTGCCGTGCTCAAGGCCGGCATGGCTTGGGCGGGCTGGCCGCAGCTCATGGCCGCACTGGATGCGCAACTGGCAGCGCCGTATTCGGATGCGGCCAACAGCCTGTTGTTTGGCCTGGGCTACGAAGCGGTGTCGCAGTTGCTGTGGCTGTTTGGCATCCACGGGCCCAACGCGCTGTACATGGTGCATCAGCACATCCTGGAGCCGGCCACGCAGGCCAACGCGGCGGCGGTTGCCAGCGGCGGGCAGCCACAGTTCATCTTTACTTATCACTTCTTTGCCGTGTTCGCGCGCATGGGCGGCTCGGGCGGCACGCTTAGCCTCGTGCTCGCGCTGCTGATGTCGCGGCGCATGCAGCGCGGCCGCAAGATGGCGCTGATCGTCATGCTGCCGGCGCTGTTCAACGTGAACGAGCCGTTGCTCTTCGGGCTGCCGCTGGTGCTCAACCCGGTCTACGCGATTCCGTTCCTGCTCACGCCGCTGGTGCAGATCCTGATCGCCTATGCGGCCACGGTTGCAGACCTCATGCCCAAGACCAGCTACACCGTGGCGTGGACCACCCCAGCGCTGTTCAGCGGCTATGCAACCACGGGCTCGGTGTGGGGGGCGGTCGTCCAGCTCATCGGCCTGGTGGTGGGGGCGGCGATTTACCTGCCATTTGTGCGCATGGCGGATGTTCTGTCCGCGCGCCGCAGCCAGGAGGTGCTTGCGTCTTTGTTGCAGATTGCCGAGTCGCCCGAGGTGAGCCTGAAGGGCCGGCGCTGTCTGGACCTGCCCGGGGACGAAGGCCGCATGGCGGTGGCGCTGGCCAGCGATCTGGAGAACGCCATCAAGAAAGACGGGCAGATTTTCCTGGAGTTTCAGCCGCAGGTGGATTGCGCCACCGGGCGCGTGTTTGGGGCCGAGGCGCTGCTGCGCTGGCAGCACCCGGTGCTGGGGCGCGTGGCCCCGCCCATTGCCGTGGCGCTGGCCGACGACATTGGCAAGATCGATCAGCTCGGCCTACGGATTCTGTCGCTTGCGTGTCAGCAGCGCGCGGCGTGGCGCGGTGTCTTGCCGGACGATTTCGTGGTCGCCGTGAATCTCTCACCTCGGCAGTTGCTGGACTGCAGGCTGTACCGGAACGTGCTCGACATCCTGCGTCGCGAAGGGCTGTCGCCCACGCAGCTGGAACTTGAGATCACTGAATCGACGATGCTGCTACCGGATATCACCGCCATCGGCAACCTCAAGCAGCTGCGAGAGGCTGGCGTGAAAGTCGCGCTCGACGATTTCGGGATGGGCCATACGTCGCTGCACTACCTGCGCGAGCTGCCGCTGGATACCGTGAAGATCGACCGCTCGCTGGCCGACGTGAGCGCGGGCAGCATCAACGAACACATCGTGCGCAGCATTGCGAGCCTGAGCCGCACGCTCAACCTGTCGACGGTGGTGGAAGGCGTGGAGACGGAGCAGCAGCTTGAGCGCCTGTCCGCCCTGGGTTGTGAGCGGTTTCAGGGCTATTTCTTCAGCCACCCGCTGGCGCCCAGCGTGTGTCAGCAGTTTGTGTTGGAGGCCAACCTGCGGGCGTTGGCGCCCGCGCTTTGAAGGCGCGAGGGTGGGCTTAGCGGTACCGACCCACAAAGCCCTCGCACCGCCGGACGCGGCCAGCCTTCGCGGCCCATCGATAGAGGCCTTCCACCAGGCTCTTGCTCGCCGAGACCGGTTGACCATTGATCTGCCCCAGCACTTCCGATTGGTTCGGGTAGGGCTTCTCGAACAGCAGCTTCAGCTCGCTGCCGCCGCCCAGCGCCAGGTAGACGGCTTCACGCGGTTCGAACTGCAGTGAGAACGAGCTGCTGCGCACGCTGGCGCTTTCCACCGTATCGGCAAAGTTGGCGATGAGCGCGCCGTCTTCGGTGCTGTATTCGCAGCCGGTGTCTTTCAGGTGCGCTTCATCCACGGCCTTGAGCGACGCCAGGGCCGGGTCCATCAAATACAGCGTGATCGCACGCGCCTTGCGCATCCGCTCGCTCAGGCCTTCGGCGGCCCAATAGCTTTGTTCGACCTTCGTTTGTTCGACCTTCGGGACGGGCTCCGCCCTTGGAGCAGGCTCGGGCGAGGGGGCTTGCGCTTGCGGCGCTGCTTCCAACTTGGGGGCCTGCGCCTGCAGTGTGGCGGCCGGCAGGACTTCCGACTGCAGTGCTTCGGCTGGCGGCGCGTCTGTCAGCGGTGCATCCATCGAGATTTGTCCGAAGGCCACTTGGCTCATGCTCATGCTGCAAGCGCAGGCCAAGACCAGAGAGATGATTTTTTTCGACAACTCCTACCCCTTTGAAACGTGCGTTGTTGTGTTGCGTTGCGTTCTGGATGTTAAGCCGGTCCTGAGGCAGTGTCGCCAGCATCGGGCCAGTACGGGCGAGAACAGCATCAGCGAGCTCTGCCGGTAGATGACGATAGCAGTACGACATCAACACAGCGATGTACCTCGATCGCGCCCTCGCCACTTAGCCACGACATTCGCCCGCCGCCTATCCTCGATCTCATTTCTTGAGCGAGTCATTCTTTAAGTCGGATCGTGGGTATCCGCGCAACCGCCCCCCTATGGGGGGTTTGCCAGTTCTATGACGGTAGATTTTAATTTGCCCGGGCCGAACCATCAGCGGGATTCGATGGCTACCAGGCGATCACAGCCTGGCAGATTGATCCGCAAACACTGAAAAGAACATCAACAACTTAGCCTAGGAGGCTGCGGTGCTTAATCGCCTTACCCGACCCTTTTCAATTGCCGCGATGGTATTCGCTGCCATGACGCTGTCTGCGTGTGGCGGCGGCGACAGCAGTAGCCCTGACATGACCGTCAGTTTCAATCCGTCAGCGCTGTCGGCAAAGGGGTTCCAGGGCCAACAGGCCAATGTGAATGCATTTCAGGATTCCACAGTCACCGTCCAGGCCGCTGTGTCCGGCACGGCCAGCGGTATTGTGTATGCCCGAGTCGTGGATTCAGGCCAGGGCTTCGGGGGCGGCGCGTTGAATGTCTCGTCAGTGGGCTCGGGGCGCTATAGCGCGACCCTGCGGCCCAACATGACGCTTGTGCCGGGCACTTATACAGGCAGCCTGACGCTGCAGTTGTGCAAGGACGCTGGCTGCGCGAGCCAATACACGACGGCGGGCGCAACGCTGCCCTATACCGTCACCATTTCGCCCAGGCTGTCGGTGGACGTCTACATCAACTCCACGTTTGTCGGTACGACGTTGTCTGGCCCGACCCTGTCCTTGCAATCGGCGATTCCAAACAACAGCACCGTTGAGTTTCGTAGCAACGTCCCGGTGCAGTGGCAGTATTCGTCCGGCCCGGGCTTTATCGGGGTGACGGTGAACCCTTCAGCGACGAGCACGGATTGGAAGGCCACGTTGGTAAGACCCGCGAATGCGTCCATCGACTCCATCGACCTCAACGCTGTGGCGCAAGACGGAACGCAGGGCATTCAGCGGTCCGCTGGCGTGTCGTTAAGGGTTTCGCCGTAAGGGCGGATGGGACATCGTGGTCCGAGGCTCCCTGAGCCTCGGAGTCCGTCAAGGAAACATCCGCATTGCGAAGTCGCCCAGGCTCGCGTGTTGGCACCAGCGGGCAAAGTGCTCAGCCGACGAGGTGGCCGTTGCTGCCGATCATCGTGACGTCTACGTAATCCAGCCCGGCGTGGTTGGCGCGGTCGTAGTGGACCCGCACGCCGCCAAAGTCGCGCGTGCCGAAGCCTTCCAGCGCCTGGATAAAGCCGTCGCGCGTGGGGTTGCTGCCGCAGGCGCGCAGGCCGTCCACGATGACACGGGCGGTGAGAAAGCCTTCCACCGCTTCGTAGGTCTGGTTGCCGTGGTCGCCAAACTTGTCGTTGGCTTCGCGAAACGCGCGCACCAGCGGCTGGGTGCGTGCATTGGGCCCGGGCATGACCTGCGTGACAGCCACGCCGTGGGCTAGCGGCCCGGCTTTCTCGAACACGGTCTTGGGCGTGGTGACCGACAGGATCCACGGCTGCGGCAGCGGCACGGGGCCGTGCTTGGCCTGATAGCGCGTCAGCATGTCGGCCACCGATGCTGGGGACGTGAACAACAGCGTGGTCTGCGGGTTGGCGGCGGCAATCTTGTCGACCACCATGTCGATATCGTCGCCCTTCGCATTGTGCGGGATGAGCGCGACGATCTGCGCGCCGAACTTTGCCGCGGCGGCCTTGGCGGCGTCGGCATTACCGGAGCCGAACGGGTTGTCCTGGTAGACCACGGCCACGCGCTTGAGCCCGATGGTGGTGGCGTGCTGCACCATCTTCGCGACTTCGTCTGCGTAGCTGGCGCGCGTGTGGAAGAGTGGTGCGCTGGGCTTGCGCACGGCGCCGGCGCCGGTCATGGCGCCGACCACCGGCAGGCGGTATTGCTCCAGCAGCGGCAATGCAGCAATGGTGTTGCCAGTGCCGCCCATGCACACAAGCCCGAACACGCCTTCCTGCACCAGCGTCTTGACGTTGGCCACGGTTTTGTCGGGCAGGTAGTTGTCCTCCAGCCGCTTGACGACCAGCTTGCGGCCCGCCACGCCGCCCTGGGCGTTGACTTGCTCGAAGCCGGCCAGCAAGCCGTTGGTGTAGTTCTTGTAAAGCCCGCCCCATACGCTGTCGAACCCGACCGTCTGTCCAAAGACGATCTTGTCTGCAAACACGCCGGCTTCCGCCGCGCGCGCCAGGGGCGTGAGCATCATTGCGCCGCCCAGTGCTACTGAACTCCGTACGAATTGCCTCCGGTCCATACCTGTCTCCGCCCCTTGTTTTTTTGGTGGTGTGGCAGGAGTGTCGAAAAGCTGGGCGCCGGCCGAAATGGCGGATAACCCTGAGGTGAGGATTTTTGGTTGTTGGGGTGGGTCGGCTGCGTGGTGCGCTGTCCTGCCGTCGCGAGACCTTGCAGCCTTGCGAGTCCTCAAGTTTCCTGACTGTCGAAGGGCGGCGCCGCCCAGACACGCCGGGATGCCCCTGGCCGTAACGCTTTCAAGCCCTGTACGCGCTGTCGCCCTTATTGCTCTGCCAGATGTTGCGCAAAAAAGACCGATACGTGTTTATCCCGAAGCATCGTAGCTTTAGCCGACAAAACATGCCCTTCTTCGGGAAACAGCAGCTGCTCTGCAGTTCTTCCACCGGCCGCATACCGGTCGGCCAGCCGCTTGCTCATGACGGATGACCATGTGGTGTCCTTCTCGCCCGCGCTGATCAGCAAGGGGCCGGGATAGCGCTCAATTTCAATGGGTTGAGTGGGTAGTAGTGCTTCTGAACTGCCTTTCCAGGTCCAGGCCCGCCGCGCGGGGTCCCATGCCTGCCAACCCGGGTCGCCGGGGTCTCTCCACTCGCGGCCGTCGAACGCGCCGCATATCACGTCTGGGGGTGCGTGCACAGCCACCGCATCCGGTGCATGCAGGGTGCTGTCGGTTGCCATCAAGACCGCGAGTAGCAGTGCATGCTCGGCGCCGCGCGAAACCCCGTAGACGCCGACTTTGCCCGTCGACCGCGAGCGGCTCCGCATTGCATTGAGCGCGGCGGCGGTGCGGTCTAACGGGACGTTCTCGATCAGGCCAGCGTTCCAAAGATTGCCGCCGACGCTATATCCAAACGGTAGTGCAGCGATACCGCTGGCCGCGAAGATGGCCGCTTGCAGATGTGCGAATCCAGACCATGCGCCCTCTGAACCATGCAGCACCAGCACATGGGGCACAGCGGCATTGCCGGTAGGTGCGTAGAGACGGCCGAGCCCCGGGATGTCCTCTATCATGGTCGGCAACGTTGTGGTGCTATCCATCGCGCTATGACGCGTTTGCAAGTTGGTCCCCCTCAGTTTGCTGTTTCAAAGCGTCGAGCCGAATTTTCCTGCCAGACTGCCTTGGTGTCACGCCTCGCCGGTGAACCTTATGCCCGCTCCCTACCCAGGCTCCCGCCTCTGCGGCAGCGTCAAATTCCAGCTCCTCGCTGATCCGCTCACCTTCTACGTTTGCCACTGCACCATGTGCCAACGTCGCACCGGCGGCGCGGCGTTGCCGGTGATGTGGGTTCACCGCCCGGACCTGCAGATCCTGGAAGGAGAGGCGCCGCTTGCCGAATTCAACCTCGGCAACGGGCACGCTCGCAGAGCCCGCATCTGTAGGCGCTGCGACACGCGCCTGTGGGCGGAGCCGTTGAACCGGCCAAACATCGCGTTGCTCCGGCCAGGCACGCTGCAGAACCAGCAAGCCTTCACGCCCGCGGCACACGTGTACACGCGCAGCAAGCAGCCGTGGTTTCTCATTCCGCCTAGGGTCGCGCAGTTTGAGACCTATCCCGAGCAGGCGGAGGAGTTGGTGCGGTTGTGGCAGCAGGCGACATCGACGCGGCACGACTGAACACCCACGCCCACACTTCGTCCCACACCAAACCGTTTCCCGCACACTCAGCGCCCAGCCTCGCTACGATCCTCCTGTATCGAGTGGCGGCAGTCTGACCGCCAAACAGGAGGGCACTCCGTGCCGCATACCACCACACCCGCATCCAGCCACGTCACTGACCTGGCCCTGCTCCTCACGCTGTCGACCTTGTGGGGCGCGTCGTACACGTTCATTCGGGTGGGCGTGGAGACCATTCCGCCGCTCACCTTCATCGCCGCCAGAACGGTGATCGCGGCAACGCTGCTGTTGCTGTGGATGCACAGCCGCAAGATCCGCCTGCCGCGCGACGGTCAGGTCTGGATGCGGTTTGGCGTGCAGGCGCTGCTGAATAGCGTCGTGCCGTTCACGCTCATCGCCTGGGCGGAGCGCTCGGTGGGGGCGAGTCTGGCGACCATTCTCAATTCGACGTCGCCCGTGATGGTCTTTGTGGCGACGGCGTTTATCACACGGCACGAGCCGGTGTCGCTGCGCAAGCTGGTCGGCGTGATTGCAGGGTTTGTCGGCACGTGTCTGGTGATTGGGCCAAGCGCGCTTGATGGGTTGGGCGGCCAGCTTGTTCCGCAGCTGGCCATCGTGGCGGCCACGGCGTGCTACGCGGGTGCGGCCATCTACGGCCGGTCGTTCAAGGGGCTGCACCCGGCGGCGCCTGCCACCGGCTCGCTGCTGATAGGCGCGTTCGTGCTGACCCCTGCCAGCCTGCTTGTGGATCACCCGTGGGCGCTCCAGCCTTCTGCACGTTCGCTGATGGCGTTGGTGGCGCTGGAGGTGTTCTCTACGGCCCTCGCGTTTGCCATCTACTTCCGGCTCATTCAAACGCTCGGCGCGATCGGTACGACTGCGCAGGCCTATCTGCGTGTGCCGATCGGGGTGGCGATCGGCGTGGTACTGCTGGGGGAATCGTTGCCGTCTTCAGCTTGGATAGGGCTGGCTTGCGTGGTGTTGGGCGTGGCGGCAATGTCGATGCCGGCACGGCGGGCGCAGGTGGGGCGAGCGTAGCGGGATGGGGAGGGATGGCCCGGGGGTCAGCCTTGCCGATCCCCAACGTTGCCCGCCGCAAGCTGCCTGAGTTCTGCCCGTGCTGCCGCCAGCCGGGAATGCAGCACGGTGTTTTCGATCAATAGCGACAGCAGCACAAAGCTCGCGCCAAGCAGCCCGAACACGCGGCCGGCATAGAAGCCCAGGTCATACCGCCCACCGTTGAACACGGTGCTGAGCGCGACATCGCAGATCCACACGCACAGCACGACCATCAGCCACACATCGAGCGTCAGGTGCGGACGGGTGCGCCACAGCACGACCAGCGCGGCCATGCAAATGCACCACGTGCTGCCGGCGACGACCCCCATGGTGGGCGTGTAGCGGTGGGCGGCCATGATGGGCGGCAGCAGGTGCTCGCCCGCAGTGGCCAGCGCCACGCATGCGGCCGATGCGCCGAGCACAGCGGCCACGGTGCCAAGGGCCGTGTGCCGTGTCAGCGTGTAGGGCGGGAAGCGATCGGGCTCGCGCTCTTCACGCCCCTTGAGCACGGCGTAAGCGATGACAAACAGCGGAAAGCCCGCGTGCCAGAACATGTAGATCCACGCGGTGCTCTGCGGCCCTGCCCCCAGCAGCCCGCCTGGGGCGAACAGCCCCGGAAACGACAGCAGGTGCCCCAGCGCCGTGGTGGCCGTGAACAGGTAGCCGCTGGCGAGCGCCAGCATGGCCCGCGAGCGCGTGATGGCGAACTGCCCGAAGAGCAGCGCTGCGGTAATCAAGTCATTGAGGATGAGGGCCGATTCGTAAATCGGCACGAACGACGGAAGTTGCGCCAGCTGCACCTTGGCAAACGGCACGGCCGACACCAGCACCACGAGCGACAGCAAGGCCACGGCCTGCGCCATCCAGTACGTCCGGCGTCCTGGGGAGAGGCTCAGCAACAAGCCCCGCTGCATGTCCAGCGTTTCCGACATCACGTTGGCCCCCTTGCGGTGACGGAGTCACGCGTTCACTTGTGGTGTGACGTGCTGTGCGACTGCGATGTGATTGCGTTGCCCGGGGGCAACCGACGTCATAGACGCGTGATAGTCAGTGGCCTGCCCGATGTCAACGCGGCCAAAGGGGTAGAACCTTCAGGCCTGCCGCCGCTGGCGGCCAGCCGGGTGTTACGGGGAACGCCCGAGTGCAGCCCGCGCTGTGCGGGAATAGACTGGTGCCCCTACGGCACCACCCTGTAAAGGAGTGCGCATGCAACCTCAACCCACCACCCACGCCGCCGTCGAACCGCCAGTCTTACGCGATGACCGCGACGGCGTCGCCACCCTGCGGCTGAACCGGCCCCTGCAATTCAACGCGTTGTCTGAAGCCATGCTCGACGCGCTGCAGGGCACGCTGGACGACATCGCGCAAGACGCGACGGTGCGCTGCGTGGTGCTTGGCGCCGAGGGCAAGGCGTTCTGTGCCGGCCACGATTTGCGTGAAATGCGCGGCACGCCCGAGCTTGCGTATTACCAAGCGCTGTTCGCGAGGTGCAGTGTGGTGATGCAGGCGATCCAGGCGCTGCCGGTGCCGGTCATTGCGCGCGTGCATGGCGTGGCGACCGCAGCGGGTTGTCAGTTGGTCGGCAGTTGCGACCTCGCCATTGCTTCGGATGCGGCGCGGTTTGCGGTGTCGGGTATCAACGTCGGCCTGTTTTGTTCAACCCCGGCGGTGGCGTTGTCGCGCAACGTGCTCCCGAAGCGCGCATTCGACATGTTGGTGACGGGCCGCTTCATCGATGCGGCCACGGCGGCCGACTGGGGCCTGATCAACGAGGCCGTGCCGGCGGCGGACCTGGATGACGCGATTGCCCGCAAGGTGGCGGACATCGTGTCGAAGAGCCCCACCGCCATTCGCTACGGCAAGGCGATGTTCTACCGGCAACGGCAGATGCCGCTTGCCGATGCCTATGCCTACGCGGGCGACGTCATGGCCCGCAACATGATGGAAGAAGACGCCGGCGAGGGCATCGACGCCTTTCTGGAGAAACGCCCCGCCCGCTGGCGCTCGTAAGCACCGCTGGGGCGGGTTGTCTCGCGCTGGGCCGTCACGCGGGCTTCTGCGGCTTTTGATTGGCCAGCAGCTTCTGGATGGCGGCTTCCGTCTCGGCATAGCGGCCTTCGCCAAAGTGCTGATAGACGATGCGCCCGTCGGTATCGATCAGGTACAGCGCCGGCCAGAACTGGTTGTGGAAGGCCGACCACGTCGCGTAGCTGTTGTCCTGCGCGACCGGGTAGCGCACGTCCAGGCGCTTGAGCGCTTCCTGTACGTTGGCGGTTGATTTTTCGAACGCGTATTCCGGTGTGTGCACGCCCACCACGACCAGGCCCTGATCCTTGTATTTGTCGTACCACTGCTTCACGTGGGGCAGCGTGTTGAGGCAGTTGATGCAGGAATACGTCCAGAAATCCACCAGCACGACCTTGCCGCGCAGGTCCTTCATGGACAGCGGCTGGGAGTTCAGCCACTGGTTGATGCCTGCAAATTCCGGTGCCGCCGCGCCGGTCGCGGCGGTCTGGCTGAAGGCGGGCGCGCCAGTCCCGACAAAGTAGACGGCGCCGATGGCGAGTGCCGCAAGTGCGGCGCGGAGGGTCGTGCGCATGGTGTGGAATCCGAAAAAAGTTGCGGGTGATGGCCCGCAGTCGCTGGCAGCGTGCGGCGGGCCATGTGCAGCGTCAGACCAGGTTCAGCTCGACGTGGATGTTGCCGCGCGTGGCCTTCGAATACGGGCAGAGCTGGTGGGCCGCTTCCACCACGGCTCGGGCCACTTCGCGATCCAGGCCGGGCAGGCTCACGTTCAGCCGAGCTTGCAGGAAGTACGCATCATCGGTGGTGCCCAGGTCGACTTCGGTGTTCAAGGACAGATCGGCCGGCAGCTTGATCTTCATCTGGATGGCCGCCCGGCCCATTGCACCAATAAAGCACGCAGACCATCCCGCGGCAAACAGCTGCTCGGGGTTCGTGCCGTGGCCGCTGCTGCCCGGGGGCGACAGCTTCAGGTTCAGGCGGTCGTCGTCGCTGTGGGCCTGGCCGTCGCGGCCGCCGGTGACGTTGACCTTGGCGGTGTACAGAACGTTTTCGATGCGGGTCATGGTGATCTCCTTTTGACGAAAGGGAAAGACTGCGGGTTGGATTTGCGTCCCGGCGTCAGCGGCTTGCTGTGCGCTTGTTGCCGGGGCCACGAGACGTATTTAAGAAGGCCGACGTATCCCTGAAGTAGCTCGGAAGGCCCGTTTTGTCTGGGTACGTATCTGTCTGGCCGATGGATACAAACGCGTACAAAACGGCGGCGCGCCGTCAGCGGAAAGTGAAGGCGTAGGCATGCGCCCCGGCATCGAGGAAGCGGATTTCGAACGTGTGCTCACCCACCGTGCCGGCCTGGCGCACGAGCTGGTAGAGGCGCGTTTGCGTGATGGCGCCGTTGCCGTGGGCATCGGTATCGGCGCCGTGGCTGTCGCCGGGGGCCTTGCCGTCGATCGTGACGGTGAAGCGCACGGCGCGGCCATCGGCGGCGGGCCCGAGCACGAGGTGCAGGTCACGTGCATGGAATCGGTAGACGATGCTGCCGTCGGCGCGGTCGAGCGTGGCTTGTTCGGCGTCGATGGTCCATTGGCCGGACAGGCCCCAATCGTTCAGGCCGAGCTTGCCGACGCTGTATGCGTGCGACGTGCCGATCTGCGCGCCGCCCGGCGATGCGAAGCGGTCAGCTTGCGCGTAGCCGACGTAGGTTTCCGGAGAGCGGACGTTGTCCAAGTCCGGCGCGGCCTGGGCCCCGGGGGCATCGGGTGCGACCACGCCGCCCGCTACCTGCTGGTTGCCTGCCTCGGCCAGCAAGGCCTGGATGACATGTTCAGAGGTGGCGTAATCGCCCTCGCCAAACTGGTGGTGACGGATGTTGCCCTGGGCATCGGCAAAGTACGCGGCGGGCCAGTAGCTGTTGTGGAAGGCGTTCCAGATGCGGTGGTTGCTGTCGATGGCCACCGGAAAGTCGACGCGGAAGCCACTGACGGCGCGGGCAACGTTTTCGGGGGACTTCTCAAAGGCGAATTCCGGCGCGTGCACGCCCACCACGGTCAGGCCCTGGTCCTTGTACTTGTCGGCCCAGGCGCGCAGATACGGCAGCGTGCGGATGCAGTTGATGCACGAGTAGGTCCAGAAATAGACCAGCGTGACCTTCCCGCGCAGTTGTTCGGCCGAAATGGGCGCGGAGTTGAGCCACTGCACCGCGCCGTCGAACGAGGCCAGGCGCCCCTCCACGGGCAAGCCGCTGGGTTTCGCCGCAGGCGCAGCATTGGTCTCGGAGACCAAGTTGACGCTGCCCTGTGGTGCCGGCGGAGTCACGCCCAACCCGCCCAGCACGTTCACCAGTGCCTGCTCAAGCTGCGTGCTGCCGCCCGAAGACAGGCGCGCCAGCAGGCCCGTGTCAGCCCCCAGCCCGATGAGCGCCACGCCACCCAGCACGCTTGCGCCCATGATGCGACGCGCCCATTCGCCCAGACCTACGGAGCGCTTCATGGCGGCGAACACACGGCCGCCCAATCCCAAGGCTGCCGCCAGCGATGTGGCCGCGCCTGCGGCATAAGCCGTCAACGCCAGCGCACTGGACACGCTCGCGCCATTGAGCGCCACGCCGGTCAGCACCAAACCGAGGATCGAGCCCGCGCACGGCGCCCACAGCATCCCCGTGGCCACACCCAGCAGCAGTGAACCTGCCACCGAAGGTTCCGCCGATGCCCCGCCCGTTGACGCTTGCCCCGCGAGCCGGTTGCCCAGCGCCACCGCCGGCCGGGCCATCAGATCGGCCAGCCTGGGCCACAGCAGCGACAGCCCGAACACCGCCAGCAGCGCGAGTGCAGCAAACCGGCCGACCTCGTTGGCCCGCACCGCCCACGCGCCGCCGGCCGAGAGCAGCGTGGCAAAGCCGGCAAAGGTGAGCGCCATGCCGGCGAGCATCGGCAACTTGCCGCGCACAAAAGGCTGATTGGTTCGGCTCAGCACGAACGGCAGAACGGGCAGGATGCACGGACTGAGGATGGTCAGAGCGCCGCCCACGTAGGCGAGTATCAGCAGGCTCATGGTCGACATTTCTCCACAGGGGATCGGGATGGCCTCCATCAGACGCCGCGCGCGTAGCTGGCATGTATCGCGGCAGGGGCGACTTTGTATCGAACTGTACAAACGCATCCGTCAGATGCATTGCGATACAACACGGGCTCGCGACGTCACACGGACAGGCGCAAAATGGCGCCTTCCTTCCACCTTCCATCGTGCCGAGGTCACCCCCATGGACGCCCACGTCGACCACATCCTGATCGTCGATGATGACCGCGAGATCCGCGAACTTGTTTCGACCTATCTCACCAAGAACGGCCTGCGTGTGACCGCCTCGCCCGATGGGCGCCACATGCGTGCGTTCCTGGAGGCCAACAGCGTCGACCTCATCGTGCTCGACCTGATGCTGCCCGGCGACGACGGCCTGGTGCTGTGCCGCGAACTGCGCGCCGGCAAGCACAAGGCCACGCCCGTGTTGATGCTGACGGCGCGCGACGACGAGACCGATCGCATCATCGGCCTGGAAATGGGCGCTGACGATTACCTCGCCAAGCCGTTTGCCGCGCGCGAGCTGCTCGCCCGCATCAAGGCCGTGTTGCGCCGCACGCGCATGCTGCCGCCCAACCTGCAGATTTCCGAAGCGGGGCAGATGCTGGCCTTTGGCGACTGGCAGCTCGACACCACCGCGCGCCACCTGATCGATGCCGAGGGCACCATCGTTGCGCTGAGCGGCGCGGAATACCGCCTGCTGCGCGTGTTTGTCGACCACCCGATGCGCGTGTTCAACCGCGATCAACTGCTCAACCTCACGCAAGGCCGCGAGGCCGAGATGTTCGAGCGATCCGTCGACCTGCTGGTGAGCCGCCTGCGTCAGCGCCTGAATGACGATGCACGCGACCCGGCGTACATCAAGACCGTGCGCAGCGAGGGCTATGTCTTTGCCAAGCCGGTGGAGATCAAGGAGGCACGCCAATGACCGCAACCATGAGCATGCGCGCCTGGGCATGGCCACGGACGCTCGGCTCGCGCCTCTTTGTGATCCTGCTGGCGGGTTTGGTGGTGGCGTATGCGCTGTCGTTTGCCGTGCTGTTTTCCGAGCGCTACATGAGCGCGCGCGAGGTGATGCTCGGCACGCTGGAAACCGATGTGTCCACGGCCATCGCCATCCTTGACCGCCTGCCTGCCGACGAGCGCCCGCAGTGGCTGCCGCGTCTGAACCGCGGCAACTATCAGTACATACTCGGCCCGGGCTTGCCCGGCGTGCCGGAGATGACCCAGCGCGGCAAGGACATCGCCGCCCGCATCAGCGAGGCCAGCGGCGGCCGCTTTCCGGTGACGGTAGAGTCGATACCCGGCGACGGCAAGCAGCTGCAGGCACACCTCACGCTCAGCGACGGCAGCACGCTCACCATCGATGTGCATCCGCGCATGACGCCCATTGCGCAGTGGCTGCCGTATGTGCTGGTGGTGCAATTGCTGTTGCTGATCGTGTGCTGCTGGTTTGCGGTGCGATTGTCGATCCGCCCGCTGGTTGCATTGGCCGACGCCGCCGATGCGCTCAACCCCAACGCGCAGACGCCGCCGCTGGATGAAACCGGTCCGACCGAACTGGCGCGCGCCGCACATGCCTTCAACGCCATGCGCGAGCGCATTGCCCGCTTTGTCGAAGAGCGCGTGCAGATTCTGGCCGCCATTTCGCATGACCTGCTGACGCCCATCACCCGCATGAAGCTGCGCGCCGAACTGGCCGAAGATTCTGAAGAGAAGCGCAAGCTGCTGAGTGATCTGGCTGAGATTGAAACCCTCGTGCGGGAGGGCCTGGCCTATGCGCGCAGTGCGCATGGCGATGGTGAAAAGCCCTCGCGCATCGATGTCGGATCGTTTGTCGAAAGCCTGGTGTACGACTACCAGGACACGGGCAAGCCCGTCACCCTGGAGCAGCACGCCACCGGCGCCATCGTCACGCGCCCCCACGCGTTGCGCCGCGTGTTGACCAACCTGACCGACAACGCCATCAAGTTTGGCGGCGCGGCGGAAATGGATGTGCGTCGCGACGGCGACGCCGTGGTGATCGAGGTGCGCGACCGCGGACCCGGCATTCCTGAAGACAAGCTTGAGGCGGTGTTGCAGCCGTTTGTACGGCTGGAGAATTCGCGCAGCCGCGAGACGGGCGGCACGGGGTTGGGCTTGGCGATCGCACAGCAGTTGGCGGAGGCTGCAGGCGGTGGGCTCACGTTGCGCAATCGCGAAGGCGGCGGTCTGGTGGCGCAGGTGAGGCTCGGTCAGGTGGTTGCGTTGGCGCCGCGCGAATAAGGCAATGCGCGCTCGCCCTGAGCCGCCGTCTTACTCGGCACGCTGCAGCCGTTCGAGCAATCGCCGCGCATCGGAAGGCGCTTCGACCTTTTTATCGTTATCAAAATAGCAATAGATGTCGCGGCCGCCGCGCCGCAGTCTGGCGGGCGGGCCAACGCGTTGCGCATCGGGCGGCTCACGGCCAGCGGCCCATTGGCGGATGCGATCGGCCCAGCGGTTGAGCGCCGCATCCGCATAGGCGCCGCTGTAGAGCGCATCGGCGCCGTGCAGGCGCAGGTAGACGAAATCGGCCGTCACGTCTTCAAGGTACGGCCAGTCCGCAATCGCATGCGAGACCACCAGCGCGGCGTGATGCCGACGCAGGAGCGCCGCAAATTCCGGCGTGCAGAAGCTTTCGTGGCGCACTTCCACCGCATGGCGCAGGGGCCGCTGATCGCGCGTGGCGAACCACGGGGCCTTGACGCGCCCGTCGTGCTGCCGCGCCAACGCACGCGCAGCAGACGTGTCGGGGGGCAACAGCGAAAGAAAGCGCTCGAAGCGCTCGGCATCGAACCGGTAGTTGGGCGGAAATTGCCACAGAAACGGTCCGAGCTTGCGCCGCAGCGCCAGCACCCCAGAAGCGAAGAAGTTGGCCAGCGCCGGCACCGCGGCCTCGTCCCGAAAGCGCAGCATGTGGGTCAGATACCGCGGCCCCTTGACGGCAAAAACGAAACCATCGGGCACGGTGTCATGCCAGGCCTGCCAACTGTTGATCGACTGCAGCGAGTAGTGCGACCCGTTGATCTCGATGGTGTCGAACTGGCGCGACGCAAACTCCAGCTCGCGGCGTTGCGCCAGGTCTTCCGGATAGAACACGCCACGCCACCCTTCGTAGCGCCAACCCGAGATGCCGATACGGATCGTCATCGCGCGGCACCGCGTGGGCGACGGCCGCGCATGGCCCCGCGCTCGCGCTCAACCGCCGTGCCGAGCGCACGGACAGCCTCAAGCAGCGCCGAATGGTCCGCTGCCTGTGCCTGGTAGCGCAGCACATGCAGGTTGAGCGCGTCTTCCAGCACGGCGGCAGTGACGTCGGAGAACGTGTCGGCGGCGGTCACGAAGTAATGGCGTTCGGCGCCGGGGTGTTCGGCGCCGTAGGCTTCGAGCAGCGCGCGCATGTCGGAGTCGTCGATGCCGCAGCCGAGAAACAGGAAGGTGTGCGTGCGCAGCAATGCCTCCACCAGGTCGTAGAAGGCACGGAAGCGGGCTCGCGCTTGCACGTAATCGCAGCGCGAGAAGATGAGCGTGGCCGGATGGCTCATCGAGCCGTGTGTCTTGATGATGAGGTTGCAGTCTTCACGCACACGCGCTGCCACGGTGGGGTTGCTGTAGTCGCACACCACGACCGGCGCTGTGCCGTGCGCATGGGCGCGCGTTTCGTACAGCGTGTCGAAGTTGGGTGTGAGCGTGATGCGGAAATCGAGCGCGAGCAATGCATCGTGGATTGGTGCCACTTCAAAGCGTGGCGTGACCAGCTCACGGCGTAACAGCGCGGTCAGCCGGCGCTGGCCCAGCACGCGGCGCACGATTTCAGCAGCAGTCAGTACATCGCCGCGTGCGACAAAGGCGCGAACTTCTTCTGCCAGTTGGGATGCGGCGGGCGCGATGGCATCGGCGGCCAGGCACAGCAGTTCTGCCCACGTGGGCGGATGCCGTGAGCCATCGGCCGAGCGGGCATTGGCCGAAATGCCCGACCCGAAGAAAAGCACCGCACGGCGCCGGGCGATGTCTTCTACCAGGCGAGGCGGCCATTCGATCAGGGAAGCGGGCTGGCCTTTGCGCGCCATGCGCGTCACTGATGCGGCGCACTCACCTGCGCTTGCACATGCATCCGGCCGCTGTGCGGTGCCCGCAGGCCCAACGGCTCGTCGGTCAGATCGCGGGCAAGCGAATACGCCGTGATCACGGCCAGCGTGACCCCCACGATGGCCAGCATTTCCCGAGTGTCCATTTGCATCTCCTCCTTCGCTCCTTGCGTTGCTTGTGACCTGGCTCCCGCCCTTTCTTGTCGATGTCGGGCGGCGTCGGGCCTAGGACGCAAAGTTCGGACCTGAGGGAGGTGATTGGCGCAGTGACGCGGCTTTAAGTGGGGTTAGCGTGCGCGCAACGAAGAAGGGGGGACGCCAAGCAGGCGCTGGAAACTCCGTCGCATGCGCTCGGTATCGCCAAAACCGCATTCGGCGGCGACCCGCTGCATGGAGGCAGCTCCGCTTTCCAGCGCGGCGCGGGCCGCCTCAACGCGCAATTTTTCCACGGCTTTTGCAGGGGTGAGACCGGTTTCGACCTGGAACGCCCGGGCGAAATGGCGCGGGCTCATGCAGGCGTGCTCGGCCAGATCGCCTACACGGTGCGGTGCGCCCAGGTTGCGGCGCACGTGGTCGAGCAGCGGCTTGAAGCGGCCGCGTGCCGAATCCATCTCATTCAGCGCCGAAAACTGCGACTGCCCGCCGGGCCGGCGGTAATACACGACCAACTGCCGCGCCACCGCGCGTGCCAGGCGCTCGCCCAGGTCTTCGGCGATGAGCGCGAGCGCCAGATCGATGCCGGCGCTGATGCCGGCGCTGGTCCAGATTGGGCCGTCGTTCACGTAGATGTGGTCCGGTTCGAGCTGCACCTGCGGGAACGCGCGCGCGAACTGCTCGCTGCGGCTCCAGTGGGTGGTGGCGCGCCGGCCGTTCAGCAAGCCCGTGGCGGCCAGCAACAGGCTGCCCGAACACACGCTGGCAACGCGCGCGCCGCGGGCTGCGCAGCGTTGCACGAAGCGGCGCGTGCGTGCATCCGCCATGGCCGCATCCACGCCGTCGCCGCCCGCAATGAGCAGCGTGTCGACCTGGCTGGCCGGGGGCAGGGCGTCGGCATCCCAGCGCGCCCCGGAAGAACTGCGTACGAGGCCGGCCTGCGCGGCAATCGTGCGCAGCGCGTAGTGGTCGTCCCGATACCGGCTGGCAACTTCAAACGCCGCCACAGGCCCCGCGGCGTCGAGCAACTGGAAGTCCGGAAAGATGAGCACAGCGATGCGGTGGGCCATGGCAGAAAAAGTGGGAGACTGGTCATTGCTGCCAACACGATAGAGCGCGATCCTGTAAAGCGTCAACCCGCCATCACATCACTTTCAGGAGAGCCGAACCATGACGACTTCCCCATTTATCGTTGTCTTTGCGCTGTACAACCGTGTCACCCAGCTCGACTTCACCGGTCCGCATGAGGTGTTCTGGCGGCTGCCCGGCGCGCAATGCGTGGTGGCTTCCGCGGCCGGTGGCGAGATCCATGCCGACGGTGGTCTCACCATCTCGAACGTGCAGCGGCTGGCCGATATTCCGCACGCCGACTTGATCTGCGTGCCTGGCGGTTTCGGCGTGATCGAAGCCATGGAAGACGCAGAGTTCGTGCGTCAGGTGCGGCGCCTGGCCGACGGCGCACGCTATGTGACCTCCGTCTGCAGCGGCTCGCTCGTGCTGGGCGCGGCGGGGTTGCTGCAGGGCAAGCGCGCGGCCTGCCACTGGGCATGGCGCAACCTGCTGCCCGCGTTCGGCGCCACCGTCGATGAAGCGCGCGTAGTCCGTGACGGCAACCTCATTACCGGCGGCGGCGTAACCGCCGGCATCGATATGGCGCTGACGGTCATGGCCGACATCGCCGGTGCCGAGCATGCGCAGGCCGTGCAGCTCGGTATCGAATACGCGCCCGCACCGCCGTTCGATTGCGGCCGCCCAGAGCGTGCGGCACCGGAGATTCTTGCAGCAGTGACGTCGCGGCTGGATCGTTTGCGCGCCGATCGCCATGACGCCGTGCAGCGGGCGGCGCAGCGCCTCTGAGCGCGAGCAAGGCGGAGCCGGATTGCGGCGACAATGGCGTCTTTCGACGTATCCACGCCCCAAGCCGGCGCCGTATTCCGCATGAACACTCCGTCTTCCCAGCCCAACGTCCTTGGCCCGATCGGCATCGTTGCTGCCTTGCATGAAGAGATCAACGAACTGCTGCCGTGTCTGTCCGGCGCGCAGTGCATCCACATCGGCAGCCGGGATTTCTGGACGGGCGAGTTGGACGGCCAAGCGGTCGTTGTGGTGCTGTCGCGCGTCGGGAAGGTGGCGGCGGCGTCCACCACTGCGGTGTTGATCACGCAGTTCAACGTACGCGCCGTGGTGTTCGCTGGCGTGGCGGGCGCATTGGCTCCGGGCGTGGCCGTGGGCGACGTCGTGGTGTCGGAAGAACTGCTGCAGCACGATGTCGACGCGTCGCCGCTATTCCCGCGCTGGGAGATTCCGCTGACCGGCATGGCGCGCTTCCCCGCTGACACGTCGCTCGCCAACGGATTGCTGGAAAGCGCCGGCGCCGTGTTGGCCGACCCGCATGCGCTGCTCGGCCCGGATGTCATGCGGGCCTTCGGGATTGCGGCGCCGCAGGTGCATCGCGGCCTGATCGTCAGCGGAGACCGCTTTGTCTGCACTTCGGCAGAAAGCGCGGTGCTGCGTACGGCGTTGCCGGATGCCTTGGCCGTTGAGATGGAAGGCGCCGCGGTGGCGCAGGTGTGCCACGAGTGGAGCGTGCCGTTTGCCGCGATCCGCACGATTTCCGACCGCGCCGATGACGCGGCCAGCGTGGACTTCGCCCAGTTCATCGCGCAGGTCGATTCACGCTACAGCGTGGCGATCCTGCGCCAGTGGTTGTCGGCGGCGCCCGACGCCTGAACCGCTTACTGACCCTTCGCGGCCAGGTATTTGTCGAGCGCGTTGGCGCGCTCGCTCAGGCGGAAGATTTCGTTCTCCAGGCGCTGCAGGTCGTCGAGCTTGCTCTTGCCGTAGATGGCAGCCTCAAGAGCCGCCGTCCTGGCGTGAAAGTCCTGCCACGCCTGCTCCGAACTGACCAGGGCGTCTCTCGCGTTGCCGTTCAATGACCCGAGTAGCGTCTTGTACGCATGGTCCAGGCGCTCATCCTGCGCGGCCTTTTCCGCAGAAAGGCATGCGCCGATCGCGTCGGCGTTGTCCGGCGCCTTGTCGACGCACGCATACAGTTTGGTGGAAATGCCCTGCGGCGCACGGCGCTTGATGCCGTTGCCGAGGCTTTCGGCCGCACACGCGCCGGCGCTGTGGACCACCAGCGCAACGGCAAGGGTGACAGGAACGGCCAGCGTCTTCAGTGTCGTCAGCGTGTTCAAGAAGTGACTCCTGATCGCGTGTCTGCGATGCGTGAAGGGCCGACCAGTCTATCTGCCTGCCCGCGCCACCGCGATCAGCCGGGCAGGTGAGGCCGCAGGTTGCGCAGGGCGTTTTCCACGTAGGCTTCTTTCTCGCCGACGGGGGCAACGTAGTGCAGCGCTTGTGCGGCGGCTTCAATGCCTTCTGTGCGCGCAATGACCCACGCCGCCAGGTACGGCGAAGCAAAGCACCCGCCCGCCGTCGCAATATTGCCGTTGGCGTAGAACGGCTGGTTCAGCACTTCCACGCCGGCCTCCTGCACCCAGGGTTTGGTGGTCAGGTCCGTGCAGGCCGGCACGTTGCCGAGCAGCCCCAGCTTGGCCAACACCAACGTGCCGGAGCACTGCGCGCCGATCAACTGACGTGATGGGTCGAGCGCCAGTCGCGCCATCAACGCCGGGTCGGCCACCACATCGCGTGTGCGGATGCCGCTGCCGACGAGCACGGCATCTGCGGTGCGCGCGTCTTCCAGAAGCGATTGCGCATGCATCGTCACGCCGTTCATCGATGTGATCTCGGTGCGTGGGCAACACAGGCTCACGCGCCAATCTGGTTTCTTGATGCGGTGAAGCACGCCGAAGGCGATGAGCGAATCCAGTTCGTTGAACCCGTCGAAAGTGAGGATGGCGATGTGCATGGCGGGTGTGCTGTCGCGTTGGGATAGATCGCATGCTAGGGGCAGGGGGCAATACAATCAAAAAATTGTCCTTAGTACACTCAGAAATGACCCAAGCCCGCTACCAGCCGCTTGTTGACGAACTGGTCGCGCAGATCCGCGCCGGCCGTCTGCCGCCCGGCACCCGCCTGCCCACGCACCGGCAACTGGCGCAGCGCCACGGCGTTGCGCTGGTCACGGCTACGCGCGTGTATGCCGAGCTTGAGGCGATGGGCCTGGTGAGCGGCGAAGTGGGGCGCGGCACCTTCGTGCGCGAAAGCACGCTGCCGCGCGGCCTCGGTATTGATCAGCAGGCCGTGGCCGACGGCGTGGTGGATCTGAACTTCAACTACCCGTCGCTGCCCGGACAAGCCCGGTTGCTGAGCCGCGCATTGCGCAAGCTGGCCGCCGGAGGCGATCTGGATGCGCTGTTGCGCTACGCCCCCCATGGTGGCCGTGCGCATGAACGCGCTTGCGTGGCGCGTCACCTGGCACAGCGCGGCGTGCCCGTCGCGCCGGACAACGTGCTGCTGGTCGATGGCGCACAGCACGGTCTGGCCGTGACAGCCATGGCGCTCCTCAAGCCCGGCGATGTGGTGGCGGTGGACGCGCTGACGTATCCCGGTTTCAAGGTCGTCGCCGAGATGCTGCATTTGGAACTGGCGCCGTTGCCGGCCGCCGGGCAAGGGTTCGACCTGGAGGCGCTGGAACGGCTCTGCGCGCGCCGCCGTGTGCGCGCCGTCTACGTCATGCCGACACTGCACAACCCGCTTGGCTGGGTGAGCGGCATTGGGTGGCGCCGCCAACTGGCGACCATCGTGCGTCGCCACGGCCTGGTTGCCATGGAAGACGCGGCCTACGCCTTTCTGGACGACAGTCCGCCCGCGCCGCTGGCGGCGCTGGCGCCGGAATCGACCGTCTACGTTTCGGGCCTGTCGAAAAGCGTGGCCACCGGCTTGCGTTTCGGCTTCGTTGCCGCGCCGGCTGCGTGGGTGCCGCAACTGGAACGCGCCATCCGCGCCACGACGTGGAACACCCCGGCCGTCGTCACCCGTCTCGCCTGCGAATGGCTGGACGACGGCACGGTCGGCCGCCTGGAAGCCGAGAAGCGGCGCGATGCTGCAGCGCGCCAGGCGATTGCCCGTACGGCGCTGGCCGGGCTGACGCTGGTCACCCATCCGGCGTCGTACTTTGCCTGGCTGGCGCTGCCGCAGGAAGTGCGTGCCGATCGCGTGGTCGTGGCGCTGCAGGAGGACGGCATCTCCGTGTCGACCGCAGAGCCGTTTGCGACGTCCAAGCAGGTACCGCATGCGCTGCGGCTGGCGCTTGGTTCCGTCGCGCTCGACCGGCTCGATGCCGCGTTGCAGACCGTCAGGCAGCGCGTGGAAGCACAGAGGTATCGATAACGAAAACCGTGCCAAAGCGCGTGCGCTTGCCTACACTCTCGTCGCAACGAAATGGCCCAAATTTGTCCATAGGAGACCTCATGAAGAACTGGCTTGCAACGATGGCCGGATGGGCGCTCTGCGCATGCGCAGCGTTCGGTAGCGCCGCCCATGCGGCGGATGCCCCGGATGATGGCGCGACGCTGACCGTCAACATCGGTACGGACCACCGCACGTTGTCGCGCGACGCCTTACTGCACGATCCACGCCTGACCAGCGTGACGGTGGAAGACCAAAATCTGAAGCGCCGCCTCACCTTCAAGGCGATCCCGGTGACGGCGCTGTTCCAAGGGCAGACGGTCAGCCCCGACGCCAGCGCCACCACCGCCGCCAGCGACGGCTACGTTTCGCACCTGCCAATGCGCCTGTTGCTGGGCGATCGCGCCGACGGACCGCGCGCGTGGCTGGCCGTGGAAGACCCCGCCGCGCCGTGGCCGACGCTCAAGGGCCAGGACATCGGCCCGTTCCGGCTGATCTGGACGGCGCCGCCGGCCAAGGCGTCGGTCGTGAACGAAAGCCTGTGGACTTACAGCATCGTGCGCATCGACGTGGCCGCGCTGCCGGGCGAGCGCTTCGCGGCTATCCGGCCCGCAGCAGGGCTGCCCGCAGATGGGCCTGTCATGCGTGGCTTCGCCACGTTCCAGCGCGTCTGCTTTTCGTGCCATACGCTCAATCGGGCGGGCGATGCCAACCTGGGCCCCGATCTGAACGTGCCGTACAGCCCGGTGGAATACCTCGGCGATGAGAAACTGCGCCACCTTATCCGCGATCCGCAATCGCTGCGCTGGTGGCCCAACGCACGCATGGCCGGCATCGACGAGAAGACGCTGTCCGATACGGAGCTCAACGATCTGCTGGCGTACTTGCACCATATGACCAAGCGCAAGGCGGCAGCGCAATGACCGGCGCTATTCGGTAGCCCAGTCGACCAGCTTGGCGATGGTGTTCATGTTGCGGGCCGTCCCCGTCTTGGCGGCGGGGATCTTGAGTTTGGAATCGGCCATGCCGTCGCCGTAGTGCACGTAGATTTCGCGCGTGCCCAGTGCCATCTCTTCCGTCCGAAGGCCGGTGGCGGCGGCCAATGCATCGGGGGGCGGTGGGGTATCCAGAAAGATCGCGACTGTCCGATTGGGCGCCGCAGTCTTGAACGGATTGCCTTCCAGCACCGCTGCCAGCTCCGCGCCCGTGCGCACGAGCACGCCCACGGGTTTGCCGGCGTAGTCCTCCAGGCAGCGTTCGAGCTTCGCCTTGATGGTCGCTTCCGCGAGCCGGCTTTGAAAAACCACGTTGCCGCTCGCAATGTAGGTGCGTACCCCGGTCAGCCCGATCGATTCACACATCGCACGCAGCTCGGCCATGGGCAGTTTGCCAGTGCCGCCGACGTTGACTGCTCGCAGGAAGGCGATGTAGCTGGGCATGCGGTCTCCGGTTCTGATGTTTGTCTGGCTTATCAACGGCTTACAGGCGCGCTCGAACTAGCAACATTCTGTTACGAGATTGACGAATGTGTTTAACCCGCCCCGCTGCGCGACTTGTATTCTCCGCCCCGAAGTCATCGAGCCCGGATCGGCCCCCTCATTTGTCGAGTCGAGTGCCGCATCCTGCATTTGCGCATAAGGGGAACACCATGTTTAAGAAAATTGCACCGGCCCTGATTGTGGCAACGCTCGCCGGCCTGACGGCCCTGCCCGCAGCGGCGGATGACCTGCGCAATGCGCTGGGTGGCGCGCTGGGTGGGGCGGGCGGAGCGGCCGTTGGCGGCGCGCTCGGCGGGCAGGCCGGCTCCGTGATCGGCGGGGCGATCGGCGGCGGCGCGGGCGGCGCCTTGACGGCCAACGGCCGCGAGCGCAAGGGCGCCATCGTGGGAGGTGCATTGGGCGGCGGTGTGGGCGCGGCTGCAGGCAATGCGATGGGCGGCCACGCGGGCGGCATCGTGGGCGCCGGCCTGGGCGGCGGTGCGGGCGCAGCGCTGGGCGGCAACGTGCAGCGCAATTCCTACTCCGACCGCGACGACCGCGGCTACCGTCGCCACGGCAAACATCACCACCACCACTGATCTGATGCGCCGGTGCGCTCGATACTGAGCGCACCTGCCGCCTTCCTGCTTTCTTTCCGGCGACGGCGCTGTCCGTGTCCGTCGCGCGGTGCGTCGGCCAAAACAGTCACCAAGACTCGCCGTTGCCACGTGTGCCGCCTACCATAACGAGACGGCTGCCGTCGGCAACCACCCGGAGGAGAGCGCCATGACCCAACGTTTCGACGCCATCATCATCGGCACTGGGCAGGCCGGGCCGCCGCTGGCTGCGCGCTTGTCCGGCGCTGGCATGAAGGTGGCCATCATCGAGCGCGGCCGCTTTGGCGGTACGTGCGTCAACACCGGCTGTATTCCCACGAAGGCGATGGTGGCCAGCGCCTATGCGGCGCGCATGGTGCAGCGTGCGGCTGAATACGGTGTGGTGATCAATGGCGGCGTCTCTGTCGACATGCAACGCGTAAAGGCCCGCAAGGATGACATTTCCGGCCGCTCCAGCCACGGCGTCGAGCAATGGGTACGCGGCCTGGAGCACGGCACGGTTTTCCAGGGCCACGCCCGCTTCGAGAGTGCGCGTACGGTGCGCGTCGGCGACGAACTGCTCGAAGCCGAGCGCATCTTCATCAACGTCGGCGGCCGGGCGTTGGTGCCGCCCATGCCCGGGCTCGATCAGGTGCCGTTTCTGACCAACTCCACCATGATGGACGTGGATTTCCTGCCCGAGCACCTTGTTGTGATTGGCGGGAGCTACGTCGGGCTGGAGTTCGGCCAGATGTTTCGCCGCTTTGGATCGCGCGTGACAATCGTCGAGAAAGGGCCGCGCCTGATCGCGCGCGAAGACGAAGACGTATCGCAGGCGGTGCGCGAGATTTTGGAAGCCGAGGGCATCGACGTGCAGCTCAATGCTGACTGCCTGAGCGTGCGGCGTGACGGCGCCGGTGTCGTGGTCGGCCTGGAGTGCGGCAGCGGCGCGCGCGAGGTATCCGGCTCGCATCTGCTGCTGGCCGTCGGGCGCGTGCCCAATACCGACGATCTCGGCCTCGACAAGGCCGGGGTGGAAATGGACAAGCGCGGCAATATCCGCGTGGACGAACAGTTGCGCACCAATGTTCCCGGCATCTGGGCCCTGGGCGATTGCAACGGCCGGGGCGCCTTCACGCACACGGCTTACAACGACTACGAAATCGTGGCGGCCAATCTGCTCGACGACGACGCGCGCACGGTGTCGGACCGCATCCAGGCGTACGCCATGTACATCGACCCGCCACTTGCGCGTGTCGGCATGTCGCTGTCGGAAGCGAAGCAATCGGGGCACACGCTGCTGGTCGGCAACCGCCCGATGACGCGTGTCGGCCGCGCGGTAGAGAAGGGCGAGAGCCAGGGCTTCATGCGCGTGGTGGTCGACGCGCAGACGCACGAAATCCTGGGCGCGTCGATTCTCGGTGTGGGCGGCGATGAGGCGGTGCATTCGCTCCTCGACGTGATGTATGCCAAGGCGCCGTACACCACTATCAGCCGCGCCATGCACATTCACCCCACGGTGTCGGAACTGATTCCCACGTTGCTGCAGGGCATGGAGCCTGTGCAGTAACGTCGCGCATGGCGCACGAAAAACGAAGGGCGCCTTGCGGCGCCCCCAACATCAACCTGCTGTGCGTGCCGCTCAGGGCACGATCGAGAGAAACAGGTACGCCGCAAAGATTGCCAGATGCACGACGCCTTGCAGGATGGTTGTGCGGCCCTTGCCCAGCGTGAGCGACGACACGATCAGCGTCAGGAACAGCAGCACCATTTCCTTCGGGCCCAGACCCAGTTCGAGCGGTCGGCCGATCCAGATGAACACGGCGGCCACGGTCGGTATGGTCAGGCCGATACTCGCCAGCGCCGAGCCCAGCGCGAGGTTCAGGCTTGTCTGGATGCGGTCTGCATTGGCGGCGCGCAGGGCGGCCAGGCATTCGGGCAACAGCACCAGCGCGGCGATGACAATGCCGACGGTGGCCGGCGGCGCGCCTGCATTCAGGATGGCCGCTTCCACCGATGGCGACAGCACCTTCGCCAGACCGACGACAGCCACCAGCGACACCATCAGCAATACCCCGCTGAGCGCCGCCACGCGTGCGGGCGGCGGTGGGGCGTGCGTGTCTTCGTTGGCGCTGTCGACGAGGAAGTAATCGCGGTGGCGGATGGTCTGCACGATGACGAAGCAGCCGTACAGCACCAGCGATGTCACCCCGGCAAATGCCAGCTGCGACGACGTCATGACCGGCCCCGGCGTTGAACTCGTGTAATTGGGCAGCACCATGGTCAGTGTGACGAGCGCAGCCAGCACGGCCAGCGCCGCGGTGGCGCCCGGCGCCTGGAAGGCTTGCTCACGGTGACGCAGGCCGCCCACGAACAGGCATACGCCTACGATCCCGTTGCAGATGAGCATGACGGCGGCAAACACCGTGTCGCGTGCCAATCCCGCTTTCTCTGGCCCGGAAGAGAGCATCACCGACACGATCAGCGCGACTTCGATCACCGTCACGGCGATTGCCAGGACGAGCGTGCCGAAGGGCTCGCCCACCTTGTGCGCGACGACTTCGGCATGGTGGACGGCGGCGAAGACGGCACCGGCCAGCGCAAGCGCCATCAGCGCGATCAGCCAGCCCGGGGGCGTCATGAACGAGCCGCCCACCAGCACCACCCAGGCCAGCAGCGGCGCGGCGATTGTCCAAGGGGGCAGCTTGTTGGAAGAAAGGGCCACGGGGTTCTCCTTGTTGTTGCATCAACGCCGGCATGCGGCGAAGGGGGATGCGGTGTGGCCCGAATATAAAGCATGTGCGGAGCCTCAGCCCGCACATATCGCGTAACTCATACCAGCGCCATCACGGGGCGACGGCCGTGGCCGACACCTCCTGGCTCCAGTAGGTCGGCAGCGCGCCATACGGGTTCGGCAGCGTCTTGTTCGTGATGAAGACGGCGGCAGCGCCCTTGCCTGACGCGTTGCGAACGAACGTTTGCATCTGCGCGGCCGACGCCGCGTAGACGATGTGCGCAAACCGGGCCGTCGGATAGCCCGCCTGCCACGCCAGCGGTGCATAGCTGGCGTAGTGCCGGGCGCTGTCTTCGAAAACGACGAGCTGATCTGCCACCGGCAGGCTGGCATAGATCTCCGGCACATTGGTGCCGGGGTTGCCCGTGACTGTGTAGTTGGGCGACAACCCTTTGATGTAGTTGTAGACCGACTGGTAGAACTGGACGTGCGCGGTTGTGCTGTCGGCCGTCATCTCGTCGATGAAGAAGCCGTCGACCTGGTACAGCGCCTGATAGGTGTTGATGTCCTGCACCACGGCCGACAACGGCCGGTTTGCGTACGAGCTGGAGACGTACCCGATCACCTTGCCGCCTGCGGCACGCACTTTGGCGACGGCGGCCACATAGTTGGCATCCTGCGTGGTGCCAGGACCGCTGTCCGGGTTGAGGATGACCGTGGTCGGTACCGAGGCTGCTGCGGTGGCCAGTGCAGTCCATTGCGTGGCCCCGCTGCCCGACGGATAAATGTAGGACGGCACCAGCAGCCCTTCAGCGCGCGCATGCGATGCGCCCATCAGCGCGCCGGACACCAGAGCGAATGCTGCATAGGCGGCGCGAGCGAGCGTGCGCTTTGCGCTGCCCGTTTGCGATGCCACGGCCACGGTGGCGGATGCGGGCGAACGCCCTCGCGTTTGTATCGATTTCATGATGTGCCCTCGACCACGCCATTCTGTGCGTGTGTCATCAGGCCCGCTCCCGGTGCGGGTTGGCGGGCAACTGGCTGACTTCGTTCAGCGAAGTCCCTATAGCTTTGCGTCGCCGGATCACTCCGGTTTTGCCCAGACCTCTGGGTGAGAACCCATTGGAAAGAGACTCTACCGGGGCTGCGCCGGCCCGGCAAACGGAGATTGCGCAAAAGGACCTGGCAGCCATGCGAAGCGTTGTCGGCAGCCCACGTTGCGCATTGCCACGGCTATCCACCATCGCCTCGCTCGCCGGCAAACGCGCCATGCTGATCGTTACCACGGGCGGTTGGGAGTCGCACTACAGACCGCGCGGCATCAATGGCCCGATCGACGACATCTTGTTCCCGATCCTGCACGGCTTCCGTATTTCCCCGCTTTCGATGTGGTGCCGCCGTTCGTGAGCTACCGCACCGGACGCATGGACGAGGCACGCTTTGCGCGGATCACGCGGGCGCTGGCCGAGCGACTGGACGCCTTGTTCACCACTGCGCCGATCCCCTTCCGCCGGCAGAATGCGGGTGATTGCGAGATTCCGGCGCTCACGTTGCGGGATGGAATCGCACCCGGGAAATCAGGCTTCGCTGCGCATCTTGCGTAGACCCCTGCGTGACGACGGGCGCTACAATTCGAGCTTCACTTCCGGCGGCGCGCTGTAGCGGATACAGCGCGCCGCCGCGTTTGTTTCTCGTCCCCCCTTTCTTGTCGGCATGGCGTCTCACGCGGTTCTCACGGCTCTGGCCAATGTGCTGCTCGGCATGGGCCTTGGCGTTGCAGGCGGTTTGCTCGGCATTGGCGGCGGGCTGATCGCCATTCCTGTGCTCGGCTATCTGTATGGAATGGACCAGCACCTGGCTCAGGGCACTGCGCTGGTGATGATTGCGCCCAATGTGCTGATCGGCTTCTGGCGCTATCACCAGCGGCATCCGGTGCATCTGCGCTCCGTTGCGCTGATCTGCGTGTTCTCGATGGCGGCGACCTACGTTGCCGCACGTTTTGCAGCGGGCCTCGATGCCCATCTGCTGCATACGGCGTTTGCGGTATTTCTGATCGTGCTGGCGCTGTACTTTGCCTCGCAGCTCAAAGCGAAGCCGCATGCCGGTGATACGGCGCACGCTGCTCCACGTGCCATGCCGGCCGCTGCCCTGCCATTGATGGGCGTCGCCAGCGGAGCGATGTCGGGCATCTTCACGGTGGGCGGTGGGCTGGTGGTGGTGCCGGCGCTGGTGACGTTCTTCGGAATGCCGCAGACGCGTGCCCAGGGCATGGCGCTCGCGCTGGTGGTGCCGGGCTCGTTGATCGCACTTGCCACGTATGCGCATGCCGGCCATGTGGATTGGGGAACGGGCATCCCGCTGGCAGCCGGTGGTATAGCGAGCGTGTCGTGGGGTGTCGCGTTGGCGTATCGCTTTTCAGCGCGGCGTCTGCGGCTGGCGTTTTGCACCGTGCTGCTGGGTACCGCGCTGATGATGCTGCTGGTCAAGCCAGCCTGATTGGCTGATTTTTTCAGAACGGAGGAGGGCATCGTGTCGGAGCAAGACAAGCAGGCCGGACGCGCACGCCGGGCGCAGGTGATGGGCGACGCATTCGTGGAACGGGCGATGAGCGGGCTGGATGCCTTCTCGGCGCCGCTGCAAGACTGGCTGAACGAGCACGCCTGGGGCAGCACGTGGCAGCGTGAGGGCATCGACCTCAAGACGCGCAGCCTCTGCACCTGCGCGATGCTGGCCGCGCTGGGCCGCAGCACTGAACTGAAGGGCCATGTGCGGGGCGCCCTCAACAACGGCGCAACGGCGGTGGAGATCCGCGAAGTGCTGCTGCATAGCGCCATCTATGCCGGCGCACCGGCTGCCATTGAGGCGTTTCGTTCGGCGCGTGAGGTGCTCAACGAACTCGGTATCGAGATCGAAGAGGCACGCTAGCGGCGCTTTGCTATGCCAACTGAGACCTGATCGACATGGATGCCTTCGACGACGATCTGACGGAGTTTGCAGCCCACGGGGCTAAACCGCTGCCGGCCCCCGCTGCGCAAGGGTATGTCGAGCACGATGGCGCCCGCATCTGGTATGCGACCTTCGGCACCGGCAGGCCGGTCATCCTGATGCATGGCGGGCTGGGCCACAGCGGCAACTGGGGGTATCAGGTGCCGGCACTCATGACTGCCGGCTATCGGCCCATCGTCATCGACAGCCGCGGACACGGCCGCAGCACACGCGATGCGCAACCTTATGCCTACACACGCATGGCGTCTGACGTGCGCGCCGTCATGAATATGCTGCGCATCGACTGCGCGCCGTTCATCGGCTGGAGCGATGGTGCTTGCGTTGCGCTCACCCTGGCCATGCAGACACCGGAACGCGTTATGGGCGTGTTCTTCTTTGGCTGCAACATGGACCCAAGTGGCGCCAAGCCTTTTGAACCGACGCCCGTCATCGATCGCTGTTTTGCGCGCCACCGAAAGGATTACACCGCGCTCTCATCCACGCCCGACGATTTCGATGCATTCGTCGCGGCCGTCACCGAAATGATGCAGACGCAGCCGAACGCAACGGCCGCGGAGCTGGCGGCGACGCGCGTGCCCGTGACGATCGCACACAGCGAACACGACGAGTTCATCCGCCCCGAACACGCCCACTATCTGGCGCGGACCATCCCAGATGCCCGGTTCGTATTGCTGCCGGGCGTGAGCCATTTCGCCCCATTGCAGAAGCCCGCGTTGTTCAACGACGCCGTGCTCGCATTTCTGCACGGGCTTCCTCCGCTGTAGGCTGCGTCAGGGCCGATGCGTTATCCACAGAAACAGTGGGTAAGCCTGTGGATAACAATGCGCGACCGCGGTACCACGCGGTTCGCAGTGCTTTGCCGTCTGCGTAGGCAGGCTGGCGCGACGCGGGGTGTCGCCGCGCTGCCGATTTCAATGTGCGTTTAATTGTTCGCGACGGGCGGGCTGTACGTTGCTTTGATGGCCTTGTGCCGGGCTTCCATTTCCTGGCGCAGGGCGCGGCGCTGCTGCGCGGCTTCAAAGCGTTCCTTTTCCTCTGCGTTGGCGGGCATCAGCGGCGGTACGTCGGCCGGTTTGCCGTCGTCATCGACAGCCACCATCGTGAAATAGCAGCTGTTGGTATGGCGCACGACCTGGTTGCGGATGTTCTCCGTGACCACCTTGATGCCGATTTCCATCGACGTGCGGCCGGTGTAGTTGACCGACGCCAGGAACGTCACCAGTTCACCCACGTGAATCGGCTGGCGGAACACTACCTGGTCCACCGACAGCGTGACCACATAGCGGCCGGCATAGCGGCTCGCGCATGCATACGCAACCTGATCGAGAAACTTGAGGATGTGGCCGCCGTGCACGTTGCCGGAAAAATTGGCCATGTCGGGCGTCATCAGCACGGTCATGCTGAGCTGGTGGGATTGCGTATTCATGGGGCGTTGAAGCAGAAATGATGGGGAAAGCAGGGCGCGCAGAAATGGGTACGCAACTGCCAGCCATTGTGCCGTGCGCGGCGCACGTTGTGCTGCATTGCGTGAAATTTGATGGCATCGCGCTACACTAGCGCCTTCCGCCGCAAACGATTTTCAGCCCATCCGGTTTTCGATGCACCGCTTGCTGACCCGCCTCCTGCTCTGGCTGGTCGTCCTGGCACTGCCCCTGCAAGGGTTTGCCGCGACGGCCATGATGGCGCGCGGCGGTGCAATGGACGATGCGGCGGTTGTCATGGTCGCGCCGGAGGACGGTGCCGTCATTTCCGGTGCCTGCCATGAGCACGAAGACGCCATGACTTCCGGCGCCGAGTCGAAAGCGCCGGCACAGTCGCACTGCAAGACCTGCCCGATCTGCGCGACGTGTTCGCTCGGTTCGGTCGTCCCCCTGGCCGCCAGTCTTGGTGTGCCGCTGATCAAGCTGCCGGCCGCTGCGCCGCGTGGCCTCGCCGTTTCCTTCCGCAGCTTCATTCCCGAAGCGCTTCAACGTCCACCCTCGATTCGCGTTTGACGCCACCAGTCCGTCCATAGAGTGGGCTGGCCTCTGGTTCTGCGGCTTCGTGCACGGCACGCGGCCGTATGTCATCACGCCTGATCGAGGTTTCTCATGCTTTTCACACGAAGGTTCGTGGCCGCCGCGCTGCTGGCGTTGGCGCCGCCATGGGTTTTGGCGCAGGGCGGGGCGTCTGCGCCGACAGCTTCCCCAACTGATCCACTGAACGCGGACGCCGCTGTGCCGGACATAGCCGCGCCGCGCACATTCGACAGTTATCACGCGTATCGCGATACCGGACCCGCACCCTGGCGCGAGACCAACGCGGCCGTGAGGCCCCAGCCCGGCGGCGCGGCGCATGGCAGCCACGCAGGACACAGCCTGCCCGCGAGCGCGCCGGCCGCTTCCTCCAACAAGCCTGCCGGCGAGTCCATGCCCGGCATGCATCACCACTAGGAGGCACCGTGCTCAAACCATCCACATGCCGCCTTGTCCTGTGGGCGCTGGCCGCCACGCTGCTGCTGGGCGGCTGCGCCACCATCACGCAAGACAGCGGCTTCAAGACCGTTGCCGATGTGGCGCGCGAAAGGCTCGGGAAAGACGCCACGTGGCAGCGTTCACCGGAAGCACGCGACAGCGCCGCGCAACGCACGCGCGAGCTGCTCGCCCAGCCCCTGACGATGGACACTGCCGTGCAGATCGCACTGCTGAACAACCGTGGTCTGCAGGCTTCGTATGCGGAGCTGGGCTTGTCCGAAGCCGCGCTCGTGCAGGCCAGCCGCTTGCCGAATCCCGGTTTCAGTTTCAAGCGCACGCGCCGCGGCGGCGACTTGTCGATCGAGCGCACGTTCTCGCTGTCGTTCCTGAACCTGCTGACGTTGCCGATGGCCACGCGCATCGAAGGCCGTTACTTCGAGCAGACCAAGTTGCTGGTCGCCAACCGGATGCTGCAGGTGGCCGCAGAGACACGCCGCGCATACGTCAATGCCGTCGCTGCGGAGCAATCTGCGCGCTATGCCGAGCAGGTTCAGCAAGCCGCCGAAGCCGGGGCCGAGTTCGCCAAGCGCCTGGCGTCTGCGGGCAACTTCAGCAAGCTGGATCGCGCGCGTGAGCACGCTTTCTATGCAGAGGCCACCGCCACCTTGGCGCGCGCGCGCCAGCAGGCGCAGGCCGAGCGCGAAGCGTTGATCCGCCTGCTGGGTGTATGGGGCGCAGATACCGACTTCAAGCTGCCGGAACGGCTGCCCGACCTGCCGAAGGATCGCCCTGAACTGCAGCAGATCGAGGCCTATGCGCTGCGCAACCGGCTCGATATCCAGGCCGGCAAGTTGCAGGTCGAGGGGTTGGCATCGTCGCTGGGGCTCACGCAGGCTACGCGCTTCATCAACGTGCTCGACCTCGGCTACGTGCGCAACAGCAAATCCAACGAACCACGCGAAACGGGTTACGAGATCAGCATCGAGATCCCGCTGTTCGACTGGGGCGGCGCCCGCGTGGCACGTGCGCAGTCGATCTACATGCAGGCCGCCGATCAGCTTGCCGACACGGCTGTGCGTGCGCGTTCCGAAGTGCGCGAATCGTACGTGCGCTACCAGACCGCATACGACCTCACGCGCCACTACCGCGACGAGGTCGTACCCGTGCGCAAGCGCATCTCCGACGAGATGCTGCTGCGCTACAACGGCATGCTCGTGAGTGTGTTCGAACTGCTGGCCGATGCGCGCGAGCAGGTGAATGCCGTGAACGGCTACATCGACGCGCTGCGCGATTACTGGATTACACAGACCGACCTGCAGATGGCGCTGGGCGGCAAGCTGCCGACGGCTGAAGCGAATGCGGCCACCACAGCGCCGAACCCTCCTCAAGGACATTGAACATGGTTTCCCGACGTCAATTTCTCGGCGGCACGGGCGCGGCCATGCTGGGCGCAGCGATGGTCTCGCGCGCTGGCGCGGCCTCGCTGCCCGAAGCACCGCTGCAAACGAAGCCCGCCACGCAACCGCCCCTTGCGCCGCCCAACGGCCGGCCCTACAACCCCGTCGTGACCCTCAACGGTTGGACGCTGCCATGGCGCATGCGCGGTGGCTGGAAGGAGTTCCACCTCGTGGCCGAACCGGTCGAGCGCGAATTCGCGCCCGGCATGACGGGCCACCTCTGGGGCTACAACGGCCAGAGCCCCGGCCCGACGATCGAATGCGTGGAAGGCGATCGCGTGCGCATCTTTGTCACCAACAAGCTACCCGAGCACACCACGGTGCACTGGCACGGCATGATCCTGCCCGCCGGCATGGACGGTGTGGGTGGCCTTTCGCAGCCGCACATTCCACCGGGCAAGACCTTCGTCTACGGGTTCGAGATGAAGAAGTCCGGCACCTTCATGTACCACCCGCATTCCGACGAGATGGTGCAAATGGCGATGGGCATGATGGGCTTGATCGTCGTGCATCCGAAAGACCTGGCGCAGCACCGTGTCGACCGCGATTTTGTCTTCCTGCTTGCCGCGTACGACATCGACCCCGGCTCCTACACGCCGCGCGTGGCGCAGATGACCGACTTCAACATGTGGACGTGGAACAGCCGCGTCTTTCCCGGCATCGACCCATTGCCGGTGCGTCTGGGCGACCGCGTGCGCATCCGCATGGGCAACCTCACGATGACGAACCACCCGATGCACCTGCATGGCCACACCTTCGAAGTGGCCGGCACAGACGGCGGCTGGGTTCAGCCCAGCGCGCGCTGGCCGGAGGTGACGACGGACATTGCCGTGGGCCAGATGCGCGCCATCGAGTTCATCGCAGACAACCCCGGCGATTGGGCCTTCCACTGCCACAAGTCGCACCACACGATGAACGCGATGGGGCACAACGTGCCGACCATGATCGGCGTGCAGCAGAAAGACCTCGCCAAGAAAATGAACGCGCTGGTGCCCGACTACATGGGCATGGGCCAGGCCGGCATGGCCGACATGGGCGAGATGGAAATGCCTCTGCCCAACAACACGCTGCCCATGATGACGGGGCAGGGCCCGTTCGGCGCCATTGAAATGGGCGGCATGTTCACGGTGATGAAGGTGCGCCGAGATCTGCCGCGCAACAGTTATGCGGACCCCGGTTGGTACAAGCACCCCAAGGGCACCGTCGCCTACGAATACACCGGCACCGGCATCGACGACTGAGCGATGCCTCAATCCACATCCAATACGAAACCGAGACCGAACATGCAACGCAATCTGATCCGTTCCACCTTCCTGGCCGCGCTGATGTCCATGGCCGCCATCGTCAACGCCTCCGGCAATCACGCCGGCGGGCATGACCACAGCGATGCCGCCATCGGTGAACCCGGCGACGCGACCCGCATCACGCGCACGGTGCACGTCGACATGACCGACACCATGCGCTTCACCCCCGCGCAGATCACCGTTCAGCGCGGCGAGACCATCCGCTTCGAAGTCATCAACAGCGGGCAGGTGCGGCATGAGATGACGCTGGGCACGCCGGCCGATCTCGTTGCCCACGCCGAGCAGATGCGCAAGCACCCCGAGATGGAGCACGCCGACGCCAACGCCGTCACCGTTGACCCGGGCCAGCGCGGCGAGATCGTCTGGCACTTCTCGCGCACCGGCCCGGTGGAGTTTGCGTGTCTGCAGCCGGGGCATTTCGAGGCCGGCATGCGCGGCGCCGTGCAAGTGCGCGGCAACAAGTCCTGACCCCTCCCCAACCATCTCGTTCGACAAGGAGCCCAACATGTTTCGTCACGCCCTGATGCTGACCGCGCTGCTGGCCGGCGCGCCGTTCGTCCACGCAGCGGAAGACGCTGCCTTTGCGTCTGCGGCCACCGCTGCCGCCCCCATGTCAGATGGCGAGATCAAGAAGATCGACACCGCTGCGGGCAAGCTGACCATCAAGCATGGTCCCCTCAACAACCTTGGCATGGAGCCGATGACGATGGTCTTTCGCGTCCAGGATCCGGCCATGCTTGGCAAAGTGCAGGTTGGCAGCAAAGTTCGGTTTGTTGCGGAGAAAGTGAATGGCGCACTGACCGTGACGGCCCTGGAGATTCAGTAACAAGAACGCGCGCGGGCGCACGCGTGCCCGCGTTCCATGCAGTGGCCGCAGTACCGATGGCTCGCCAGCCTCGGATGACAGAAAAGTGTGACGTCACGACAACGGCCATGCGGCGGCCAATGCGCACCGTACGCAAGCCGAGGGCTCGGCGTCAGGAATCGTCTCGGGCAGGGCTGAGCCGCAGGATTCTTACGGTACAGTGAGGTCCGCCGCGGATGCGATGCACCGACAGGGCCGACGTGCTGTCTTAAGGGGGGAGCGCGATCGGCTGCATCGGCGGCAAATTTTGAGTGGTTTATGCGCCACTTCATCTGCACGTTGGGGCTTCAAATTTTTCACCCGAAAAGCAGCGCCCCGAAGTTTATTTTTGCGGCATCTTTTGGTTCATGCGTCATCTCACGTACCGTTTGAGCAGGGTCTCTGCAAGAAAATTCTGGTATTACTTTTCGAATGCCTCCAGCCATTTTCTCGCCCGTGCTACAAAAAATGGAAGAGCTGAAGCGATTCTGAAAAAGAAAAGCGATCAGCGGCGTATGCAGGACGTCTTTGATCGATTGAGTTATTACAACTCCGTTTCTGAAACATTCGACCCCAGCAAGAATGCCGTGGAGTATTCAAAGTTCTTGTTGAAATCCTCCACCAGCACCATTGTCAACAAAAATTGTGAAATAGGGAGCACCTATTTCTATGATCTCGTTGATCTGATGGATTATTTTGGCCCGGGCTACAGCTTTGACTACGACTGCGGGGACGTGACCGCTGAGCCGAACCACCCGGCGTTCGTAAAGAGCCGGCCGATCAAGACTAGCCCCCATAACGGGATTCTGCTGAAGCTCGACGCCATCCGGCATTTTTCGCTGGCACGCGACACGATCGCCTTCCACGACAAGAAGCCCATGGCGGTTTTCCGCGGTCCTTGCCATCAGGAGCATCGCAAAGCGTTTGTTGAGCGATGCCACGACCTTCCAAACGTCAATATCGGCGATACTCGGAAATCGGAGATTGGGAAGGCGACTTACAAATCGCCCATGACGATTGCGGAGCAATTGCGATATCAATTCATTGTCAGCGTCGAGGGGAACGACGTTGCAACGAATTTGAAATGGATCATGGCGTCCAATTCGCTTTGCTTCATGCGGCGGCCCCGATATGAGACGTGGTTCATGGAGGGGAGGCTGATCCCGGAAGTCCATTATGTTCTGCTGAAGGATGATTATTCCGACCTCCAGGAGAAAATGGACCATTACCGGAAATACCCGGGCGATGCGCTCGCCATCGTCCGTAACGCCAATCGGTGGGTGGCGCAGTTCCTGAACCGTGACCAGGAGCGCCTGCTCGGTTTGATGGTGATCGCGAAGTATTTCCGATTGTCCGGCCAGCAGGCGTTTTGGTAAGGCTCGGGCAGGACGGCACATACCGCGTTTGATCCTGCGCAGGCCGGTTGCGTGTGGGGCCTGCAACGCATACGGCGGCGCGTTACACTCGTTGTCTTTCGCCGTCTTCGTACGCTCTTTTCGACATGTCTGCGTCTGCCCCCACCGCCGCCCAGGTACACCCGCTTTCCGACGATCAGCAAGCCTTTTTCAAAGAGCACGGCTACGTCGTGTTGCGCGGCTTCGCCAGCCAGCAAGTGAGCGCCGCGTTGCTTGCAGCCGCGCAGGACGGGCTGGGCCGCCCGGCGGCACCTGTGGAGCTGGAGACTGACGTCGGCTATGCCGGCGCACCCCTCTCGCGCGAGGCCGAGGGCGGCCAGACGGTGCGCCGCCTGCTCGACGCCGATTCGCGCGGCACGCCTTATACGGAGTGGGCACGCGACCCGCGCGTGGCCGCCGCGATCGCGCAACTGATCGGTGGCCCCGTCCACCTTTCGCTCGCGCACCACAATTGCGTGATGACCAAACACCCGGCGTTTGGCACCGCCACACATTGGCACCGCGACAGCCGTTATTGGTCGTTCGCACGGAACGAACTCGTGTCGTCATGGCTGGCCCTGGTGGAGGAGACGGTCGACAACGGTTGTCTGTGGGTCATTCCGGGCAGCCACAACCTTGACCTGCCCGCCGACCGGTTCGACGCCAAGCTGTTCCTGCGCCAGGAATTGCCGGAGAACCGGGCGCTGATCGACACCGCGCGTCCCGTGCCGCTGCTGCCCGGTGATGTACTGCTGTTCCACTGCAACACCTTCCACGCCGCACGTGCCAACCAAACGGGCGCGGTCAAATTCTCTGCAGTGTTTACGTATTACGGCCCGAATAACCATCCCCTGCCAGGAACGCGTTCGTCGGCGCGGCCTGATCCGCTGGTCGGTTGAGGTGCGCCCTCCCCCATTTGTAGGTGAGCGGCGGACAGATTTGTGTCACGGGCCTTTGCTAAGGTGGTCTTCCAACGATCAACTACGGGGAACCACAATGCCGATTCAGGAAGTGACACATGGCGCGCATGTCATCTTCGTCGATCCGCTGCAACGCGACGATCATCGCTGGACGGCCCGTTTCCAGATTTGCCGCGCTGGTCATATCGTGCGCGACTGGGAAGACATCGAGATGCCAGAAGGTTTCATCTCGCCCCAGCTTGCGTTGAGCGCCAGCGTGCTGCTAGCCGAGCACCGTTTGTCCAGCTTGCCGCACTAGCCTCCAACGTCATAAGCGCCCGCCCACTCCGGCGGGCGTTTTCATTGGTGCATGCAGCCCGATCCCGAGGCCTTGCAATGCGTTCATCGCCCCGAAGCCACCGTTTGCGCCCACGCATCCGCACTTCGTCGCATGCGGGCTGCCCGTGGCAGGGCCTCCGCCTAAATTGACTCCTGACCGCCGGCCTATCGACGTAGCGCCGGCCATTCAGGAGAGGTTCATGACTGCCCTGTTTTCTCTACCGCGCATTGCGGTGCCCCTGCTCGTGACGACGCTCGCGGCGAGCGCTTCCGCCGCGACCCTGACCGTGGTGGTGGAGGGCGCACAAGGGCGCCAAGGCGCGGTACGCGCCGCGATGTTCCGCGACGCCGCGGGCTGGCTGAAGGCCGATTCGGCCGTCCGCGCTGACATTGCCGCGCTCGATAGCGTATCGGGCAGCAACGTCACCTTCGTGTATCCAGATCTGCCGGCGGGGCGCTACGCGTTGTCGGTCTTTCATGACGCGAATAACGACGGCAAACTTGGCACCAACCCGGCCGGCATTCCCATCGAGCCCTACGGTTTCAGCCGCGATGCACGTGGCCGCTTCGGTCCGCCCGCATTTGACGACGCCGCCATCGACGTGCAGGGCGACCAGCGCGTGACGATCTACCTGCACTGATGCTGAGCGAGGGCCCGTCATGCAACGCCGATCCTTTCTTGCGGCCTTGGGCGCCGCACCCTTTGGTTTGACCTTGACCGACGTGATGGCCGCCACCCCCGACCCGTGGGCTGCCGGGTTTGCAGCAGCTCGCGCGCAAACTCCATGGCTTGCCGGTTACCAGGGTGTCGGCGCCGACATGCCGACCCGCGCGGCGAAGGTGGACGGCGTCTTCCCGCCTGCGTTGCGCGGTGCGTTCTACCGAAATGGCCCGGCACGGCACGAGATCGGCGGCGTGCGTTATCACCATCTCTTTGATGGCGACGGCCTGATCCAGCGCTACGACATCAGCGAGCAGGGCGTGACGCACCGCGGCGTGTTCGTGCGCACCGACAAGTTCGTCGCCGACACCACCGCCGGCCGGCCGTTGCGCGCGACGTTCGGCACCGCCAGCCCGGACATGGAGCCGGCAACCTCGCCGGACAGCATCAACGTTGCCAACACGAGCCTGGTGATGCACGGCGACGAGATGCTCGCGCTGTGGGAAGGCGGCTCGGCCACGCGTGTCGATCCGGATTCGCTGCGCACGCTGGGCGTGCAGACCTGGCGCGACGACTACAAGGGTATGCCGTTTTCCGCCCATCCCAAGGTCGAGCCGGACGGCACGCTGTGGAATTTTGGCGTGAGCAGCGCGGCCGGTCTGCTGACCGTGTACTGCGTGGGTGCAGACGGCGCACTCAAGCGCGTGGAGTCCATCAAGGTTCCGAACATGGCGATGGTGCACGACTTTGCCGTGACGCAGCGCCACCTGGTGTTTCTGCTGCCGCCGTTCGTGTACGACGTGGAGCGGTCGCACGCCGGCATGTCGTTTCTCGATTCCCATGTTTGGCGGCCGCAGCTGGGCATGCGCGTGCTGGTGCTCGACAAAGACGACGTCACGCGCATGCGCTGGCTGGAGTTGCCGGCAGGCTTCGTCTTCCACCTCGGCAATGCGTGGTCTTCGCCGGATGGGCAGGAGATCCACCTCGATTACATCCGCTCGGACGACGCCTCGGTCGTCACCACGTCGCTGCGTGAATTGATGCGCGGGCAGATTCGTCCATCGCCCGGTGCGCGCTACACGCAGGTGCAACTCAACTTGCGAACGGGTCGGGCTGAGCAGTTCAGCACCGCGCACGTGGCCGAATTCCCGAAGATCGACACGCGGCGCACCGCGCAGCGACATCGCGCATTGTTCATGGTGGCCCACACGGCGCCATCGTCGGATGGCGGCCCACAGGCGTTGCACAGCTTCGACACCGTCATGCGCGTCGATACGGAGTCAGGGCAGGCCGAGCAATACCGCTTCGGGCACTGCACGCTGGTGGAAGAACACGTGTTCGTGCCGGCATCGGCCAGCGCCCGTGAAGGCGAGGGTTGGCTGATCGGAACGGTATTCGATGTGGATGCCGGCTGTACGAGGCTGACGGCGTTCGATGCACGGAATGTTTCCGCTGGGCCTGTCGCCACGGCAAGCCTGAACGGCGTGGCGCCGCTCGGCCTGCATGGGTTGTTTCGCGCGGCTTGAACGCAGTGGCGGCTCAGAGCGCGTGCGTCAGCAGGCCGAAGCACTGCCGGAGGCAGCGCCCGCACTCAGCCGCACTGACCCGCGCTACCGGAACGCGGGCTCGTCAAAGCTGCGCAGCTTGCGCGAGTGGAGCGCTTCAACCCCGCTTTCGCGCAACAGGCGCACGGCCTCCATGCCGATGTCCAAATGCTGGCTGACACGCTGGCGGTAGAACAGGTTGGCCATGCCGCGCAGCTTCAGTTCGCCATGCAGCGGCTTGTCGGACACGCACAGCAGGGTGCCGTAGGGCACGCGCAGGCGGAAGCCGTTGGCGGCAATCGTCGCGCTTTCCATGTCGATGGCAATCGCGCGCGACTGGTTGAAGCGGCTGTACAGCGCCTGGTACTTCAGCTCCCAGTTGCGGTCGTCGGTGGAGACCACCGTGCCGGTGCGCATGCGCGACTTCATGTCGGCGCCCGAGAGCCCCGTGATGCGCGCCACGGCCTCCTGCAGCGCCACCTGGATCTCGGCGATGGGCGGCACGGGCACCCACGGCGGCAGGTCCTGGTCGAGCACGTGGTCGTCGCGCACATAGGCGTGGGCGAGCACGTAGTCGCCCAGCTGCTGTGAACGCCGCAGGCCGCCGCAGTGGCCGATCATCATCCAGCAGTGCGGTCGCAGCACGGCCAGGTGATCGGTGATGGTCTTCGCGTTGGACGGGCCCACGCCGATGTTCACCAGCGTCACGCCCAGGCGGTCTTCGCGCACCAGGTGGTAGGCGGGCATCTGGGGGAGGCCCTTGATGCGGTGGGAGTCGTCCGGCGCAGGCATGCCGAGGTCGTGCTCGGTGTCGCCGGGTTCGACAAAGCGGATGTAGCCCTCGTCGTTGCCGTCTTCCATGAGCTTGCGGCCGAGGGCGGCAAACTCATCGACGTAGCGCTGGTAGTTGGTGAACAGCACGAAGCGCTGGAAGTGCTTCGGGTGCGTGGCGGTGTAGTGGTACAGGCGCTGCAGGGCCAGGTCGACGCGCTCGGCCGTGAACATCGACAGGGGCTGCGGTTCATCACCAACCGGGCGGTATGTGCCGTTGGCAATGGAATCGTCGATCTGCGCAAGGTCGGGCAGCGTAAACGCACCGCCCAGCGCGCGCGCCTGTTCGGGCGTGATGTCCACAGTGGACGCTTCCACCACGAACGGCAGCGGAATCGGCCGGTTGCTCACGCCCACCACGACGGGGCTGTTGTGATAGTGCAGGAGGCGTTCGATCTGCACGCGGTAGTAGTCACGGAAGAGGTCCGGGCGCGTAAGCGTCGTACCGTACACGCCCGGATACGCCACTGTGCCCCACGCCGGCCGCGCGTCGCTCACCAGCGTTTTCGGGTCGACGGTGATGCCGAGGTACGGATAGCAGGCGGCGAGGTCTTCGCTGCAGTCCTCGCCGCGCGCAAAGGCGTGGAAGCGATCGCGGATTGCCTGCGCGGAGCGCTCGTAGATGGCGGTGATGCGCTCGACGGCAGTGTTGGCGTCGGTGCAGATCGCCAGGTCGTGCGCGGGATAGAGATGGGTAGTGGCGCGGGTATCGGTCATGTTGTCGATGATACCGACGTTTTGTGAACCCACGATAGCGATGTGACCTAAGTCACGGCATCAGAAACAGGGCGTTCGCGCCAGCGCAAAAAGCGTTGCCAGGTCGACATGGGGGCCGGTTGCGCCGCAGGCGTGCGGGGGCCTGTACGCAACCAATTGGGCAAGGCCTCGATGCCGGTGCACAGCAGGAAATACAGCACGGCCACCGCGCCGAACACCTCGGCCGGGTAGGCCACCGTGCGGCTGTTGACCTGGCTGGCGGCGGTGGACAGTTCCACCACGCCCACGATATACGCCAGCGATGTGTCCTTGACCGTCGATACCCATTGGTTGGCGAGTGACGGCAGCATGATGCGCCACGCCTGCGGCAGCACCACGGTCAGCAGCGCCTGTGGGGGCGACATGCCCAGCGCCAGTGCCGCATTGCGCTGCCCGGCACCGACGGCACGCAAGCCGGCTTCCATGCTTTGGGTGATATAGGCCGCGCCCACGGCGGCAAGCGCGGCGACCACCGTGGCGGTTTCCGGCACCGACACGCCCAGGGCCATGGGGATCAGAAAGTACGCCCAGAACATCAGCATGAGTACCGGGATGGCCCGCAGCGTGGCCAGCAGCCCGCGCAGCAGACGCGCCAACCGGCGCAAGCCCGGCGTGGCGTCGAGCCTGTCCAGCAACAGCGCACAACCGACGCCCGCTGCCGTGGCCATCACGCAAGCCCACAGCGCCATCCACAACGTGAGCGCCGCCCCAGCCAGCGGACCATTCGGATACGGTCCGATCAGCAGGTAACGCAGGTGCAGGAGTACAGCTTCCATCGTCACGCGGGGGCTCCGTCCGGCAGCGTCGATGCCGATGTCCAGCCAAGCCGCCGCAGCACGCGGGGCGCCACCCATTGCAGCAACAGAATCACTCCGGCATACAGCACGGTTGCCACGGCAAAGGCCTGGAAGGCGAGCAGCGTGTCGGTCTCCACCTGCCGCGCGCTATACGCAAGTTCGGCCAGTCCGATACCCATGGCGAGCGAGGTGTTCTTGATGGTGTTGGCGCATTGCCCCAGCAGCGGCAGCGCCGACACACGCAGCGCCTGCGGCAGCACTACGCGCAGGAAGGCGGCACGCGGCGTGAAACCCAGCGATAGCGCGGCCTCACGCTGCCCGCGCGGCACGGCCCGAATGCCGGCGCGCAGCTCTTCCGAGAAGAACGCACCGGCATACAGCGCGATGCCGAACGCGGCCGCCAGAAATTCGAACGATGGCGCAGGCAACCGCCAGGCGCCCACGGCGATGCCGTTCCAGCCGGTGATGGCACCCACCACCTCTTCGCCCAGCAATTGCGCCGCGCCGAAATACCAGAAGAACAGTTGCACCAGCAACGGCGTCTTGCGCAGAAAAGCCACCAGCGCGCGTGCCGGCGACTGCAGCCACGCCAGTGAACTTGCGCGCAGCGCCGTGAGCAACAGGCCAACCGCCAGCCCGCCCGCGATGGCAGCCGCTGACACCAGCAGCGTCATCCCGAAGCCCTCCAGCATCCAGCCGAGATAGCGCGGCGGCAGGGGCTGGAGGAGGGCCGGCAGGCTCAAGCTCACTTGGTGCTGCCGATGATGAAGTCGCGCGGCAGCGGGGCTGCGCTCTTCGGGCCGAACCAGCGGTCATAGATGCGGCCGGCGGTACCGTCCTTCTCGAGACCTTGCAGGATCTGGTCGATGGTGGCCGTCAGCTTGGTTTCACCCTTCGGTACACCGATGCCCATGTACTCGCGCGTCAGCACGAATGGCGAGATCTCCAGTTCGCTGCGGTTGGGCAACGTGGCCAGCAGCGCGCCCAGCTTGGCGCCATCCTGTGCAAATGCCTGGATGGCACCGGTGCGCAGTGCGGTGAGCGCGAGCGGCGAATCGTCATAGGCAATCACGCGGGCGTTGGGATAGCCTTCGCGCAGCGTGGTTTCCTGCGTGGTGCCCTTGTCCACGCCCAGGCGGATGCCGTCTTTCTTCAGATCGTCCGGCTGCTTGAGCACACCCTTTTTGGCGATGAACTGCAGGCCGCTGGCGAAGTACGGCGTGCTGAATTCAATCTGCTTTTTGCGCTCGTCGGTAATGGTGAAGTTGGCGGCCACGATATCGACCTTGCCGGACGTGAGCAGAGGCACGCGGTTGGCCGGGTTGGTGGCGCGCAACTCCAGCTTGACGCCCAGCTTGTTGGCAATTTCCTGCGCGTAGTCCACGTCCAACCCAACGGGTTGACCCGTCTTGGCATCCGCGTATCCGAATGGCGGATTGGCGTCGAACACGCCCACGCGCAGCACGCCCGCCTTCTTGATGTCGTCCAGCTTGTCGGCGTGGGCTTGCGGCGCGTGCAGCACCGCCACTGCGAGCGCGGCCCCGATGACCACCCCCACCGCCTGGCGCGACGATTTTGCCAATGCCGGCGCCAGACCCGACAACGAGAATGCGCGCGAAACGCTTGCTTGCATGACAACCCCCAGATGATTTTTAGGGGGTCAAGCGTAGGGGGATTGTTGCGCTGCGCAAACGAATTCATTGGCAGATCGATATACGCATGCCGGCACGCAACGGCGCAGCCGGGCGCCGCAAAGCCGCACGGGCCTTCAGTTTTTACATTTCCTGCCGATAGAATCGGCGGCTAATCGGGGCGCAACACGCGGTCATTCACCCGACAACCGCGCCCGATACACTGCAAGAACAACAAACCAACGGGGAATACACGTGGACCAACCGGCTGGCGTCGCCATTCGCCGGCATCGCCCTGCGCGCCCGGCGTGCCCATCATGCTGATCGCCGCACTGGCTTGCGCTGCGCTTGTCTCCATCGCGCTGATCGGCTTGTCATGGCCGCGCCGGGACGACGCGGAGGTTTCCGCCTTCATGCTGCTCGCGCTCGGCACCGCGCTGTGGAGCGGCGCGCGCCTCATGGAGGTGGTTACCTTCGACATGCCCGCGCGCGTGGGCTGGGCCAAGGTCGCGTACCTCGGGATCATGATGGTGCCGGCCGCGTGGCTGCGCATGGTCGTTGGCCTCATCCGGCCCGAGCTGAACGCATTGCCGCTGGTGCGTGCGGGCTGGGTGCTGACGCTGCTGGTGGCCGTCGCCTTCATCGGGCTGGTCGCCACCAATGAGTTGCACCACCTGGTATGGCTGGATTCGCGCTTCGTCGTCCTTGATGGTGCAAAGCGTGCGGTGTTCGACCACGGGCGCATGTTCTGGCTCGGCACCGCCTACAACTACGTGCTGCTGGCCATCAGTCTTGTGCTGTTGGTGCTGCCCATCGACGAAGGCGCCTCGGACCTTTACGTTTCATCGCGCACGCAGGTGCGGCTGGCGCTCGTCATCGGGCAACTGCTGCCGCTGGTCGCGCATCTCGCCTATCTGCAACGCTGGACGACGGCGTTGGGCGGTGACCTGACCCCCGCCACCTTTGCCGTCAGCACCGCATTGCTCGGGTGGATCGTCCTGCGGCCACGCCTGCGGGATACCGCCGCGTATGCACGCGGCAAGATCATCGAAGCCATGCGTGACGGTTGCATCGTGCTGGCCCGCGATGGCTCCATCGCGAGCATCAACGCCGCCGCGCGTTACCTGTTGCCGACTGCCCGGGTGCATGCAATGCCGCCCGCCGTGCTGGACGTGGCCGGCATCCTGCGCGAATTCGAGCGGACTTGCCTGCCCAACCGCCATCAGGTCTGGCTGCCCGAGACGGGGCGCACGCTGGAAGTCACGCTTGAAGGCCTGAGCGACGCGCGCGGCAGGCACGCCGGCGTCTTCCTGCTGTTGCGCGACGTGACGGTCGAGCAGTTGCAGCGCGCCGGCATGGCCAGCGCCCAGAATGCCCTGCGCAGCGAGCTGCAGCGCACGCAGGCCTTGCTGACTGTGCTCGAGGATGACGTCAATCGCGACGCGCTCACACACCTGTTCAACCGCCGCTTCTTTGAAACGCAGGCCCCTCGCCTGTTCGACCATGCCCGGCGCGACAATCGACCCGTCACGCTGGCGCTGTTCGATATCGACTGCTTCAAGCAATACAACGATACCTACGGACATCTGCGAGGCGACGAATGCCTGCGCATGGTGGCCGACACGCTGGCCACGGCATGCCGTCACCCCGACGACTTCATTGCCCGCGTGGGTGGCGAAGAATTCGTCGCCATGCTGTTCGATCTGAACCGCGATGACGCCCGCCAGGCCGTGGCCCGCGCCGTGGCCTTGGTGGCCGAACGTGCCGAACCGCACGCGGCGTCCGTCGCCGCACCGTACGTCACGTTGTCAGCTGGCGCTGTCACACTCACACCGGGCGACGAACGCCTGGACGTGGTGTTCGAGTGGGCCGACGCGGCGCTCTACGATGCCAAGCGCAGCGGACGCAATACGTTCCGCTTTCAACAGAGTCCGCCGGGTCTGCGCAGCGTCGTGGGCGGGGAGTAGACCGCCCGTTCGTAGGGCTACGCCATTGCCTTGTTACGCAATGGCAAGTGCATCGGAAGAATGGACACATGCGCGGGTCCACCGCGCATGCGCGGCTGCCGCCAGCAGCCAATTCCATTCTTGGAGTATGCGATGCCGACAGGCCAATCCATTGCCACAGTCGTCGACCACTATCTGCGCAATGCCGAGCTGCCCAAAGCCATTTCTGCGCAGCAGACCTTCCAGTACGCCTTCGATGTCTATTTGAAGGATTCCAACGCCTACGCCAACACGTATTTCGCCCGGTATTTCGAGTGGCAGGGCGTGGTGCGCGAGCGCTGGTTCCACGAATGCATTGACGCTGAGCTGCTCATGAGCGGACGTGTGATCTTCGTGACCAAGCTGGCGCATCAGGAATTCGTTGAAGAGACATTCCCGTTTCAGCGCGTGGAATGCCATCTGAACACCTTCCGGGTGCAGCCGTGCTCGTTCTACATGGTGTTCCGGTTCGTTTCAGGCGGGCGGCTGGTGTCGCTGGGGTATCAGCAGGTGGTGTGCGCCAACGCCGAGCGCGTCATTCAGCGGTTGCCGGAGCACGTGCGCGTGCGTGTGAAGGCGTACGAACTGGACACGCTGCCGGAGCTGGCACACGCGTCCTGACGTTCTAAAGGTGTAAACGTCAGATAGCAGGCGGTTGGGGAAACCGCATGGAGAACAGCGTGTATTCCCCAACCACGGATTCACATTGGATGCGCCCCCCGAATGCCTGCATGACGCGGCGGCAGAACGTCAGCCCCACGCCCGAGCCCTTGCCGACATGCTTGGTGGAGAAGAACGGGTCAAAGATGCGGCGCTGCACGCTGGGCGGAATGCCGGTGGCGCTGTCGCGCACCACGAGCACGTAGCTGTCGCCATCCTGGCGGGCGGAGATTTCGATGTGCCCCTTGCGCGCGATCTGGATGGCATGCAGGGCGTTCTTCAGCAGGTTGAACAGCACATACACGAGCAGCGTGTCGGAGCCAACGAACCGCCAGTCGGCGTTGAACGCCTGCACGTGCACGCGTTCGCGCTCACCCGCCTGGAACGGATACTGCGCCACGGCGGTCTCCACGCATTCGCGCAGCGAGTGGGCCGCGAACGTGCGGCGGTCGAGACGCTCCAGCGTGACGGAGGCCAATGCCATTTCAATCACGCTGTGCGCGGACGCGACTTCCGACGTGATGGCACCCGCCAGCTTGGACAGGCGATCCAGCATGGCCGGATGCTGCGGCGGCTGGCACAGGCCGTTGTCGATGGCAAGCAGATAGCCGCGGTACACATCAGGCCAGGCGCGGGCAATTTCGGCGGCTTGCAAACGGATGGTGGTCAGCGGCGTGCGGACCTCGTGCGCAACGGTGGCGGCCAGCGCGTAAGGGCGCATCAGGTCGAACTTGACCACACCCACGGCGATGATGCCCAGCGCAACGGCCAGCGGGAGCACGCCCGGCGGGTAGAACGCAATGCCGTAGTTGACCGCGTAGTCGGCCGCCGCCAGAGAAATCAGCCCCACACCGATCAGGCACGTCAGCAACCGTTTGCGCTTTTCTGCGGTGGCATGCCGCTGCTCGCGGTAGAGCACCCACATGCCGCGCGTGACCAGCGCCGCCGTCTGGGCGATATGCACGGCCTCCAGCGCGCCAGCCTTTGGATAGAAACCGAAGTGGAACTGATGCACGCCATCGATGACGAGGTTGGTGGTCAGCAGCAAGCCGATCAGCGCGGCGTCCAGTGCATAGGCGGCCAGGAGCCAGTGCCGCTCGCCCGGGGCTTCGGCCACCTCCACCGCAAAGTGATACAGCATGGTCGGCATGATCAGGATGGCGATCCAGCCCAGCTTGGCAAGCACCTGGGCCGTGCCGACGTCGTGCGTTTGGAAGAGGAACGCCCAGATGCCCTGCCACAGGCATGTGAGCGTTGTCATGCCGAGAAACGCCAGGCTCGCTCGCGTGCGGCCGCGCGTGGTCACGACGTAGACGCCGTAGAACAGGAAGAGCGACGAGACGAAGGCGGGGAACAGGGCGTACATGGAATCGGGGAGTTGGCGCAGTGGCCGCGCGCCAATGCCGACCGGAGCCGACGGTAACCCGGAAGGCTACCGACAACGCCGCGTTCGTACACGTGTTCCGTTGTCACATTTTTTTTATTCTGGATTAAACGAAACCCCGAAAACCGCGCCGCATCGCGGTCCCCCTCTAACGGGTGTGACAAAAAGGACGAGGGGGGATGAGGGCTCCCGGGTCGCTTACGCCGCTCAGGTGGCTCAGGTGGCTCAGGTGGCCTCGATCAGCATCGCGTCGATCGCAAACGAATGGTCGGGCGCCACGGCAAAGTACGTGCGCGCTTCGTCGGCGGCGCGGTCGAACAGGTCGCGGATGGCATCCGCCCGCACCTGCGGGGTGCGGATGCGGGCGATCCAGCTGTCAAAGGCCATCGTCAGCTTCCAGGTGCGGGGCGTGTCGGACTGGAAACCGGCCTCGGCCAGCATGGCTTGCCATTCGGACACACGGTAGTCGCGTACGTGCGACGCATCGCGCAGCACCTCGGCGGTCTGCAGCAGCGTGTCGAGCAGCGGCACTTCCGGCGCGACGATATCCACGATGACGAGCTTGCCGCCCGGTTTCAGTACACGGCGCGCTTCTGCCAGGCCTTTGCGCACGTCGTACCAGTGGTGAGCGGAAAAGCGCGTGGCAACGATGTCGAACGCAGCATCGTCAAAGGGCAGGCGCTCGGCGCGGCCCGCCTGCGTGTGCAATTGCGCAAGCCCACGGCGCGCGGCTTCGGCGGCCACCACGCTCAGCATGTCTTCGGACAGGTCATACGCCACCATGACCGCCACGTGCGGCGCCATGGCAAAGCTCACGTGCCCGCCGCCGCAGCCCAGATCGAGCACCTTGGCGTGCGGCGCAGATTGCGCCAGCGCGGCCAGCGCGTCGAGATCGTCGCCCCGCGCATGCACGGCGCTGGTCAGGTAGGCCTGAGCGACCTGGCCGAATTGCTGGTCGACGAGTCGATGCTGCTGCATGGCTGCTCCTTACGGCGGCAGAGGATGAGGAGCGGCCAGTGTAGGAGCGCGGCCCGCGCGGCGAAATTCGTGATTCGCGAAACGGGGTATCGCGCGGGGGGCGCTGCAGCTGTTGCGCGTTCAGCCGAAGCGGAACAGCTGCGCAGGCGTGTCGACCAGCACCTGCTTGCGGTCTGCTGCGCTGGGCAGCAGCACGCCGGCGAAGGCCCACATCTTGTCGTAGTCGATCTGCGATTCGAACTGCGTGTGCGGCCAGTCGCTGCCCCAGACGAGGCGGTCCAGGCCAAGCGCATCTTTCAGGCGCGGCACGGCGGCCAGGGCAATGGCTTCACCGCGTCCGTTTGCGCCGTTCCGGTAGGCACCGGAAATCTTCACCCACACGCGCCGCGAGCGGCCGGCGGCGAGCAATGCGGCAAAGCCCGGGTCGTCCACGCCGAGTGCAGGATCGGGGCGGCCGAAGTGATCGACCACCACGCTCACCTGTGCTTCCAGCAGCGGCTGCAGCAGTGCAGGCAGGCGGCGTGCCTCGACGTGCAGTTCCACGTGCCAGCCGAGCGCATGCAGGCGTGCCAGCGCGGCCTGCCAGACGGGCGATTTCAACTGCGGGTCTGCCGCGCCGATCAGGTTCAGACGGATGCCGACGATGCCCTCGGCGTTCATCTGCGTGAGCAGGGTCTCGGGCGCTGCCGGGTCGATCACGGCCACACCGCGCAAGCGTTGCGGCGCCTGTTTGAGTGCAGCCAGCAGGTAGCTGTTGTCGACGCCCAGGAAGCTCGGCTGCACCAGCACACCGTGCGACACGCCGTGCGCGTCGAGCTGCGCCAGATAGGCCGGCAGGGGGGCGTCATACGTGGGCGCATAGCGGCGCGCATCGGCCAGTTGCAGCCCGCGTTCGAACACATGTGCGTGCGTGTCGATGGCCGTGATGCGCGCGGGGCCCCCCCGCGAAACGTCGCTGCTGCCGGTGGCGGAGCAGCCGGCAAGGGCGGTGGAACCTAGCATGGCAAGCAGTCCGGTGTTGAAGGCGCGGCGGGTGGGCATCGGGTCTCCTGGCGGCGACGGATCAGGTGCGTCGTCATGATGTTGTGGTGCAGTTCAGACCGTGACGGCAGCGAGGTCACGGCCCTTCGTCTCGGGCAGCATCAGCACAGCCACTGCGACGATCGAATACGCGATGGCCGCGTCGATGCCGATGGCCGTGCCCAGCGACATGGATGCGCTCATCTTGCCCACCAGCACCGGGAACGCGGCAGATACCACGCGGCCGAAGTTGTAGCAAAAGCCGACGCCCGTGCCGCGTACCCCCTGCGGATACAGCTCGTTGAACAACGCGCCCATGCTGGCCGGAATGCCCGCCGCAAAGAAGCCTAGCGGAAAGCCCAGCACCAGCATCGCGCCATCCGACAGCGGCACCAGCAGATACACCAGCACGGTGACCACGCAGCAGCACGAGAACAGCAGGATGTTGCCGCGACGGCCGAGCACGTCCAGCAGCCATGCGCTGGCCACGCAGCCGCACCAGAAAGCAAAGATGATCACCGCCAGGTAGCCGCCCGTGCCGAGCACCGACAGGTGCCGCTCTGTCTTGAGATACGTCGGCAGCCACGTCATCAGTGCGTAGTAACCGCCGTGCGCGCCTACCCCCAACAGGCCGCCGATCAGCGTCATGCGCAGCACCTGCGGGCGGAAGATGTCGAGCAGCGGAAAGCGCGAGATCGGCATCGCGTTGGCGTCCGCGTCCGGCTTGGCGGCCGGCACCGGTTCCTTCACGCCACGGCGGATGTAGATGATGAGCAGCGCCGGCAGCAACCCCGCAGCGAACATCACGCGCCAGGCAAGATCGGGTTCAATGAAGGAATACGTGAGCGCATACAGCAGCACCGCGGCGCCCCAGCCCACGGCCCAGGCGCTCTGCACGGTGCCCATGGCCTTGCCGCGATGGCTGGCGCGGATGCTCTCGGCCATCAGCACGGCGCCCGCCGCCCATTCACCGCCAAAGCCGAAGCCCTGGATGGCCTTCAGCACGAGGAACTGCTCGAAGTTCTGCGCGAAGGCTGACGCGAATGTGGCCAGCGAGAACCACAGTACCGTGATCTGCAGCGTGCGCACGCGGCCGAAGCGGTCGGTCAATGCGCCGGCAATCCAGCCGCCCAGCGCCGACGCCACCAGCGTGACGCCCGACACCAGCCCCGCCTCGGCCTTGCCGATGTGCCAGGCCGCGATGATGGTCGGGATGACGAGGCTGAACATCTGCACGTCCAGCGCGTCGAGCGCCCAGCCGCCAAAGCAGGCCCAGAACGTGCGCTTTTCCCCTTTCGAAATCTCTTTGAACCAGCCGAACATGCAGTCTCCTCCGGGTGACGTGAGCAACGCATGATTCACGCATTGCTCTAGTCATCTATATGAATAGAGGAATTCTAGGGCGGGCCGGCTGGCGACGCAGTCAGTGTTAACCCGTGCGGCCGGGTGAAGAAGCGGTCAGGTGTGGAGCAGTGCGACCGGCAACGGCGTGAGCACCTGGCCCAACGCCAGGCGCGGACCCTGGAGCGGCGGCGCGCCGTCGAATGCGCTATGCAGCGGGGTATGCGAGAGCGCGGACGGCAGGCTCACCGTAGTGTCCCGCCATGCGCCGTCCGCAAACGTTGGTGTGGCGGTATGGCCAAGCATGGCGGACGCGTGCAGTGGCACGATGACGACAATCGCGTCGGCGCCATGCGTCCGGGCAAACGCGAGCACGTGCTGTGCGCCGCTGCCGGTCACGGCAAGCGGCTGGTAGTCGCCGGATTCGAACACCGCCGGCAGTGCGGCGCGCAGGGCCAGCGCACGGGCCAGCACGGCTTGCTTGATGCGGCCGTCCGTCCAATGCGCAAGCAGCGGGGTCAGGCTGTTTCCGGCATGCGCTTGCAATGCCCGCAATGCGCGGTGCCGTGCGGCGTAGTCAACGGGCCGGCGGTTGTCGGGATCGACCAGGCTGGTGTCCCAGAAATCGGTGCCCTGGTACAGGTCGGGCACACCGGGCAGTGTGGTGCGCAGCAAGGTCTGGGCGAGGCTGTTGATGGCGGCGGCCGGGGCCACGCTTTGAACGAAGGCCGCGAGGGAGGGCAGGAAGGTCGAAGCGGCCTCGCCTGTCAGCAGCGTCAAGACGAAATCGCGGCTGGCGGCTTCATAGTCTGCATCGGGGGCGAACCAGTCAGTGCGCAGCTTGGCTTCGCGCTGGGCCTTTTCCTGCCATTGCGCGACACGCTCGGCCAGGTCGCGTACGGTATCGGCGTCACGCCAGTCGAGCCCTGCCGGCCAGATGCCCACCAGCGTTTGGTACAGCATCCATTGCGCCGCAGGTGAGGGGGCCGGGCCTGTCGGCAGATGACGGATCCACGCAGCGTGTTCCGTTCGCCATTGATGCGCGGCGGCCAACCATTGCGCGGGCCGCTCCGACAGCACGGCCAACCGGGCGCGCACGTCTTCACCGCGTTTATGGTCGTGCGTGGCGGTGGTGAGCATGGCGTGCGGCCACGTAAGGGCACGCGCTTGCATGGCGTGATGGAACGCGTTGGCGCTCATCGAGAACTCGCCCGGATCCGCGCCGACTTCGTTGCGCGCGAGCAGCCGACCGTAGCGGTAGCACGCCGTGTCTTCCACCGCTTTGGCCGCCACCGGCGACGACAACTGCTGACACCGCCGCAACGCCAGTTGGCGCAACTTGTCCTGCCCGGCCGGCTGCCCGCCCAGCCAGGCATCGAGCCAGCCGAGCACAGGCTGGTCGACGCGCCGCAGGCAGCTCGCCGCCCCCGACAGGGCGGATTGCACGATGGCGGCGTCCTGCGCATCGCGTTGTTGCGCATTCGCATAGGTCCGATACACCGGAAAGTGGACGATCACCTCGGCCAGCGCCCGTCGAATGGCGTGCCACGTCACGTCGTGGCTGCTGCGCTCCTGCTGTGCCACTGCGTGCAACGCCGACGCGGCTGCATCGAGTTCTGCCGCAAAGTGCGCATGCAGAATCTCGCGGCGTGCAGGTACTGCTGTGGCCGAAAACGGCGCTTGCGCCACCGGCGCACCAATCCATTCGAGCCAGCCCTGCGTGAGCGCGGTCTCGCCGCGGGCGTCGTGCAGCAGCGCGCCCACCTGGTTCATGAAATCGTAGCCGCTGGTGCCGTCGACGCCCCAGTCGGTGCGCATGGCTTCATCGTGGGCGAGGATTTTCTCGACAACAATCCACGGGTGATTCGTTAGCCGGTCGGCGGGGCGTGCCGCGTGTTCGGCTTGCAGGCGGCGGCGCAGTTGGCGGCAGTATGCGGCCGGATCGGCCAGGCCATCAACGTGGTCGATGCGCACGCCGTCAATCCACCCCAGGCGATAGAGCCGGAACAGCAGCGCGTGCGTCGCTTCGAATACCTCGGCGCGCTCCATCCGCAAGCCGGCCAGCGAGCCGATATCGAAGAAGCGGCGCCAGTTGATCTCGTCATTGGCGGTGCGCCAGTGGGCAAGGCGCCAATGCTGGCGCGCCATCAGCGCATCAAGCTCATCGTGTTGCGCGTTGAGCGTGCGCACGGCTTCGGCGATGTGTGTTGCGCCTGCTTCGGTGGTGGCGAGGTTGCGCAGTGCATCGCGTGCTTCGTCTGCACGTTCGCGGCGCGTTCGCACCGAGCGGATGGTGCCGAGCCCGGCAAAGCGGTCGGCAACCGCATGCGTGGCGGTGTCCGTGTTGCCGGTGCGCAGCACCGCGGGGTAGTCGGCCAGCGCAATCGGGAACCGGTGATCGTAGTACGCAATGGCCAGACGCGCGGCCGCTTCGTCGTAGACCAGTTGCAGTCGGCCCCCGGCCAGTGCGTCGGCGTAGTTTTCGCCGAGGAACGGCGCGAGCACCTTGTTGCGCAGCCCGGGGTGTGACGGCTGCCAGTCGATATCGAAAAAGTTGGCGTAAGCGCTTTCAGGGCCGGATTCGAGCACGTCCAGCCACCACGCGTTGTGTGCACCACCCACACCCATGTGATTCGGCACGATATCGACAACGAGCCCCATGCCGCGCGCATGCAGTGCCTCCACCAGGCGTTCGAGGGCGGGTTCGCCGCCCAGCTCCGGGTTCACGCGTGTCGGGTCGACAACGTCATAGCCATGCGTGGAACCCGGCTGCGCCGTGGTGATGGGCGACGTGTAGAGGTGCGAGATGCCGAGCGCTGCAAAGTCGTCCAGCAGCGCGCGCACATGGTCGAACGTAAAGTCGCGGTGCAGTTGCAGCCGCACCGTGGCGCGGGGCACCCGCTGGAGGGCGATGGGGGCGAGTGGCGTGGTAGGTTCGCTCATGACAGGCTGATGCGCGCGTTGGCCAGCGCTGACAGGCGCGCCTGAACCGTGGGCGCGTCGAGCAGCGTCGGGGCGGGCGCCGGGAGGCGGCGACGCCAGTTTGGATGTGTGTCGATCGTGCTCGGCAGGTTCGGCTGCTCGACAAGCCCCAGCAAGTCTTCCAGCGGCACCAGAGCAAGCGGCGTGTGGGCGGCGCCCGTGAACACCGTGGCTGCCGTCGCAAAGTCCTGTGCGCTTGCTTGCAGGATGACTTCGGCTTGCGCTGCGTTGGCGGCGCGCGCCTGTTCCAGCGCAGCCTGCAGAGGCGCCACGCCGATCATCGGCACGCCGCCATCGGCCAGCACCAGCCGGTTGTGCTCGGCAAAGGCAGCGACGAGCGCGGCGCGGTCGTCCATGCGGCGCGCGTACGCCTCGGTCTCGTTCATGCCGGGCGGCAACAGCCCGAGTTGCACTTGCCAGCGCAGATCGTTGCCGATCCACCAGCCGGCGAGCGTGGGCAGATCGTGCGTGCTGGTCATCGCAACGGAGGCCGGCGCCCACGTGTGAGGGGCCTTGAAGGGCGCATCGTCGCGCGTGTATTCGCGTTCAAACCAGGGGATGCGCATGCCGAGCAGCCCGTCTTCGGCCAGCGTCTCACGCAGGCCCGCCGGCACGGTGCCGAGATCCTCGCCGATGACGATGCAGCGGTTGCGCCACGATTCCAGCGCGACCAGCCGCAGCAGATCGTGCATTGGGTAGCGCAGGTACACGCCGTCCAGCGGCTGTGCGCCATCCGGAATGACCCACAGTCGCATGAGTCCGAGCACGTGGTCGATCCGCACGCCGCCGGGCACCGCCATGACCGCACGCAGCATTTCGATGAACGCGGAAAAGCCCTGCGTTCGCATGGCCCGCGGGCTGAAGGTGGTGAGCCCCCAATCCTGGCCCTGCGCGTTGAACAGGTCGGGCGGCGCGCCTATGGTGACGCCGATCAGCAAGTCCCGCTGGCGGGCCCATGCGTGGCTGCCCGCGCTGTCGGTGCCCACAGCCAGGTCGGCAATCAGGCCGATGGCCATGCCGGCGCTTTCCGCGGTGCGCTGCACGAGGGCCCATTGGCGAGTAGCAGCCCATTGCAGGAAGAGGTGGAAATTCACCGCATCCTCATGCTCGCGCGCGAAGGCCTGCACGCCAAGGTAGCTCGGATCCTGATATTGCTCCGGCCATTGCTTCCAGTGCGCGGGTCCCAGATGCGCGTTCAGCGCCTCAAAGTGCGCGTGGTCGCGCAGGCTGATGCCCCCGTCGATGCAATACGCACGAAAATCGTCCAGCAGCATCTGGGCGGTGGTGTCTCCAAGCGGCGCCTGCAGCAAACGGTGATGCAACGCGCGCAGCACCGTCATACGGGCGTTGCCGCTGGCGGGCCAGTCGATGAGCGGAGCGGCTTCCAGGCGTGCATAGTCTGCGACAAGGTTGCAGTCGACCACGGCTTGCCGGACGGCTTCCTCTCCGAAAAGGGCGGTGGGGTCGATCATCCACGCGTTCATGAACAGGCGGCTCGATGGCGAGTACGGCGAGTAGCGACGCGCGTCGGCCGTGAACATGGCATGCACGGGGCTGAGCGCCAGCGCATCTGCACCGTGCCGCGCGAGCCGCTGTGCCAGTGCGCCGGCAGCGGTGTAGTCGCCGAGCCCTGCGCTGCTGGCGGCGCGCTCAGCCCCGCATCGCAGGCCATAGAGTTGTGCGGAGGTACCCCACACTCGGGTGTCGGTCTGACGCTTGTGCTGGCGTAATGCATCGGCCACGCCGTAGCAACGTGCCGGGGCAATGGCGAGCGTGGCCTGGATCACGGTGCCCGGCCCGGCGTCGATGGTCAGGCGGTGATAGCCCACGGCAGTCACAGGCCCCAGGCGCAGCGTTGCGTGGTGCTCGCTTGCGCTCGCGCTGACTTTGCCCTCAGTGCTGCCGCCGGACTCCAGATCGACGCGATAGGTTTGTCCGTCCAGCAATGCCGCCTGTGGCGCCCAAGTCTGCAGCACGATCGGCTGTCCGACCACGCCTGTCACGAGCGGCGGTATCGCCACCTCTTCGGCTTCTGCGCGCAGGCGCGCCTGGCTTTCCGACACCTGGGCCGGCGTGCCGGCAGGCAGCCCCAGGCTGTGCAGCACGGCCCGCAGCACGTCGTCGGCCACGTGCATGGGCCGGCTCGCAGCGTCTTCCCAGTCCACCAGCAGGCCGGCCTCGGTGGCCAGTTGCTGGAGCGGGGTGCGTTGCGTGCCGGATGAGTTGGTCGTGCGATCCATGGTGTGCGGGGGCGTTGATACGTTGGCGCGTTGCGGTTGTCAGGGGGGCTGGAGTCAGGCTGGTGAAGGCGTGTGCAGCAATGCCACGCACGTGCGCTCCGGCAGGCGATGCGCGATGAGCGCGGCGGCGGCGCCCTCGCGCGATTCATGCAGCAGATCTGCAGGGCTGCCCGCCAGCACCGTAGGGACCGCCACGGCTTGATCGGACAGATTCACCATCAGCGTGAGCACGCTGCCGTCGCCCATACGCCAGCGGGCAAGGGCGCCGGCATGGCCCAGTGCCACCGCATCGAGCGCGCGGGCGCGGGGCAGGCGCGGGATGATCTCTGCGTGGCGCAGCGCCAGCAGGCGGTGCATGCGGTTCAGCGTGTTCAGCTGTGCGGGATCGGCCAGGTTGGCCTCGCCGGGGGACGAGGCAAGGAACGTCAACTCGTCGTTGGGATCGGGAATGCGCTCGCGCTGGTGCGGGTCGGCAAATGCCTCGAACTTGGCGAACTCCCTGCGCCGGCCTTCCCGCACGGCTTCGGCCAGCATGCCGTGATGGCTGGTGAAGTATTGGAACGGGCAGGTGCTGCCCCATTCCTCACCCATGAACAGCATCGGAATCTGCGGGCTCAGCAGCAACAGCACCTGCGCGGCGTACAACGCATCGGGATGGGCGAGCTGCGTCAGCCGTTCACCAAAGGCGCGGTTGCCGATCTGGTCGTGGTTCTGCAGGAACAGCACGAACGCGGTGGGCGGCAAGTGCGCGCTCGGTTCGCCGCGCGGGGCGTTCTCATGAATCGGAGATGGCTCGCCCTGGTAGCAGAAGCCGTCTTGCAGCACGCGCGCAAGGCGCTGCGCCGGTGCTTCGGCGTAGGCGGCGTAATAGGCTTCGCGCTCGCCGGTCAGTAACACGTGGAGCACGTTGTGGCCGTCGTCGTTCCACTGCGCGTCGAAGTCGCCGTGGGTGTCGCCATCACGCAGCAGCGATGCGGCGTTGTGCTCGTTCTCCAGCACCAGATGCACATGCCGGCCAGGCTCGGCCGACAGTCGCACGCGGGCGGCGAGTTCGCCCAGCCAGTCGCGCTCGGTGATGGCGTGCACGGCGTCGAGCCGCAGGCCGTCAAAGCGATATTCCATCAGCCACATCAACGCGTTCTGGATGAAGAACTCGCGCACATGCGGCTTGCGGAAATCGATGGCGGCGCCCCAGGGCGTATGCACATCGTCGCGGAAGAAGCTGCGCGCGTAGTGGTGCAGGTAGTTTCCATCCGGCCCGAAGTGGTTGTAGACCACATCGAGAAACACCATGATGCCGAGCCCGTGCGCGGTGTCGATCAAGGCCTTGAGGTCGTCCGGCGTGCCGTAGCTGGCGTCAGGCGCAAAGGGCAGTACGCCGTCATAGCCCCAGTTGCGCGCACCCGGAAATTCCGCCACCGGCATCAACTCGATGGCCGTGATGCCCAGCCGCGCCAGTTCCGGCAGCCGGCCGCGCACACCTTTGAAACCGCCCAGCGCGCCGACGTGCAGTTCGTACAGCACCGTCTCGTGCCAGGGCCGGCCCTGCCAGTCGGCGTGCTGCCACCGGTAGCGCTGCGGATCGACGACGAGGCTTGGGCCCGCTATGTCCTGCCACTGCGCGCGGGCCGCGGGGTCAGGCACCGACAGTGTCACGCCGTCCTGATTGGTGAGGCGGTACCGGTAGCATGTTCCGGCACCCACGGGTGCCACGGCGGCATACCAGCCGTCGGGTTCCGGGTCCATGCGGATGGCCTCGTCGCCGCGCACGTCGTCGAAGTCGATCCAGGCGGCGGTCGCGTCGGGGGCCCACAAACGGAATCGGGTGTTGCCGTCCGCCAGGACGGTGGCACCGAACGGCATGTCGTGGGCAAACCGGGGGGCAGGTGCGGTCATCGCGTGGCGTCTCCATTGTCGTCGCTCGCTGCCTGGTCGGCGGTGGGGGCGGTGCGCTCGTCGTCGGTCGCAGGTTGTTCGGGCGGGGCGTTCTGCGGTGCGCCCTGTGGCGCGTTCTGTGTGTCGGACACCCGCCCGAGGGTTTCGCCGCTGGCGTCTGCATCCGGCTGCCCAGCAATCTGGGCGATCGTGGCCAGCTGCGTGGCGAGCAGCAGCACTACGCTGCGCCCCGCCACGTCCAGGGTGTTGCCGCTGTGCGGCCGAGCGTCTTGCTCCGGCGCTGCGCTGTCGATGGCGAGTAGCCAGTCCATGGCAGGCTCGGGCAGCGTGAACGTCAGGTCTGTCGCGGCACCGTTGATGAGCAACAACGCCACGTGCGGGCGCGCCTCCGCGTCGATGGTCTCGACGCAGGCGCGGCGCAACGCCAACGCCCGTGCCTCGCTGTCGTTCCACGCGTCGGGCGAAAGCACCTGGCCGCGCTCGTCAAACCAGGCGATGTCCGGCACGCCCGGCAGGATCTCGGTGTTGCCGTGCACGTAATGCGGCCAGCGCAGCGCAGGGCTGGCCTTGCGCAGTGCGATCAGCCGCGCCGTATAGCGGGCGAGCGCCTGCCCCGGGTCTTTTTCCAGCAATGACCAATCGAGCCAGGACAGGGCGTTGTCCTGGCAATAGGCGTTGTTGTTGCCGTTTTGCGTGCGGCCGAATTCGTCGCCCGCCAACAGCATCGGCGTGCCATTGGAAAAGAACACCGTGGCCAGCAGCGCACGTTTCACGCGTTCGCGCAGGGCTTGGATGGCGGGGTCATCGGTCGGGCCCTCGGCGCCCCAGTTGGCGCTGCAGTTGTCGTTGTGGCCGTCGCGGTTGTCTTCGCCGTTGGCATCGTTGTGCTTGTCGGCATAACTGACGAGGTCGTGCAGCGTGAAACCGTCGTGCGAGGCGACGTAATTGACCGACGCCCAAGGCCTGCGGTGGCGGCGGTCGAACAAGTCGCCACTGCCGGTCAGGCGTGCGGCAAGGTCGGGCCGCTGGCCCGAGTCACCGCGCCAGAAGCGGCGGATGCCATCGCGAAAGCGGTCGTTCCATTCCGCAAAGCCCGGCGGGTGGTTGCCGACCTGGTAGCCGTCCGGGCCCACGTCCCACGGTTCGGAGATCAGCTTGACGGTGGAAAGCACGGGGTCCTGGCGGATGGCATCGAAGAAGCCCGAGCCCTGATCGAAGCCATTGCCCTCGCGCCCGAGCGTGACGCCCAGGTCGAAGCGGAAGCCGTCCACGTGGAACGCATTGACCCAGTAGCGCAGAGAGTCCATCACCATCTGCAGCACGCGCGGGTGCGACAGGTTCAGCGTGTTGCCGCAGCCCGTATCGTTGATGTAGTAACGCTCCTGGCCCGGCACGAGGCGGTAGTAGCTCGCGTTGTCCAGGCCCCGAAACGACAGCGTCGGTCCCAGCTCGCTGCCTTCGCACGTGTGGTTATAGACCACGTCGAGCAACACTTCGATGCCCGCCGCATGCAGCCGGCGGATCGCCACTTTCAGCTCATGCAGCGATGGTGCCGAGAGGTAAGACGGCTCTGGCGCGAAGAAGCACAGCGTGTTGTAGCCCCAATAGTTGCGCAAGCCGCGCTCCACCAGAAACTGGTCTTGCAGGAAGGCGTGAATGGGCAGCAGCTCGATGGCGGTGATGCCCAGCCGCTGCAGGCGGTCGATGAAGACGCTGTCGCCGAGCGCGCTGAACGTGCCGCGTTCAGGCGGCAGCAGGTCTTCGCGCAGCATCGACATCCCGCGAACGTGCCCTTCGTAGATCACGGTGCGAGACCACGGCGTGTTCGGGCGGACGTCGTTGCCCCAGTTGAACGATTCGTCGGTGACGATGGCCTTGGGCATGGCCGGCGCGCTGTCGCGGCGGTCGAATGAAAGATCGCCGCGGTTGGAGTTGAGCCGATAGCCGAACAGTGCGTCGGACCAGCGCAGCGAGCCCACCAGCCGGCGCGCGTAGGGGTCGAGCAGCAGCTTGTGCGGGTTGAAGCGATGGCCGTGCTGCGGCTCCCAAGGTCCGTAGGCGCGGTAGCCGTAGACGAGGCCGGCTTCCACGCCGGGCAGGTAGCCATGCCAGACCTCGTCGGTGCATTCGGGCAGGGCAAACCGCGTCATCTCTTTTCGGCCGGTGGGATCGAAGATGCAGAGTTCGATCTTGGTGGCGTTTGCCGAGAAGACCGCAAAGTTGATGCCCAGGCCGTCCCAATGAGCGCCAAGGGGGAATGGTTTGCCGGGGGAGAGGGTTTTCGGGAAGCGGAGCATTCGTGATTGATGTCAGGGTTGTCTTTGCCTTGCTGGTTTGCCTCGCTTTCGTCCCCTGCCGGGGCCGACTCACTTTCTTTGTCTTGCCAAAGAAAGTAAGCAAAGAAAGGCGCGCCCGAGATGGCGATCCCCTCCTTGAATTTTCGTAACCGGGCGGAGAACGGGAAAACTCGCTTCGCTCAGACAGTTCCCGTTCTTTTTTCCGCCCGCTTACGGAAATTCAAGGCGCCATCAAGGGCAGGAACGTCAACGGCCGAACCGTTGGTATGCACGCCCGAGTGGCACTTGCTTGTTGCTGTGTTGCTCGCTTTGCTTCGCGTTGTGCTGCTGGTGCCTACTGCACTTGTAGTCGATGGTTTGGCCGTTGGAGCCCTAGATGGCGCCTTGAATTTCTGTTGCAGAGAGGAAAAAGGAAGGGAAACTGTTTGAGCGAAGCGAGTTTGCCTCCCCTCCCTCTCTGCGACATAAATTCAAGGAGTCTTTCGCCATCTCGGGCGCGCCTTTCTTTGCTTACTTTCTTTGGCAAGACAAAGAAAGTGAGTCAGCCCCGGCAGGGGATGAAAGGAAGGCAAACCACCAACCCAAAATCAAACCTTCAAAACAACAACCCCCAACGGCGGCAGCCTCAACACCAACGACTGCCCCTGCCCATGCGCGGCCACGTGGTCCACATCCACCGCTCCGCTGTTCCCGAAATCGCTGCCGCCATACACGGCAGCGTCCGTGTTCAGCACTTCCCGCCAATGCGTGGCGCCTTCAGCAGGTGGCACGCCAATGCGATACCCCTCCCGCGGCACCGGCGTCATGTTTGCCACCACGAGCATCGGCCGCCCGTCGCCATCCAGCCGCAGGAAAGCAAACACGCTGTTGGTGCGGTCGTCGCCAATCACCCAGTTGAACCCTTCCGGCGCGGTGTCCCGCGCATGCAATGACGGTTCATTCCGGTACAGCGCATTGAGGTCGTGCACCAGCCGCTGCACGCCACGGTGCCGCGGGTCGTCCAGCAGATGCCATTCGGGCGATGCATCGTGGTTCCACTCGCCCACTTGCCCGAACTCGCAGCCCATGAACAGCAACTTCTTGCCGGGGTGCGTCCACATGAACGCGAGGTAGGTGCGCAGGTTCGCCAGCCGTTGCCATTCATCGCCGGGCATCTTGCCCAGCAGCGAGCCCTTGCCGTGCACCACTTCGTCATGCGAGATCGGCAGGATGAAGTGCTCGGAGAACGCGTACACCAGCCCGAACGTCATGCCGTCGTGATGGTGCTGCCGGTACACGGGGTCGCGCTGCATGTAGTGCAGCGTGTCGTGCATCCAACCCATGTTCCACTTGTAGTCGAAGCCCAGGCCGTTGAATTCCACGGGCGCGGTCACGCCAGGCCAGGCGGTCGACTCTTCGGCGATGGTGATGGCGCCGGGGCAGCGTTCGTGCACGACCGTATTCATCTGCTGCAGGAACGCCACGGCTTCGAGGTTTTCGCGGCCGCCGTAGCGGTTGGGCACCCATTCGCCGGCGCGGCGCGAGTAGTCGCGATACAGCATCGACGCCACGGCATCCACGCGCAGGCCGTCAATGTGGAACCGCTCCAGCCATTCCAGCCCGCTCGCGATGAGGAATCCGCGCACTTCGTTGCGGCCGAAGTTGTAGATGAGCGTGTTCCAGTCCTGATGGAAACCTTCGCGCGGGTCCTGGTGTTCATACAGCGCGGTGCCGTCAAACTGCGCCAGCCCGTGCGCGTCGGTCGGAAAGTGCGCGGGCACCCAATCGACGATGACGCCCAGGCCAGCCTGATGGCAGCGGTCCACAAAGCGCGCGAATGCCTCGGGCGCCCCGAAACGCGCAGACGGTGCGAACAGGCCCAGCGGCTGATAGCCCCAACTGCCGCCGAACGGGTGTTCCGCCACTGGCAGCAGTTCAATGTGCGTGAAGCCGAGCGCGGTGACGTAGGGGATCAGCCGGTCGGCCAGTTCATCCCAGTGCAGGTTGCGGCCGCCGTCCTCCAGATCGCGCAGCCAGGAGCCGGCATGCACTTCATAAATGCTGATGGGCGCGTCGGGCTTGTGGCGTTCGGCGCGCGTTTGCATCCATGCGTCGTCGTTCCAGCGCAGCGGCGCCGGGTCGGCCACGACGGAGGCGGTGGCGGGCGGCGGTTCGGTCTGGCGGGCGGCGGGGTCGGCCTTGACCACCAGCCGGCCGTCTGCGCCGATCAGTTCGAACTTGTAGCGCGCGCCCGGTCCCGCGCCCAGGCCGCTGGGCAGAAACAGTTCCCACACGCCGGCCTGGTGGCGCAGGCGCATGGGGTGGCGACGGCCGTCCCACTGGTTGAACTCACCCACCACCGAGACGCGCTGCGCGTTCGGCGCCCACACCGCAAAGCGCACGCCGCTGATACCGTCGAGGCGCATCGCCTGCGCGCCCAGGCAGCTTGCCAGCGCCCAATGCGTGCCCTCGTTGAGCAGATGCAGGTCGAGGTCACCCAGCAGCAGACCGAAGGCGTACGGGTCTTCGGTTTCCTGCACGGCTTCATGTCCGGTGCCGGCGGGCCAGATGATGCGCAGGCGATAGAGCTCCGGGTGGCCATACACATCCTGCGCATCGGCGCGCAGCGGGCCGTGAAACAAGCCTGTACGCCCGACCGGATTCATTTCCGTGATGATCTGGCCGCGCGAGTCGATGGCCTGCACGCGGCGCGCCCCCGGATAGAACGCGCGCACGACCCAGCGCGGGCCATCTTCGGTGTCGAGGCGATGCGGCCCCAGCACTGCAAACGGGTCACCCAGGCGGCCATGCGTCAGCGCATCCACCTGCATCTGGTCGACGCCGGGCGGCAGCACGACCGGTGCTTCGGGTTGGGCGGCGGTTTTGGATGGCGTGGCAAAGTCGAGCGCTGTCACGGGGGGCCTCCGGTCGAGTCTTCTGCAGCGGGTGATGTTGGGTCTGCATGCAGCAGGCGACGTGCCACCCGCGTGAAGCCTTCCAGCGGAATCGGCAGCCAGGTCGGGCGGTTGGATGCTTCGTAGTTGACCTCGTACGCGGCCTTCTCCAGCAGGAAAAGATCGAGCAGATGAAAGTCGACCACCGGCTGGTCCGGCGCGTTCAGATCGGGCCCGCGAATGGCAGCGGCATACGCCTCTAGGAAGCGTTCGGTGGACGCAGCGCGGAAGCGTTCCAACAGGTGATTGCGGCGTTCCTGCGCCGGGCCGGCCACGTGTTCGGGGCCCTGACGCATGGCGCCCACCACGTAGTCGAGCGAGCGCATGAGCCCGGCCACGTCGCGCAGCGGGCTGGTCTTGCGCCGGCGTTCTTCCACCGGGCGGGAGGGCTCGCCTTCAAAGTCGATCAGGAAGGCATCGCCCTGCGCCACCAGTACCTGGCCGAGGTGGAAATCGCCGTGGATGCGCGAGAGCGTGGCGCCCAGGCCGTCTTCGGCATGCGTGCGCGCGGCGTCGAGCAGCGCCTGGTGTTGCGACAGCAGCCACTGCACATCGGCTTGCCGCGGGCTGTCGGGGTTTTGCTGTTGCCATGCCGTCAGGTTGTCGTGCGCGCGGGTGAGCTGTTCGCTCACGCGGGCGGTCCAGTAGGCGGCATCGTCGGCGTCTGCAATGCGCGCGCCGAAGCTCGGGTCTTCGGTGGGCGCGGCCAGCGCGGCATGCAGTTCGCCCAGCCGCGTGCCGATCACGCCGATGAAGTTGACGTAGCCGGCCAGCGCCTCGTCGGTATCCACGCGCGCCTCCGACACGGCAACCGGAGACGACTCACCATCGCCGGAGGTCACGCCCTCCATCTGCACGGCCAGCTCGTCGATGGTGCGACGCAGATAGTCCAGTGCCCATGTCCAGGCATCGCCCTGGTTGGGAACGAAGCTCTGCATGACGGCCAGCGTGGCGCGTTCACCATCGGCAGCGTGGTGAGAGACCTCGCCGATCAGCGCCGCCGTGTTGGCATAGCCCACGCGCGTGAGATGGCGCGTCATCTCCACCTCGGGGTGGATGCCCGTGGCGATACGCCGGATGAGCTTGACGATGACCGACTCGCCAATCACCAGTGAGCTGTTCGATTGCTCGGCCGCCAGCCACTGGATGGGCGTGTCGGGCGCGAGCGGCAGCGGCGCGGGCCGCGTGCTGCCTGCTTCGGGGCTGGCAGCCGACCCGGCCGGCTCCGCCAGTTCTGCGATGTTCGGCTCAGGCTCGAAATGCACGGTGCCGTCATTGGCCTCCAGCGTGGTGCCGCGCACGAGGTTGGTGAGCAGCGCGCGGGCGAAGGTCTCGGTGGTGAAGGCGTCAGTGAGGTAGCCCACATGGCGGCCGCGCCGCACGCGCGCCAGCGCAAGCTGGATGGGCAGCGCCGGCAGCGTGGATGATTCCCATGCGATGGAAAGCGGCAGCAGGTAGCGCTCGACGCGCTCGGTGCCGTCCGGACTGCCCAGCGTGACAGCCACTTCGTTGAGGAACACCTCCGGACGCGTCGCCCCAGCCAGCGGGCGGTTGGTCGATGAGGCATCCACCGGCACGGGCGCGCCCCAGGCAAACTTCGCGCTCCGCAGCACGCTGTCCTTGGCGGCAAACCAGCGCCGCTTCGGCAGATAGCTCGGCAGGATTTCGCGCTCGATCAACTGGCGATGCGCCTCGCGCTGTCGCGTATCGGCCAGGGCATCCAAGCCGGCACGCAGCACCAGCGTCGTGAACTCGGGCAATTGCTCTGAGGCCGGTTGCGACCAGGTTGGGCCAGGCTCGTTCTCGCGCAGCTCCAGCCAATAGAAGGCGTACGGCGGCAGCGTGAGCAGATACGACAACTGGCCGATGGGCGGAAATGCCGTCCCGCCAATCAGTTCGACGGGCACCCGCTGCGCAAAGGCGGACAAATCCAGCTCCACAGCCTGCGAGGCGCGGGAGAGGTTCGCCACGCAGAGGATGGGCGCTTCGCCCTCGAGCGCGCGGATATACGCCAGCACCTTGCGGTTGGACGGCTGCAGGAACTGAATCGAACCCCGCCCGAACACGCGATGCCGCTTGCGTGTGGCAAGCAGCCGGCGCGTCCAGTTCAGCAGCGAATGCGCGTCGCGGCTCTGCGCTTCCACGTTCACCGATTCATAGCCGTACAGCGAGCCCATGATGGCCGGCAGCACGAGCTGTTCGGGGTCGGCGCGCGAGAAGCCGCCGTTGCGGTCGGGCGACCACTGCATTGGCGTGCGCACGCCGTCGCGGTCACCCAGGTGGATGTTGTCGCCCATGCCGATTTCGTCGCCGTAATACATGACGGGCGTGCCGGGCATGGAGAAGAGCAGGCTGTTCATCAGCTCGACGCGGCGGCGGTCGCGTTCCAGCAGCGGTGCCAGCCGGCGGCGGATGCCCAGGTTCAGGCGCGCGCGGCGGTCGCTGGCGTAGACCTCCCAGAGGTAGTCGCGCTCGGCGTCGGTCACCATTTCGAGCGTCAATTCGTCGTGATTGCGCAGGAAGATGGCCCATTGGCAGCCGGGCGGCACCTCCGGCGTCTGGCGCATGATGTCGGTGATCGGGAAGCGGTCTTCACGCGCGATCGCCATGTACATGCGCGGCATCAGCGGAAAGTGGAACGCCATGTGGCATTCGTCGCCGGCACCGAAGTATTCCTGCGTGTCTTCCGGCCACTGGTTGGCCTCGGCCAGCAGCAGGCGGTTCTTGAATTCGCCGTCCATGGCCGCGCGAATCTTGCGCAGTACTTCGTGCGTCTCGGGCAGGTTCTCGTTCGATGTGCCTTCGCGCTCCACGAGGTAGGGCACGGCATCGAGCCGCAGGCCGTCCACTCCCAGGTTCAGCCAGAACTTCATCACGCCGATCACGGCCTTGAGCACGCGCGGGTTGTCGAAGTTGAGATCGGGCTGGTGGGAATAGAAGCGGTGCCAGTAGTAGGCGTTGGCCACCGGGTCCCACGTCCAGTTCGAGGGCTCGGTATCTATGAAGATGATGCGCGTGCCGGCGTACTTCTTGTCGTTGTCGGACCACACGTAGAAGTCGCGCAGCGCAGAACCCGGCTTGGCGCGCCGCGCCCGCTGGAACCACGGATGCTGATCCGACGTGTGGTTGATGACCAGTTCCGTGATCACGCGCAGGCCCCGTGCATGCGCCTCGGCAATGAAGCGGCGCACGTCGGCCATGTTGCCGTAATCGGGGTGCACGCCGCGGTATTCGGCGATGTCGTAGCCGTCGTCGCGGCGCGGCGACGGATAGAACGGCAGCAGCCAGATCACGTCCACGCCCAACTCGGCAATGTAGTCGAGCTTGGAGATCAGACCGGGAAAGTCTCCGACGCCGTCGTTGTCGGAATCGCAGAACGATTTGACGTGAAGCTGATAGATGACGGCGTCCTTGTACCAGAGCGCGTCGTCCACCAGCAGCGCGGTCGGATTGCGCGTCATGACGGGTTTTCCTCCGAAGGCAGGGCCGGGCGCACGCGCCAGATGGCAAACGGCTGCTCGGGTTCAAGGCGGATGTGCTGCCACTTGCCGCGCCACACTGTGCGCTGGCCGTTGACCAGGTTCTCGGCCATCAGCGCGCCGTGGTCGGGCAGGCCCCATTGCCACAGTGGCAGTTCGATGTCGGATTCGTGCGCGTGGTGCGGGTCGAGGTTGATCGCCACGAACACCGTGTTGTCTCCAAAGCGGTCCGGCGACAGCGCGTTGGCCGGTTCGGCCAGTTCGGCCGGTGCGGTTTCCAGCCGCGCCGGCAGCACGGGCGGCGTCGATTTGCTGAAGAACAGGATCCGGTCGCCCGAGGCGGGCTGGAATGTCACGCCCAGATGCGAGTGCAGTGCCGGGTTGGCTCGGCGGATGCGGTTGAGCAGTGCGATCTCCTTGACGATGTTGCCGGGGCGGTTGTGGTCCCACGCGCGCAACTGGTACTTCTCGGAGTCGAGGTACTCCTCCTTGCCGGGCACCGCGGCGCCTTCGCACAGCTCGAAGCCGTTATAGACGCCCCACAGGCCGGACAGCGTGGCCGCCAGCGCTGCACGAATCAGGAAACCCGGCCGCCCCGACGTCTGCAGGAACACCGGATTGATATCCGGCGTATTGACGAAGAAGTGCGGGCGGAAATATTCACGCACCGGCGTGCGCGTCAGCTCGGTCAGGTAATCGATGAATTCCTGCTTGGTGTGCCGCCACGTGAAGTACGTGTACGACTGCGAGAACCCGACCTTCGCCAGACGGTACATCACCTTGGGGCGCGTAAAGGCCTCCGACAGGAACACCGTATCCGGATAGCGCGCGCGCACCTCGCCGATCATCCATTCCCAGAACGGTAGCGGCTTGGTGTGCGGATTGTCGACGCGGAACAGGCGCACGCCTTCGTCTGCCCAGAACATCACCACGTCACGCAGCGCCGTCCACAGACCGGGCTTGGCGTCGTCGGCATAGAAGTCGACGTTGACGATGTCTTCGTATTTCTTGGGCGGGTTCTCGGCGTATTTGATGCTGCCGTCAGGGCGCCATGCAAACCAGCCGGGGTGCTCGCGCAGCCAGGGGTGATCGGGCGAGCATTGAATGGCGAAGTCCAGCGCCAGCTCCAGGCCCTTCTCACGCGCCGCGCGCATCAGGCGGCGGAAGTCTTCCAGCGTGCCCAGCTGCGGGTGGATGGCGTCGTGCCCGCCTTCGGCAGCGCCAATCGCGTATGGGCTGCCGGGGTCGTCGCGCTCCGCGCGCAGGCTGTTGTTGCGGCCCTTGCGGTTGGTGCGGCCGATCGGGTGGATGGGCGGGAAATACAAGACGTCGAAGCCCATGCCGCGGATGGCGCCCAGGCGGCGGATCACGTCGTCGAACGTGCCGTGCCGCTGTTCGTCATCCGATGCCGAGCGGGGGAACAGTTCGTACCAGCTCGCGAATGCCGCGCCAGCGCGTTCCACGTCGAGCGGGTACGCCACGCTTTCGACATAGAACGGCCGGTAGTGCGAGGCCTGCGCCATCACAAGCGCCGTCACGGGGTCCAGCAGCAGCTTGAGACGGTGCGCCTGGTCTGGCTCCGACAGCAGTTGGGCGAACTTGTGGAGCGCGTCGGCGGCTGCATTCTTGGGCGCATGCTCGGCTGCCTGTGCGACCAGACGTGCGCCTTCTTCCAGCTCCAGCGTCACGTCCACGCCGGCGGTGTGCTTCTTCTCCAGTTCAGACCGGTAGGTGCCGAACGCGTCGCGCCACGCAGCGACGGCATACACGTGCCGGCCCAACCGCTCCGGCCGGAATGCGCCCCGCCAGCGGTCGTTGCCGAGCGCGACCATCGGCACGTGCTGCCAGGAGTCTTCATCCTGGGCGCGCCACAGCAGCTGGACGGCCAGCTTGTCGTGCCCGTCCATCAGCACGTCGGCCTCGACGACGATGTCGTCGCCCACCAGGCGCTTGACGGCAAAGCGTCCGTCTTCAACGGAGGGCTGCACCTGTTCGATACCGATGCGCGGCGAGGCAATGGCTGTGTTGACGGCGTCCTGCGCTCCGCTGGCCTTGGCGCGCGGGATCTTGGCGGGCTTGGCCGTGGCAGGACTCCGCACCGGGGCGTTGCGGAAGACGCGCCAGACCTGCACATCGCCAGGCAGCAGATCGATCTCCGCCAGCGGACGTGCCTTGGCGCGCAAGGTGTCGTCGCAACTGCCGACCGGTTCCGTGAGCAGATCGAGCGCCACACCGCGCGTAAAGCCGCCGGCTACGCCGGGCAGGAAGTGGTCGGCATGCACCGACACGCCCATGTAGAGGTCGGGGTTGATGACCGTCAGCGTGGCGGCATCGCCGGCACGCAGGTCGGGGCCATCAGCGCGCAAGAGGGCGGTGGCGGGCGCGTCCGGGCCCGTCAGCATGCGCAGTTCCGCATGCGGTGCGACGGTATTCGTCGCGCGGGCAGCGCGGATGGTCGCATTCACATCGCGCACGGCGTCGCTCAGGTCGAACGCGGCATGCGCGTCGATCCATTGCTGGTCGGACGGATCACCACGCTCGGCCAGCATCGGCAGCAGTGCCCCACGTTCAAAGCCCAGCGGCATCAGCCAGCCGGCATCAAGGGTATCGGCCACGTGCAGGAGACGGCGGTATGCGCGTTCACGGACCGTGGCGTCGCCAAAGGCCTGGCCGTAGCGCGTGCCAAATGGCGCTTCCACGGTGGCGATGGGCGGGGCCACGGCGGCAAGGCGGGCATGCTCTTCCACCATCCAGCCGGCGCGGAAATCCCACCAGCGCAGCGACGAGAACGTCGCGTCAAAGCCTGCGCCTGCCAGTGCATCGACGGCCGCGCCATCCATGCCGGGCGTCCATGCGAGGAAGCGTACGGCGGCGGCCTCCCTGCGCACGTCGGCGATCAGCGTGCGCCAACGTTCGGCAGGCAGGCGGGCCGGGGCTTCGCAGCGGAAGCCTCCGATGCCCAATGCGGCCCAGTTGCGCAACTGCTGCGTCCACCACGTCAGGATGGCATCGGCGGTGCGCGGGTCGTCGTGTCGGAAGGAGGCGACCTCCAGGTGGGACGGCGGCAGGCGCGGGTCCAGCGCGTCGCCGTCTTCGGCGTGGCTGATGAACCAGTCGGGGTGATCGGATCGCAGCGGCGCATCAATCGCCACGCGATCGATCACGAGATCCAGCAGTAACGTCAGCCCGCGCGAGCGGCAGCGCTCGGCGAGCGTGGCGAGCGCGGCGTCGGCCGGCCCACCGCCCAACGCGGCATGCAGTTGCGCATGGTCCCGCGTGACGAAGACGTTGCCGGCCGCACCCACGGCAAACGGTGGCGCCATCAACACATGGTCAAAACCCAGTGCGGCGATGCGATCGAGCACGCCGTCCCAGCGGTCGAGCCTGCCCAACTGCAATGGATGGACGTAGCAGATTGCAGGTGCATACGCGGGCTCCACCGCAGTCGGCGGGCCCTCGGCGAGCACGGCGGCCGGCTTCGCGACCGATTTGGCTTTGCTGCCGGGCGGCTTGGCCGCCTTCAGTGCGGCTGTGGTTTTGCGAGGCGTAACGGGCTTGGGCGACTTGGTCTCTGGCATGCGTGAAAGCGGGGGCAGGGCGTCAGGCGCGGTCAGGCACGGATTTTTTCGGCACTGGCGGCGCGCGCCACCGCGTGCGCTCGGATCTCATCGGACAGCGCCGGCGAGCGTCGCCGCGCCGGCGTACGCACAGGTTGGTCGGGGCGGGGTGTGTGCACAGCGTCCGGTGCGACGGGCGCCTGCACCAGCGCCACAGCGGGCATGGGCGTGGCGGCCGGCACCAGGGTGCGATACAGCGCGATGTATTCGCGGGCAGGCTGCGACCACCCGAAGTCGGTCGTCATGCCGTTGTACTGGAGGATGCGCCACGCCTGCGGCTGGGCGAAGATGTGCAACGCGCGCTCAACTGCGGCGACCATGGCGTCGGCGGTGTCGCCGTCAAACAGGAAGCCCGTGGCGCCGTGCACGGCCGCTTCGGGCGAGCCGTGGTCGGTGATGGTGTCCATCAGGCCGCCCACGCGTGAGGCGATGGGCACGGTGCCGTAGCGCATCGAGTAGAGCGGCGTCAGGCCGCACGGCTCGAAGCGGCTGCCATGCAGCAGGATATCGGCGCCAGCATGCAGCAGATGGGCGTAGGCCTCGGTGTACCCGATCTTGGTAGCCACCTGGCGCGGATAGCGCGCCGCCAGTTCCGCCATGCCCGTCTCGTACGCGTGTTCACCGCACCCGAGCACGGCCACCTGCAATTGCGGGTTGGATTCGAGCAGTTGCGGCAGCGCCTGCAACGTCACGTCGGCCATCTTTTGATGGGTCAGGCGGCTGCCCAGGGCAAGCAACGGGGCCTTGGCGTCTTCGGGCAGGCCAAAGCGCTGCTGCAGCACGCGCTTGGCGGTGTGCTTGCCGCTCAGGTTGGACGCCACAAACGGCTGCGGCAGGAGCGGATCCTTCGACGGGTTCCACACATCGTTGTCGATGCCGTTGAGGATGGCGACCAGGTCTTGCTGTCGCGCGCGCAGCAGGTCCTGCATGCCGCAACCCGCCGTGTCGGTCAGGATTTCACGCGCATAGGCATGGCTCACCGTGGTGATGCGATCGGCCCATAGCAGGCCCGCCTTCAGAAAGCTGAATTGGCCCCAGAACTCCGCTTCGTGCGCTGCATCGGGCGGCACGCCAATGTCCGGCACCACGTGCATCGGAAAATTGCCCTGGAACGCGAGGTTATGGATGGTGAAGACCGTCTTCACCGGCACCTGCGCCCGCTTGACGAACAGCGGCACCAGCCCAGCGTGCCAATCGTGCGCCTGCACGATGTCGGCGCGATGCACACCCGGCACGCCTGCGGCGACGCGCGCAGCGGCCTGACTGAACGCCGCAAAGCGCAGCGCGTTGTCTTCATAGGGCTCGCCATGTGCATCCAGATATGGGTTGCCCGGCCGCGCGAACAGTGCCGGCGCGTCGAACAGCAGTACCGGGATGCCTTGGGCGCCCATGTGCCCGCTCAGCAGGCGCGCGGGGCCACCGGGCAGGTCGGTCCACTCGCACACGGTGCGCGTGTGCTGCAACTGCGTGATGGCGTCGGGATAGCCCGGCAGCATCACCGTGACTTTCATGCCAGCACGCCGGAGCGCGCTCGCGCACGCTCCAACCATATCTCCAAGGCCGCCGGTCTTGGCCAGCGGCACAGCTTCCGAAGCGACGAAGAGAACGTTCAGCGACAAGGTCATGCTCCCGGGGGAATTCGCCTGCCGGGCCTGCATCCAGCTGTTCAACAGTGGAGGGCGCCGATGCGCGGCGGAGGTTTGCGATCGACCTCCTGGCGCAAGACCTATGCCAGTCAGACAGACGCTGACAAGCCGGTGGCGCTTTGCTCACGCCGCCTTGGCCGGACGTGATGTGTGCGCTGCGATGGAACGTGCAGCGTGTGCAACCTGCGGGTGCGCTGTGTAATTTCGCCTATGCACGCAGACGCACGTTGCAGGCATGCCGCGCTTCGGATTGGCGACGCTCGATTGCCAGGGCAATAGAAAAAAACAATCGATAAAATCATATCAATCAACTTGTGCAATGCACCGATCGACGATACGATCTACTCCGTTGTCAACCAAGCAACCCAACCGAAAACCACTATGTCGCTGATCAATACTCAAGTCCAACCGTTCAAGGCCCAAGCGTTCCACAACGGCAAGTTCATCGAAGTCACGGATGAGTCGCTCAAGGGCAAGTGGTCCGTGCTGATCTTCATGCCGGCCGCGTTCACCTTCAACTGCCCGACCGAAGTGGAAGACGCAGCGGACAACTACGCTGAATTCCAGAAGGCTGGCGCCGAGGTCTACATCGTCACGACCGACACGCACTTCTCGCACAAGGTGTGGCATGAAACGTCGCCGGCCGTGGGTAAGGCACAGTTCCCGCTGGTGGGTGACCCGACGCACGCGCTGACCAACGCATTCGGCGTGCACATTCCGGAAGAAGGCCTGGCACTGCGTGGCACGTTCGTGATCGACCCGCAAGGCGTGATCAAGACGATGGAAGTGCACGACAACGCCATCGCCCGCGACGTGAAGGAAACCCTGCGCAAGCTCAAGGCTGCCCAGTTCGTCGCCAACAACCCGGGCAACGTGTGCCCGGCCAAGTGGAACGAAGGCGCCAAGACGATCAAGCCGTCGCTCGACCTGGTCGGCAAGATCTAAGCGAACCTGCTCACGGTCCTACTGCGCGGCCTGATCTTGGCCCTGCGATGCTCGCCGTACCCATGTACGGCTGCGCTTCTCGCGCCAACCTCAGGTCGCTCGCTACGGACCGTGAACAGGTTCCAAGCGGCTTTGCCGCTTGACCGCAACGGCCGGCACTGCCGGCCGTTTGCTTAAGGGTAGGCGGCATATGTCGCCGCCTTTTTACAGACTCAACGAATAAAGGAAGTCGTCATGCTGGATGCTGATGTCAAGGCCCAACTGAAGGCCTACCTCGAACGCCTCGTGCAGCCCATTGAGCTGGTCGCCAACGTCGATGACAGCGAGGGCTCGCGCGACATGATGGACCTGCTGCGCGACGTGGCCGAGCAGTCCAGCATGATCGTGCTGACGGAACAACGCGATGCCGCCGAGCGCGCACCGTCGTTCCTGATCCGCCGCACCGGCGCGGATGTGGGCGTGCGTTTTGCCGCCATCCCGACCGGCCACGAGTTCACCTCGCTCGTGCTGGCGCTGCTGCAAGTGGGCGGCTATGCGCCCAAGCTCGAAGCCGACGTCATCGAACAGATTCGCAACATCGAAGGGGATTTCCGCTTCGAGACCTACATGTCGCTCACGTGCCAGAACTGCCCGGACGTCGTCCAGGCGCTGAACGTGATGTCCGTGATCAACCCGCGCATCCAGCACGTCGCCATTGACGGCGCGCTGTATCAGGGCGAAATCGAAGCACGCCAGATCATGGCCGTGCCGACCGTGTTCCTGAACGGCGAGACGTTCGGCACGGGCCGCATGGGCGTGGAAGAGATCCTCGCCAAGATCGACACCGGCGCCGCCGCCCGTGACGCAGAAAAGCTTGCCGCCAAGGACCCGTACGACGTGCTGATCGTCGGTGGTGGCCCGGCCGGCGCGGCGGCTGCGGTGTACGCGGCACGCAAGGGTGTGCGCACCGGCGTGGTGGCCGAGCGTTTTGGCGGCCAGGTGCTCGACACGCTGGGCATCGAGAACTTCATCTCCGTGCAGGAGACCGAAGGGCCGAAGTTTGCCGCCGCGCTGGAGCAGCACGTGCGCCAGTACGACGTCGACATCATGAACACGCAGCGCGCAGTCAAGCTCACGCCGGCAGACAAGCCGGGCGGCTTTGCCGAGGTGACGCTGGCCAACGGTGCGGTGCTCAAGGGCCGCTCGGTCATCCTGTCGACCGGCGCGCGCTGGCGCAACGTCAATGTGCCGGGTGAGCAGGAATACAAGAACAAGGGCGTGGCGTACTGCCCGCACTGCGATGGCCCGCTGTTCAAGGGCAAGCGCGTGGCGGTCATCGGCGGCGGCAACTCGGGCGTGGAAGCGGCCATCGACCTGGCAGGCCTGGTGAGCCACGTCACGCTGCTGGAATTCGCCAGCGAGCTGAAGGCCGATGCCGTGCTCGTGCGCAAGCTGCAAAGCCTGCCGAACGCAACCATCGTGACCAACGCGCAGACCACCGAGATCACCGGTGACGGCCAGAAGGTCAATGGCTTGCGCTACAAGAGCCGCGTGGATGGCGTCGAGCACACGGGCGCGCTCGAAGGCGTGTTCGTGCAGATTGGCCTGGTGCCCAACACCGAATGGCTGGACGGTGCGCTGGAGCGCAACCGCTTTGGCGAGATCGTCGTCGACGCGCGTGGCCAGACCAGCGCGGAAGGCGTGTTTGCCGCAGGCGATGCGACCACGACGCCGTACAAGCAGATCATCATCGCCACGGGCGATGGCGCGAAGGCCGCACTGTCGGCGTTCGATCATCTGATCCGCGTGCCGCTGGCCGAAGCTGCCTGAAGCAGAACTCAGCCGTACCCGTACCAAGCCGGACGTCGCGATCAGCGGGTCCGGCTTTTTCTTTGGTGCTGCGGCTCAGCCGGCGGCAGACTGCAGCGCCTGCGCACGCGCGGCGCACATCTCGACAAGGCGATCCCGCAGGGCACGCCCGGCGCTGTCGAGGTCGGGCCGCGCAAACAGCGCCAGCTCCAGCCCGCCGATCTCCGGAAAACCATCGGCAGCGCCGAGCACGCGATGCCCGGCCTGCACGGTGCTGGCCGGCAGCAGGCTCACGCCCAGCCCCGCGCTCACCGCCGCACACAGGCTCGCCAGGCTCGGACTGGAATATGTGATGCGCCACGGCTGGCCGATCGATTCCAGCGCGTGCAGCATCTCCTGCCGATACAGCGCGCCCACCGGAAACACCACCAGCGGCAATGAAGGTTGCGATGGCCCGAGCGGCAGCGTGTGCGGCCGCTCGGCGCTGTCGATCCAGCAGACCGGCTCGGCCCAGCGCGCATGGCAGTCGCTATCGGTGCCCCATTGCTTGACGAGCAGCATGTCGAGATCGCCGTTGCGGTACAGGCGCAGCAGATGGTGGGAAAGGCCGCTTTCCACCTCGAGACGCAGCCGCGGGCGCTCGCGCGCAAAGCTGGCGATGAGCGGCATCAGCGCGCCGCTGCCGAGGTCTTCCGGCACGCCCAGGCGCAGCACGCCGCCGGTATGTTCGGGGCTGAGGGCCTCGCTCGCTTCGTTGGCCAGGCGCAGCAGGCGGCGCGCGTAGCCGAGCAGGCGGTCGCCTTCTTCCGTCGGCAATACCTGGCGCTGGCTGCGGTCGAGCAGGCGGCAGTCCAACTGCTGCTCAAGCCGCAGGATCTGCTGGCTGACGGTCGATTGCGTCAGGTGCAAATGCTCGGCCGCGCGCGTGAAGTTGCCCGTATCCACCACCGTGACAAAGCTGCGCAGCAAGACAAGATCGATCATTTGGAAACCCACTGAACAACAGTCGACCATCTAATTTGAACATGTTTAGGGGCGCAACCATAATCGACCCGCAATTTTGTCAGCGGTGCACTCGCTGGCCTATGAACAGGACGTGCGCAAGGCGGGGCGCTTGTGCGCCATCGGGGCAAGGCCGGCGGGTTGCCGCTCGAGCCGCGCTGACGTTTTCCCCAATCCAACCATGCTTGGAGTGAGGGCTTCCTCCATTCGCGAAGAAAACACTTGTAATGCGAATGATTCGCATTTATAGTGTGTCCATCGACGGCGGTGCAGCCGAAGGATTCGCCCCCAGGGCACACCTTTCAAGCACCGCACGTCGAACCGAATTTCGCTGCGTGCGTTCGCTGCTCTTTGCGAGCCAGCGCCCGGCAACCGATCTTTTGTGGGGACCGCTCTGACACACAGAGCGTTTGGCAGTAGCAAGCCGCCCGACAGTCGGGAAAGCACTCAGACCCCGCTTTCCCGACTGCGACTTTTCCGGGCCGCCAGCCATGCCATTTTTTTTCTTCAAGAACGCAGCGGCCCGGCGTGCATGCGTGCAACGTCGCCGTTTCGATTCTCGCCCGCTGTCGTGCCCCGCCTGCTGTACCCAAATCTCGCCCCAACGAACGCCATGCCAAACTCGACCGACCTGCGCCGGGCGGGGCTCAAAGCCACCTCGCCGCGCGTCAAGATTCTGGAAATCCTCACCGCCGGTACGCAGCACGGCCGCCACCTGAGCGCGGAAGATGTGTACCGCCAGTTGCTCACGTCGGAACTCGACATCGGCATCTCAACGGTCTATCGGGTGCTCAATCAGCTGGTGGATGCCGGCGTGCTGCTGCGCCATACGTTCGAGGCCGGCCATGCGGTGTATGAGCTAGACGAGGGCGCACACCACGACCACCTGATCTGCTTGTGCTGCGGCCGCGTGGAGGAGTTTCACGACGACGCCATCGAGTCGCGGCAGGAGCGTGTGGCCAACGAGCGCGGCTTCGTGCTGCGCGATCACGCGCTCGCGCTCTACGGCGTCTGCCCCGCATGTCAGACAAGTGCGGGTGCGGCCGGCGCGATCGTGTTGAACGCGTGATGTGACCCGGTAACTTGCTGAAACAGTATCGACGGGATCATGGCGAAACTCAGTGCGCGCTCGGTGTTCCAACTCCCTGTTATTCAGGAGATGCCGATGCAACGCCGTCTGAAGTCCGAAGATGAACTCAAGACCTTGCTGGCCCGCTGCGTCCAGCAACATCCCGAGTGCGCCCAGTGCCAACTGCGCGCGATGTGCATTCACCGCCCCGATCACACCGGCTGCAACTGGAGCGCCGAGTTTGATTTTCCGGTCGACGACGATGACGCCGCGATTCGCGGCCTGTCCGTCGCCAAGCGCCTGCTGACGCGGGCCCGCACGCAGTACAACGTGGTGCCGGCCCCGTAACCGGCGCTTATCCCTTCGCTTGACGAGAGATCCGCTCGAGCAGCGCGCGTGCGCTTTCGCCGTGCCCCTGCTGTGCCAGCAGGCGTGCATTCAGCACGAGATTTTCGAGGACGAGCTTGGCAATGCTCGCCGTGAGCGAGACGATCACCTCGTCCTGGCTGAAGTGGGCGTCTTCCATTTGTGACAGCTGGCGGGACACCAGCTTGCAGACCAGGTCGCGCAACATCTGCTCGTCAAAGGGCAGGTTGGCGAAATCCACTGGGTCTTCCTTCTCGACTTCCGCAATCAACTGGACCAGCAACTCTTCGGTCATGACGCGTCCCCCGTTCAGGTTTGAGCCAGTCTACGCCTGCGCCGCGCCAAAATAAAACGGGCCCGCGTGATGCGAGCCCGTCTGTGTTGTGACGTTGCGTCAGTCGTTACTTGCGCCGCACGAAGTGGATCGGCTGCTCAACCGGCGCGGCGGATGCCGATTCACCCGACGCGCAGCCGCTGCAACCGCTCCCGCATGCGCTGCCCGACAGCGGATCGGAGTGGCACGAGGGCGACGCGCCTGGCGCAAGCAAGCGCTGCCCGAAAGCGCGCATCCAGCCCGGCCGCGACGGGCGATCACACCAGCCTGCAACGCGCGCCATCGTGCGGGCGCGCGTGGCCGGCGCATAGCGACCGGTCAGCGACAACGCGCTCAACGCCACGACCGTGGCGACAACGCCGGTTTCGACAACGTGGTACACGCTCATGTCAGCACCCGTGCGATCTGGTAAGTGGCGAACGCGGCCAGGTAGGCCAGCGCGAAGAGGTAACCGGCGGTGCCTGCCATGACCTTCCACGAGTTGGTCTCGCGGCGGATGGTGGCCAGCGTCGAGATGCACTGCGGTGCGTAGACGTACCACGCCAGGAACGCCAGTGCCGTGGCCAGCGACCATTGTTGGGAAATGATGGGCGCCAGCTGCGCAGCCGCATCTTCATGCGTGGCCGACAGCGAGTACACCGTCGCCAGCGCGCCCACGGCCACCTCACGTGCCGCCATGCCCGGGATCAGCGCAATACACATCTGCCACGTGAAGCCGATCGGCGCGAACACGACTTCAAGCGCACGGCCGATCATCCCGGCAAAGCTGTAATCGATGGCCGGCAGCGTGGCGTTGGCCGGCGGTGCCGGGAACGACGAGAGGAACCACAGCAGTACCATCATCTTGAGGATGACCGTGCCGATGCGTCGCAGGAAAATGCGTGCCCGCTCCACGAGGCCGACGATCAGGTTGCGCACGCTGGGCAAGCGGTATGACGGCAATTCCAGAATGAGCGGGTGCTCATTGCGATCGCGCTTCAGGTACTTGAGCACGTACGCCACGACCAGCGCCGACACGATGCCTGCCATGTACAGCCCGAACAGCACCAGCCCCTGCAGATTGAACAGCCCCCACACCTGCCGCACCGGGATAAACGCGCCAATCAGCAGTGCATACACGGGCAAACGGGCCGAGCACGTCATCAGCGGTGCCACGAGAATCGTTACCAGCCGGTCGCGCGGGTCCTGAATCGTGCGCGTGGCCATCACGCCGGGGATCGCGCACGCGAAACTCGACAGCAGGGGGATGAAGGAGCGCCCTGACAGCCCCGCGCCCGCCATCAACCGGTCGAGCAGGAAGGCCGCGCGCGGCAGATAGCCCGATTCTTCCAGCGACAGGATGAAAAGGAACAGGATCAGGATCTGCGGCAGGAACACCAGCACGCTGCCCGTGCCGGCGATGATGCCGTTCACCAGCAGGCTCTTCAGCATGCCGTCTGGCATGACGTTGCCGACCCACACGCCCACGGCTTCCACGGCCCCCTGGATGCCCTCCATGAGCGGTTGCGCCCACGAGAACACCGCCTGGAACATGAAGAACATCAGCACGGCCAGCAACATCAGGCCCAGTACCGGATGCAGCACGATACGGTCGAGCCGGTCGTCCAGCTCGGCGGTGCTGCGCGGCATGGTCACGGCGGTATCGAGCAGGCGCTTCACTTCAACGTGCGGATCCGCATCCGCCGGGAGCCCGACCGGCACGGGCGGCAGCTGTTCGTGGTCGATATGGGCGACAAGGTCGGCCGCGCCATTGCGTTTGATGGCCACGGTCTGCACCACCGGCACGCCCAGAGCGGCTTCCAGCTTGGCCCGGTCGATTCGGATACCGCGCCGCTCGGCTGCATCCACCATGTTCAGCGCCAGCACCATCGGCAGGCCCAGGCGTTGCAGTTCCAGCACGAAACGCAGGTGCAGCCGCAGATTGGTAGCGTCGACCACGCAGATCAGCAGATCGGGACGCGACTCGCCGCGGAACGTGCCGAGGCAGATATCACGCGTGATGGCTTCGTCCGGGCTGGTGGCGACCAGGCTGTAGGCGCCGGGCAAATCGAGAATCTGCACATGCCGGCCCGACGGCGCAGTGAAGCGGCCTTCCTTGCGCTCGACCGTCACGCCCGCGTAGTTTGCGACCTTCTGGCGGCTGCCCGTCAGCAGGTTGAACAGCGCGGTCTTGCCGCAGTTCGGGTTGCCAACGAGGGCAACGCGCAATGCGGGGGTGGAAGCGGAGGAGGAAGAAGCGTGCATCTGCATGAAGCCGGATAAGCGGAGCCGGAAAGCTGCGGCAATGGGAGACGGGCTATGCCGCTTCGCGCACCTTTGCGGGCGGGGCCGTTTCGGGCGCGGCGATGGCGGCGGGTTGCGTGGCCGATTCGGCGTGCACGCACACGCGGGCAGCCTCCTGGCGGCGCAGTGCAAAGCGGGTAAAGCCCACCTGCACGACGAGCGGGTCGCCGCCGAACGGGCCGACGGCCACCACGCGCACCTCTTCGCCCGTCACGAACCCGAGTTCGCGCAGGCGTTGGCTGATGGGATCGGCGGGTTCACGGTCTTCAACGTGATCCACCACCGCCGTCGCCCGGCGGGAGAGCTCTGAAAGCCGCATCGTGCGTGATCGTTAACGTGGTATGACAAAGAGGCTAAATGCGAATCGTTTTCATTATAACGCAACATCCCGAGTGACGGGCTGCGGCACGGGGCCGCGAGAATGGATATTTCGGAGGAGGGGTTGTTACCGAGCCGCCGCGTTGTGCAGAAAGCACAGCCAAAGAGGCACGAGTGACAAAACCGCTGCCCATGCAGGGTTTTTACCAAATTACCCTATCCTGGGTATTGGCCTGACCGGGGGGCTTGCCTATTCTTCAACTGCGCTGAACTTCCCCGTTCAAAGCGTATTCTTGAAGCCACCGGATACCGCTATCCGGTGGCTTTTTCTATTTATGCGCCGTGCGCGGCGGCCCGCCTCAAACTGCGCTGACCGTGCGCCATCGAGCGTGCATTGCAGTCGACCAAGGCGCCAACAACGGCAGTTCCTGCGCCACATTGCATACACTGCCATCACCCCTCGCGCGGCCTGCGGCGCCGATTTGCGGCCGGGTCCCCTACAGACTATCCACAAGTTGCGTGCGATAGGAATTGCAAGCAAAATGCTTGCGCACTGCGTCAGCCGTCAGCGGCACGATGCCGCAACTGCATCGTGCGCCGAGAGATGGTCCTTGAGCCGCGCATCGTGCAACCGCAGAGTGCATCCGCTCTCCACATAAGGCTCTACCGGTCATTCAAGTGCCGAAGCACGCTCTCTTTCCCACCACGTTGCGCGGCCGCTTGCTCGCCTTGGCCGCGGTGGCCGCCTTGCCGGCCATCGTCGTGGCGATTGCCGGTGTGGCCCTTTACCGTGACCGGCTCAACGACCACCTCGCCCAGCACCTGACCCACGAAACCGAGGCCGCCGCTGCGCGCGTCGGCATGGTGCTGTCCAACGCCAATACGCTTCTCTCGGTAGTGCTTGCCGACGATTCGGCATTGCGGATGGAGCCGCAAGAGTGCAGCAGCTTCGTCAACCGTGTCTTCCATAACCAGAGCGATCTGGCGAACCTCGGCATCATCGACGCGCACCACAAGCTGGTATGCACGCCTGACGCGGCGAAGCTCGGCATCGATATGTCGGACCGAGCGTACCTGAACGAGATCATGGCGACGGGCCGGCCTTCCTTGTCGACGTTCCTGACCGGACGCGCCTCCAACCAGGCAGTGCTGATTTCAGCGCGGCCCATGGCAGCCGGCGACGGTGCCATCCGCGGCGTGGCGTATGCGGCTGTACGGCAAAGCGCACTGATTGCGGCCGCCATTGACGGCGTGCCGGAAGCGCCCGTCTATCTGGTCGATGCGGACGGCAACGTGCTTTCGAATCACGGCACCTTGGCTGCGGGGCAAGCGCCGGCCATCGTGCGTGCGCCGCTACTGGCTTCGGCGGGGCAGCAACCAGGCGAGCCGCTGCTGGTGGACGACGCCGACGGTGTGCGCCGCGCCTACGCCGCCATGGTCGTGCCGCATGCGGCTGGCGGGCACTTGCGCATCGTGCGCGGCGTGGATGCCACTGACATGCTTCGCCAGCAGCGCAACGTGACGCTGGCCGGGGGCGGCGCCATTCTGCTGATGGTCGTGATGCTGCTCGCGCTGATCCAGATGGCGCTACGTCGGATGGTCATGCCGCGCATCGATGCGCTCGTCGACGCGGCGCGCCACTACGCGACGGGTGATTTTTCTGCACGCGTAGTGGAGCATGGCGCCTCGCGCGACGAACTCTCGCTGCTTGAGCGCACCTTCAACGAAATGCGTGCCGCCATCCAGCGCCACGACGCCACCGTTCACCGCCTGACCGAACGCTTCCAGCGCGTGGCACGCGCCACCAACGACTGGATCTTCGACTGGGATATCGCGACCGGCGAATCCTGGGCCAACGCCAGCCTGCATCGGCTGCTTGGCAGCGACGCGCTGCTCGGTCCGGAGGACGACGACGGCGCTGGTGGGGGCACCTCGCGCACGCTGACCTTCCAACAGTTCGTACACCCGGACGACGTCGATGCCTTCGCCCGCGAGCTGCGCGCCGTCCTGAATTCGGCCCGCGACAGCTGGCAGCACGTCTGCCGCGTGATCGACGCCAATCGCGCCACGCGCACGGTGGAAATTCGCGCGAGCGTTTATCGTGATCAGGACGGGCGCGCCGTACGCATGGTCGGCGGGGTAACGGATATTTCCCAGCGTTCCGCGATCGAGCAGGAACTGCGCAGCAGCGAAGCGAACCTGCGCGTGGCGGAGCAGATTGCGCGCCTGGGCAGTTGGCGCTGGGATGTGCTGCGCGATTCGACCACGTGGTCGTCGGGCATGTACGTGCTGACGGGCGTGCCGCTGGGTGCGCCGCCGGCCTTCGCCCAGCAGGCGCAGTTCTTTACCGCCGACAGCTATAACCGTCTGCGCGACGCCGCCAGCCGCGCCGTCACCGAAGGGGAACCGTACTCGCTGGAGCTGGAGATCATCCGCCGCGACGGTGAGCACCGCTGGGTGCTGTCGCGCGGCAATATTGAGCGCAACGAGCGCGGCGAGGTCATCGCGCTGTTCGGCACCATGCAGGACATCACCGAGCGGCGGGAGTCCGACGAGCAACTGCGCCTGCTGCGTCGCGTGGTCGAATCGGTGCCGTCCGGTATTACCGTGGCCGACGCGCAGCAGCCTGATCTTCCGATCGTGTATGTGAACCCCGGCTTCGAGCGCATGACGGGCTACCGCGCAGAAGAAGTGCTGGGCCGCAACGCGCGCTTCCTGCACTCATCCGAGCCGGGGCAGCCCGCGCTGAACGAAGTGCGTGCCTCGCTGCGCGACGAGAGCGAGATCCGCGTGCTGTTGCGCAATTTCCGCAAGGACGGCCACGCGTTCCTGAACAACTTCCTGCTCTCCCCCGTGCGCGATGCCAAGGGCGCCGTTACGCATTACGTCGGCATTCAAGACGACGTGACCGAGCAGGAGATGACGCGCACGCGCCTTGCGCAGCACGCGACCATCGACCCGCTGACGGGCCTGCCCAACCGCACACTGCTGGCCGACCGGGTGCAGCAGTCGGTGGAGATGGCAGCACGCCAGCGCAGCCGCTTCTATGTGGCGCTCATCAACATCGACCGTTTCAAGGTCGTCAACGACAGCCTTGGCCACCTGCTGGGCGACGAGGTGCTGCGCCGTGTGGCCGAACGCCTGCGCGATGCGGCCGATACGGTCGACACAGTGGCGCGTTTTGGCGGCGACGTGTTTGCATTGGTCATCTCGCAGGCCGGTTCGCGCGGCGTCGACTTCGGATTCGACCTGTTTGCCGACCCGGTGCGCGTGGAAGGGCACGAGGTGTTCGTGACGGCAAGCATCGGCGTGGCCGAATACCCGGCGCACGGTGCAGATGCGGATAGCCTGATCCGCCACGCCGAGATGGCGATGTACTACGCCAAGCAGAACGGCCGCAACCGCCTCGAGTTCTTCGCGCCCGAGATGGACATCGGCGTGTCGTACCGGCTGAACCTGGAACACCAGATTCGGGCAGCGCTGGAACAGGGCCAGTTCCGCCTGCTGTACCAGCCGCAGATCGACACCCAGACCGGGCGCGTGTGCGGGCTGGAAGCGCTGATCCGCTGGATTCATCCGACACGCGGGTTGCTGCCGCCGGCCGCGTTCATTCCCGTGGCGGAAGAGAGCGGGCTGATCGTCGAGATCGGTAACTGGGTCCTGACCGAAGCCGCGCAGCAGCACGCCGAATGGCACAAACGCGGCCTGGCGGATGACCTGACGCTTGCGGTGAACGTGTCGCCGCTGCAGTTCAAGCGCGGTACCGTGCTGCCGACGTTGCTCAAGCTCCAGCGTCAGTACGGCCTCGGCTCGGGCTTCCTTGAGCTGGAAGTGACCGAGTCGATGCTGATGGAAGGCACGGAGCGCACCATCGAAGACCTCACGGCCATTCGCCAGCTCGGCGTGCGCATTGCCATCGACGATTTCGGTACGGGGTATTCGAGCCTAGCGTATCTGAAGCGCTTGCCGATCGACCTCATCAAGATCGACCGCGCCTTCGTCAAGGACATCGACCGCGATTCCAACGATGCCGCCATCTGCACGACCGTCGTGGTGCTTGCGCACAACCTTGGCGTGAAGGTGTGTGCGGAAGGCGTGGAAGACGCTGCGCAGTCGGCCTTCCTCGCCTCTCATCAATGCGACGTACTGCAGGGCTATTACTTCAGCGAGCCCCTGTTGCCTGAGGCCGTGACTGCATTGCTTGAACGCGACACGCGCTTCACCGTGTAAGGAAGCGTTGCTCTTCCCGCTGCAACGCTACGCGCGGAACACCGCCACGGCGTGCTTCAGATCTTCCGATTGGCGCGCCAGCACCGAGGTGGCGGCCGCTGCCTCTTCCACCAGCGTGGCGTTCTGCTGCGTGACCCTGTCGAGCTGTGAAACCGACGCGTTGATCTGCGCAATGCCGCTGCTCTGCTCGCGCGAGCTGGCCGAGATTTCCGACATGAGCTGCGTGACGGTCTGCACCGATCGCACGATCTGCGTCATGGTGGCGCCCGCCTTGTGGACGAGATCTACGCCATCGCGCACGGACTGATCGGATGCGCGGATGATCTCCTTGCTCTGTGCGGCGGCCTGCGCGCTGCGTTGGGCGAGACTGCGCACCTCGCCGGCGACGACCGCAAAGCCCCGGCCTTCTTCGCCCGCGCGGGCGGCTTCGACCGCGGCGTTGAGCGCAAGGATGTTGGTCTGGAACGCGATGCTCTCGATGGTGGCGATGATCTCGGTCACGCGCTGGCTGTCGGCACGGATGGCGTCCATGGTTTGCACGACGCGCTGCACGACCTGACCGCCGTCGGCCGCGATCGTGGAGGCCTGCTCGGCAAGGGCGCTGGCGGCGCGGGCGTGCTCCGCATTCTGCGCGACCATCGATGTCAGCTCCTCCATGCTCGATGCGGTTTCTTCCAGTGCGGCAGCCTGCTGCTCGGTACGGGCAGAGAGGTCATGGTTGCCGGCGGAAATCTGCAGCGTGCTGTGCGCGACGTTGGCGGCGCCGTCCTGGATGTCGCGCACCATCGACGAGAGGCTTGCGCGCATGGTGCCCATGGCACGCATGACTTCGCCCAGCTCATCGCTGGAGCGGACTTCGACCACGGTGGTCAGGTCGCCGGCGGCCAGTCGCGTGGCAAGCGTGGCCGCTTCTTCCAATGGCCGGATCAGCGTGCGTGCAAGCAGTACGCCTGACATCGTAGCCAGCCCGGCGCAACCCACGCCGGTGAGCCACAGCCAGTCGCGGCTGAAGACGAGCCACGCTGCGCCATGCAGATCGGCGGCTTCCAGCGCGATGTGCGCCCATACCGTGCCGATCAGGATGGCCGATGCAATCAGTGTCTGCAGCCCAATCACCTTGAAGCGCAGGCTGTCGATCTGAAACAGATTGACGGCGCGCCGCCATCCCGTGCGCAGAATGCGGCCCGCGCGCACGGTGTACGACGTGTCGCCCTCATTGATGGCGGTATAGGCGCGTTGCGCGCGCGCGATCTGCGCAGGCGTGGCCATCGAGCGCACCGATGTATAGCCGACCACCGCGTTGTTCTGAAACACCGGCGTTACGTTGGCCAGCACCCAGTAGAAGCCGCCGTCCTTGCGTCGGTTCTTGACGAAGCCGCGCCACGCCTTGCCGGCTTGCAGCGTGGCCCACAAATCGGCGAAGGCGGCCTCGGGCATGTCAGGGTGGCGCACGAGGTTGTGCGGCGCACCCATCAGCTCCTCATGCGAATACCCGCTGATGCGCACGAACGCCGGGTTGGCGAAGACGATGCGACCTTTGAGATCGGTGCGGGAGATGAGGTAGTCCGTCGGGGTGAGGGCGGTTTCGGCTTCGGTGACCGGCAGGTTTTTGCGCATGGTGGTGCCGCGCTTCGTGGGCGCGGATGGTCGAAAGGAGGCGTGGGCTTGAAAGGCACGCTGTCCTTCTTTGCATCGGCATGCCGCGGGCCATCTAAAGGTGATGCCTGCGCCCCGAGTTGATCTGGATCAAATCACACGGGTGGCGCAGATTGGCATGGCCGTTGCTACGTTGCTGGCAATGCGCCGTTCAGGCGCTGAAGATGGAGGAACGAGTGCACAAGATCTGTGGAGACGTTGAAATCGTCCCCCGCGTCGTGCCCGCCGGCGGGCGCGGCTGGGAGGCACGCGTGGAGGTGGTGTTTCGCGGCGCGGAAGGGCAATCGTTGTCGGGTTCGCAGGCGGTGCGGCCCGGGTGCACGTTCGGCTCGCCGCGCGAAGCGATGGACGCGGCGCTGCTGCACGGGCAGCGCCTGTTGCGCGAGTGGGTGAGGGGCACGACACCCCAGGCAGAAGTCGCAACCTGACGCGACGCGAAGATCAGCGCGCCTCGCTCGCCTTGCGCTCTTCGCGTGATAGGCCGGCCGTCCAGTAGCCCTTGGCGTCGATGGCGTCATGCGGCACGGCCCAGGCGCCTTCGAGCAGCGTGCGAACCTGTTTGAGCAACGACGCCTCGCCGGCCAGGAAGACCTGCGGTGTGCCGGCCGGCATGGCTTGCGCGCTCAGCGCGCCGACCATCATGGCGCCGGCGTGCGCCGTATCGCTTTCCACCCAATGGATGTTGCGGCTGCGCGGGTGCGTGGCCAAGGCGCCTTCCAGCGGCAGCCGGGCGCGGGCGTCGCCGATGGCGATGTAGGTCAGCACCTGCGCGTGCTCGGGCAGCGTTTCCAGAATCGCGAAGATGGCAGGCAACGCGGTTTCGTCGCCAATGAGCAGCGTCCAAGGCGCGGCGGGGTCAGCACGGAAGCCCCGCTTGGGGCCGGCAAATTCGACTTCATCGCCGGGTGCGGCATGCTCCAGCCAGCGTGCGGCAGGGCCATGCTGGGCTGCGGGTGTCTCGTCGTGCACGACAAAATCGATTTCAAGTTCCCCGCGGGCCGCGTGATAGCGGCGAATCGTGTAGGCCCGACCGAGCGTTCGGCCGTTGCCCGCGCGTTCGTGCGGAAACATCAGCTTGATCGCTGCGCCGGGCGGCGCCTCGGCCAGATCGGTGAGATCCGTCGCGGCCGCGCCGGTAAAGACCACGCGGCGCATGCGGGGCGACAACGTATGGATGGCGCGCACACGCACGCGGCGTGTGGCGGGTTTGACAGTACTGAGCAGCTGCGACATGAGACCTTGTGTGCGATTGAAGGCAAACATAGATGGCTGCGAAACGGACCGAGGCGAGGGGCCGGGCGACGAAGCGTCACCCGGGGCGGACTGGATGCTGCCGGTTCCGCTTACCGCTCGCCGGTGATTTCCTTGAGGGCGCGTAGCAGGATGTCTGCCACGCGCTGCTGTTCTTCGCGCGAGGCGAAGCGTTTTTCCATGAGCGCGAACTTCAAGCGCCAGCGCGCCGTGCGCAGCGGGTCGTGGCCGGTGTCCGTCCATTCGGCGGCGTTGTCGGTTTCGCGGTCGAAGGCCATGGCTTCATTCATGCGCTTGACGCGCTCACCCATGGCGCGTAATTGCGCGAGGATGGCATCGGCGCTGTTCTGGCGCTCAGCCAGCCAGGTTTCGCCTTCTGGCGTGATGCCGTAGCGCTTCTTGTTGCCTTCGACGGTGACGGAGGCAAAACCGTGGTCTTCCAGATACGACAGCGCCGGGTACACCATGCCCGGGCTTGGCGTGTAGAAGCCAAGCGAGTGTTCTTCCACCGCCTTGATCAGCTCATAGCCGTGACGCGGGGTGCCTTTGAGCAGCGCCAGCAGCACCAGCTGCAGATCAGCAGAGCTGAGTCGCCGGCCGCGCCACGGGCTGCCGCCCTCGTCATCCCCTTCCCCGTAGCCGCCGGGGCCGCCAAAGCCGCCCATGCCGCGTCCGAAACCGTGTCCGCCATGACCGTGGCGACCCATCATGAAGTGTTTTTCAATCCATATTTTGTGGTGATGTCCGAACCATCCGCGCATTGCTGTTCTCCTGAAGAAGATCATCAGATATATCGTAAGATACATCGCATGATAGTGGCGGCCTCCCAGAAGTCAAGGACATCAGAAACGGGAGCGGAGGAAAAAAGATGCGCGGACTACGGTCCTGGCTTGCCGCCGCCGAGTTTTGCAACGTGTACAAGCCAGCGCCGCACAACCTCTTCTTCCTTGGGCGAGAAGCCTTCCAGCAAGTCCCGCTCGATGCCGCCCGAGCGTTCGCGGCACGCTGCAAGCAGGGCGGACCCGTCCGGTGTGACGTCGATGTGCTGGATTCGGCCGTGCACGGCGTGGGGCCGGCGGGTGATGGCGCCGCTGCGCTCCAGGTTGGTGACGATCACGCTCACCGTCTGGGGCGTCAGCATGGTCAACCGGGCGAGGTCGGCGTTCGAGATGCCCGGGTAGGCGCGGAGCATCGTGAGCACCAGGAATTGCGGCAGCGTGACGCCCACGTCGGCCATGGCGCGCTCCATGCGCAACCGCTGCGCGGCGCTGGCTTGGCGTAGCAGGTAGCCGAGATAACCTTCCTCGCCGCGCTTGCCTTGGCCGGGCTCTGGAATGGCGGGCGCATTGGCGGATGTGTCGTGTTCCTGGGTGGCAACAGGGGCGCGCTTGCTCATGATGTAAGAGTTCGAATATGATGTTCGAACACTGATATTAACACTCGTCCCACCCGAACCCTCTCAGGAGCCAGCCATGGAAGATCTTTCCCCGCGCATGGATTACTCGGAATTTGTCGATACTGCCGTCGGCGTGGCGCCGGCGTTGCAGGCGCTTGGCAAGGCGGTGGACGCCTCGGGGCTGGAAAAGCCGCTGACCGAGCTGATCAAGCTGCGCGCCTCGCAAATCAACGGCTGCGCGTTTTGCGTGCAATTCCACCTGAACCTCGCGCGCAAGCTGCGCGTAGCGCCTGCCAAGCTCGACCTGGTAGCGGTCTGGCGCGATACGCCGGCCGTCTTCACGCCGCGCGAGCGTGCTGCGCTAGGCTGGACCGAAGCGCTGACCACCTTGGCACGCGCCGCCGGGCACGGCGTGGAAGACCACGAATACGATGCCGTGCTCGAACATTTTTCACGGACGGAAGTCGCCTTCCTGACGGCCGCCGTCGCCAACATCCAGGCGTGGAACCGTATTGCCGTTGCGATGCGTTTCGCGCCGCCGGTGCCGGCTGCTGCAGCGGCAGAGGGTGCATGACCATGGACGCCATCCGCCCCATTGAAGACGAAGCCGCGCTGCGAGCCTGCTTTCCCCTCATGCATCAATTGCGGCCGCACCTTGCCGACGCAGACGAACTGGCCGCGCGCTGGCGTCGGCAGGTGGCAGACGGCTATCGCCTGATCGCCGTCTGGCGGGAGGGCGCGCCCGTTGCGCTGGCCGGCTATCGGTTGCAGGAAAACCTCGTCTACGGGCCGTTCCTCTATGTCGACGATCTGGTGACCGATGCCAAGCTGCGCAGCAGTGGCCTCGGCAACGTCCTGATGGACCATCTCAAGGCCGAAGCCGAGCGTCTGGGCTGCGCAAGGCTGGTGCTCGACACGCCGCTGTCCAATGTGCTCGGCCATCGCTTCTACTACCGCAACGGGCTGCTCGCAGGCGCCTTGCGGTTTGGCATGAACACGCACCCTGGAGCAACGCGATGACAACCCTGCTGCACGTGGCCGTGAGCCCGCGCAATGATCGCTCGCACAGTCGGCGTGGCGCGCAACTGGTGATTGCGCAGCTGGCGCAAGTCTCCGGCGGTCTGCGCGTGATCGAGCGCGACCTGGCAGCAACGCCATTGCCGCATCCCGATGCCGGCTTTGTCGAGGCCAGCCTCATGCCCGACGCCCAGCGCACCGCAGCGCATCGCGCACAGCTCGCCCTGTCGGAAACGTTGATTGGTGAACTGGAGGCGGCCGATGCCGTGCTGATCTCCACGCCGGTGCACAACTACACGGTGCCTTCGGCGCTGAAAGCATGGATCGATCTGGTGGTGCGGCCCGAGCGCACGTTCCGCCGCACGCCCACCGGCAAGGTCGGCACGCTTGCCGATCGCTCGGTGCTGGTGCTGTCCGCCTCCGGCGGCAACTTCGATGGTGCGCACGCGCAGACCGATTTCCTCATGCCGTACCTGCGCTATGTATTCGCGACAGTGGGCATTCGTCAGGTCGCCGGCATCCGCTTGCAGAACACAGCGCGCGGGGCCGATTCCGCCATGCAGGCCTTCGAAAGCTTCCGGCAGGAGCTGGCAGCGCGGATGTTGCTCATGCCGCTCGTTGCCTGATTGCGTCAGGTCCGGCCATGGCGCGCGCGTGTCAGTGGATGGCCCCGCCGCTGACCTTCAGGTCTGCCCGCGTGGCCAGCGTTGTACGCACCGCCAGACGGATCCCTTTGACTTGCGTATCGATCGACAGGCTCGGCCGGCCCGCATGCCGCGCTGCCATTTCGGGCGTGGTCGGCACGTGGATGAAGCCGCCGCGCACGTCCGGCGCACGCGTGGCGATGTGGTGCATCAAGCCGTAGAACAGGTGGTTGCAGTTGTAGGTGCCGGCACTTTGCGACACGCCCGCCGGCACGCCGGCCTCGCGCAGTGTCTGCACGATCGCCTTGATCGGTAGCGTGGAGAAATACGCCGCCGGCCCGTCGGCCACCACAGGCGTATCGACGGGCTGATTGCCCGCGTTGTCCGGAATGCGTGCATCGATCACGTTGATGGCCACGCGCTCCACCGATATCTCTGTTCGGCCCGTGGCCAAGCCGAGCGCGAAGACGAGGGCGGGCGATGTGTCCTCGATCGCTTCCACCAATTTTTCGTTGGCAAGGCCAAACACGCACGGCAACTGCCGCGCCACGATGACCGCGCCATCTACCTGGGTGCCGCCCAGCGCCTGCGCGATGTCCCACGAAGGATTGGTCGGGTCGGATTCAAATGGCTCGATGCCGGTGATGAGAACGGTCGTCATGCGGGCGCTCCTAGGTGATATCCGTAGTGATGCAACTATTTGCCGATCAAAAAGGCGGCCATGACCGCCCCCGTTTGTCTTACGTGTTCAGCGCGCTCCGAACGTCGCGGATGGCTTGGACCGTCTCATCGAATGCGCTTGCACCGACATGCTCCCGCAGGCGCCGCGCCACCTTGGCACTGGCAGCCTGCAGCGCGGCTTCCAGTGCTCGGGCAGCGTCCGTGGGGAAGAGATTCCACTCGCGGCCATCCTCTACGGATGCCTGGCGCTCCGCCAGTCCCTTGGCGACCAGGCCATCGACAAGACGCGTGGCGGTGGGCCGCGCAATACCCAGCACCTCGGCCAGTTCGCGGTTGAGCACGCCGGGCCGCTTGAGCACCACGCGCAGCACAAAGCCTTGCGGCGGCGTCAGGCCGAACGGCGCGTACGCTGCCGTCCATTCACGTTCGACGGAGCGCGCCAGCGCGGTGGTGTTGAAGTACAGGCAGTGATCGAACATGGGCGGGAGTCTAGCGGTGGATCATTAGCGATGCAACGAATTTTTCCGCCTGTCGATGTGCGTGAGCCACACGTTTAGGGGGCTGTTTCTGTCGTGTGCGCAAGCTGCTTCAGCGCCTGAACGAAGTACGCGCGGTCGTACGGCGCCAGGTCTTGCATGGCTTGCGAGAGGCGGTCCATCGCCGTGCGCGCGGTCGCGTGATCGCGGTCTGCGTGGGCAAACCACGCCAGTTCCAGCAGCAACCCGCTCACTTGCACGTGGCCGTAGCGATGCCGGCCGCTGTCGTGTTCGCGCAGGCGCAATGCCGCCACGTCGGCCCAGCGCTGCGGCCAGTAGCGCGCGTCAAAGGCTTCGGAGAACGGGCCGGCCTGCGTGCGCAGGTCGGTCAACGTGAGGGCCGGGCGGTGTGTGTCGGCGCGTGCAATGCGCATCAGCGCAATGGCATTCCATGCCGATTGCAGCGGCCCACCGTTGCGTAGCGCCTGCCATTCGCTCATGGCCAGCCAGCGGACGGCATCGACCGTGCCGTCGGCATGCTGCGCGTTGCCAAGCACATCGCGCAGCAGCCAGCACGTCATGCCGAGGTTGGCGGCAACTTGTTGCACGGCGTCGGAGGCCTGGCTTTCCAGCGCAGCAGCCAGCGCGGTTTCGAACTGCGCGACGATGCGCTGCGCGGCCTGCACGCGTACGTCCGGTGCAATGCTGTAGGGTTCCGCGTAGAGCAGGCGGGCGCGCTCGATGAGTGCGCTCAGGTTGTTCCACTCGAAGCGGATCTGCGGGTGATAGCGCAGCAGGCTGCGGCCGGGCTCGGCGTCGGCCAGACGGGCGAGCAGGCCGGCAGCAAGATCCAGGTCGCGGCGGTCATAGGCGCACCATGCCGTGACGATGCGCTCCATGGCGGCGAGGTAATCGTTGCCCAGCACATGGCGCTGTCGGCGGTGCGCGCGCAGTTGCGAGAGCAGGGCGCTCGCGCGTGTCGAGTCGCCCAGGCGGCGTGCGGCCATTGCCTCGCCCAGGGTAACGAGGGCGCGCTGGAAGTCGTTGTCGGCAGCGTCACCTGCGTGACGTAAGGCGAGCAGGGCACCGCCGCGTTCCGTGTCGGAGGCGCTCGTGCCGGTGCCCAGCGCATGCAGCAGGCGGCCTTCGCGCATGGCGTGGCGCGCAGTCAGAAACGCGTGCCAGAAGGCGGGGTTGGGCGTGCCGGGAGCCGGGCCGGACAGCGCGCTGGCGTTTGCTTCGGTGCTGATGTCTGTGCTGCCTTCCGGCGCGGTGATGCCGAGAAAGGCGCGCACATCGGCGTCATCGGCAATGCGCCCTTCCACAACGCAGACCACGCGCCCGGCGTCTTCAGGTGTGAGCCAGAACGGGCCCTGGCTGCGCTTGTCTGCGTTGAGGAAGCGCGGCTCGCGGTCGCGCTGTTCGCCCCAGCCTGCCTGCACGCCCCAGTTCTGCCAGTCGCGAAAGGCGCGGCTGATCATCATGCGCTGCGTGCTGGCGTCCGACACGGCGCCACGCAGGTCGGCCAGACGCACCAGCGGTTGTTCCGGCGATAGCCGATGCGCGTAGGCCAGGCGCACAAGCAGCCAAAGGCTCTGGAACGGTGCACGCCTGCCGTCGACGGTTTGCGGCGTGGTCAGTTCCACATGAAGTGGCGGCAGCGTGGATGGCGTCATACGGCAGCGGGGACAAGACACAAGCGTGGCCGCCATTGTGCGCCAAGCCGCCTGTTACAGGCGTTACGCGCGTGACGTGCCGCGAGGCTTGTGCGCTGGCCGCAGCGCCGGGCCGCTTCTACGATGCGCAGCGCTGGCTGTGCAGACGCCCGCCGGCAATCACCCACAACATCAAAGGAGCTGTCTCATGCTGTCTTGCTGCTCGAAGACCTTCGCGTTCGCCTTGATGGCCTGCATGCTGGCAACAAGCGCCGCCACTGCCCGCGCCGAGCTGGTCGTGCGTAACGACCTCAAGCGCGTGTTCGACGCCGCCGGCGTCTCAGGCACCTTCGTGCTGATGGACATCAGCGCCGACCGGACCTATGTCGTCGACCCGGCGCGGGCCGCGCGACGCTTCCATCCGGCCTCCACGTTCAAGATCCCGAATAGTCTGATCGCCTTCGACACCGGCGCCGTGCGCGACGACCAGGAAGTGCTGCCCTACGGCGGCAAGCCGCAATCCTTCAAGCAGTGGGAGCACGACATGGCATTGCCCGAAGCGATTCGCCTATCCGCCGTGCCGATCTACCAGGAAGTGGCGCGCCGCGTGGGTTTCGAGCGCATGCAGGCCTACGTCGATGCGTTCGACTACGGCAATCGCCAGCTCGGCAGCGTGATCGACCAGTTCTGGCTGCGTGGCCCGCTGGAGATTTCTGCACTTGAAGAGGCGCGCTTCGCCAGCCGCGTGGCGCTCAAGCAGTTGCCGGTGAAGCCCCGCACGTGGGACATGGTCCACCGCATGCTGTTGATCGAGCAGCAGGGCGACGCCGCGCTGTATGCCAAGACGGGCGTTGCCACGGAGTATCAGCCGGAGATCGGCTGGTGGGTCGGTTGGGTCGAGCGTGCCGGGCGCGTGTATGCCTTCGCGCTGAACATCGACATGCCGCGCGAGGGCGACATGGCCAAGCGCATTCCGCTGGGCAAGCAGTTGATGCAGGCGCTGGAGGTGTGGCCGACGCTGTGACACACGGGCCTGCTGCTTTCTCAATCTGACCCGCAATCAGGGATGCCCGCAATCCACAATGAGATGAATTCGGAGGACGATGAAAATCGTAAAAAACTATTGCGCCGATCCGTCTGAAGGCGGCCGGATGCAACACAACGGGGGTCCTCATGTTGAAGGTCTACACGGCTACGGCTGTCGCCCTGGCGGCGGCCGTCGGAGCGAATAGTGTGCTCGCAGGTGGCAGCCACGACGGCGTGATCTATTTCACCGGGGCCATCGTCGAGGCCGGGTTCCATGTGCAGCCTGCACTGCAGGTGACCGGCGCGAGCGAGGGCGTCCAGCCGCGTCGTTCTGTGTCCGGCGATCAGGTGGTGTTGGACTTTCGCTCGACAGCGGTACGGGTGGTGCCGGTCGATGTGTCGGTGGAGGCCCGCGCAGCCTCGTCGCTCAGGCCGCTGCGGGTGAGTGATGCAGGCGGCAAGGCAGACGTCCTGGTCAAATACGGCGGCTTCAAGGGCAACTTGCTCGCGGCAAACAACGGCACCTTGACCTTATCCCGCGCACCGGGAGCGGAATCAGCGCTCGCGGTGGTGACACTGTCCTACCAGTAAGGAACAAGGCGGGAGTGCACCGCCTTGTTCGTTGACAGCCGCGATGGCCTTGGCGACGCCACCGGCGGTTGGATTGGAACGGGTGCGGAGTCCAGATGCCAAGCGCCCCGTCGGAGGAGCGAGGGGGCGTCAGCCGTCCAAAGTCCTTCAGTTCAACCCGGCCGGGTTGGAGATTCGGAGCCTCCACCCACCGTCGCGGCCCTTTTCCATCACTTGCGTCGCGGTGCCGCGCTCTTCGTGATCGCGGCCGTCCGGTAGCGTCACGTTCAGGGTCCAGTCGAGCAGGACGAGGGCTATGTCGCCGCTCGTCAAGACGCGGCGCACTTCGTTCCGGATACGCGGGCGTAGTGGCAGCAACTGCGCCAGGCCGGCGCGCAAACTGCCGGGGCTTTCCTGCACCACCTCGCCATTCGTCATCCGCATCGTGGCTTGATTGCTGAACAAGCCGAGCACGGCATCGAGATCGCCGGCGTTCAACGCGGCATCGAAAGCGGCCGGAACCTGATCGGGCGAGCGGCATGCGACCGACTTGTTTTCGATCGCCGCGACAAATTGCCCAATGATCCGCGCCACCTCAGCCGGGGCTTCCAGCGGCGACAAGTGTCCCGTTCCGGGCAGGACGTGCATCGCCGCATGCGGAATGCGCGGCAACAGTTCTGCCTGGAGTGTTGCGATGCGATCGACCTGGTCGAGCTCGCCAGAGATGACGATTGTCGGTGCGTCGATAGACGTTGTTGCCGCAGTAATGTCTTCGCGCATGGCCAGCTCGGGCCAAGCCGATTTGGCCTGCGGCGCGCCCCTCAGACTGTCTTCGATGACTTGCTCGCGGTAAGCGGCGTCGAGCGGTTTCGCGGTCAACACGTGATCGATCACGAATTCCACTGACTCGCGCGTTTGATAGGCGCCCGTCAATGTCGCCCGCTGGGCGTCGGAAAGCAGCATCGGCGACGGCGGCGACGGCGCGACCAGTACGAGACCTTCCAGGCCGTTCGGCCGGCGCGATGCCATCAGTTGGGCAACCTTTCCCCCCATCGAATGACCGACCAGAACATAGCGGCGTAGACCTAGGGCTTCGATAACGCCTTCGGCGTCGGCGGCGAGATCAGCAATGCCGTAGTGGTCGGCGGGCGCCTCGGAGTCGCCCCAGCCCCGGTGATCGGTTGCAACGATCCTGTACCGGTCAGCCAGTTCGTCTGCTACCGCATCCCATGTTCGCGCCGAGCCACCGTAGTAGTGCAGGAACACCAGGGCCAGCTCGCCGTTGCCCCGCTGTTTGACGTGAATGTGCGTGCCGTTCGAATCGATCACCATGTTTGTGCCCCTGTCCGTTCGTTGATGCACGCATCGTAGATTCGATTTTGTCGTTTGATAATCTGTCGATCCGACTATTCAGCCGATAATGCTGTTATCGAATTGGAGGGCAACATGGACCGGCTTACAAGCCTCGGCGTATTCGTCGCCGCTGTGGAGGAGGGCAGTCTGGCCGCGGCGGCGCGCCGCTTTGGGCTGTCGGCAGCGATGGCCGGCAAGCACGTGAGTGCCATCGAGGCCGATCTGAATGCGCGGCTGCTCCACCGCACCACACGGCGCTTGAGCCTGACCGATACAGGCCAGACCTACTACGAACGCTGCAAGCGAATTCTCGAAGCCTTCGATGAAGCGAGGCGGGAAGCGAGCGATTCCCAAGGCGCGGCCCGTGGTGTGTTGCGCATCGCGGCGCCCGTCACGTTCGGCGCGATGCACCTGGGTGAGGTCGTGGCGCGCTACATGGAGGACCACCCGAACGTCACTGTGGAGGCGCAGCTGGGTGACCGCTATGTCGATCTCATCGATGCGGGCGTTGACGTGGCGATCCGGATCGGACGGTTGGAGGCGCCTGGGCTTGCGACGCGCAGGCTCGCCCCCTGCCGAATGGTCGTGTGTGCCTCGCCCGCCTATCTCGAGCGCCACGGAACGCCCCGCAGGCCGGAAGAATTGCTGAGCGCGCAACGACTGGTGTTCAGCGAGGCCGTGTCGGCCGGAGATTGGACACTACGCGACCACGAGAATCGCGCGCACGTCATCGACGGACCTTGCCGGATGGCGGCCAACAACACACAGATGCTGCTCGCTGCCGCTGTTGCGGGAGCCGGTATCGCGTACGGCCCGACCTTCGTGTTCGGCGGGCACATCCGGCGCGGCGAGCTTGTGGAGCTGCTGCCAGCCTATCGCCCCGCGGAGCTGACGATTCACGCGGTCTACCCCAGTACGCGACGCATTCCGTTGAAGGTGCGTCGGTTTGTCGACTACCTCGTCGAGACGTTCGGGGATGACCCGCCCTGGGATCGCAAGGGCATGTCTTAGAAGGCGGCCGGCATCTTCATCAACCACATTTGGCCAATAGCAGCCCGCCACAACGCCTCGAACGAATCAGAGACGGGAACAGGAACGGTCTTGCGTTATTGTGCCGCCTACGCGTTATTCCATCCGTCATGGGTCATCGAGGCCGATAGAGCGCGGCGTCCTGAGATCACGAAAACGACGGACTTCTCGGACGCGCTCATCTCTCGTTCCCTCGACATTCCTGATCAATACGTATCTGTGAATGGATTGTAGAGCCCAGGTTTCGAGCAGGGTGCGCCGAGTGCCCCTGGGCCGCTCCCGGCCGAGAACAGAGGTTACGTTGAAAGCCGATGCGCGTAATACAGACGCAGCTTGTCCTCAAGAATTGCATCTACCGCGTCGAGGTCGCGTGGTTCCGGGTTCAACCAGGCATCAATGTTCTCCGGCTTGATCGGGATCGGTACGCGGTCGTGCCCCGTTGCCGCAATCTCCGGCGGCGGATCGTCGGTGATGATGGCGAACGACAGCAGATCCTTCTCGCCGGGCTTGGTCGCGCGCCAGTGTGACCACACGCAGGCGACCAGCAGCGTCTGCGGCGGGTCGGGGCGGAATTCGAGCACGAGGTTTTTGCCGTCTGGCCCGGTCACGTTCTCATAGAACGCGTCGACCAGGACAAGGCCGTGCGTGTGGCCGTATTGGCCTTTCCAGAAGCCGCGCAGGTTGTCGCGGCGGGCGTTGTAGGTGCCGGGATACTGCTCGTAGTAGAAGGCCGGTTTGCCGGCGGGGCGGCACTGGTAGCGCATCGGTTTGACGACCCGCCGGCCGTTCTCCATCACCATCACGGGCGCGTACCAGCCGGGGTAGATGCGCGAGTCGCGCGGCTTGAGCTCGGTGCTCTTCAGCTCTTCGAGCTTGCCCTTTGCCGCCGCGATCTTGTTGGTGGCGATGCGGACGTCTTCAGCGGCTTTCTTGGTGGCCTTGGCGGCGAGGGATTGCTGGGCTTTCTCCAGCCGGTCGGTCTGCTTGGCCAGCTCCTGCAGCAGCGCGATTTCGTCTGCGGCCATGCGCGCGCGGATGACCTCGGCGATTTTCTTTTCTTCCTCTGTCTCGGGCGATTCGAGGAAATGCGTGGTCATCGCCCTCGGCACGCGCATCTTCGGGTTGGAGAAGTACTCCATCACCATCCGCGTGAAGTCGTCGAGCGACATGACGGCGCCGTACTCGTGTACGAACCGTCGATAGTCGGCTTCGATTTGGGCGGAGTAGCACATGGGCGCGGGGCTCCCGGGCTGGCTGCCTGATCATACGCCGCGGGGCGGCTTATCTCCGGTCGCCCGGCGGTCGCTCGCCCCTGATCTTGACGATCATCTCGGGCAGCCAGTCCTCCTGTTGCAGCGCTAGACGCAGGTTCAGCAAAGCAGCGCCGAGCGGGTTGTCCGGGTAGACAAAGTACTCTTCCGTTTCCAAGCGCCATGCGTGATAGCCGATGACGTGGAGGGCGCGGATCTCCCACAAGAGCCGCAAGACGGTTTCGTTGTCGCGGTGCTGTTCGGTCAGCTTGTGGAGCTCAGCAAGGGTGAGCGCGGGAAAGCGCTTGCGGATAGGGTTCGACATGGGCGCACCGTCACCATTTGCGGTTGCGGCGCATCGCCCGACGGTCCTGCGGGGCGGGTTCTTTGGGGAGAGCGGCGCGATAGGCGTCGCGTTGTGCGAGTTCCTCTTGGAACCACGTCTCCGCCGCAAGCTCGCGGTGCAACGCCGCGACGGCAATGCCGAACGCGTCTGTCCGACCGCCCGGCCCCGCCGCCTCCGCCACTTGGTTTACACGAAAGACAAGGTTACGCAGCGCTTGCACCTCCATCACCAGCCGGCGCACGACGGGGTCGTGGCCATAGCGGTCGCCGATGGCCTTCAGTTGCTCGGTGCTGAGCGCGGGATATTCGATGCGGAGGGGATAGGGCATGGTGCGAGTACTGTATTTTTATACAGTATCAGCGCCCGGAATCTACGCGTCAACGTAGACAATGCAGACGTGAGCTATGCGGCCCTTGGCCCAGCCAATCATTCGTTTATGGCATTCTCCTCACTTCTGTATGTGCAACGCGCATAAACACTGAGATGCTGGAAGGATGCGCGCTGGTAGATTGGTCGTGAGAGCTCGCTCTCCCCGCAGACTTGAAGGCGGTCCATCTCTCTCCGGACCGCCTTTGTTTTTTTTGGTCTGCGGCAGCCGCTTGGGCCAGTCAATGCGCGATTGATAGCCGGTTACGCCCTGCGCGTTTCGCGTCGTAAAGCGCCGAGTCAGCACGAGCGATCAGCGCGCCGATCGTTTCGTCTTGAATAAGCGTTGCGATGCCTAGCGAAAGGGTCAGCGCGGAGACTTCCTCATCCTCATAGGCGTTGACGCGATCGAGAATGCGCTTGGCCAGGTCGACGCTATCCGCCTGCGAGCATTTGTCGAGCACGATCATGAATTCTTCGCCACCCCAGCGGATCACCGCGTCGCGGCTGCGGACCGATTGCCGAAGGATGTCGGCAACCTTGACCAGTATGCGGTCTCCGGTGGGATGACCGAACGCGTCGTTGATGCTCTTGAAGTGGTCGATGTCACACATGATGAGGGTGAGCGGGCGCTCCAGCGTTGTGGCGGTCCTGTACCGATCCGCAAGGAGTTGCTCGCCATGGTGACGATTGTGCAGGCCGGTGAGCTTGTCCTTGGTGGCTGCCCGTAACAGTGCCTGTTCCCGCTCTACGCGCTTAGTGATGTCTTTGCTGACACTGACGTAGTGGCTGATACGTCCTTTCTCGTCGAAGATCGGCGAGATGCTCTGTTCTGCATGGTAGAGCGAGCCATCGCGACGCCGATTGATGAAGGTGGCGCGAAAGTCCTGTCCGCTGGCGAGCGACCGGCGCATAGCCCCATAAAAAGCCTGGTCATGTTTGCCCGACTTGAACATGGCGGGCGTGCTGCCTTGGATTTCGTCAATCGTGTAGCCCGTGGATTTGGCGAAGGCCGTATTCGCGAAGATGATCCGCGCCTTGGCATCCGTCAGCATGACGGGGTCGCTCGTCGAATCGAGGGCGCATGCGAGCAGTTTGTTCGTCTGTTCTGCCTGTTCGTGAGCCGACACGTCCTGCTGAACGGAGACGAAATGGGTGACTAACCCGCTGTCGTCGCGCACGGGCGAGATGCTCCAGCGGACGGTGTAGCTTGAGCCGTCCTTCCGGTAGTTGGTTGCGGTGCCCTCGAAGAGTCGCCCCTCCCTCAAGCTGATACGAAGGTCATCAATCACTGCCGGATCGGTGTCGGGACCTTGAAGCCTCCTGAGGGAGTGGCCGTGAAGCTCGTCCAGCGAATAACCCGTCATGGCGGTGAACGCCGGATTGGCAAATTGCACCCGGCAACCGGCAGAGATGTCGGCATCGGTAATGACGATGGCTGTCCATGTCTGTGTGATGGCCGTCTCAAATAGTTTCAGCTGTGGTGTGCTCATAGATTGCCGAGCTCGGTTGTCCAATCGAAGGAGGGTGGTGCGCATCAACCGGCTGCACGCTGCGGCAGGTTGGCCCGAGGCTGGACAACCGCTGTGCCCGCAGCCGGTCTGGCTAAAGCCAGTTTGGCAATTAGCGGGTGTTTGATACCGGTGGCATTGACCTGAACGCAGGCTTTGCGAACAGATAGCCTTGCATGAGCGTGATACCCGCGTCAGCGAGGAAGTCGCGTTCCGGCGTTGTTTCAACGCCTTCGGCAATGACCCGGATCCCAAGGTCCTCGCAGATGCCGAGTACGCCGGAAACAATGCGTTGTCGCACCGGATCGGAATCGATTCCGCGGATCAATGCCATATCCAACTTGATGAGGTCCGGCTGGAAGTCAGCGAGCAGGGTGAGCCCGGAGTGCCCGGCTCCGAAATCGTCAATCGCGGTTTGAAAGCCGAACGACTGATACGCCCGAAAGATTTCGAGGAGGTGCGGGCGGTCGATGATGTCTTCGCCCTCGATGGTTTCGAAGATGATCCGATTAATGGGGAAGCCAAACTTTTCGGCCGCCTCAAACGTCGTGCGGATGCATGCGGCTGGCTGATACACCGCGTTCGGCATGAAGTTGATGGATAGGAAGGTGTCCATCCCGATCCCGGCCGCCTGCTCAATTGCAGTGGTCCGGCACAGTTGGTCGAATCGGTAACGGTTTGCTTCGTCCACTTGCGACAGCACCGATGCAGCAGACTCTCCGTTCGGTCCGCGTACCAGCGCTTCGTGTGCATAAGCGTCGCCCGTGCGCAGATCCACGATGGGCTGAAATGCGAAAGCCATCTCGATAGAGGTGCCATCGTCGGAGCTGCATCCGGAGCAGCGCTTGTTGGACGCCGATGGTCCGGTTGCGCGATGGATCTGAATCATCTTGGCAAAACGAGTAAAGGATGTTGGGCAACGGCTTCACGCCTACTGAAAGGCGTGAGCGTTGTGCATTGCACAGCCCTGCACAACTGGCTTGTACGACGTTGACTTCACTCGAAGTGCAGTACAGCGCCACTAGGGGATCGACGCGAGCTGACTTCGCTCACATGACGGGGAGGGGGAAATTGGATGATAGATCAATTGACCAACACGCGCTGTGCCCCTTGGACAGCGGGGAGCCTGTGCCGCAAAAAGGCCTGACGTGCCGCACTTTGGCTTGAAGGGGTGAGACTTGGCGCAGCGTAGCTTTTGGCACCGCTTCAAGTACGCACCCTTGTCAGGCAAAGCACATCAAATACGGGTGCATCATCGGCGCGCTTTGGTGTCGCGCGGGGCCGCCACCACGCCGTTGCGCGCCGAATCGTGTTCAACACACCCTCGCAAGTCATTGACTTGATTGCGACGCGTTCGCGTGGTTTCGCCCCCGGTTTTCACGCAAGAAAGCGGTGGTCTTCTTTTCTAGTCATAGACTTGCGACGTTTTCAGGGTCGGGTGGTACTGGTACAGCCACGTCTCCGACAGAGGCTTGCCGTCTAAGCGCAAAAACAGCCGCATGTCGACCGGTTCCTTCCCGTCGACCGTCAGATCGAACTGCGCGCGCCAATGCCCCGGCACGCCGTTCGGCACGGCTTCGGTAAATACGTACGAGAACGTGCCGCGCGAGCTGCTGAGCACTGCCTCCGGCTTGGTGCCGAAGGGCAGCTTCTCCAGCGGGCCGCCCTTGAACTCGACCATGAACTTGCGCACGCCGCGCGGGCGCGGCTGGCCCGGCTGGCCGCCGTTGCCCATGCGCGTGGCCACGCAGCGCGCCAGCTGTGTCGGATACGGCTCGTCGGCCAGCCAGTGCAGGCGATAGCGCAGGCGGTACTGACTGCCCGCGCGCGCCGGCGCTTTCGGCACCCACATGGCGACGATGTTGTCGTGGATCTCGTCGTCGGTCGGGATCTCGATGAGCTGCACGGCGCCTTCGCCCCAACCCTCCAGCGGCTCGACCCACAGGCTTGGCCGGCGCTCGTAGTGCACGCCGTCCTGGTAGTTGTTGAAATCGCGATCGCGCTGCAGCAGGCCGAAGCCGCGCGGGTTGTTGTCGCCAAAGGCAGACGCCATCGTGCGCGGCGGATCATTCAGCGGGCGCCAGATCCGCTCGCCATTGCCGGTCCAGAGGGCGAGGCCGTCGGAGTCGTGCACCTCGGGGCGCCAGTCGGTGGCGGTGCCCTTGGCGGTTTCCGAAAACCAGTACATCGACGTGGCGGGCGCGATGCCGAAACGGTCGACGTCCTTGCGCAGGAAGATCGCCGTATCGATGTCCATCACCACGCCCTTCGTGCGGTGCATGACAAAGCGGTATGCGCCCGTGATACTCGGGCCGTCGAGCAGCGTGTAGATCGTCACGGAATCGGCGCGGTTGTCTGCCGGCGTGTCGAACCATACGTGCGTAAAGTTGGGAAATTCTTCGGGCTTACCGGCCTGCGCCACGTCGAGCGCAATACCCCGTGCGGAAAGCCCGTATTGATATAGCTCGCCGATGGCGCGGAAGTACGACGCACCCAGGAAGGCGACCCAGTCGTTCTTCTTCCAGTCCAGTTTTTTCTGGTCGCCCAGGCGGCTTTCCTGGAAGCGGAAGCCGGCAAATCCGCTGCCGCGCGGCAGTTTGCGCGCCGGGCTGTCGGCGGGCATGTCGAAGTAGGACTCGTCGTAGACGATTTCGCGTGCGGCGCCTTTGTCCACCACGTGCATGCGCACCGGCGCGCGGAAGAACGTGCCCAGATGGAAGAACGTCACCGGAAACTGGCCCGGGCCGTCGGCAAAGAGCGCGTGGGCGGTGTCGAACTTGATCTTGCCGTGCGCTTCGTAGTCTATCTTGGACAGGATGTCGGCCGGCGCCGTGGCAGGCGGCGTGTAAGGCTTGCCGGCCATCGTGCGGGCGCGTTCGATCAGCGCATCGAAAGAAAACGGTGCGGCATCGCCGAGCTTGACGCGATCGACGGCCAGCGCTTCGGGCGTGATGCCGAGCGCCGCCAGCGTGGCGGTGACGGATGCGGAGGCAAGCAGGGTTCGACGTGTGACCATAGGTGCCTGTGATGTAGCTGGTGAAATAAGAATGGTCCGACATGGTAACGCGGGCCCAGGTTCCGACGCGGGGTGAACGCTCCCCCGGATGGCCGATGCACTGCCGTTGGGTCGCCCCGTTCGACCATTCATCGCAGAGGGTTTGAATTTGCAGGTGGCGGTTACGATACTTGGTGCCACAACGGTGGGAGGCTGGGATGAGGCTACGACTGCGCAACATCGGCATCGCTTTGGCATGGGTATGCGTGGCATGCAGCGCGCAGGCCGCGCCTTGCGATGCGCCCGCCCAGTTGAACGACGGCTGGCAGGCCGAGGCGGACCCTGCCGCAGCCGGTTTCGATGCCGGCCATCTCTGCGCTGTCCTGCGCAAATTCGCCGATTCCGATGCCAACTTTCACAGCCTGCTCGTGGTGCGCCATGGCCGTCTGGTGGCAGAGGTCTATCGTGCTGGCAAAGATGAGCGGGTGAAGGATCTGTTCCGCACCACGCGCACGTTCGACGCCAGCACGCTTCACGACATGCGCTCGATCAGCAAGTCGGTGACGAGCCTGCTGTGGGGCATTGCGCAGGGGCAGGGGAAAATGCCGCCGCTCGATACACCGGCGCTGTCGCTGTTTCCCAAGCTGGCCGACCTGAATCGCGACGGCCGCGAAGCGATCACGCTGTCGCAGATGCTGTCGATGTCGAGCGGGCTGGCCTGGAACGAATGGCGTGCGGCGAGCTTCTTCAACAACGACGAGTTCGGGCTGTTCTGGCACACGTCCCAGGCGCACTACGTGTTCGACCGGCCGATGGCGGCCGCGGCTGGAACGCAGTTCAATTACAACGGGGGCAACACGGCAGTGCTTGCGCAACTGCTGGCGGACCGCGTGGGCATGTCTGTGCCCGAGTACGCGCGCCAGCAACTGTTCGAACCGCTGGGCATCACCGACTGGGAATGGGTGGACGACTACCGTGGCCGCCCGCTGGCCTTTGCTGGCCTGCGCCTGCGCCCCCGAGACGTGGCGCGCATCGGCCAGCTTGTGTTGCAGCATGGCCAATGGAACGGGCGGCAAGTCGTGCCCGCCGAGTGGATTGCCGAATCAACGCGCCCACACATCGACACCGGCATGGGCTTGCAGTACGGCTATCAATGGTGGCTCGGCAAGGTGGCGGCCGGCGGTACCGAGCTGGCATGGATCGGCGGTATCGGCAACGGTGGCCAGCGACTGTGGATCGTACCGGGGATCGACATGGTGGTCGTCACCACGGCAGGCGACTACAACCAGCGCGCAATCTGGAAGCAGGCCGAAACCGTGCTCAACGAGGTGATGACGGCCGTGCAGCCGACGCCCCGCTAACGGCTGCGCTGCTGCGCGGTTGCACGTCTGAAAGGGGCTTACAGGAACCGGTCGAGGATCTTGCGGCTGTGCTTGTCCAGCGCAAGCAGATCGCGGATCAGGTAGTGAATGCCGTGGTTGTCGGAAATGAGCAGCGTGGTGCCGGTCAGGCGCCGGATGTCTTCTTCGCCGCGCAGCACGAGGTCGGTCTGGCCGCGGTCGGTCTGCACCGTCCACGTGCTGGGCGTGGCGTAAGTCGATACGCCGACGATCTTGCGGATCTCGGGCATGAATTCACGCGCGCCGAGTTCGGCTTCGATCAGCGTGCGCATTGGCGCGGGCAGCGCATCGGGCTGGGTGATCCATGCCAGTTCGCGGCCATCGGTGCTCATCAGGCTCAAGCCGTCGCCCGCAGCGGAGATCGGGAACGCGCGCACGGGCACCACGCCTTCATGCACGGTACCGTCGGCCAGGGTCATTACAAGCTTGCCGAAGCCGTTGCGGCTCAGGCTGAAGTCGGGCGTTTGCATCGCAGTCATTTCAAATAGGGGATCACTGCGCGTAAGCCGGCGCGGCGGCGTCTACGCGCTCGCCGTCGCTGGTCAGATCGGTGTCGGCATCGACATTGCGCGCCTGCGCCTGATAAAGCTTGTAATACGCGCCTTCGCGTGCGAGCAGCTCGTCGTGGTTGCCGACTTCGACGATCTGGCCGCGATCCATGACGACCAGGCGATCGGCCTTGCGCAGCGTCGACAACCGGTGCGCGATGGCAATGGTCGTGCGGCCCTGCACGAGGTTGTCGAGCGCCTTCTGGATTTCCTTTTCGGTGGTCGTGTCCACGGAAGACGTGGCCTCGTCCATGATGAGGATGCGCGGGTTGATGAGCAACGCGCGCGCAATCGAAATACGCTGGCGTTCCCCGCCCGACAGCGCCTGCCCGCGTTCACCCACCAGCGAGTCATAGCCGTGGGGCAGGCGCAGGATGAACTCGTGGGCGTGGGCGGCACGCGCGGCGGCAACGATCTCCTCGCGCGTGGCGTCGGGTTTGCCGTAGGCGATGTTGTCGGCGATCGTGCCGAAGAACAGGAACGGCTCCTGCAGCACCAAGCCGATGTTGCGCCGGAATTCCGACACGGGCAGCGAGCGGATATCGGTGCCATCCAGGCGGATCGCGCCTTCGGACACATCGTAGAAGCGGCAGATCAGGTTCACGAGCGTGCTCTTGCCCGAGCCGCTGTGCCCCACCAGCCCGATCATCTCTCCCGGCCGGATCGACAGGTTCAGCCCGCGGATCACCGCGCGGTTGCCATAACGGAAGCCCAGGTCGCGCAGCTCGATGGCGCCGTTCACCTTCTCGATGTGCACGGGCTTGGCCGGCTCCGGCACGCTCGACACGTGGTCGAGTATGTCGAAGATGCGCTTGGCGCCGGCCGCCGCCTTCTGCGTGACGGACACAATGCGGCTCATGGAATCCAGGCGCGTATAGAAGCGGCTGATATACGTCAGGAACGCCACCAGCACACCGACGGTAATAGCGTCGTGGCTGACCTGCCAGATCCCGAAGATCCACACCACCAGCAGCCCGACTTCGGTCAGCAGCGTGACGGTCGGGGTAAACAGCGACCACACTGCATTGACGCGATCGTTGATCGCCAGGTTGTGCTTGTTGGCCTCGGCAAAGCGCGTCACCTCGCGCTTTTCCTGCGCGAAGGCCTTGACCACGCGGATGCCCGGGATCGTATCGGCCAGCACGTTCGTGATTTCCGACCAGATCCGGTCGATCTTCTCAAAGCCGTGGCGCAGGCGGTCGCGCACCAGATGGATCATCCACGCGATGAACGGCAGCGGCACCAGCGTGACGAGCGCCAGCCACGGGTCGATCGAGACCAGGATGACGGCCGTCATCGCGATCATCAGCACATCGGTCGCGAAATCGAGCAGGTGCAACGACAGGAACACGCTGATGCGGTCGCTTTCCGAACCGATGCGCGCCATCAGGTCGCCCGTGCGCTTGCCGCCGAAGTATTCGAGCGACAGCTTGAGCAGGTGCTCGTAGGTGGTCGTGCGCAGGTCGGCGCTGATGCGCTCGGACACGCGCGCCAGCAGATAGGTGCGCGCCCAGCCCAGCACCCACGCCACCAGCGCGGCGCCAAACAGGCCCGACAGGTAGAGCGTGACGAGGCGGTAGTCGACCGGTTGCCCGTTCTGGTAGGGGATCAGCACCTTGTCCATCAAGGGCATCGTCAGGTACGGCGGCACCAGGGTGGCGGCCGTGCCGATCAGCAGCAGGGCGAAACCGGCCAGCAATTCCCACCGATACGGCCGGGCGAAGCGCCACAGGCGCAGCAGCGCCCAGGTCGAGGGCGGCTGCTCCAGTTCACGGCTGCATTGCGGGCAGTTGTCTTCACCAGCGGGGAGGGGCGCCTTGCAGATCGGGCAGGTGTGCGCGTCGGGTTGCGCGGCTTGGGCGCCGGTGGCCAGGGCAGTGCGCTGGGCATCGAAGGCATCGGCCAGCCGCAGCGCGTCGGTATTGTGGCCCAGCGTGTAGCGCCAGCTTGCCAGGCGGCGCTGGCCGTCGGACAACTCCAGCGTGCCGACGCCGGCGTGGTCGCTGTGCGCCAGCGTCATGCCAGGAGCGATGTCCCAGCTTTGCAAATCCTTTTCGCCGGGGGCTTGGCCTATCAGGCGACGGTTCGTAACAACCAGCCACCCGTGGGTAAAATGCAGTCTTGCGTCCAAATCCAGCTGCAGCCCGGCCAGGACGGTTTCTTCTGGAGCGAGGCTCGAGGCCAGCACGACACTCCAGGGTTCCTGAGCGCGGGCGACGGTGGGGGCGGACGATGGGGAGGACTGGGTCATCAGTGGCGCAAAGAATTCAAAAAGCGCGTCCAAATGGCCAAAAAACAGCCCAAAACGGGAAAAGGACGAACATAAATCGAGGCAAGAGCGCGGCGTCGCAATTGTTGCGGCCTGCAAAATTTGCTCGCAAGTATACATAGCCACGCCAGCACGGCATTTGGTGCGCTGCACAACGCACTCCGGGCTCAAGACGTCAACGCCGACGCCGTTGTAACGTTATTGAAAGGTAACGGTTCGGTTTCACGGACCAATTCACGGGTACATCGCCCCCTGCTTCCAAGCAAAGTCAATGAAGAAGAAGGACATTGAGATTCTCGATGTCATGTCCCTGCGCGGCCCGAATATGTGGACATATCGGCCAGTGCTGGAGGCATGGGTCGATATTGGTGAACTGGAGGACTATCCCTCCAACACGATTCCCGGGTTCTACGAGCGTCTGTCGACATGGCTGCCCACGCTGATCGAGCACCGCTGCAGCCCCGGCGTGCGCGGCGGTTTCCTGATGCGCTTGAAGGAAGGCACCTGGCCGGGGCACATCCTGGAACACGTCACCCTCGAATTGCAGAACCTGGCCGGCATGCCCGGCGGTTTCGGCAAGGCGCGCGAGACGCCGGTGCGCGGCATCTACAAGGTGATCGTCCGCGCCTGGCACGAAGACGTGACCCGCGCTGCCCTGTTCGCCGCCCGTGATCTGGTCATGGCGGCCATTGAAGACCGCCCGTACGACGTAGACGCCGCCGTCGAAACGCTGCGCGACATGGTGGACGAACACTGCCTCGGCCCCAGCACCGCCTGCATCGTCGATGCCGCCGATGACCGCAATATCCCGTCCATCCGCCTGTCCGACGGCAACCTCGTGCAACTCGGCTACGGCGCAAGCCAGCGCCGCATCTGGACGGCCGAGACGGACCGCACCAGCGCCATTGCCGAATCGATCTCGCGCGACAAGGACCTGACAAAGAGCCTGCTGCAGTCGTGCGGCGTGCCCGTGCCGGAAGGGCGCATGGTCGACAGCGCCGAAGATGCCTGGGAGGCCGCCGAAGACATCGGCGTGCCGGTGGTCGTCAAACCGTACGACGGCAACCACGGCCGCGGCGTGTTCACAAACCTGATGACGCGCGAAGAGGTGGAAACGGCTTATGCCGTGGCCATCGAGGAAGGCAACGGCGTGATCGTCGAGCGCTTCGTCTCCGGCAACGAACACCGCCTGCTGGTGGTGGGCGGCCGGCTGGCGGCGGCAGCGATGGGCGAGACCGCGTCGGTGGTCGGCGATGGCACCTCGACCATCGAAGAATTGATCGAATCGCAGATCAATTCCGACCCGCGCCGCGGCAGCACTGAAGAACACCCGCTGAACTTCGTGCGCCTGGATTCCGCCGCACGCCTCGAGCTCAAGCGCCAAGGCTACGCTGACGGAAGCGCCGTGCCGCCGGCGGGCCGCAGCGTGCTGATCCAGCGCAACGGCAACGTCGCCTTTGACGTGACCGACCGGGTGCACCCGAGCGTGGCCGCGCATGCATCGCTGGCCGCGCGGGTGGTCGGGCTCGACATTGCCGGTGTGGACCTCGTGGCCGACGACATCTCGCGGCCGCTGGACGAGCAGCGCGGCGCGATTGTGGAAGTCAACGCGGGGCCCGGTCTGCTGATGCATATCCGGCCGGCCCAGGGTGAACCCCGCCCCGTGGGTCGCGCCATTGTCGACCACCTGTTTTCCGACAAGGAAGGCACGCAGGACGACGGCCGCATTCCCATCGTCGGCATCACGGGCACCAACGGCAAGACCGTCGTGGCCAAGCTGGTCGCGCAGATGCTCCAACTGTCGGGCAGGCATACGGGCCTGGGCTGCAGCGACGGCCTGTACCTTGATCGCCGCCAGGTGGAATCGGGCGCGCGCAACGACCGCGCCGCGTGGGATGCCTGCCATCGCATCTTGATGAACCGGGCGGTTGAAGCCGCCGTGTTCGAGAGCGACAGCGGCATGATCCTCTCGCAGGGCCTGCCGTATGACCGCTGCCAGGTGGGCGTGGTCACCAACTTCGGCAAGCCCGATCACCTGGGCGATTTTTACGTCGAAGACGAAGACCGGATGTACAGCGTCCTGCGCACGCAGATCGACGTTGTGCTGAAAACGGGCGTCGGTGTGCTCAATGCCGCCGATGCGCGCCTCGTTGAAATGGCCGACCTGTGCGATGGCGAAGTGATCTTCTTCGCATTGTCGGGCGACCGGCCGGCCATCACCGAGCACCGCGCCGCGGGCAAGCGGGCCGTGTTCGTGCGTGACGGCAAGGTGGTGCTTGCCACCGGCCCGACGGAATTGGCACTGGCTGATGTGGCGGCCATTCCGCTGACCTACGCCGGCCGCGTACCGTTCCAGCTTGAGAACGTCCTGGCGGCCGTGGCCACCGGCTGGGCGCTGGGCATCTCGAACGAACTGATGCGCGCCGGCATCCTGACCTTCGATGTGGGTCAGGTGGATGTGCCGGGCCGCTTTACGCTGTTCCAGCACAACGGCGCCACGATCGTGGTGGATGACGCGCACAACGCGTCAGCGCTGGAAGCCCTGGCCGCTGCGCTGGATAACTTCCCGGCGCAACGCCGCACGCTGGTGTTCGGCGCTGGCCTGCAACGCCGTGATGAAGACCTGGTAGCGCAAGGCACCGTCATCGGACAGACATTCGACCGCGTGCTGCTGTGCGAAGACGCCAGCGTCAAACGCGCCGATGCCGGGTTCGACCGCCAGGCGCACGCGCTGCTCAAGCAAGGGCTGCAGGCGGGCGGTCGCGTGACCGAAGTCGTTGTCGAAGGCGGCAAGCGCCGGGATGCCGTGGAAGCGGCGCTCTCGCAGCTCAACGCGGGCGACTTGCTGGTTCTGCAATGCGACGAATGCGCCATCGAGGGCACCGTCGAGCAGGTTCACCAGTGGATGGGCCGCGCCGAATCCAAGGCCTGACGATCGGGCCTGAGTCAGAAAGAACGCCCAAAGCACAACGGAAAGCTGATTGCATGGAAGTCTCTCGTATCCGGGCCTTGCGCGGCCCAAATCTCTGGTGCCGCCATACGGCCATCGAGGCCATCGTGGCCTGTTCGGACCAATCCCAACTGCTGGCCGAACTGCCAGGCTTTGAAGACCGCCTGCGCGCGCGTTTTCCGGCGATTGGCCCGATGCGCCCAGATGACGAAGCCGACGCGCCATCGATTGCGCACGCGCTGGAGGCCGCCGCGCTGGGCCTGCAAGCTGCCGCGGGTTGCCCGGTGACGTTCAGCCACACCGAGCCCACGCTCGAACCGGGCACGTATCAGGTCGTCGTCGAATACACCGAAGAGGAAGTGGGCCGACTGGCATTCGAGCTGGCCGGCCAACTTTGCCTGGCTGCGCGCGACGACCAGCCGTTCGATCTGGACGATGCACTGCACCGCCTGCGCGAGCTGGACGAAGACGTGCGCCTCGGGCCCAGCACCGGCTCCATCGTCGATGCCGCCGTGGCGCGCGGCATTCCGTATCGCCGCCTCACGCAGGGCTCGATGGTGCAGTTTGGCTGGGGCAGCAAACAGCGCCGCATTCAGGCCGCTGAAACCGACATGACCAGCGCCGTGGCCGAATCGATCGCGCAGGACAAGGACCTCACGAAGGCCCTGCTGCATGCGGCGGGCGTGCCGGTGCCGCTGGGCCGTTCCGTGCGCAGCGCGGAGGAAGCCTGGGAAGCCGCGCAGGAAATCCACGGCCCGGTCGTGGTCAAGCCGCGCGACGGCAACCAGGGCAAGGGTGTGGCCGTGCGCATCCGTACGCGCGAAGAAGTGATGACGGCCTACGAAGTGGCGGCCGACATTTCGTCGGACGTGATCGTCGAGCGCTACATCCCCGGCCATGACTTCCGTCTGCTCGTGGTCGGCAAGCACCTGGTGGCAGCTGCGCGCCGCGACCCGCCGCAGGTCATCGGTGACGGCAAGCACACCGTGCGTGAGCTGGTCGACGAGGTGAATCGCGACCCGCGCCGCGGCGAAGGACATGCCACGTCGCTCACGAAAATCCGCTTCGATGACATTGCATTGGCCACGCTCGCCAAGCAAGGCCTGAGCGCCGACGCCGTGCCGCCCAAGGGCACGCGCGTGGTGTTGCGCAATAACGCGAACCTTTCCACGGGCGGCACCGCCACCGACGTGACCGACGACGTGCACCCCGCCATCGCCGCGCGCGCCGTGGCGGCAGCGCAGATGGTCGGCCTCGACATCTGCGGGGTGGACGCCGTGTGCGAGACGATGCTCAAGCCGTTCGAGGACCAGGCCGGCGGCATCGTGGAAGTCAACGCCGCGCCGGGTTTGCGCATGCATTTGCAGCCGTCATACGGCAAGGGCCGCGCTGTGGGCGAAGCGATCATCTCTACGATGTTTGCCGACGGCGACGACGGCCGCATCCCCCTCGTCGCGGTCTCCGGCACCAATGGCAAGACCACGACCGTGCGCCTGATTACGCACCTGCTGGCGTCCAGCGGTCTGCGCATGGGCATGACCGGCACCGACGGCGTGTACATCCAGGGCCAGCGCATCGACACCGGTGACTGCAGCGGCCCGCGCAGCGCACGCAACGTGCTGCTGCATCCAGATGTAGACGCTGCTGTCTTCGAAACCGCGCGCGGTGGCCTGCTGCGCGAAGGTCTCGCTTTCGACCGCTGCGATGTGGCCGTGGTGACCAACGTGGGCGAAGGCGACCACCTGGGCCTGAACTACATCAGCACGGTGGAAGACCTGGCCGTGCTCAAGAGCGTGATCGTGCAGAACGTGGCGCCGCGCGGCATGGCGGTGCTCAACGCCGCCGACCCGATGGTCGCGCGCATGGCGGAGGGCTGCCCCGGTTCGGTCACGTTCTTCGCGCACGATCCGGGCCTGCCGACCCTGGCGCTGCACCGCGCGCAGGGCAAGCGCGTGGTGTTTGTCGATGGCACCGAGATTGTGGCCACCGAAGGTGCCAACGAAACGCGCATCGCACTGGCTGACATTCCGCTCACGCGCAACGGCACGATCGGCTTCCAGGTTGAAAACGCGATGTCGTCGATTGCCGCTGCATGGGCGCTTGGCATCGACTGGACGACCATCCGCCGCGGCCTTGCCACCTTTGTGAACGACGCCGCCACTGCGCCGGGCCGCTTCAACCTGTTCGACTACAAGGGCGCCACGCTCATCGCCGACTACGGCCATAACCCGGATGCCATCCAGGCACTGTGCAACGCGGTAGCGACCATGCCGGCGCAGCGTCGCATGGTGGTGATCAGCGGGGCCGGCGACCGCCGCGACGAAGATATCCGCAAGCAGACGCAGATTCTTGGCGGTGTGTTTGACGACGTCGTGCTGTATGAAGACCAATGCCAGCGCGGGCGCGCCGACGGTGAAGTGCTTGCGCTGCTGCGTGAAGGGTTGCAGGGTGCGTCGCGCACGAGCCGTGTTGAGGAAATTCGTGGTGAATTCCTGGCGATCGATACGGCGCTGGGGCGGTTGCAGCCCGGTGATCTCTGCCTGATTTTGATTGATCAGGTGGAGGAGGCGTTGGAGCATATTGCTCGGCGGGTAGCTGAGTAAATTGGAACCCCAGTGAAGTTCGCTGGGGTTTTTGTTCTTGTGGTCCATCCCCTTTTCGTACCCTGCCGGGCACGACTCACTTTTCTTTGTCTTGCCAAAGAAAAGTAAGCAAAAGAAAGGCGCGCCCGAGATGGCGACACCCCCTTGAATTTGTGTGACCGTGCGGGGAAGGAGGCAAACTCGCTTCGCTCAGACAGCCTCCTTCCTTGATCCGCCCGCTCACAAAAATTCAAGGCGCCATCAAGGGCTCAACGTCAAGAGAAAAAGGCCAACCCATCGCGCGGTTGGCCTTGTCGTTTGAACTTGTGCCCAGAGGGTGTGGCTTTTGTACTTTGACTCTCCTGCCCTAGATGGCGCCTTGAATTTCTGTTGCAGGGAGGAAAAAGAGGGGAGGCTGTCTGAGCGCAGCGAGTTTGCCTCCCCTCCCTCCCTGCGACATAAATTCAAGGAGAAGTCGCCATCTCGGGCGCGCATTTCTTTGCTTACTTTCTTTGGGCAAGACCAAAGAAAGTGAGTCAGCCCCGGCAGGGGATGAAACAAGGGATGCACCACCAACAAAAAACCAACACGAAACCACCCTCAACATCATTGCCCTATGATGACGCCTCCCCCTAGTCCCCTCGCCATCATGCCGAATCCCCCAACACTGGCCCCAGTAGAACTCGCAAAGTCCTACCGCCTCCTGAACCACGGCCCGACCACGCTGGTCACCAGCGCCCACAACGGCGTGCACAACGTCATGGCCGCCGCCTGGGCGATGCCGCTCGACTTTGACCCGCCCAAAGTGCTCGTCGTGGTCGACAGCCGCACACTCACTCGCGAGCTGATCGATGCCTCGGGTGTGTTTGCGCTCAACATTCCCACCCGCGCAATTGCCGAGACCACACTCGCGGTCGGTACGCTCACGGGCCGGGACGGCGACAAGTTCGAAGCGCTCGGCCTGGCCACGGTGCCAGCCCGCACGATCGACGTGCCGCTCGTCGCAGGCTGCGCAGGGTGGCTGGAATGCCGCGTCATCCCCGAGCCGCACAACGAGAAGCGCTACGACCTTTTCATCGCCGAAGTGACCGCCGCCTGGGCGGACCCAGCGCTGTTCAGCAACGGCCGCTGGCACTTCACCGATGCGGGCAGCAAGACCGTGCATTACCTCGCAGGCGGTGCATTCTTTGAGACCGGCGACGCATTAACCGTGGAGACCAAACAGCCATGAGCGACATCACCATTCGCCCATTGAACGACGAGGATGCCGAGGCCTTCAAGGCGCTACGCCTCAAAGCCATTCAAGACGCACCCACCGCCATCTGGCCGACGCACGATGAAGAATCGAGCCGCACGCTGGAGGAAACCCGCAATCGCATCCGGGCGACCGAACATCAGATCGTCTTCGGAGCATTTGCGGGGCCGGAGTTGGTCGGCATTGCCGGCCTACGTCGTGAGCCGCTCGCGCAAGTGGCGCACAAGGCCGTGCTATGGGGCGTGTTTGTTGACCCTGCGCATCGGCGGGGCGGTATTGCGGGTCGTCTGCTTCACGCCGCCATTGAGCATGCGCGTGCTGCACAGGTTCTGCAGATTCATCTCTGCGTCAACGCTGAGAACCCGCGTGCGCAAGCGCTGTATCGCAACGCGGGTTTCGAAACCTTCGGCATCGAGCGCCGCGCCATGCGTGTCGGCGATCGCTTCTACGACGAAGAACACATGGCGCTGCGGCTGGACAGCTGAACCGTCAGGCGCACGCCATCAGATCCGCCACGCCCCGGCTGGCTTCGGCGCGGATGCTCGCCACATCCAGCCCGCACACCACACCTTCGTCCACCACAACCCGGCCGCCGATGATGCTGGTGCGCACGGTGATGGGCTCGCCGGCCACCACGGGTGCGAGCGCGGGGTCGTGGAAGCCGAAGAAGCGCGGATGGTTGATGTCGTAGAGCACGAGGTCAGCCGCTTGCCCGACCTGCAGCGTGCCGACCTCACTCAAGCCGAGCACGTGCGCACCGCCTGCGGTCGCCCAGTGAATGACGTCTTCGGCGGTGGTGGCGCCGGCACCTTGCTTGGCACGGTGAATGAGCCACGCGGTGTTGACCTCGCCGGTCATGCTGCCCGATTCGTTGGACGCCACGCCGTCCACGCCCAATGACACCGGCACGCCGGCCGCCGCCAGTTGCGGCACCGGTGCGATGCCGCTGCCCAGCCGGCTGTTGCTGACGGGGCAGTGTGCGATGCCGCTGCCCGTTTGGGTCAGCATGCGGATCTCCGACGGCTGCAGGTGCACGAGGTGCGCAAACCAGACGTCCGGGCCCAGCCACTCGTGCTCGGCGACGAACTCCACGGGCAGACAGTTGTATTTCTCGCGGCAGAAGCGCACATAGTTGTCGGTCTCCGACAAATGCGTATGCATGCGCAGGTGCATGCCGCGCGCCGCATGAGCAAGCTCGACCAGCAATGCCGGAGGCAAAGAGAACGTGGGGGTGGTTGGTGCCACCACCACGCGGCGCATCGAGTCGGGTGCGTCGTCGTGATAGCGGTGCTTGAGCCGCTCGATATCGGTCAGCATCTGGTCAAGCGTTTCAGGCTGCAACGCCGTCTTCGAGAAGCCCGGGTGGCTGCTGGCCGACTCGATGGCGCCGCCCCGGCAGAGCACGAAGCGCATGCCGAATTCGTCGGCCACGTCAAACAGCATGTCGCCCGATTCGGTGCTGCCGCCTGCGTGATAGAGGTAGTGGTGGTCGGCGCAGGTGGTGGCGCCCGATAGCAGCAGCTCAGCCATGCCCAGGCGCGCAGCCGTGCGCATCAGCTCCGGCGTGAACAGCGGCAGGCGCGGATACGGCACGCTGGCCAGCCACCCTTGCAGGTCCTGATTCATGCCATCCGGCACGGCCTTGAGCAGGTTCTGGAACAGGTGGTGGTGCGTGTTGATCCAGCCCGGGTAGACGATGCAGTCGCTGGCGTCGATGACGCGCTCGCCGGGGCGCGGCATGAGGTCGGGGCCCATCTCGGCGATGCGGCCGCCGGCGATGCGGATGTCGACCGCACCGGCGCGTGCTGCATCACCACGCAGGCCGGTCATGACGGCCAACGGGCGGCGGATGAGGATGTCTTGAGGCGTGTTGTGCATGGAGAGGTCCATTGGAAAATCAAGCGCGGCCCGCCGTGCGCACGACCGACGCGGGCACGTGCGCTTCTTCGGTACCGTTGAGCAGCAGGTTCAGCGCCACCGACACCAGGCAGGCGATGACCACGCCGCTGTGCAGGAACGGTTGCGTCCAGTCCGGCAGGGCCTTGAACAGCGTGGGCGCGAGCACCGGCACCAGCGCGGCGGCAATCGTGAAGCCGACGATGAGCACGTTGTAGCGGTTGTGCTCATAGTCGACGCGCGCCAACGTCTGGATGCCGGCTGCGGCCACCACGCCGAACATGGCGATGCCGGCACCGCCCAATGCGGCTGTCGGCGTGGCTGCAATCACGGCGCCTGCCTTGGGCACCAGCGCCACCAGGCACATCAGCACGCCGCTCACGGCCACCACCCAGCGGCTACGCACGCCGGTGAGCACCACCAGGCCGACGTTCTCCATGAAGGCGATGAACGGGAATGCGGCGAACATGCCGGCGATGGCGCTGGCCAGCCCGTTGGCGCGCAGGCCGTTGATGGCTTCCTCTTCTTCGATCGGCTTTTCGACGATGTCGCCGATGGCCAGGAACAGGCCCATCGATTCCACCATCTGCACGATCATCACCACGATCATCGTCAGCGCGGGCACCACGGCGAATACGGGCACCCCAAAGTGGAACGGCACCGGCAGCGTGACCCACGGCGCGTCTGCCACGCCGTGGAAGTTGCCCATGCCCATGGCGCAGCCCAGCAACGTGCCGACGATCATGCCCACCAGCACGGCGAGGTTGCGCAGCAGTGGGCTGCCGAAGCGGTTGATGAGGAGGATGGTGGCAACCACAACCGCGGCCACCAGCAGAAACGATGGTGCACCGAAGTTGGCAGCGTTGCGTCCGCCGCCAACCCAGTCATAGGCGACGGGAAAGAGCTGCAGGCCGATGACGGTCACGATGCAGCCCGTGACCACCGGTGGAAAAAATCGCCGCAGCCGCCCCACCAGCGGTGCGGCGAGCAGCGTGAACAGCCCGGCCGCAATGACCGCACCGCACACGCCCGCGAAACCTACGGCAGGGTTGGTGCCGATGGCGATCACCGGCCCCACGCTGCTGAACGCCACCCCCTGCAGGATCGGCAACCGAACCCCGAACTTCCAGAACCCGATGGTCTGCAACAGCGTGGCAATGCCCGAGCAGAACAACGTGGTACTGATGAGGACAATGGTGTCCGCTTGCGACATCTTGAGCGCCGACGCAATGATCATCGGCACCGCGATGGCGCCGATGTACGACACCGCCATATGCTGCAAGCCCAACGTCAACATCTGTCGGGTCGACAGAATCTGGTCGACCGGGTGTACGGCTGTTGTCATGGTTGTCTCCTATCGTTGTCATGCCCGGGGCGTGCCAGGAGCCGCCCTCGGGTCAGGGGGATGTCATGTCATGGCATGCTCACGCCGCCAGACACGCGTTGAAACCGTCCTGCAGGGCCGCACGATCGAGGTCGCGGCCGATGAAGACGATCTTGCTGCTGCGCGCTTCGCTGCCCCAAGGCTGCGTCGCGCGAAAGTCGATGAGGCTGTGCACGCCCTGCAGCACGTAGCGCTGCGGCTGACCTTTCACCGCCAGGATGCCCTTCATGCGGAACAGCGTTTCCGCCTGCTCGGTGCGCAGGGTGTCGATCCACGTGTGGAAGCGCACGAGATCCACGTCGGCAGGTACGTCAAAACCCACGGACGAGACACTCGGATCGTGCTGGTGGTCGTGCTCATGGTCATGCTCGTGAGCGTCGGCGTGAACATGTTCATGTTCGTGGTCGTGCGCGTCATGCTCGTGGCCGGCGTCTGCGCCGATCTCCAGCAGCTTCTGCGTCGCCTCGAACGCGCCGACACCGATGATCTTGTTCAGATCGACCTCGGCATAGCTGGAGGTGACGATGTCGGCGGTGGCGTTCAAGCCGCGGATGCGTCCGCGCAGCGCGTCGATATCGTCGCGGCCCACAAGGTCCACCTTGTTGATGACGATGCGGTCCGCGCAGACGATCTGGTCGACGGCCTGGTTGTCGACGCCATCCAGGTGCAGGTCGTCGAGGTGGGCGGCGATGTGCTTGGCGTCGACCATGGTGACGATGGCGTCAAGCTCGACATGTTCGGCAATAGGGTCGTCGATGAAGAACGACTGCGCCACTGGATACGGATCGGCCAGGCCGCTGGTTTCCACCAGGATATGGTCGAGCCGTTCGGGCCGCGCGACGAGCTGGCGCACGATGCGCACGAGGTCTTCGCGCACCTCCGCCGTGCAACACACGCAGCCGTTGACCATCTCGTAGATTTCTTCGTTTTCGGAGGCCATGACGAGGCCGCCGTCGATGCCGACTTCACCGAACTCGTTTTCGATCACGGCGATCTTGCGGCCGTGGTTTTCGCGCAGGATGAAGTTCAGCAGCGTGGTTTTGCCGGCGCCAAGGAAGCCGGTGAGGATGGTGACCGGAATCTTGGTGTTCGGGCCGGGAAGCGTGGCGTGGGCCGTGGCTTGGGGTTTCATGTTGTCTCCTTGTCGAGCGTGGGTGGGGTACGGACTAAGGCAGGTAAGGCTTCTTCGCCCCAGCGCAGGGCGGTGCCGGCATCGAGCCCGAACAGGTCGAGCACGCGGCCGAGGGTGTGGTCGATCATGTCGTCCAACGTATTGGGGCGCGCATAGAAGGCCGGCACGGGCGGCGCGACGATGGCGCCCATCTCCGTGACGGCCTGCATGTTGCGCAGGTGTGCGAGCGTGAATGGCGTCTCGCGCGCCATCAGTACGAGCGGACGGCGCTCCTTGAGCGTGACGTCTGCCGCGCGTGTCAGCAGCGTCGACGAGACGCCGGTGGCGATTTCCGCCAGCGATTTCATCGAGCAAGGCGCCACGATCATGCCCAGCGCGCGGAACGATCCGCTGGCAATGCCGGCGGCCATGTCGTCCGCGCGGTGGTAATGCGTGGCGCGATCGATCACGTCGGCGAGCTTGTACGGCGTTTCGTGCGCCATCGTCAGCAGCGCAGAACGCGTGACGACCAGATGCGTCTCCACATCGAGCGCGCGCAGCAGTTCGAGCAGTCGCACGCCATAGACGAAGCCCGATGCACCGCTGATGCCGACCACCATGCGCGGCCGGGTTGGAGCGCGAGGGTGGCGCGCGCTCATGGGCGCACTCCGGCCTGGCGGAGGATGTCGCCGGCGCGGGCAATCGCCTGCGGATCGATGCGTGCGCGGATGCCTTCGAAGCCGGCACCGCGCGTGGCGTCGATGCCCATGCGTGATGTCGTACCGTGCACGGACGATGACGGATCGAGCGGGCTTCCGGGCAGGCCATCGACCATGAACATATCCTGGTGCGGCTGGAAGTGTGTGGCCATGGCCCACAGCACCTGCTCGTCCTGCTGCAGGTCGATATCGGAATCGACGGCAATCACGGTCTTGAGGTACGGGTCCCAGCCGAGCAGGGCCAGCATGACCTGCCGCGCCTCGCCATCGCGCGTCGGATTGAGCGCCACGTAGCAATGGAAGTGCGTGCCTGAGTTCGGATAGTGCAGCGCCGTCACCGATGGGAAGCGCGCCTTGAGCTTCTCGCTCATTTCGGCTTCGCGCGGCAGGCGGGCAAGCGTCAGGTGTTCTGCATACGGGCCGCCCACCACGTCGACCAACCAGGCATCACGCCGGCGCATCAGCGTGTCGATGCGCAGCACGTTGTTGGTGGAACGGTCCGACGAATAGCCGGTAAATTCACCGAACGGGCCTTCTTCCGCATAGGCGGCAGGGTCGATGGTGCCTTCAAGCACGAACTCCGCTGCCGCCGGCACGCCAATGCCGTAGCGCGGCGTGCGGACGATATCGAGCGGCGTGCCCAGCAGGCCGCCGGCCACGGCGCGTTCGTCGGCACCAAAGGGCAGGCGGGCGGCGGCGGCCAGCATGAACAACGGATGCGCGCCCACCACCATCGCCACGCGCAGCACGTCGCCGCGCTCGCGCGCGGTCTGCAGCATGCGCCACAGGTGGCCGCGCGAGTGCAGGCTCGTCGCCAGTGCGTTGCGTGCGTGGCGCATCGAGCGGTGATAGCTCATGTTGGCCACGCCCGTCACCGGGTCTTCGGCCACGATGATCGCGTTGGTGATGTAGGGCGCGCGGTCGCTCTCGAAGTGCTTGATCATCGGCAGCAGCGCAACGTCGACCGCGTCGCCTTCGACTACCTCGTCAGCGATGGGGCCATGCGAGACGACACGCGGTGCGATGGGCGCATTGGCGCGTGCCTGGAAGGCGTCGTGCAGTTGATGCGGCAGCACGTCGAGCAACCGCGCCAGCCGTGACCGCGAGGCAAAGACGTTCGTGACCAGCGGCACCTGCAGGCCGCTGACCTGCTCGCAGACCAGCATGGGGGTCTGGTTGCGCGCAGCAAGCTGATCGATGACGGCGGTGACGTCCTGGTCTGCAGAGATACCGTTGTGCAGTGTCAGCACATCTTCGGGATACAGCTCGCGATAGAGATTGGCGAAGACGTGGAAATCCTGGCCTTCGCCAAGCCGGGTCATGCTCATGGCACACCTCGCTAGAGGCGGGCGCCGAACACCACAGAGGCGCGGCGCCCGCTGGATCGGCGCTCAGGCCGCTTCTGCTGTCTGGACGTAGGTCGACTTCAGGCGAAGCTCCGCCTCGGCCAGGTCCTTGGGCGGCTTGGTGGGCTCGATGCCGACCAGCCGCGCGATGTTGTTGCCCAGATAGTCTTCGAGGTGGTCCTCGTCGATGCCCAACCCCTGCGGCGGCGCCGAGCACAGCACCTCCAGCTCACGCAGCCACATGCCGGGCTCGTTGGGCGGCGAATCGGTGCCGAAGACGATCTTGTCGCGCGGCAGCTGCTTCGCAAACTCGACGATGCGCGACTGGAAGCACCAGCCCGATTCGCAGTACACGTTGGGCGTGTCCATCGCCATCCAGAACGCTTCGAACGAGTAGTTGCCGCCGGTCTGGATACCGAAGTGGCCGATGATGAAGTTCACCATCGGGAACTCGCGGATGATCGGATAGAACATCGTCGGGATGGTGTACGGGCCGTCGCCGGTGTGGATCAGCACCACGATGTTGTACTTGGCGCAGACCTTCATCGCGGGGCGCAGCCAGGCGAGCGCGCGGTCGGGCCGGTAGCCGTGCATGTTGGCGTGCAGCTTGACCATCTTGAAGCCGTATTCCTTGATGTGGAATTCCAGCTCCGCCGCGCCGTTCTCCGGGCCCCAGCGCGGGTTGTAGGTGAAGTTGCCGATGAAGCGGTCCGGGTACTTCTGCGTCAGTTCGGCGATGTACGCCATGTAGTCGCGAATGCCTTCACGGCCACGGCGGTTGCCGTCGCGGTAGCCGGTGTTGCCCGGTGGCGGCTGGATGAAGCCCATGTCGATGCGGCGGGGCTTGCCGTTGATCATGTACGGGCCGTCCATCAGCTGGATCATGCGTTCGCCGTTGAACGGCGTGCCGGTGTGGCGCCAGGCCTCGTCGACGAGGTTGGTCGGGTGCAGATGGGTATCGATAATCATGTGTTGCGCTCCGTGCGGTCTGCGGTGGCTCAGGCGGCAGCCAGCGCGAGCTGCGCTTCGGCTTCGGCCACGGTCTTGGGCGGACGGGTCGGCTCCAGGCCGATCATGCGGGCGATGTTGTTGCCCAGGTAATCCTCGAGCGTGTCTTCATCGAGGTTCAGGCCCTGCGGCGGGTCCATGCACAAGACTTCCAGCAGGCGCAGCCACATCCCGGGCTCGTTGGGCGGCGTGTCGGTGCCGAACAGGATCTTGTGCTTGGGCAGCACCTTGGCAAATTCGACGATGCGCGACTGCAGGCACCAGCCCGATTCGCAATACACGTTGGGCAGCTCCATCGCCCACTGCATCGGCTCGAACACGTAGACGCCGCCGGTCTGCACGCCGAAGTGCGCCATGATGAAATCGACGTTCGGGAAGCGCTTGATCATCGGAATCCATTCCGACGGAATGCTGTAGGGGCCGTCGCCCGTATGCAGCTTGACGGGCACTCCCAGCTCGGCACATTTCTCGAACGCGGGCATCACCCAGTCCAGCGCGCGGTCCGGCCGGTAGGCGTGCATGTTGGCCTGCATCTGGACCATCTTGAAGCCGTGCTCCTTTACATAGCGCTCGATGGCCTCCACGCCGTTCTGCACGCCGCAGCGCGGGTTGTAGACGAAGCACCCGATGAAACGGTCGGGATAGGTCTGCACCATCTTGAGCGTGTACGCCATGTAGGCGTCGATGGACTCGCGGCCCGAAAGCTCGCCGTCCGTCCAGGTGTAGATGGTGTTGCCCTGCGGCGGCTGGATGAAGGCCTTGTCGATACGGCGCGGCTTGCCGTTGATCATGTAAGGGCCGTCCATCATTTCGAGCAAGCGCTCGCCGGTAAAGGGGTCGCCGTCGTGCCACCACGCGAGGTCCACCAGGTCGGTGGGGTAGCAGCTGATGTCGATGATCATCGTTGGATCTCCTGATGACTGGGAGGAAGCGGGTGATGGCTTCCCGGTGAGGGCAGGCACGTCCTGCAGCGCGGCGCTCTTTGCTAGGCGTGTGCCTTCCCCTCGCCGGATCGCGTGATGCCGGATGCGTGCTGCTTGGGGCGCAGTATCGGAGTCAGGGCCGGGGGCCGGCCAATACTATTTGGCGGCGGTCTTGATACGTTGCCGATATCGGCAAGCCGGTCGGCAGACGGCGGGCGCTCAGGCGCCGAGCGTGCCGCGTGCGAGTTGCTGCACTGCGTTGACCACCGCCTTTGCGCGCTCACCCTGGCCGCGCTGCCAGACGGCATACAGGTTGTAGTGCGCCGGGATGGCGACATCGGTCAGCCGCACGAGGCGCCCGTGTTGCAGTGCATCGGCCGCCAGCAGCCCACGCACCAGCGCCACCCCGATGCCGGCTTCGGCGGCAGCGACCATGTTGGCGGCATTGTCGAACGCGGCCACGACGGCGGGCTCGAGCGGCTCCAGGCCGGCGGCGTCCAGCCAGGGAATCCACGAGCGCCGCGTGTAGCCCAGCAGCGGCAGCGTCATCGCGGCCGGCGGCGCCAGCGGCGCCTGCAAGCCATGCCGCGCCAGCAGCGTGGGCGCCGCTACAGCGGTGACGTGGTCGCCACAGATGAGCGCCATCTCGCAGTCATCCCATTCGCCATAGCCGTAGCGCAGCGAGACATCCACGCGCTCGAACGACGGCCGCTCGCCGCGCGGGGTCGACAGGAACATCACCTGGTAGCCGGGCAGAGCCGCGAGCAATTGCGGCAGCCTCGCATTGAGCCAACCCTGCGCCAGTTCGCTGTCGACATCGACGATGAGCGTTTGCGGCACGTGCCGGTTGCGCACCGAAGACAGCGCCCGGTCCACCTGCCCAAAGCCGTCGGTGAGCATGCTGGCAAAGAGCTGGCCCGCATCGGTCAGCACGATGCCGCCCGCCTCGCGCACAAACAGCGGCTGGCCGATGAACTCCTCCAGCGAGCGGATCTGCTGGCTGATCGCGCTGTGCGTCAGGTCCAGTTGCTGCGCGGCCTTGGTAAAGCTGCCAGTGCGCGCGGCCTGCAGAAAGGCATGCATCGACTGGATCGACGGATAACGCTTGTACATGGCGGCGGCAGGTGAGCTGTTAGTTCGACTTACACGGGCTGGCAGAAATCGTCGCTGGCGGGGTGACCGGTCGCGGCTTCATATTGCAGCCAGGCGCGGCCGCACAAGACGGCCCGATTCTGGAGGAGACAATGATGACCGAGATTATGGTCAATGGCGCGCCCCATGCGCTGGATGACGCCGATGCCGACATGCCCCTGCTGTGGGTGCTGCGCGATCGGCTCAAGCTGACGGGCGCCAAATTCGGCTGCGGCGGCGGCTTCTGCGGGGCCTGCACCGTCCATCTGGATGGCGCGCCGATCCGCGCGTGCATCACGCCGGCATCGGCAGCGGCCGGACACAGCGTGACGACCATCGAAGGGCTGTCCAAAGACGGCACGCACCCCCTGCAACGCGCCTGGGTGGCTGAAGACGTGCCGCAATGCGGCTACTGCCAATCGGGGCAGATCATGTCGGCCGCTGCGTTGTTGGCGGCAGGCACGCCCGTCAACGACGAGGCCATCACGAATGCCATGGCCGGCAACATCTGCCGCTGCGGCACCTACGGGCGCATCCGCCAGGCCATCAAGCGCGCCGCCGACGAGCGAGGCAAGGCATGAACGCGCCGCGTGATTTGCATACACCGTCGCGCCGCCGCTTCCTGCAGCAGAGTGCGCTGCTGACGGCGGGGCTGGCGGTCGGCTTTCGCTTGCCCGATGCACTGGCCGCCGGCAAGGATGGCGGCGCGGGGGAATTCGAACCGAACGCCTGGGTGCGGGTGCTGGCCGACAACACCGTCAAGATCGTCGTCCACAAGCACGATTCCGGCACCGGCACGCAAACTGCCCTGGCAGCCTGCGTGGCCGAAGAGCTGGATGTCGACCCGATGCGCATTGCCGTCGTCACGCCGGAGGATCCGTTCTACCAGGACTACATCCATCCGATCTGGAAGGTGTATTCCACCGGCGGCAGCACCAGCGTGTCGCTCGAATATGCGCGCCTGCGGAAAGCCGGCGCCACGGCGCGCGCGATGCTCATCAGCGCGGCAGCGCAACGTTGGGGTGTACCCGTAGGCAGTTGCAGCACTGCAGACGGCACCGTCATCTGCAATGCCGACGGCCGCAAGGCCACCTACGGCGAACTGGCCGATACGGCCGGCAGACTGCCTGCACCTGCCAATGTGGCGTTGAAGAATCCGGCGGACTTCAAGTACATCGGCAAGCTGCGGCACAAACGCGATGCGCTGGCCAAGGCGACGGGCCGGTTCCAGTACGGCATCGATGTGTCGTTGCCCGGCATGCTGGTGGCAGTCGTGCAGCGCGCGCCCATGCCCGGTGCGCGCGTGCGCCGCATCGACAGCGCCGAAGCCTTGAAGGTGCGGGGCGTGCGCCAGGTCATGACCATCCCGATGCGCTCCGATGTGCTCGGCGGTAATCAGGAAGGCGTGGCCGTGCTGGCGGATGACTACTGGGCCGCCAACAAGGGCCGCGCGGCGCTCAAGGTCGAGTGGGACGACAGCGCCTTCGCCGATTTCGACAGCGGCCATGTTGCCCAGCACCAGGCTGCGTGGCTAGCCAGCGGCAAGGCGCGCGTGGTGCACACCGTGCAGACCGGCAACACGGACGTGGCGATGGCCCACGGCGCCAAGCGCATCGATGCGGCCTACCGCATGCCGTACAAGCAGCAGAATCCGCTGGAACCCGTCAACATCACCGCGTGGTTCAAGGACGGCACGATTCAATACTGGGGCGGCATCCAGGTGCCATCCACCGCGATGGAAGCTGCCGAGGTGATCTGCGGCGTGCCACGCGACAAGGTGGTGCTGCACGAGATGGTGTCGGGCGGCAGCTTTGGTGCGCGCGAGAGCAAATACTGGCTGTTCGAAGTCACCTACCTTGCCAAGAAGACGGGCGTGCCCGTCAAGCTGATGAACAGCCGCGAAGACGAGATGCGCGCGCTGTACGGACACCCCGCGACGTATCACCGGCTCGAAGGCGCGCTCGATGCGCAGGGCCGGTTGGATGCGCTGCATATTCGCGCCGTGTCTCCGGCCTCGCCCGAGCAATGGGAGCCCGGCTACTTCGACCGCCCCGACCGCATGGATTACAGCACCACAGAGGCCCTCTCGAAGTGGGACTTCCCATACCGCGCCAACCACATGGACATCGGCTGGGTGCGGCACGAAACGGGCATCCCGACGGGCTGGTACCGCGCCGTCAGCTTCATCCCCAATGTCTTCGCCACCGAGAGCTTCATGGACGAGCTGGCTGCGGCGGCCAGGCGCGATCCGGTTGATTTCCGTATCGCTCACATGGCCGACCGGCCCCGGCATGTCGACGTGCTGCGCGCCGCCGCACAGCGCGCGGGGTGGGGAAACATGGCGCACGGTCACGCACTGGGCGTCGCCACGCATCAGGCGTATGACAGCTACATCGCCGTGGTGGCGCAGGTGGCGCGCAAGGACGGCCGCGTGGTCGTCGAAAAGCTCACCTGCGTGGCGGACGTCGGCTTGGCGGTGTCGCGCACCGGCGTGGAGGAGCAGTTGTACGGCGGGCTGATGTGGGGCCTCGGCCATGCGCTGTTCGATCGCATCGACATCCAGGGCGGCGCGGTGCAGCAAAGCAATTTCCATGACTACCCGGTGATGCGCATGTCGGACATGCCCGCCATCGACATCGTCATTACCGATGGCAACCGCGATAAGCCCGGCGGTGTGGGCGAGCTGGCCAACCCGCCGGTGGCGCCGGCCATTGCCAATGCCATCTTCCGGTTGACCGGCAGGCGCCAGCGCGAGACGCCGTTCAACTTCGGCCTGAAGGCGTAGCGCATACCGTGGACATCCGCCTGCTGCGTTATTTCTCGGTGCTGGCCGACGAGCTGCACTTCGGCCGGGCGGCGGCGCGCCTGTTCATGTCGCAGCCGCCGCTGAGCCAGCAGATCCGGCTGCTGGAAGACGAGATCGGCACGCCGCTGTTTGTGCGCAGCCACCATCGTGTGGAACTGACGGCGGCCGGCCGCACGCTCAAGGAGCAGGCGCCGCTGGTGTTTGCGCAGCTCAACCGCGCGCTGGATCTCACCCGGCAGGCAGGCCGTGGCCAGGTCGGCGAGCTGGAGATCGGCATGATCAGCTCGGTGATGGTTGGGCTGCTGCCCGAAGCGTTGCGCCAGTTTCGCGAGCGGTACCCCGGGGTTGAATGGCGCTTGCAAGAGATGACGCCAGCCGCGCAGGTGGCCGCGCTCAAGGAGCGCCGCATCGATGCATGCATCTTCCGGCTGGGGCAGGAAGACCCAGCCGTGCGCAGCGAACTGCTGCAGCACGAGCCCATCGTGATGGCGTTGCCCGCCACGCACCGCCTGGCCGGGCACACCAGCCTGGCCCTCGGCGATTTTGCCGGCGAGTCGTTTGTCGCGTTCGAATCCAAGCGATCGCGCTTTGCCGATCATCTGCTGCATCTGTGCATCCAGGCGGGCTTTGCGCCGCTTGTGCGCCAACAGGTGACCGAAGTGCAGACGCTGCTGGCGCTGGTGAGTGCGGGTTTTGGTGTGGCGCTGCTGCCGGGCTCGACGGCCAATCTTGCACCGCCCGGTGTGGTCTTCCGCCCGCTGGAGCCGGCGCTGCCGCCTGTGCCGCTATACGTCCACTATCGAGTGGACGATCACTCGCCGGTGCTCAAGGCGTTTCTGGATACGTTGCGAGAAGTGAGCGGCACGAGCGAAGGTACCGTCGCCGCGCAACCTCAGTCTGCACGGGCCAGTCGATAGTCCGTCGGCCGCATGCCTGTCCACTTGCGGAAGGCGCGGTGAAAGGCGCTCGGTTCCGCAAAGCCGACCGCGACGGCAATGTCGGCGATGGTGCGGCGCGTGTCCTGCAACTGGCCGATGGCAATGTCGCGCCGCAGGTCGTCCTTGATCGACTGATACGTGTGGCCCTCGAGCTTCAGGCGCCGCCGCATGGTGGCCTCGGCCACGTTCAGTTTGAGCGCCATTGCATCCGAAGCGGGCCAACTGGCCACCGGGAGGTTACGCAGCATCTTGCGCACGCGCGCAGCGAACGAATCCGGGTTGCGGTACTTGACGATGAAGCTGCCCGGCGCATCGCGCAGGAACGTCTTGATGGACGCGGCCGTCTGAATGACCGGCAGGTCCAGAAAATCGGGCGATAGGTCGACGTACGACGCATCCTGCTTGAACGCCATGTCGTCGCAGAACATCAGGCGATATTCCTGCGCATCTTGCGGCGCCGCGCAACGGAAGCGCGCGGCAATGAAGGGAATGCGCCGCCCCACGAGCCAGCACACCAGCCCGTAGACCATGATGAGCCACGTGGCGTAGGTGAACATGGGCGGCACCCGCGTGCCCTTGCGGTGCACGAAGACGAGGCGCACGCGGTCGGGGCTTTCTTCAACGCGCACATGCAGATCGTCCAGCACCAGCCGCAGAAAGCCCGTGGCCCGGGCCAGCGCCTGCCGGCCCGTGCGAGCGGTGAGCGCCGCCTGCGTCATCGCCACGAAACTGCCCCAGCGCATGGGGTGTGCATCCTGCCCGAAGAACTCGTCGTCCATCGCCTGCGCAATGCCGGCCCACAGCGCGCCGTACTGCGCGGACGACACGCGGCTGCGCGGTTGCGCCAGCATCTGCGGCGTGATGCCCGCGGCGGCCATGATGGGCTGCGTGTCGACGCCATGCGCGCGGGCGCGCGTCACGGCCTCGTTGACGAGGCTGACAGAGACGGTTCCTTTCTCGTTGTTTTTCATCGGCATGGCAAATCCGCTCACGCAAGTTGATCGTGACGGGCATCGAAGCCGCCCGGCCGCGTGCCTACACTTTTTCCCCATCGAACCCGAGCGCCGCGGGCTGCACAGTGTAAGGCGCCTGCACAGGCAGCGTCACGCGGCCCCAGCCAGCAAACAAGCAAGAGCCAAGCGATGGACGACTTCTATACCGAAGAGCAGCGAATGATCCACGACGCTGCGCGCGCCTTTGCCACCGAACGCCTGGCGCCCAACGCCGCGCAGTGGGACCGTGACGGCGCCTTGCCCGACGAGGTGGTGCGCGAGATGGGCGAGCTGGGCCTGCTGGGCATGATCGTGCCGGCGGAGTGGGGCGGTTCGTACACCGACTACGTGGCCTATGCGCTTGCGCTGGAAGAGGTGGCTGCCGGGTGCGCTGCCAGCGCGACGATGATGAGCGTGCACAACTCGGTGGGCTGCGGCCCCATCCTCAAGTTCGGCACCGCGGCGCAGAAGGCGCGTTACCTGCCGGACCTGGCCACGGGCCGCGCGATTGGCGCGTTCTGCCTGACCGAGCCGCACGCCGGCTCCGAAGCCAACAACCTGCGCACCCGTGCGGTACTGCGCGACGGCAAGTGGGTGCTCAACGGCAACAAGCAGTTCGTCACCAACGGCGCACGCGCGGACATCGCCATCGTCTTTGCCGTGACGGACCCTGATGCGGGCAAGCGCGGCATCTCGGCCTTCATCGTGCCGACGGACACGCCGGGCTTTCACGTTGGGCGGCCCGAACACAAGCTCGGCATTCGCGCATCGGACACCTGCCCGATCACGCTGGAAGACTGCGCCGTGCCCGAAGAGAACCTACTGGGCGAGCGTGGCGAGGGCCTGAAGATCGCGCTGTCGAACCTCGAAGGCGGGCGCATCGGCATTGCCGCGCAAGCCGTGGGCATTGCGCGTGCCGCCTTCGATGCAGCGCGCAACTACGCGAATGAGCGCATTCAGTTCGGCAAGGCGCTGCGCGAGCACCAGACCATCGCCAACATGCTGGCCGACATGGCCACGCGCCTGAATGCGGCGCGCCTGCTCGTTCACCACGCAGCGCGCCTGCGCAGTGCAGACAAGCCGTGCCTGTCGGAGGCCTCGCAGGCCAAGCTCTACGCGTCGGAACTGGCGGAAGAGATCTGCTCCAACGCCATCCAGATTCACGGCGGCTATGGCTACCTGGCCGACTACGCCGTCGAGCGCCACTACCGCGATGCACGCATCACCCAGATCTACGAAGGCACCAGCGAAGTCCAGCGGATGGTGATCGCGCGGCACGTGTAGCACGCACCGCGCACATCGACCGAATACGAAAGAGCGCAAACGCGCCGACCAGGAGACGACGATGAACGAAGCGGTATCTGCAGCACAGGGTTTTGTGGAAGCGCGCGATTTTCTGCTGCGCCATCGCACCGACTACGACCGGGCGTATCGCGAGTTTGCGTGGCCGAAGCTGGACACGTTCAACTGGGCGCTCGACTACTTCGATGTGATGGCGCGCGGCAACGACAACCCGGCGCTGTGGATCATCGATGACCCGCAGAGCGAAGGGTTGAAGCTGTCGTTTGCGCAGATGTCGGAGCGCTCGTCGCGCATGGCGAACTTCCTGCGTGAGCTTGGCATCGTGCGTGGTGACCGTCTGCTGCTGATGCTGCCCAACCGCGTCGAACTGTGGGACGTGATGCTCGCGGCGATGAAGCTGGGCGCGGTGGTGCTGCCGGCCACGACGCAGCTTTCGCCGGATGACGTGCGCGACCGCGTTGAGTTGGGCGGTGCGAACTGCGTGGTCGTCGATGCGGCGGAGCTGAACAAGTTCGACAGTGTGGATGCAAGCATCAAGCGCATCGCCGTGGGTGCGCAGCGCGAAGGCTGGATCGACCTGGCAGCAGCGTACGAGGCGCCGGCGCAGTTCGCGCCCGACGGGCCGACCAAGGCAACCGACCCGTTGCTGCTGTACTTCACCTCGGGCACCACGTCCAAGCCGAAACTGGTGGAACACACACACCAGAGCTACCCCGTCGGCCACCTGTCGACCATGTACTGGATCGGCCTGCAGCCCGGCGACATCCACTGGAACATCAGCTCGCCCGGCTGGGCGAAACACGCGTGGAGCTGCTTCTTCGCCCCGTGGAATGCGCAGGCCTGCGTGTTCGTCTACAACTACGCGCGCTTCGTGCCGAAGGACACGCTGGATGTGCTGGTGCGCTTTAACGTGACCACGCTGTGCGCGCCGCCCACCGTGTGGCGCATGCTGGTGCAGGAGCCGCTGGCCTCGTACGCCGTCAAGCTGCGCGAGATCGTCGGCGCGGGCGAGCCGCTGAACCCCGAGATCATCGAGCGCGTGCGCAGCGCCTGGGGCGTGACCATCCGCGACGGCTTCGGCCAGACCGAGACCACCTGCCAGATCGGCAACACGCCGGGCCAGCCGGTCGTGCCGGGTTCGGTCGGGCGGCCGCTGCCCGGCTACCGCGTGGAGCTGGTCGACCACGATGATCAGCCCGCCAGCGAAGGCGAAATCGTGCTGCCGCTCTCGCACCGCCCGCTCGGCCTGATGCAGGGCTACGCCAACAACGCCAAAGCCACGGCCGAGGCGATGCGCAACGGCTATTACCACACCTCCGACGTGGCGATGCGGCGCGACGACGGCTACTTCGTCTATGTGGGCCGCACCGACGACGTGTTCAAGTCGTCCGACTACCGCCTGAGCCCTTTCGAGTTGGAAAGCGTGCTGATCGAGCACGAAGCCATTGCCGAGGCCGCCGTGGTGCCGAGTTCCGATCCGCTGCGGCTGTCCGTGCCAAAGGCATTCGTGACGGTGCGCCAGGGCTATGAGGCCGGCCCTGAACTGGCCCGGGCCGTGTTCCTGTTCTCGCGCGAAAAGCTGGCGCCCTACAAACGCATCCGCCGGCTGCAGTTCAGCGAGCTGCCCAAGACCATCTCGGGAAAGATCCGCCGCGTCGAACTGCGTCGGCGGGAGCTTGAGCGCACGCCCCAGCCGGCTCGCTTGCCTGGCGAGTACTGGGAAGAAGACTTCGCCTGATATGCCCATTCCGCATTGAACCGATCACCACTACCGAAACCGCAACCGATACCGATTCGCCAGGAGACTCCCATGAGCGCCGTTGCCTCTCTCGCTTCCGCCAAGCCTGCCGCACAGCAGGACACCCCGCCCACCGTCAAGCTGCTGATCGGCGGCGAGTTTGTCGAATCGCAGTCGAAGGAATGGCGCGACATCGTGAACCCCGCCACGCAGGAAGTGCTGGCGCGCGTGCCGTTTGCCACGGCCGGCGAAGTGGATGCAGCCATCCGCTCCGCACATGCTGCGTTTGCCACGTGGAAGAACACGCCGGTCGGTGCGCGCATGCGCATCATGCTGAAGTTCCAGGCGCTGATCCGCGAGCACTCGCCGCGCATTGCCCGCACGCTGACGGCCGAGCAGGGCAAGACGCTGCCCGATGCCGAAGGCGATATCTTCCGCGGGCTGGAAGTGGTGGAGCACGCGTGCTCGGTGGGCTCACTGCAGCAGGGCGAATTTCTGGAGAACGTGGCCGGCGCGGTCGACACCTACACGTTGCGCCAGCCGATTGGCGTGTGCGCCGGCATCACGCCGTTCAACTTCCCGGCCATGATCCCCCTGTGGATGTTCCCGATGGCCATCGTGTGTGGCAACACGTTTGTGCTCAAGCCTTCGGAGCAGGATCCGCTGTCGACCATGCAGCTGGTTGAACTGGCGCTCGAGGCCGGTGTGCCGCCCGGCGTATTGAACGTCGTGCATGGCGGCAAGGACGTCGTGGATGCACTGTGCACGCACGAACACGTGAAGGCGATTTCGTTTGTGGGCTCGACCGCAGTGGGCACGCATGTTTACCGCCTGGGCAGCGAGCACGGCAAGCGCGTGCAATCGATGATGGGCGCCAAGAACCACGCCGTGGTGCTGCCCGACGCGAACCGCGAGCAGGCCATCAATGCGCTGGTTGGGGCGGGCTTTGGCGCAGCGGGGCAGCGGTGCATGGCAACCTCCGTGGTCGTGCTGGTTGGCGCGGCACAGCAGTGGCTGCCGGACCTCGTGCAGAAAGCCAAGGCGCTGAAGGTGAACGCCGGGGTGGAGCCGGGCACCGATGTCGGCCCGGTCGTCTCGCGCGCGGCCAAGCAGCGCATTCTCGGCCTGATCGAGTCGGGCGTGCAGCAGGGTGCCACGCTGGCGCTCGATGGCCGCAATGTGCGCGTGGCCGGTTACGAAGGCGGCAACTTCATCGGCCCGACGATCTTCACCGACGTGAAGACCGACATGGACATCTACACCAACGAAATCTTCGGGCCCGTGCTGCTGGTGCTGACTGTGCCTACGCTGGACGACGCCATTGCGCTGGTCAACGCCAACCCGTTCGGCAACGGTGTGGGCCTGTTCACGCAGAGCGGCGCATCAGCACGCAAGTTCCAGAGCGAGATCGACGTCGGGCAGGTCGGTATCAACATTCCCATTCCGGTGCCCGTGCCGTACTTCAGCTTTACCGGCTCGCGCGGCTCCAAACTGGGCGACCTGGGCCCGTACGGGAAACAGGTCGTGCAGTTCTATACGCAAACGAAGACGGTCACGGCGCGCTGGTTTGACGACGCGGTCGATGCCGGCGGCGTGAATACCACCATCAGCCTGCGCTGATCGCACCGGGAGCGTTGACATGAAAATCGCATTCATCGGCCTGGGCAACATGGGTGCCCCGATGGCGCGCAACCTGCTCAAGGCGGGCCACGCGCTGACCGTCTTTGATTTGAATACGCAGGCAGTGGGCGCGCTGGTGGAAGCCGGTGCCGTGGCCGCTGTGTCCCCCAAGGACGCCGTGACGGGCGCGGAGACCGTCATCACCATGCTGCCTGCCGCCGCGCATGTGCGCCATGTGCTGACGGCAGAAGACGGCGTGCTGGCGGGCATCGCCAAGGGCGTGCCCATCATCGATTCGAGCACCATCGACCCGGCCAGCGCCAAGGCGCTTGGCGCGTTGGCGGCCGAGCACGGCAACCCCTTCGTCGATGCGCCAGTCTCGGGCGGCACGGGTGGCGCGGCAGCCGGCACGCTGACCTTCATGGTGGGCGGCAGCGCGGCGGCGTTCGAGCAGGTGCGTCCGGTGCTGTCCGCCATGGGCAAGAATCTCGTGCATTGCGGCGACACCGGCGCGGGGCAAGGCGCGAAGATCTGCAACAACCTCGTGCTCGGCATCACGATGGCCGGCGTGGCCGAAGCCATGTCGCTGGGCGAAGCGCTGGGCATCGACCCGAAGGTGCTGGGCGGCATCATCAACACGTCGACGGGGCGCTGCTGGAGTTCGGACACCTACAACCCCTTCCCGGGCGTGATCGACACCGCGCCGTCCTCGCGCGGCTATACGGGCGGATTCGGTACTGACCTGATGCTCAAGGATCTGGGCCTGGCCGGTGATGCCGCAAAGTCGGTCCGTCAACCCGTCTACTTGGGTGCGCTGGCACAGCAGCTCTATCAAACCGTGAGCAGCAAGGGCGATGGCAAGCTGGATTTCTCCGCCGTGATCAAGCTGTATCGGAAAGACGGAGCGGCGTGATGATCGAACTGGAAACGCTGCATGAGGGCACCGTCGCGGTGCTGACGCTCAAGCGTCCGCCGGCCAACGCGTTCACCCCGGAAGGTCTGCTGCAGTTGCAAGGCACCGTCGAGCGATTGAACGCCGACGCACGCGTGCGCGCCATCGTCGTCACCGGCGATGGGCCAAAGTTCTTCAGCGCGGGCGCTGATCTGAACACCTTTGCCGATGGCGACCGCGATGTAGCCCGCGAGGCCGCTGCACGTTTCGGTGCCGCGTTCGAGGCGCTGCAGAATGCGCGCCCAGTGGTGATCGCGGCCATCAACGGCTTTGCGATGGGCGGCGGTCTTGAGTGTGCGCTGGCAAGCGACATCCGCATTGCCGAAGCGCACGCCAAGCTGGCCGTGCCCGAGACGGCCGTCGGCCTGCTGTGCTGCGGTTGCGGCACGCAGACGCTGCCCTGGCTGGTGGGCGAAGGCTGGGCCAAGCGCATGATCCTGACCGGCGAGCGCGTCGACGCGCAGACCGCTCTGCGTATCGGCCTGGTGGAAGAGGTCGTGGAAACCGGTGCGGCGCGCGAAGCGGCCATTGCCATGGCGCTGCGTGTGACCACGTTGAGCCCGCAGGCCGTCACCTTCAGCAAGCAGCTCATCCACTTGGCGCGCAATGGCGTGCCGCGAGGTGCGGCGTTGGCTGTGGAGCGCGAGCGCTTTGTCGATCTGTTTGACCACCCGGATCAGCGCGAAGGCGTGAACGCCTTCCTTGAGAAACGCGCGCCGCGCTGGCATTCCGCACACGAATCGGAGACGCTGCAATGAGTGTCGTCCAACTGCAGGCGCGGCCAACCGAGGCCGCCGCTGCCGAACCCGAGGTGTTGATGCGCGTGGTCAACCGCGTGGCCGTCATCACCCTGAACCGTCAGGCTGCCCTGAATGCACTTTCGCACGGCATGGTGCGCCAGTTGGCGACGCTGCTGGAGCAATGCCGCCACGACGACGGCATCGTCGCGCTGGTGCTGCGCGGTGCGGGTCAGAAAGGCTTCTGCGCGGGTGGCGATGTGCGGGCGCTCTATCAGCTTGCGCAGCAGGGCCGCATGGACGGCGACGACGGCTGGCTGCAGTTCTTCGTCGACGAATACCGGCTCGACTACGCGCTGCACCAGTTTCCGAAGCCCATCGTTGCGCTGATGGACGGCATCACCATGGGCGGCGGCATGGGCCTTGGGCAGGCGGCACGGCTGCGTGTCGTGACCGAGCGCACGAAGATGGCAATGCCCGAGACGCGCATCGGCTTTCTCCCGGACGTGGGCGCCACGCGCTTTTTGAGCGTGATGTCGCCCGAGCTGGAGCTGTATGTTGGCCTGACGGGCGTGACGCTGATCGGCGCCGACGCCTTGCATTGCCACTTGGCCGATGTGTGCGTGCCCGCCGAATGGCTGGCGTCGTTTGAAGACCGTCTGCAGCGCATGCCGCACGATGGCGACCTCATGCAGGCGCTGCGCCGCGTGTTCGAGCCGCCTTGCAACATCGTTCCGCACGCGCCGCTTGCACAGGCGATGCCGTGGGTGCTGCGCTATTTCGATCGGCGCTCTTCGGTCGATCGCATGGTCGCCACGCTGCGAGAGAGCCTCGAGCGCGAGTCGGCACGCGAGCCGCGTCAATGGCTGCAGGCGACGCTGGATGCCATGACCACGCATTCGCCGACGATGCTGCATGTCACGCGCGAAGCGTTGCTGCGGGGCCGGCAGTTGTCGCTGGCGGAATGCTTTCAGATGGAGCTGGGCATTGTTGCGCGCGGAATCCAGGAAGGGGATTTCTGTGAAGGCGTGCGCGCGCATTTGGTGGACAAGGATCACCGCCCCGGCTGGGCGCCTGCCACGCTGCCGCAGGTGCGGCCTGAGCGCGTGCGTCACTTCTTGACATCCCCCTGGCGGGCGGAAGCGCATCCGTTGGTGGGGCTCGCGTGAAACGCAATGCCATGTGAACGGCATGTCGCAAATGCGATCGTTAGCGCGCATGAGGCGCTTTGTCCCGGCCAATAAGTCGGTTCCGTGACAAATTTCTGTCATAACTTACGTGTAACTTACACGGGCGAGGAGAGGTCACCCCTCACGTTCTCATCGTACGCAGCGGCTTCCGCTGCGTTTTTTTTTGCCTTACGGGGCACATGCGTGTTGGCCGATCTGCAGATCGGATTGAAACCGCTTTGAAGTCACCGCCTGCCAACCCGCATGGCAGCTAGGTTTTGGTACCCTGCGTCAGACTGTTGTCACAATCGCCGTGCTAACTGGCCGCATGCTTTGCCACCTCAGGAGGCTCTCATGGCGACATCCGTCGATTCATTCCAGGTGAAGGTGTATCAGGGCGACAGCGCGGTGCTGTTCGCTTTTGATGTGGCCGACGCCGAGCGCGCCGATCTGGCAGGTTTTGCCATTCAGTGCACGCCGCAGGGCGGAGCGCCGTATTGGGTGCCCAACCGGCTGACCTTCGACACGCCCATTCATGCAGACGCGCCGCTGAAGGCCGGCAAATACGCCGATTCCATCGACGCGCCGTTTCAGTCTTTCCACTGGGTTCACTTTCCGCCGCATGCGGCTGGGCAGCTCAGCTACACCATCCACGCGCGCTACTTTGTCTCTACGAACCCCGTGCAGCTGGAGACGCGCGCGACGCGCATCGTCACGGTCACGCTGCAGCAGCCGATGAGCGATTGGGCCACCGTCGGCATGGTGCGCGGGTATGTGTCGTCGCAGGCGTTCATCGACCACTACGGCGGCAACACGGCGCTGGCGCCCGACAAACGCGCGCAGACCAAATCGCCGCTGCTGTACGACACGCAGCCGTATCAGAACAAGTACGCCTACCTGGGGGCGACGGGTCGCCATCTCATCATCGATCTGCTGAACCAGTGCCACGCGTCCGACGGATACGGCATCGACGTGCTCGCCTACGACCTGGACGAACCGGACATCATCCGTGCCATTGCTTGGCTCGCGCAGAACGGTCGCAAGGTCCGCGTGATTCAGGACAACTATGTTGGCACCGGCGCCAACCCGGTGGGCCACGGCACCGACAACGCGTTTGAGACGCAGGCCGCCGAGTACTTCAAGCAGGCCGGCGCGGAGGTCCGCCGGACGCACCTGGCGCGGTTCCAGCACCACAAGGCGATCCTGCTGCGGGACGCGGCCGGCAAGCCGGTGCGCGTGCTGGCCGGTTCGGCCAACTTCTCGCTGCGCGGGTTGTACGTGCAGGCCAACAGCGTGCTGGTGTTCGAGCAAGACGCCGCGCAGCTCTACGCGCAGGTGTTCGAGCGTCTGTGGGGATGGATCGACCAGTACGGTGAAGACGCTGCGGGCAGCCGCAAGGTGGCCGCCGCCTTTCGCGCCGATGCGCTGGCTGCCAGCTGGCAGGCCGTGCCGCAAGGCGGCAAGCCGCGTGCGCGCTTCGGCTTCTCGCCGCATCAGACCGATGCGTTGCTCACGGAGGCCGCGGACCGTGTGAAGGGCGCGCTGTCGTCCGTGCTGTTTGCGGTGATGGCCACCGATGGCGGCGGCGCGATGCTGAACACGCTCGAGCAAGTGGTGCCGCACAAGGCTGGGCTGCTTTCGCTGGGCGTGATCGACAAACAGGGTGGCGTCGACGCCTTTGCCCCCGGCCGCGATGTGCCCTCGCAGACTGTGTCGTTTGCGTATTTGAAGGACGAAGCCCCTGCGCCGTTCAAACAGGAAGTGGATGCCGGCACCGGCCAGCACATTCACCACAAGTTTGTCGTGTGCGATTTCAATGGCGATGAGCCGGTCGTGTTCTGCGGCTCGTCCAACCTGTCGAAGGGCGGGGAAGAGCAGAACGGCGACAGCCTGATCGCCATCTACGACCCGGCCATCGTCACGGCCTATGCGATCGAGGCCATCCGCCTGTTCGACCACTACCGCTTCCGTGCAAGCGAATCCAAGGCGACGGCCGACAAGCCGCTGGTGCTGAAGACGACCAGCGCATGGGCCGACCCGTACTACGATCCGCAGAACATCAAGTTCACGGAGCGCACGCTGTTCGCCAAGTCCGGCACGGCGCAGGAGGCGGCCGTCGCGTGATCGGCTCCGGCAGCGGTTCGTGCGCCGTCATACGCGCCGCTGCCGGTCGCCCCACCATGCATCGCGCAGGCGGCGCTTGGCGATCTTGCCGTTGTCGTCGCGCGGCAGCGCTGTGGTGAACTCGATCTGGCGCGGGATCTTGAAGCCGGCAATCTGGCCGCGCAGCCATTCGATCACGAACTCGGCCTGCAGGTCTTGGCGTTCGGTCTGCACCACGGCAACAAGCCGCTCGCCGTACTCGTCGCACGGCACGCCGAAGACCGCGCAGTCGACCACATCGGGGTGGCGCAGCAGCGCATGTTCGATCTCGGCCGGGTAGATGTTGACGCCGCCCGAGATGACCATGTCCGATGCGCGGTCGCACACATACAGATAGCCGTCGGCATCGAGGTAGCCCATGTCGCCGAGCGTGACCAGGCCGTCGCGCTCGATCTTGCTGCGCGCCTCATCGTTGCCGCGGTAGGTGAAATCGGGATAGGCGGGTTGGTGGCTGTAGATCAAGCCGATCTCTCCGGTAGGGCAGGGCGTGCCGTCTTCACGCAGGATGCGCACGCGTGCGTCGCACACCGGGCGGCCGGCGCTGCCGGGGCGGGCGGCCGCCTCGCGCGGGTCCATCACAGTGATCATGCCGGTCTCGCTCGACGCATACGTTTCGTAGATGACGGGGCCGAGCCAGTCGATCATGCGGCGCTTGATCTCCGGCGCGCACGGTGCACCAGTGGACGCCACGAAGCGCAGCGAAGACAGGTCGTATCGGCTGCGTTCTTCGTCGGTCAGCTTGAGCAGGCGCACATACATGATGGGCACGAGGTAGACGGTGTCGATGCGGTAGCGCTCGATCTGCTCGAGCACGCGCAGGGCATCAAAGCGCGCGTTCACCACCAGCACCTCCGCCATCTGCGCGGCTTGCTGGGCAAAGAGGCTCGGCGCGCTGTGATACAGCGGCGCCGGCACCAGCGCACGGCAGCCCGGCACGATGCCGAACGTTGCAGCCACCACGGCGCGTGCCTTCTGCAGATGCGCCTCGAGCTGATCGAGTGGTACGGCCTGGCGTACCACGCCCTTGGGGCGGCCCGTGGTGCCCGAGGTATAGGCCATGTGCCCGCGCGGAGAAACGATCGGCCCGTCGTACGGCGTCTGCAGCGCAAGCCAGTTGGCATAGCCGTCGGCGCGGTCGGTGCCTTCTGCATCCACGCGCAGCAGCTGCACGTGTGCCGGTAGCAGCGGTTCTGCCGCATCGACGAGGTCGCGATGGCCGATCAATACCTTGGCACCCGAATCGCGCACCAGAAACTCCACCTCGGCCGGCGTGAAGTGCCAGTTGATCGGGCAGAAGTAGCACCCTGCGATGCGGCAGGCGTGCATCACGTCGATGTAGGCGGGTGCATTGCGCAGCAGTACGCCGATCACATCGCCCTCCTGCACCCCCATGCGGCGCAACCCGCCGGCAAGGGCGGCACCGCGCGCGAGCAGCGTATCGGCATCGGTGGGGCGATCATCGAAGATCAGGTGGGCAGTCATGCGTGTCTCCTTTGGCGGGTCTCTATGTTGTTAGGTTTTGACCGGACGTCAGCTCAACGTGCGCAGCATGCCGGATCGCCCCAAGCTGAACAATCTGCCCCAGGTTGCCCACACTGGTGAACGCGATTGGACAACGAAGGCTGCTGCGGTGCCCGCCTTGCTGCCGGAATGCTGCGCATGCACAAGAGTGTGCCAAGGCAGATAACGGGCGCCGAATAAGCGGTATTCGCCGGTTCGCCTTGTTTTGCGTCAGGGCACGAACCAAAATCGAAAGAGGCGGAGCCGCTTGCATCCCCCGCACTTGCCCGCCTCTCTTTCCCCTCATCATCCTCCCCTCGAGGAAGAATTCATGCCGCTTACCCATCCGTCACGCCGCGCTTTCCTGAAAGCGACCGTCGTGGCCGGCGTCTCGGTGGTCATCGCACCGTTGGGCGGCCGCGCATTTGCGGCCCTGTTCGAAGAAAAGATTCTTACCCCTGTCCAGTGGGACCCAAAGACCGGCACGCCCAAATTCCGCATCGACGGCATTGCCAAGGTGACGGGCGACAAGGTCTTCGCGCGTGACATCCGCTCGCGCGACATGCCGCACTGGCCGCAGCAGCAGTCGCATGCATTCATCCTGCGCACCACGCTGGCCGATCGTACGTACGAAGGGTTCGACCTGAGCCTGCTGGGCGACGAGCTCAAGCCCGATCGCGTGGTGACGGCAGACGACCTGGCGCGCGATGGTGTGGCTTTCCCCGCCTTCTATGGCGACGACATGCTGCTGCCCACCGGCAAGACGCCCGCCTACCTGGGCCACGCCGTGGCCATCCTGATCTATCACGACTTCGCGCGCTTTCGCTTTGCGAAAGACAAGCTCAAGTTCCAGGACAAGATCATCCGCTATGGCGCGCAGACCGGGCCGCTTGAGCGCGACCCCTGGGGCACCTTCCGCTTTGTGCGCGTGGGCGGCGCAAGCCCGTATGACGACGATGTGTTCTCCAGCCTGAAGAATGCGCCGATCTTTCCGAGCATGATGCGCAAGCACGAGCCCGTGTGGCCTGACGGCGTAGACCACGGCAAGCTCGGCGAGCAGGGCATCTTCTACGCCAACCAGATCGCCGCAGAACTCGACAAGCCGCCGGCCGACTGGCTCGTGCTGGAGCGCGAGTACAACACGCAATCGGTCGATACTGCCGCGCTCGAAAATGACAATGCCAACTGCTGGTACGACGCTGCCACGCAGACGCTGCACATGGTGGTGCCAACGCAGAGTCCGGTGGAGGTAGGCGAAAGCACGGCCGAGATGATCGCCAAGGCCCGCGGCGCGTTCCCGGTGAAGCAGGTGATCGTGCACCCTTGCTACACGGTCGGCTACGGCTCGAAAGACCACTACAACTTCCCGTTCTATGGCCTCGTGACGGCGCTGTATGCCGACGGCAAGCCGGTGCGTCTGGCGAATGACCGCTACGAGCAGTTCCAGACTTCCATCAAGCGGCACGCATTCAAGATGCGGTACCGCATCGCTGTGGACAAGAAGACTGGCCTGTTCCAGTCGTTCCAGGGCCACTTCGAGGCCAACGGCGGCGGGCGTGCCAATTTCTCGCCATCCGTCGCGATGGTGGGCGCAACGGCCGCGCAGTCGATCTACTACTTCCCGAAGAACGACCTGACGGCCGTGGCGATTGCCTCCCGCGCCATCGACGCGGGCTCCGCACGTGGCTACGGCACGCTGCAAAGCATGGCCGCGACCGAAGTGATGGTCGACGAGTTTGCCGAGCAGTTGAAGCTCGACCCGATCGAGTTCCGCCTGAAGAACGCGCTGCGTTCGGGCATGAAGAACACACAGGGCGCGATTCCCGCCGGCGCCATCCGCGTGGATGAAGTGCTGCAGGCGGCCAAGGTGCATCCGCTGTGGGTGAATCGCGCGAAGAAGAAAACCGAGTTTGAAGCCGCCCACCCGGGCAAGCGCTACGGCGTGGGGTTCGCGTGCGTGCAGAAGGATTTCGGTACGGGCGCCGAGGCGTCGTTCGCCAAGGTGGAGATCCGCGCCGATGGACAGATCACGCTGCATCACGTGGCCGCGGAAATCGGCACGGGCATGTCGACCTCGCAAGCCGTGGCCGTGGCGCGCTGGCTGGGCCGCCCGGCAGCGGAAGTGCGCGTGGCGGTGACGGACTGGGCAGACCTGCCCGTCGTCACGAGCGGCGACCCGTATCTCATGAGCCAGGCCGATCAAGACAAAGCATCGGCCAACCCGCGGTGGTCTCCGGCGTATGCGTCGCCGTCGAGCGCGACCAACTCGGCGTACTACTTCACGCACAGCACGCGTGAGGCGGCGCGCATCGTCTTCATGCATGGCCTGTGGCCGGCAGCAATGGCGATCTGGAGCCAGGGCATTGGTGGCGGCCAGGCGGCCTCGCTGGTGGTGCGCGTGGAAGACGCGCGCTGGGTGGACGGCAAGCTTACGGCCGGCGGCCTGGAGGCGCTGCCCTATGAACAGATCGTCAAGAAGGCGCACGAACTGGGTCTGGTGACGGGCGCGGTGGTGCACGCGTTCAACCGCTGGCAATGGTCGGAGGCCGATTTCGAAGTCAACGGTGCAGCCACGCGCGTGCCCATCGACGCGTTGTCCGTACGCTACGGCGACGGTGCCGACGCGGCACGCAAGGCCAGGATGACAACCCCCGGCGGGTATCACGTGCTAGATCGCAAGAAGGTCTACATCGCGCCAACGCAGCGCAACAACGCGTCGGTCACGTACTACAGCGCGGTCGGCACGCTGGTCGAGCTGTCGGTGCACGAAGCCAGCGGCAAGGTCGATCTGCTGTCGCACCACTCGATCATGGAGTGCGGCACGCAGATATCGCCGCAGCTTGTCTCGGGGCAATTGCAGGGCGGGCTCGCCATGGGCATTGGCCACGCGCTGCACGAAGCGCTGCCGCTGTACGAAGACGGCCCCGGCAACGGCACGTGGAACTTCAACCGATACCACCTGCCGCGCGCCAAGGACGTGGCGGTGTGGACACAGACCGGCACGGTGCTCCCGCCCATATCGGAAACCGATCCGCCCAAGGGCATTGCCGAGGTGGTGATGATCCCGGTGGTGGGCGCCATTGTGAACGGCATCGCGCATGCCATCGGACACCGCTTCACCAGCCTGCCAGTGACCGCGGAAAAGATTCAGGAGGTACTGGCATGAGCAACACGACCATCACGACACAACCGCTCACCGTGCATATCAACGGCAAGGACGTCGGCCCCACGCAAGTGCCCGAAGGCCTGATGATGATCGACTTCCTGCACGAATACGCCGGCCTGACCGGCTCGCGGCTCGGCTGCGGGCAGGGCGTGTGCCGCGCCTGCACGGTCATCCTCGACAAGCCGGACGGCACCAGCGAAGAAGTGCGTACGTGCATTACCGGCGCGCATTTCTTCCAGAACAAGAAGGTGCGCACGGTGGAAGGGCACGCCAAGCGCGATGAGAAGGGCGAGGTGGTGTCGCTCACGCTCGTGCAGCAGAAGTTTCTGGAGCACTTCAGCTTCCAGTGCGGCTATTGCACGCCGGGGTTCGTCAACGGGGCGACGGTGCTGGTGGAGCGCCTCAAGCGCGAGCCGGTGGCGCGCGACAAGCTTGACGAGACAATCACCGAAGCACTGAACGACCACATCTGCCGCTGCACAGGCTACGTGCGCTACTTCGAGGCCGTGAAGGACGTCGTCCTGAGCACGCCCGGGCTCGTCAAGGACGGCAAGTGATGGCTATCGCTGAATTGACGCAATTGACTCAATGGACACGAAAGGCGCTGCTGCCGCTGCTGGCCGCTGCGGCGTTGTCCGCCTGCGGCGACCGCTCCACCGAGATCCCGCCCGCCGCCGACCAGCCGCCGCCGGCCAAGCTGACCGGCGCCGACCTGATCAACCGCGGCCGCGCCCTCGTGCGCGCAGCGGACTGCGCGGCCTGCCACACGGCCAAGGACGGTGCGCCGTTTGCCGGCGGCGTGGCGCTGGCCTCGCCGTTTGGCACGTTCTACGGCACGAACATCACGCCTGACAAGGCGCAGGGCATCGGCAAGTGGAGCGCGGACGATTTCTACAAGGCACTGCACGACGGCGTCACGCCCGACAAACACCTGTATCCGGCGATGCCGTACACGTCGTATCGCGGCCTTTCGCGCGGCGATACCGATGCGATGTATGCCTACCTGATGCAGCAGGTGAAGCCGGCGGCCGTCGCCAATCGCGAGCACGAGTTGCGCTTTCCGTACAACATCCGCATCGCCATGGCGGGCTGGAACGTGTTCTTCCTGAAGAACGCGCTGCCCGATGCATCCGTCGGCAACACAGCAGCGTGGCAGCGTGGCCGGTATCTGGCCAACGCGCTGGGCCACTGCGCTGAGTGCCACAGCCCGCGCGGCTTTGCCGGCCAGCTCGATGCCGGCAAACCGCTTTCCGGTGCTGCGCTGGGCCGCGTGGTCGCGCCGGACATCACGCCTGCCGGCCTGGCGGCGCGTGGCTGGACGCAGGGCGACCTGCAGACGTTCTTCAGCGTGGGCATCGCGCCGCAGGGGTCCGCGTTTGGCGAGATGTACCCGGTGGTCCACCTGAGCACGCAGTACCTCAGCCCGGCCGATGTGGCGGCACTGACGACGTATCTGCTGGGCGACAAGGCGCCCGCGCCGCAGCCGCTCAAGCCGGTCGCCGCCACGCCTGAGAATGTCGATCAGATCAAGGCCGGACGCGCGCATTACCTCGCCGTTTGCGCCGGCTGTCATGGCCGCGATGGCGAAGGCAAGCCGCACGTGGCCGTGCCGATGCTGGGCAACGCCATCCTGCGCAATGCCGACGCGCATAACCTGATCGTCTCGATGCTCGACGGCATTGAAGCGCAGCGCTTCCCGGGCACGGAAGCCATGCAGGAGATGCCGGGCTTTGCGCAGATGAGCGATACGGAACTGGCCGATCTGGCCAACTACCTGCGGACGAGTTTTGGCGGGCAACCGGCCGATGTCGCCGCAGACCGCGTGAAGGGTTTGCGCCAGTAAGCGACACGCCCGAAGCAAAAAAGGCCCGCCCCGGGATGACGCCGGGGCGGGCCATTTTTCTGGGCGGCGCGCGATTGTGCCGGGTTGTGACGGTGCCCGCGTTCAGGCACAATCCCCGCCCTTGTGGAGATGGCATGCCTCCCTTAACCGCCGGTCTGCGGATCACGCATCCGGCTGATGATGCCTACAAGTTCCTGGTCGAAGGAAGTTGTAGGCACGCGCCCAAACGACGTTCTGTCGCTCAGGTTTGAGTCCTTCGAATCTGGTCATCATGAGGAAAACGCTTACACGCTCCGAGCCGCTGCGCATGTTCGGGTATCTGCTGCGCTGGCTCTCGCTCGGTTCGCTCGTCGGCATGCTCGCCGGGCTTGGCTCTGCGGTGTTGCTGCTGGCGCTGGATTGGGCAACCAACACGCGCACCGCGCACCCTTGGCTGCTGTGGTTCCTGCCTGTGGCGGGGCTGGCCGTGGGCTTGCTCTACCACTACACGGGGCAATCGGTGGAAGGCGGCAACAACCTGCTCATCGACGAGATCCACGACCCCAAGCGTGTCGTGCCCAAGCGTATGGCGCCGCTCATCCTGCTGGGCACCGTCGTCACGCATCTCTTTGGCGGATCGGCCGGGCGTGAGGGCACGGCCGTTCAGATGGGCGGCAGTTTTGCGGACTACCTGACGCGGCTGTTCTCGCTGGCGCCCGCGGACCGGCGCATCTTGCTGATGGCGGGCATCAGTGCGGGTTTCGCATCGGTCTTCGGCACGCCGCTGGCCGGCGCCGTGTTCGGGCTGGAGGTGCTCGCGATCGGCCGTCTGCGTTATGACGCGATCCTCCCGTGCTTCATCGCGGCCATCGTGGGCGACCTGGTGCCGCCGTTGCTGGGGGTGCACCACACGCCGTATGCGATTCCGTTTGTGCCGCATCTCACGCCAATCGCCATTGGGCTTGTGGTCGTGGCGGCCATCGTCTTCGGTCTGGCGGGGATGACATTCGCGGCGGTCACGCACCGGCTCAGCCGCCTGTTGAAGCATCACATCGCCTTTGGGCCGCTTCGCCCCGTGCTGGGCGGCAGCGTGGTCGTGGCGGTGGCCTTGGCGCTGGGGACGGACAAATATCTCGGCCTCGGCATTCCGGTCATCGTGGATGCGTTCCACACACCGCTGCCGGCGTACGACTTTGCCGGCAAGGCGGCGTTCACGATCGTGACGCTGGCGTCCGGCTTCAAGGGCGGCGAGGTCACGCCGCTGTTCTACATCGGCGCCACGCTGGGCAATGCGTTGGGTTACGTGCTGCCGTTGCCTTTCCCGCTGCTGGCGGGCCTGGGGTTCGTTGCCGTGTTTGCGGGGGCCGCCAATACGCCCATCGCGTCGACCTTGATGGCGATGGAACTCTTCGGCCCCGAAGTCGGCACGTTTGCCGGCATTGCCTGCGTGGTGAGCTATCTCTTCTCGGGCCACACCGGCATCTATCATGCGCAGCGCATTGGCCATGCGAAGCGACCTACCGAAGCAGCGCCGGCAGGGCAGGTTCCGGCCGAATCAGCCGAGCGCCCTTAGCACTGCGATGCGCGCTCGGCATCAGGCAGCGTCTTCACGTCAAGCGCCGTAGAGGCGTTCGCACAACGCCGCACTTGCGCCGAGCTTGCGCGACAGCTCGGACGCTGCCTGCAACTGCTTCGCGACGAAATCGCCGGTGGTGCGCGCCGCTTCGAGCCGTGAGGCTGCGCCCGATAGTGTGAGCGCGGCCATGAACTTGTCGCCGGAGCCGAAGACGGGCGTGGCAAATGCCGCCGTGTGCTGATCGCGCGCGCCGGAGGTGAACAGGGGTAATTCGGGCGTGCCGTCATACAGCGCTTCACCCAGCCCCCAGTAACGCAGCACATGGCTGATGGCCGTGTCGTCCAGCGGCAGCGACGTGCCGGGCAGGCGCGTCTCGCGCAGACCTTCCGACGGTTCAGCACGGAACAGGCACAGGCGCCGCCCGTGATCGATGACGTAGTACGATGCGCTCTCTCGCGTGGCTGCCGCCAGCGCGTGCAGCACCGGCTCCACCACCGAAGACAGGTGGAACGACTGCTCGTAGAGCTTGCCGAGGTACAGCAGGCGCGGTCCGAGCGAGTACGCGCCAGACTCGGAGCGGGTGACATAGCTCATGCGCTCCAGCGAGTTCATCAGCCGGTACACCGTGGTCTTGTGCATGCCCGACGCTTGCGCCAGGGCCGCGAGTGAGAGGGCTTCCGCCCCGGGCTTGAAGCAATCCAGCAAGGCCAGCGCCTTTTCCACTGCGGCAACGCCGTCATTCCCCATTTTCCGAATCCCCCGAACTCCGAATGGCAGGATTGTACCATGTACAACGCCGTTGTATCTGGCGAAAGGGTAAACGCTAGTGGATCGACCCGCTTGCCGTGGCTATAGTGGTTTCACTGAGTACACCCGTGTTGTACATAGTACAACTTCACAGTCTGAGGCAGGTTTTCATGAGTACCCTTTCGCACAACATTTCCGCCATCGTTCGCGATATCGAGCGCGTTTCACCCGCGCTGGTTGAGGCGGCGGCCCGCTTCCAGGCGGCCATCCTGGCTGACGTTGCCGGCCGCCGTGGCACCTTGAACTGTCGCGTCAAACCGCTCGCGCCGACCATGAAAGTGGCCGGGCCAGCCGTCACGGTGGAAGTTCGCCCCGGCGACAACCTCGCCATCCATGCCGCCCTGGCGGTCGCCAGGCCCGGCGATGTGATCGTGGTGGACGGCAAGGGTGACCAGAGTTGCGCGCTGATCGGCGAGATCATGGCCACGCAGGCGCAGGCCACCGGCATCGCCGGGTTTGTCATCGATGGCGCGGTGCGCGATTCGCATGAGCTGGCGCACGGCACGTTCCCGATTTTTGCTGCCGGCTTGAACCCGTGCGGGCCGACCAAGAGCGTGGCGGGCCGCGTGAACCTGCCCGTGTCGGCTGCCGGCGCGACGGTGCATCCGGGTGACCTGGTGGTGGGCGACGCAGATGGCGTGGTCGTAATCCCGCGTGCCGACGTTGAGCGCATTCTCGTGCTCGCACAGAAAAAGGTGGACGTCGAAGCGGCCCGCATTGCGGCGATCCGCAAGGGCGATACGCGCCCCGGCTGGCTCGAGAAAGAACTGCGCGCGGCGGGCATGCTGGCCGAAGGCGAGGCACTGTAATGAGCACGACTGCAACCAAGCCTGTCCTGCTCGTCACGGCGGCTGACCTGGCACCCGAGGCGTTGGACATGCTGGGCGATTTCGAAGTCGTGTTTGCCGGCAAGCAATCCACCGAAGACGACATCGTTGCGCTCTGCGCCCGGCACAAGCCTGTGGCAATCATCGTGCGCTACGGCAAGGTCAACGCCCGCATCATGGATGCAGCCGCCGGCAACCTGCAGGTGATCTCGAAGCACGGCAGCGGTATCGATGTCATCGATCAGGACGCCGCCGCGGCACGTGGCATTGCGGTGCGCGCTGCAGTGGGTGCCAACGCGGCTGCTGTGGCCGAGCATGCGTGGGCGCTGATCCTCGCATGCGCAAAGTCGGTCCCGCAGCTGGACGCGCGCATGCGTGCCGGCCATTGGGACAAGGCGACGCACAAGTCGATCGAACTGGATGGCCGCACGCTCGGCCTGGTCGGTCTGGGTGCGATCGGCCGGCGGGCTGCCACGATTGGGCAGGCGTTCGGTATGAATGTCATCGCCTTCGACCCGTACGCCAAGGAGGCACCGGCAGGCGTGATGCTGGTGAGCCTCGGCGAGTTGTACGCGCAGTCCGACGTGGTGTCGCTGCACTGCCCGTTGACCGCCGAGAACCGCAAGATGCTGAACCGCGACGCGTTCAACTGCTTCAAGCCCGGCGCGATTCTGGTCAACACGGCGCGCGGTGGCCTCATTGACGAAGCCGCGCTGGTGGAAGCGCTGGCCAGTGGCCAACTCCGTGCAGCAGGGCTCGACAGCTTCGATGTGGAGCCGATGACGGTGCCGCATCCGTTCCAGGGCGTTGCCGACATCATCCTGTCGCCGCACATCGGCGGCGTGAGCGATGCGGCCTACGTGAACATGGGCAAGGGCGCGGCGGCCAATGTGCTCGCAGTGATCGAGGAACGTGCCCGCACGGCGGCGTGATGTCCATGTTCCTGCTCTCGCCACCGGCGGTGCGTGAAGCCGAAGTCTTCACGCGCATGCCTGCCAGGTTTCGCAAGCCCGATGTCCAGACGGAATGGGCGCGCGCCAATCGCGGTGGGCAAGCCACCGACTCGTTTCTCGAAGGACCGGTGTGGTGTCCGGACGGCCGCGGCCACGGTCATCTATACGTGACGGATATTCCGCACGGTCGCGTCTTCCGGATCTCGCCGACGGGCGATTGGGAACTGGTGACCGAATACGACGGCGAGCCCAACGGCATGAAGTTCGTCGACGATGCGCACCTGCTCATCACCGACTACCGCAACGGGCTGATGCTGCTCGATATCCAGCGCGGCGAAGTCACGCCGTATCTTGAGCGCCGCAACTCCGAGCGCTTCAAGGGCGTGAACGACCTGACGTTCGATTCGCACGGCAACCTGTACTTCACCGACCAGGGGCAGACCGGGCTGCAAGACCCGACCGGGCGCGTCTATCGCCTCTCGCCGGAAGGCAGGCTCGACATGCTGCTCGGCAATTGCCCCAGCCCCAACGGGCTCGTGCTGTCGCCCGACGAGAAGGTGCTGTATGTCGCCATGACGCGCGGCAACTGCGTGTGGCGCGTGCCGCTGCAGGCCGATGGCTCCGTCAGCAAGGTCGGCCAGTTCTTCACGTCATACGGCCCGAGTGGCCCGGATGGTTTGACGATCGACACGGCGGGGCGGCTGTTCGTGGCCAACCCAGGACTCGGCCGCGCATGGGTGCTGAACCACCGTGCGGAGCCGGACATGGTCTTGACCAGCCCCGAAGGTGCCTCGCTCACGAACCTGTGTTTCGGCGGCGCCGAAATGAAGACGCTCTTCATGACCGAATCGGTGTCCGGCACGGTGCTCAAGACCGAGATGGACATCGCCGGCCCGCTGCCGCATCGGGCAAAGCAGACGAAAGCAACGCCCTAGCCCAGCCCATCGATACCCGACCCTGAGCGCTCATAGAAGCGCGATGGAGGAGACCAAGCAAATGTCTCAGACTCTGAGTGCCATCACGCCAGCGCACGGCGCGGATGAGCGCCCCGCCGCCACGCTGCCCGACGCGGATTACGAGGCGAGCGAACGCACGCTGGCCAAGGCGTTCTGCCGCATCCTGCCGTTCATCTTCGCCTGCTATGTGATCAGCTATCTCGATCGCACCAACGTGGGCTTTGCCGCGCTCACCATGAACAAGGACATTGGCCTCACGGCCGAGCAGTTCGGGTTCGGCGCAGGGTTGTTCTTCATCGGGTATTTCCTGTTCGAGATCCCGAGCAACCTCATCATGCAGAAGGTGGGGGCGCGCATCTGGATCGCGCGGATCATGATCACGTGGGGCATCTTCTCGATGGCCACGGCGTTTGTGGTCGGGCCCAAGAGTTTTGCGGCGGCGCGCTTTCTGCTGGGTCTTGCCGAAGCGGGCTTCACGCCGGGCATCTACCTGTACTTCACGCACTGGTTTCCGGGCAAGTGGCGCGCCAAGGTGACGGCTGCCTTCCTGGTCGGCATTCCTGTGGCGAACATGATCGGCTCACCCATTTCCGGCGCGCTGCTCGAACTCGGCGGCCTGCATGGGCTACGCAGCTGGCAATGGCTGTTGCTGATCGAAGGGCTGCCGGCCGTGCTGCTTGGCATCGCGTGCCTGTTCGTGCTGGCCGATCGGCCGGAAAAGGCGACATGGCTCACCGACGATGAGAAGGCCGTACTCGCGCGCCGCCTCGCCCTGGAGCAACGCGACATCGCCAGCAAGCACGGCGCGACCCTGCGCGATGCCATGACCAACTGGCGCGTCTTCGTGCTGGCGTTCATCAACTTCTGCGGCATCGTCGGCTCCATCGGCGTGGGCCTCTGGATGCCGCAGATCATCAAGCAGTTTGGCGTGCAGCACACCGTGGTCGGCTGGCTGACGGCCATCCCGTATGCGCTGGGTGCGGTGATCATGCTGTGGTGGGCCCGCATGGCGAACCGCGCGCAGAATCGCGTCCCGTATGTGGCTGCCGCGCTGGTGGTTGCTGCGGTAGCGCTGGCAGCCAGCACGGCCCTGGATGCACCGGCGCTCAAGCTCGCGGCGCTGTGCGTGACGGTGAGCGGCATCCTGGCGTTCCAGGCCACGTTCTGGGCGATTCCGTCCACCTTCCTCACGGGCCGCGCGGCCGCGGGCGGCCTGGCGCTGATCGTTTCCGTGGGCAACCTCGGCGGCTTTGTCGGTCCGTCGATGGTCGGCGCCATCAAGCAGTACTCGCAGGGCTTTACCGCGCCACTGCTGGCGGTGTCGGCTGTGCTGCTCATCGGAGCGCTGTCCATCGCGTGGCTGGGCGACCCCGGCGCCGATGCCGGTGAAGCTGCAACACGCTGATTGCGCAATCGCAGTACCTTTCTTCCCAGACATCCAATAGCGCCGCGCAACACGCGACGGCGCCAGGAGACACACATGCAAGTGACCGGCGGTACCGGCGTCACCGAGATCGAACGGCGGACCCTGCGCAAGGTGGTCTGGCGTCTCGTGCCATTTCTGATGGTCTGCTACCTGCTGGCCTTCATCGATCGCGGCAACGTGGGCATGGCCTCGCTACAGATGAATCATGACCTGGGGCTCACGGCCGGCGTGTTCGGGTTCGGCAGCAGTCTCTTCTTTGTGTCGTACTTCTTCTTCGAGGTACCGAGCAATCTTGCGCTGCAACGCTACGGCGCGCGCATCTGGATCGCGCGGATCATGATCACGTGGGGTCTGATCTCGGCTGCGACGGCACTGGTGCAAGGCCCGGCCTCGTTTTACGCGCTGCGCTTTCTGCTGGGTGCCGCCGAGGCGGGGTTCTTTCCCGGCGTGCTGCTGTATCTCTCATATTGGATTCCGGCAACGCACCGCGCCCGCATTGTGGCCACGTTCATGGTCGCCATTCCGGGGGCGAGCTTCATCGGCTCGCCCATCTCGGCTGCGCTGCTCCAGATGGACGGGTTCGCTGGATTGCGCGGCTGGCATTGGCTGTTCATCCTCGAAGGCATTCCGACGGTGCTGCTTGGCATTGCCTGCCTGCGCTTGCTGACCAATCGGCCTGAAGAAGCCAAGTGGCTGTCCGCTGACGAGCGCCAGTGGCTCACGAATGCGTTGGCCGGTGAAGCGCGCGGCCCGAAGAAGGTTGCGCAGATGCCGCTGGCGAAGCTGTTCTGCAACCGCTACGTGCTGTGCCTCGCGCTGGTGGATGTGTGTGCGTCGGCTGCCGGCAGCACGCTGTCGGTGTGGCAGCCGCAACTGCTCAAATCGTTCGGGTTGACCGTCATGCAGACGGGGCTGCTGAACTCGGTGCCATATGCCGTGGCTTCGGTGCTGATGGTGTTCTGGGGCCGCCGCTCCGACCGCCTGAAGGAGCGCCGCTGGCACACCGCCATCCCCATGCTGCTGATCGGGCTGGGCCTGTTCGGCACCTCGCTCAGCGGGTCTTTGGTGCCGACCATGGTGATGCTGTGCGCGGTGCTGGTCGGGGCCTATTCGTTCAAGGGGCCGTTCTGGGCGCTGGCCTCCGGCATGCTCTCCAACAGTGCAGCCGCTGCGGGGCTGGCCACCATCAACGCGATCGCCAACCTCATCGGCGGCGGCCTGATGGTGAATGTGTACGGCTGGGTCAAGCAGGCTACCGGCAGCTATGCCCTGGCGCTGATGCCGTTGGCCGTGCTGACGCTAGTGAGCGTGGCCACCCTGCTGCTGTTGAGTCGCTCCACATCAGAAGCGCAGATGCTGAACAAGACGGAGACGGCCTGACATGCGCGCACTCAACAGAAGGCGGTTCCTGCAGATGGCAGGCGCTGGTGCCGTGGCGGCCGCTGTTCCGGGGCTTACCGAAGCAGAAGAGTTGTGGTCCACCGGCAGCGCCGCGCCGACGTTCAAGCTGCCGGCCGGTGCAGTGGATTGCCACATGCACATCTACAATGACCGATTCCCCAGCGCCCCGGGCACCACGCTGCGGCCGCCCAACGCGAGCATCGAGCAGTACCGCAAGGTGCAGGCGCGTCTGGGCGTGCAGCGCAACGTGGTCGTCACGCCGTCGACATACGGAACCGACAACCGTTGCACCTTGGATGCGCTCAAGCGTTTCGGGGCCAATGCGCGCGGGGTTGCGGTGGTCGATACCTCCGTGACGGATGCCCAGCTTGCCGAGATGCACGCGGCAGGTGTGCGGGCCATCCGCTTTAACCTGAGCTATCCGGGGGCCACCACCGTCGAGATGCTTGCGCCGCTGGCCTCACGCATCGGCGCGTTTGGGTGGCATATCGAGCTGGTCGTGCAAGGCGCGAAGTTGCCCGCGCTGGAGCCGCATCTCCTTGCGCTGTCGTGTCCGCTTGTCATCGATCACATTGCGCACGTGCCACAGCCTGGCGGCATGCAGTCCGATGCCATGCGCACGGCGCAGCGCCTGGTCGACAAGGGCAACACGTGGGTCACGCTGTCCGGCCCTTACGTCGATTCCAAGACGGGTGCCCCTGCTTACGCCGATGTCGAGCCCGTGGCCAAGGCCTTCATCAACACGGCTCCCGAGCGGATGCTCTGGGGCACCGACTGGCCGCATCCCACCGAGAAGGCGCACAAGCCCGACGATGCTGCACTCGTCGATACGTTTGCCGCGTGGATCGGCCGTGCGGATTGGCAGCAGATGATCTTTGTGGCGAATCCGGTCAAGCTTTACGGCTTTTGAGAACAAGAACTCAATGCGATTCCAGCGAGGTGCTCCCCGCGCTCGACGCCCTGGGCGTATTTGCCATCCTGGAGGTGCGGGACGCGGCGCTGCGCAAGTTGATGACACACTGGCAGAAGGAGCGCGCCGCGTGCGCCGGCAAGAGCGCCTGAGCGCATAACCAAAGACAAAAACGGTCGTTCGCGTCCTGAACGGCAACCCCTATGCTCGCCGGAGATCAATCCTCCGGAGACGCGACGATGACGCAGCAATCGCTCACCACGGCCCCTGCCTGGAAGCTCGACACGGTAGCCGTCCACGGCGGCTACAGCGCCGACCCCACCACGCGCGCGGTGGCCGTGCCGATCTATCAGACCGTTGCGTTCGCGTTTGACGACACGCAGCACGGCGCCGATCTGTTCGACCTGAAGGTGCCGGGCAACATCTACTCCCGCATCATGAACCCGACCAACGATGTGCTGGAGAAGCGCATCGCTGCGCTTGAAGGCGGCATCGGGGCGCTTGCGCTGGCGTCGGGACAGGCGGCCGTCACATATGCCATCCAGACCATTGCGGAGGCGGGCGACAACATTGTCTCGGCCAGCACGCTGTACGGCGGCACCTATAACCTGTTCGCGCACACGCTGCCGCTGTCGGGCATCACCACGCGGTTTGCCGATCCGCGCGACCCGGCAGCGTTCGAGGCGCTGATCGACGACCGCACCAAGGCGATCTTTGCCGAGACCGTCGGCAACCCGCTGGGCAACATCACCGACATTGCGGCGCTGGCCGAGATCGCGCACCGCCACGGCGTGCCGCTCATCGTCGACAACACCGTTCCCACACCGTACTTGACGCGGCCCTTCGAGCACGGCGCCGACATCGTCGTGCATTCGCTGACGAAGTACCTGGGCGGTCACGGCACAAGCCTGGGCGGTGCGATCGTCGATTCGGGCAAGTTTCCGTGGGCCAAGCACAAGGCGCGCTTCAAGCGGCTGAACGAGCCGGACGTCAGCTACCACGGTGTCGTCTATACGGAAGCACTGGGTGACGCGGCGTATATCGGCCGCGCGCGCGTGGTGCCGCTGCGCAATACCGGCGCGGCGCTGTCGCCGTTCAACGCGTTCCTGATCCTGCAGGGCATCGAAACGCTGGGCCTGCGTATCGACCGCATCACGCAGAACGCCACGCAGATCGCCCGGCATCTGCGCGGCCACGCCAAGGTGGAGTGGGTCAACCATGCCAGCCTGGACGATCACCCCGATCACGCACTCGTGCGCAAGTACCTCTCGGGCAAGGCGCCAGGGCTGCTTACGTTTGGTGTGAAGGGCGGCTCTGCCGCCGGGGCGCGTTTTCAGGATGCGCTGCAGTTGTTCACGCGGCTGGTGAACATTGGCGACGCGAAGTCGCTGGCCACGCACCCGGCATCGACCACGCACCGGCAGCTGTCTGAAGCCGAGCTTGCCAAGGCCGGTGTGCGGCAGGAGACGATCCGGCTGTCGATCGGCATCGAGCACATCGATGATCTGCTGGCCGATCTGGATCAGGCGCTGGCGCAGGCTTGATGTGCAGACGTCGAGCGCCTCGCGGCGCTCGGCGCATGAGGCTTCTTACCGCCCCGTGAGCTGGAGCGTTTCCAGTTCCGACGTGGTGCGCTGGCTGCGCACGCCTCCGCTGTTGTAGACCTCATCAACAGACTTCACCCAGCGGCCGACCTCGGGCGCATACCACACGGCCCTATACGTCCGCCCAGTGGCCTTGCTTGGCTGGGTGCGTTGCGTCTGCGTGACCATCGTAGTGCCGCCCGCGGCGCTGTTGGCCGACTGCACAATGGCGGTGGATGGCGCCAGTTCAGCTATCCACTGACCTTCCGCCTCGATCTTGATGGCGTTGAATTTGCCGGCGGGCACTTCGACCGATTCATAGCCCATGACCTTGTAGTGCGTGTCCCACTGCTCAAGGGTATGGGCCTTGTTTGGATTGTGCTCGGTGAAGGAAACATCCCAGCTCTTGCCTGGCTGCAGCGGGAAAGCAAGCGGACGGTTGACGGTCGTCTCTTTGCCATCCACGTTGCGAATGCGACTCCAATCCGCGCCGGCGATAACCTCGATCGGGCCAGTAGGCGCGCCTTTGGCCTGCACCGTAAAGTAGATGTTCGACGCCGTGGTCCGCACAACGGTGAACGTGTCATGCGTCTGCTTCCAGCCGGACGGCCCTGTCTCGATGGTGGTCTGGTACGTCCACTGGTCGCCGCTTTTGATGACAGGGGCATCTGCCGACTGCGCTGCAGCCAGCACCGGCGTGGAAAGTAAGAGCGCGGCGAGGAACAGTTTCGCGGGAGTCATGAGCAGCGGAAATAAGCTGTTTGTAAGAATGAGAAACTGATCGTATCCCACATTCCCGCGTGAAAGTGCGCTCGCCAGCCCGTCAAGAAGTGGGGTGTGGCGGCAGAGCGACTACCGGTCTCGAATTCTTAGGTGCACGCATGCCATAACAGCCAAAAACGGCACCCCCACCACCAGCGTCATCCGAAAATCGGGCATCCACGCGGTGCTGACGATGATGACCGCCATGGCGATGGCGCCAAGCATGGTCAGCACCGGAAAACCCCACATGCGAAAGCGCAATGCGCGACGCTCGCGCTCGGCGGCGCGCCGGAAGCGCAGGTGCGTCACAAAGATGACGAGCCACGTGAACAGCGCACCGAACATCGCCAGCGACATCATCAGCAGGAACGAGTGGCCCGGCAGCACCACGCTCAGCACGGCCGCCAATGCTGCACCGGAGCTGGACACCGCCAGCGCGCGCAGCGGCACACCGCGTCGGCTCACCGCGCCCAACGCCTGAGGCGCCTGCCCGCCCCGCGCGAGGCTGAACAGCATGCGCGTCGATACATAGAGTTGCGCGTTCATCGATGACAGCGCCGCCGTCAGCACCACGAAGTTCATCACGCCTGCACCCCCGGCAATCCCGAGGATTTCCATCACCCGCACAAACGGGCTCTTGCCCGTGCCGGCTTGCTGCCACGGCACAACGGCGAGCATCAGCGCGAGCGTGCACAGGTAGAAGAACACCAGCCGGAACAGCGTTGAGCGGAAGGCGCTGGTGGCGGCGGCTTCGGGCTCGCGTGCCTCGCCGGCGGCCACCGCAATCAGCTCGATGCCGAAGAAGCTGAAGATGCTGACCACCGCACCGAACCACACACCATTCCAGCCGTGCGGCAGAAAACCGCCCGTGGTTACGTAGTTGTGAAAGCCGATCGGGCCGCCTTCGGGCGCGCGATAGATGGCGAAGCTGGCCACCGCCAGAAACGCGACGATGGCTACCACCTTGATCATCGAGCACCAGTATTCGGCCACGCCAAACACATCGACGCTGCTTGCATTGATCCACACCAGCACGGCCGAGAACCCGGCAATCCACACCCACGCCGGCACGCCCGGAAACCAGTACGCCATGTACACCGCCACCGCGGTCACCTCCGCACCGATCACGAAAACGACGGCCGCCCAATACGCATAGCGCACGAGGAAGCCGGCGAGCGGGCTCACGTAGTGTTCGGCATAGGCACCGAAGGAACCGGTGGTCGGGTGCGCCACCACCATTTCTGCCAGGCAGCCCATGAGCAGCAGCGCGATGAACGCCCCGATGGCGTAGCTGACGATGACGCCCGGGCCGGCCAGTTGGATGGCCGCCCCGCTGCCCAGGAACAAGCCTGTTCCGATCGCGCTGCCGATGGCGATCATGGTGAGTTGCGCGGAAGACAAGCGGTGCTGCAGGCCGCCTTCGCGCGCGGCCAGCGCTTCGAAGCTGCCGGTGGCCTTGGTCATGGTGTGGTGTCCTGGATCTGAAGAAGGGCCCGGATGCGCAGGTGCCATCCGTTGGAAGCCGCGCATTTTACGCGGGGGGGAGGGTGGGAAAGAGGCGCCCTTCATTCATCGCGCCCACCGCATGGTTGATCGAAACATTCCATTTCACCGATCAACGAAAGCTTTCTAGAGTTCTGTGCACAACCTCATCACAGCCTGCGGACCGCGTTGCATCGGGCTGCGCGCAAAAAGAACGACCCACCAACAGAGGAGACCACCATGAAGCTTCCGATTCTGGGAGGCGCGCTCGCGCTCGCCTGCGCGCTGGCCGCTTGCGGCGGAAATTCGGATGCTGGCCCGCCGGCCCCCGTGGCGAGCACAGCCCCGGCGCCGGCCTATCGCATCACGGTCAGCAAGACCGAGCCGGTGGCGGGCACGTTCGGCAACGTTGGTGCGTACGAGAAGATCTCCGGCACCTTCACCGGCGAGGTCGACCCCGCGGATGCGCGTAATGGCATCATCACCGACCTCAAGCTCGCCCCGCGCAACGCCAACGGCAACGTCGAATACACCTCGGAGTTCGTGCTGTTCAAGCCGGTGGACATGTCCAAGGCCAACGGCGTGCTGCGCTACGACGCGCCCAACCGGGGCAACATCGTCAATCTCGATCCGTACTTTGCCTCGCGCGGTTACGTCTTCCTATCGTCGGCGTGGCAGGGCGACGTGCCGGAAAGCGCCGGCCGCGTGACGTTGACGGTGCCGGTTGCGAAGAACGCCGACGGCTCGTCCATCATCGGCACCTACCGCGCCGAACTGCTGCCCACGGTGGCGACCACGGCGTCATTGACCTTGCCTGGCGGTGCGTTCAACGGCGCGATGGTGCCGTACGCGCCGGCCAGCCTCGACAACACGCAACCCGGCTACGTGCTCACGCGCCGCATCAACGAGAGCGACCCGCGCCAGCTCATTCCCGCTACGGACTGGAAGTTCGCCCAATGCAGCAGCACCGTGCCGTTTCCGGGCACGCCTGACCCGGCCAACATCTGCGTCAAGGGCGGGTGGGATCCGCAATACCTCTACGAACTCGTCTACGTCGCCAAGGACCCGAAGGTGATGGGCCTGGGCCTGGCTGCCGTGCGCGACATGGTCTCGTTCCTGCGCAGTGCTCCGGCCGATGCGCCGGGCGTTGCCAATCCGGTTGCGGGCGCTATCCGATACGCCATCGGGTCGGGCGTATCGCAATGCGGCAACTTCATGAAGACCTTCATCAACTTGGGTTTCAACCAGGCCGCCGACGGCTCAAAAGTGTTCGACGGCGTGTTTGCACAGATCGCCGCGCGGCAGACCAACATCAACATGCGCTTTGCCGTGCCGGGAGGCGGCGGTGGCGTGCGTGCCGATCACACCGCGTTCGGTCAGGGCGGCCGGCGCGGGCTGGCGAAAGACTATGTTGACGATGTAGCAGGCCGGCAGGGCGGCATCATGACCCGTTGCGATGCATCGGGCACGTGCCCGAAACTGTTCGTCGGCTTCAGCGGCACGGAATTCTGGACGTTGCAGGGCTCGCCCATGCTGACCGACGCGTTCGGCACCAAGGATCTGGTCCAGCCCGACAACGCGCGTGTCTATTACTACGCAAGCTCTCAGCATCTGCTGGGCGCGCCGTCGGTTCCGGGCGCGTCTGCCGCTGCCGTCTTCGGACCGGCGTACAACGCGCTGTATGCCACGAACGGCAACACCGGCGTGGTGCCGGTCATCCGGGCGCTGTATCAGGATCTGGAGGACTGGGTCGTGCGCGGTACGCAGCCGCCCGACAACCAGGTGCCGCGCATTGCAGATGCCACGCTGGTTGCGCCTGCGCACGTCGCGTTTCCGGCCATTCCGGGCGTGACATACACGGGTTTGGTGAACACGTTCCACCTGCTTGACTGGGGCCCGCAATACACCCCGCAAGATGAAACCGGCATTGCCACGCAGGTGCCGCCGGCCTATCTGGGCCGCGACTACGCCATCCTCGTGCCGCAGGTGGATGCAGACGGCAACGACATTGCCGGCATCCGCAGCCTGGACGTGGCCGTGCCGCTGGCCACCAACACCGGCTGGAACACGATCAACCGGCCGGGGATTGTCGATCAGCCGGGGCTGGTGGGCTCATTCTTTCCGTTGCAAAAGACGGCGGCTGCGCGCGCCAGTGCAAATGATCCGCGCTTGTCCATCGAAGAGCGCTATGGCACGCAGAGCGGCTACGTGGCGGCCGTGACGGCTGCGGCCAGCAGTCTGGTGGCGCGGCGTTTCCTGTTGCAGGCCGATGCGGACGCTGCAATCGCTTACGCCACGGCGCATGCGGTGCTGCCGTAAGTGGGCGGGGCTAGACCACCGCCAGCTTTGGCCGCTCCTGTCTGGGCAAGACCACGTTGCGGCCGGCGGCCTTGGCTTCATACAGCCGCCCGTCGGCCAGTCGAACGAGGTCTTCCAGCGTGTAGTCTTCGGCGGCCACGCCCGAATGCACGGCCACGCCGATGCTCACCGTCAGCTTGCCGTACGCGCTTCCCGCGTTCGGCTCGTCTGCGGCCAACACCGCGGCCCGAATGGCCTCGGCCACGCGCACGGCCCCGCTCAGATCCGTATTGGGCAGCACGGCGCAGAACTCCTCGCCGCCGTAGCGGCCCGCAAAATCGCCGGGGCGCTTGATGCTGTCGTTCACGCAGCGCGCCACGGTGCGCAGCGCGGTGTCGCCGGCGGCGTGCCCGTAGCGGTCGTTGTAGCGCTTGAAATCGTCCACGTCGATCATCAACACCGCCATCGGGGTGTGATGCCGATTGGCACGGCGCCATTCCACATCGAGCGCGGCGTCCAGGGCGCGGCGCGTGCCGAGGCCGGTCAGGCTGTCCGTATTGGCCAGCAAATGCAATTGCTGCTCCATTTCGAACCGCTTGCGCAGATGCTGCGCAAACAGGATCGACAGCGCGATGAACACCGCATCGAGCATCAGCACGATGCCGCCGATCACCCACGCGCGCTGCCACCACTCGGCGTAGATGTCTTCGGTGGCAAGCCCGACGGTGACGATGAGCGGGTGGTCGCCGATATGGCGGAAGCTGAACAGCCGCTCGATACCGTCAAGGCCCGCGACGTCCACATACGAGCCTTCCGGTGCGAGCAGCCGCTTCTGGAACGCGGTGGCATCGGCCAGGCTGCGGCCGATGAGCTTTTCGTTGTACGGGCGCCGCATGAGCAGCGTGCCGTCGGTGCGGATCAGCGTGACGGTGGCGTGGGGGCCAAGGTTGATGCCGTCGAACAGCCGCCGGAAGTAGTTCAGCCGCAGCGTGCCGACCACGATGCCGTTGAATTCGCCGTGCGGGCCGTTCAGGCGCCGGCTGAGCCCCAGCGATCGGTCCAGGCCGGTCGCGCGCGGGATGAACGGCTCGCTGATGTACAGCCCGACGTTGTCGGAGCCTTGATGCACTTGAAAATAGTCGCGGTCGCCCAGGTAAATGCGCCGTGGCGGCACCGAGTGCGAATCGATGACCACGTCGCCGGCCTTGTCGGTCACCAGCAGCGAGCCCAGGTCCTGCGCATTGGTCGAACGGTCGAACAGCACGAGCTGGCGAACGTTGGGCGGCAGCGCCAGCATGGCAGGATCGCGCACGCCGTCGATCACGGCCTGCAGCGAGAGGTCGTACACCTCGATGTTCCGGGCGATGTCGCGCTGCAGGATCAGCGAAAGGTTGTCGGCGGCATCGCGTGCGCGGGCCAGTGCGTCCGAGCGCATTTCCCACAGTGACAGCGCGGTGAGCGCGGCCAGCATCAGCGAAAGCACTGACGCGCCGATGATCAGCAGAGAGGGCCGCCGAAGGAATGCACCGGTGGCGCGCTGTAAAGGCATGCGCAGAATTGTGAAAATATTGAAAAGGGTGGTGTGAGTTGTGTACCGGACTCCACCTTCCTACGCAATACTGACTAAGACGTTTTCAGCACCGAAAAGGTTTGCGCATCCCGATTCGATCCCTTCTGCGCAACGTTTTTCGGCTGCTCGGGCGCACAGTTTGCTGAGCATCGGCTGAGTGCCGCACCTGTCGTGCCGGGCACACCCCTCGCCGGACATACGCTCATGCCGCCCTCCATGTCATCCTGTTAATCCGGCTTTGCCTATTCTGGGTAAGCATCCTTGGAGAACGCCATGCCAGAGCCAGACGATCGCGCCTCACCCACGCCGGCGCCCGCCAATCCGCATCCGCCCGTGGCCGACACGCACGAGGAAGCGCTGCTGGATGAAGGCATCGAGGAAACCTTTCCCGCGAGCGACCCGGTTTCCGTTGATGCCGGCAAGCCCAATGTGCCGCCCAAGCCGCCGGAGAGCGCGCCCAAACCGTAAAATGCGCAAACGCGTGTCAACGAATCGGCCTCTTCAGCCGTATTACGTTGGCCGCCAATAGCGTGCGAATCCAACACACGCGCCGTTTGAGGCGCGAGTCGCGAGAAGGCCGGCGCGCGCCGCCAGCCCGTGCCGATAGGCCGGGTCCAATCAAGAAGTCGATATCGTCCGAAGCGTGAGCTTCGGGGGATTGGCTTGCCGCGCTCTTCCATCGGCGGGTGTCCGGATTCGCATGTCGCATCGACAAGGCCCTCCGCCCAGCCAGCAGGATTTCGTTTTCACCATGCCTGACGCCGCGTCCAACGACGCCAGTCCAACACCCCGCCGATCCTCGGCCCACCCCGCGCCTGCCACGCCGGCCACGCCTGCGCGGCCCGATTCCGGCCTCGGCCTTGCCGGCTGGATCGTGGTCGGCATGGTGCTCGTGCTTGGCGCACTCGTGTTCGACAGCCTGTATGCCCTGCTGGACCACGTTCACTACGCCGATATGGTCGCCGCGCTGCAGGCGACGCCGCGCTCGCACCTGCTGCTGGCCGTGCTGGCCACGGCGCTGAGCTACGTTGCCCTGACCGGCTACGACGCGTCCGGCCTGCGCTATGCCGGCGCGCACGTCGCCCCCGCCACGGTCGCCACCACTTCGTTCATCGCTTACGCGCTGGGCAACACTATCGGCCTCGGTTCGTTGACAGCCGGGGCGGTGCGCACGCGCCTGTACGCGGCGGCCGGGGTCGATGCCGCCCGCGTGACGGAGGCGGTTGCGTTTGATGCCGGGGCGCTCGGCGTGCCCACCACCGCCTTTGGCGCAGTCGGGCTGCTCTGGGGCGCGCCGCACATCGCCGCCATTACGCATCTGCCGGTGGCATTGCTCGAAGTGGTGGCCTTGCTGGTGCTGGCGGGCGTCGTTGCGTTGCTGCTGCTGTGCATGCGCCAGCGCCATGTGATGCTCTTCGGCCGCTGGGAGATCCGCCTGCCGCCGCCCGGCTTGGCCGCGCGTCAGTTCGCGATCTCGGCGGCGGACATGATTGCGGCCGCGGCGGCGCTGTGGGTGCTGATGCCGGCAGGCGCGGTCGATCTGCCGACGTTCGTGGCGTTCTACGCGCTGGCGGTCACGCTGGGCGTCCTGAGCCAGAGCCCGGGCGGCCTGGGCGTGTTCGAGGCCGTCATCCTCCTAGGCTGCAGCGGCCAGGCGCCGCCGGCCGAGGTGCTGGCCGCGCTGCTGTTCTACCGCGTCATCTATTTCCTGCTGCCGCTTGTCGTGGCTGCGGCCATGCTCGGCGCGTTCGAGTTGCGTTCGGGCGCCGGGGCGCCGTTCGGCCGCGCTGCGGTCAAGCTGTCGCCAGGGCTGCTGGCCGCGCTGACGATGGTGGCGGGCGTAATGCTGCTGGTCTCGGGCGTCACCCCGGCCAGCGACGAAGCGGAAGACCTCCTGCGCATGCACGTGCCGCTGTTCGTGGTGGAAGCCTCCCACATGATCGGCAGCGTGGCCGGGTTCATCATGCTGTTTGTCGCACGCGGGCTGTTGCACCGGCTGGACGCCGCGTGGTGGGCGGCGCTGGTGCTGTCGCTGCTCACCGGCGTGCTGGCGCTGCCCAAGGGCATTGCCGTGTCGGAGATGGCGGTGCTGGTGACCCTGGCGGTGCTGCTCGTCGTCTCGCGCCGGCAGTTTGACCGGCCGTCGTCGCTGTTCTCGCAGCGGTTGGAGGCGGGATGGCTGCTCGCCATGGTCTGCGTGTTTGCGGCGTGTGTGTGGATCCTCTTCTTCGCCTACCGCGAGGTGGCCTACGCCAACCAGCTCTGGTGGCAATTCACCTTCGACGGCGATGCGCCGCGTTCGATCCGCGCGCTGATGGCCGTGGCCGTGACGGGGCTCGGCTTCGGCATGTGGCAGCTCTTTCGCAAGGAGCCGGGCGTTACCACCTACCCCAGCGACGAAGAACTCGCCCGCGCGGCCGAGATCGTCCGCAAGCAGCCCGCCGCCGACGCCACGCTCGCGCTGATGGGCGACAAAAGCCTGCTGTTCTCGCCGTCGGGTAACGCGTTCATCATGTACGCCAAGCAAGGGCGCTCGTGGGTGGCGCTGTCCGACCCCGTGGGCGCGCAGCAGGAATGGCCCGAACTGATCTGGCGCTTTATCGAAATGGCCGACGCGCATGGCGGGCGCGCCGCGTTCTACAAGACGCGGCCGCAGACGCTGCCGCTGTATCTCGATGCGGGCCTGCGCGCCTACAAGCTGGGCGAGGAGGCGTATGTGTCGCTGCCCGAGTTCAGCCTGAAGGGCTCGCGCCGTGCCAACCTGCGCCATGGCGTGACGCGCGGCGAACGCGAAGGGCTGTCGTTCGAGATCATCCCGACGGCGGAGGTGTCGACCGTGCTGGACGAATTGCGCGCCATCTCCGATGAATGGCTGCGCAATCAGAACGCGCGCGAGAAGGGTTTCTCGCTCGGCGCATTTGAGGACCGTTACATCCTCAGCCAGCCTGTGGCGGTGGTGCGCCGCGAAGGCGTGATCCTCGCGTTTGCCACGCTGATGTGCCCTGACGTGCTGCGCATCGAGGCGAGCGTCGACCTGATGCGCTATCGCAGCGACGTGCCGCCGGGCACGATGGATTTCCTGTTCGGCAAGGTCATCCTCCACTTCCAGGCGCAGGGGTATCAGCGTTTCGGGCTGGGCATGGCGCCGATGTCGGGCATGGTTGAGCATCAGCTTGCACCGCGCTGGCACCGCTTCGGACGGATGATGTTCCGGCACGGTGCGCGCTTCTACAATTTCAGAGGGCTGCGCAATTTCAAGGACAAGTTCGAGCCGGTGTGGGAAGCCCGCTACCTCCTCGCACGTGGCGGTCTTGCGCCACTGTTCACATTGACGGACGTCGCCGCGCTGATCGGCGGCGGCTTGAAGGGAGTGATCTCCAAATGAGTTGGCAAGCACCGCGCACGCAAGAGGCGCGGCATCGGGGAGTGCTACGCGAAGGCTTGCGTTGGGCGGGGCATGCAGGTGCCATCGGCATGATGCTGGCAGCGTCCTGGGCCATCGCCGCCGATGCTCCTGCGCCTGCACCCAAACCGGCACCCGTGCAGGGCGCGGTGCTGGTTCCGCCCGTGGGTATGACAGGGGCGAGTGGTGTCGTGGCGGTGCCGCCGCGTGGTGACATGCCGCCTCGGCTGCAAATGAGCGGAGCCGCGGTGACGGCGAACAAGGCAGCCAATGGCGGCGTGCTGTCGCTGCCGGTGGTGGCGCCCGCTACGCCCGCCGCCGCACCGGGTGCCGTCGAATTTGTCACGCACGGGCGTTTTCGCGATGTGCCGGTCTACAAACCGAAGGGCGAAATCCGCACCGTCGTGTTGATGCTGTCGGGCGATCTCGGCTGGACGCCCGCTGCCTCGCGCATGGCAGAGAGCCTTGCGCAGCAGGGGGCGCTGGTGGCAGGCCTGTCGACGCCCGCGTTGTTTGCGAGCCTGGAAGCCGACCCGGGCGATTGCGCTTTCCCCGATGGCGATCTCGAAAACTTCAGCCGCTTCCTGCAGGCCTATGAGAAGGTGCCCGGCTACTACCCGCCCATCCTGGTCGGCGACAACGAAGGCGGTGCGCTGGCCTACGCCATGATTGCCCAAGCGCGCCCGAACATCTTTGCCGCAGCCATGTCGATGGAGTTCTGCCCGGTGCTGGAGCTGCACAAGCCGCTGTGCAAAGGCGAGGGTGTGCACTTCAGCCGCCGCATGAGCGAGAGCCGCACCACGGCCAAGCGGGTCAAGCCCCCCGAAAACGCGGGCGTGGTCCTGCTACCCGCCACGAAGCTGTCTGCGCCGTGGGTGGCGCTGCAATCGACCGTACCGACGTCGTTTGCGCGGCGCTCCGGTCCGCTGTGCGAAGCGCGTGCCACGCAAGCCTTCATCGATACGATTTCGGGGGCGCAATCGGTGGCGTTGCCGGCCGCCGCGTCGGCTGCCAATGCGCCGCCCGTGACCGCCTCCGAGCCATTCAAAACCGCCTTCGCCAAGCTTGTCGCGCAGCGCAAACCACCGCCCCCGCCCCCGCCCGCGGCGGTTTCCGACTTGCCGATCATCGAGGTGCCCGCGCAGCCCGGTACGTCGTCCGAGCTGTTCGCTGTGCTGCTCTCGGGAGATGGCGGTTGGGCAGGGCTGGACAAGGAGGTCGCCGCGGCGCTTTCCAAATCCGGCGTGTCGGTGGTCGGTATCGATTCGCTGCGCTATTTCTGGACGCCGCGCACGCCTGCCTCCGCCGCCGCAGACATGGACCGCCTCGTGCGCTTTTACGCCGCGCGCTGGAAGAAGCAGAAGGCGTTGCTGATCGGCTATTCGCAAGGCGCAGACGTGCTGCCCTTCATCGTCAACCGCTTGCCGGCGGCGTCGCGCGAGCATGTTGCGCTGGCCGTGATGATGGGCCTGGGCAAGCGCGCCGATTTTGAGTTCCACATGACGAACTGGGTGTCGAGCAGCGCATCCGGCCTGCCGATCCTGCCCGAGGTGCAGAAGCTGCCGGCGGGTCTGGGCATGTGCATCTACGGCAAGGAAGAGAAGGACACCAACTGCCCTGGCCTGGATCCGAAGCAGGTGCAGCTCGTGAAGCTGCCGGGCGGCCATCACTTTGATGGCGATTACGCCAAGCTGGCGCGCATCATTCTTGAAGGCGCGCGTGCAGCGGGGAACGCCGCGCGCTAGCCTGCCAGCGCCGCGGCTGACGTGCGTCGAGCGGCCCCGGGCGTCACCCCATTGAACCGCTTGAACGCCCGGCTGAATGCCGCCTCCGACTGGTAGCCCAGCCGGCTGGCGGCTTCTGCCAGCGGCACGCGCTCTTCCTGCAGCCAGCCCAGAGCAATCTGCATGCGCCATCGGGCGACGTATTGCATGGCCGGTTCACCCACCAGGCGCGTGAAGCGTGCCGCAAATGCAGAGCGCGACATGGCCGCCGCGTCGGCGAGGGCGTTCAATGTCCAATCGCGTTCGGGCTCCCGGTGGATGAGCGCCATCGCGCGGCCGATCTGCTTGTCTTGCAACGCGCCGACCCAGCCGCTGCGCGCGGCCGGATCGCGCTCGATCCAATCGCGAATGGCCAGGATGACGAGGATGTCCGCCAGCCGCGTCACCATGGTTTCGCCGCCGGGTTGCGGCGTGCGAGCCTCGGCGGCCATGAAGTGCAGCGTCTGGTCGATCCACTGTGCGTGCGGAGACTGGCGGCTGTCGATGCACAGCGCCGCCGGCAGCAGCGCCGCCAGCCGTCGTGCGGCCGGATGGTTGAAGCGCACGGCTGCGCAGACCATCCGCGCAGGCTCGCCGCCGCCGCCGTGGCGCAGAACCTCGTAGCGCTCGCTCATCAGCTCGCGGGGCAGGTCGAACAGGCCGGCGGACGCGACGCCCGGCTGGCTGGTCAGCCTGTGCCCGGTGCCGCGCGGCACGATGGCCAGGTCGCCGACGCTGAGCGGGCGGGGCGCCTCGCCATCCAGTTCCAGCCAGGCGCACCCGCTGGCAACCACGTGCAGCATCATGCAATCGGGCATCGGCGGCAGGGCGAGCCCCCACGGCGCGGAGAACTCCGAGCGGCAATAGAACACGCCGTTCATGCGCAGAAAGTGCAGCGCTTCGCCCAGGGGGTCGATGTGGGTCCAGGGGGAGGGGGTGTTCATAGTGGCATCCGGTCCGTGACATGCGCATTCTGCTCTGATCTGGACGATCGGGCATGAACGCAGGACGCGCAATCACATCGCAGGCGGCGCGGCTTTCCATACTGGAGGCGTCTTCTACCCGCCATGCCTCCAGGAGCGCTCCCATGCCGATCGTCCAGACTTTTAACGTTCCCCCTGTCTCTTCCGTCCTCGTTCTGGGCGCGACCGGCAAGACCGGTGCGCGTGTCGCCCAAGGCCTGCGCAACCATGGCGTGACCGTGCGCGAGGGCTCGCGTAACGCCAGCCCCGCATTCGATTGGGAGGACGCTGCCACCTGGGCGCCGGCGTTGGCCGGCATGGATGGCGTCTACATCAGCTATCAGCCGGACTTGGCTGCGCCGGGCGCAGAGGCGGCCATCGCCGCATTCGCCGATGCTGCCAAGGCAGCAGGCGTGCGCCATCTTGTGCTGCTCTCGGGCCGTGGCGAACCGGCTGCACAGCGCTGCGAAGCCATCGTCCAGAACAGCGGACTCGCCTGGACGGTGCTGCGCGCGGCCTGGTTCAACCAGAACTTCAGTGAGGGCCATCTGCTTGAACCCGTGCTGGCCGGCGTGATCGCGCTGCCAGCCGGCAATGTCGCCGAACCATTCGTCGACGCCGATGACCTGGCCGATGCCGCCATCGCCGCATTCACCGATGTGCGGCATCTCGGCCAGTTGTACGAGATGACGGGGCCGCGCGCGCTCACATTTTCGGAGGTGGCGGGCATCCTGAGCGATGCCCTCGGCCGCACCATCCACTATCAGCCGATGGAAACCGGTGCCTATGTCGACATGCTGTCCGATTACGTGCCACGCGCGTTTGCGGAATTTCTGGGCGGGCTGTTCAGCGAGGTGCTGGATGGCCGCAACACGCAGGTGGCCGACGGCGTGCAGCGGTCGCTCGGGCGCGCGCCGCGGGATTTTGCCGACTACGTGCGAGATGCGGCGAAAACCGGTGCCTGGAGTGCGCTGACGGTGTCGGGCTAGGCCGGGGCCGGGGCCGGCATGCCGGCGGTTGTAGCCAATGACTGCACACATTCATCCACGCTCAGCTCATGCAGCATCTCGGTGCGCAGCGTGTCGTCGGTGGCCCGCTGCAGGACGGTCAGCGCGCGCGGCTTGAGCCGCACCAGCATCAGTTGCAGGCCGCGCGCTGCGCATTCGGCGGCAAAGATGCGCAGCGCTTCGATGGCGGAGCCGTCCACGTCCGGCGTTTCTTCCAGGCTGAGCATGATGGTTCGCAGCGCAGGCTCGTGCGGCTGCTGCAGCATCGCGCGAACCTGGCCGAGCACGCGTTCGGTGTTGGCGAAGAACAGCGGCACCTCGGGCCGGACGATGAGCACGCCAGGCACGGGCTTGGCTTCGGGGTGTAGAGACACATCGACGAAATCGTGGCTCTCGCGCAGGCGGCCGAGCACGCTTACGTTGGGCTCGGAAAGCTTGCGCAGGGTGAGGAGCAAGCTCACGCCGATTGCGGCTAGCAACCCGTGCAGCACGCCCAGCACCAGCACGGCCAGCAATGCGGCAATCACCACGAGCCGATCGCGGTGCCAGGCCCAGTAAGGTCTGAACACTGCGGGATGCAGCGAGTGGCTGACCGCAAAGATCACGATGGCCGCCAGCACCGGCTCGGGAATACGCGCGAGCTGCGGCAGGAACAGCCACACGATCAGCGCCACCACGGCCGCCGCGCACAGCCCTGAGAACCGCGATTGCGCACCCGCGGCTTCGTTGGCAGACGTGGCGGAATATCCGGCGCCGACGGGCATGCCGTGCAGCAGGCCCGAGAGCAGGTTGGCGCAGCCCAGGGCGACGAGGTCACGGTTGGCGGAGATACTGTCGCCGTGCTTGAGCGCGAAATTTCGGATCGAACCGTAGGACTCGGCATAGAGGATCAGCATGAGTGCAAAACCGAGTTCGGCGCTCTGCATCCATTGCGCGCGGCCCAGGTCGGGTACGCCGAAGCTGATGTTCTGCAGGTCGATATGGCCGACCACGGCAATGCCGTAAGCATGCCAGTCGATCCAGTAGCCGGCTGCGATGGCCAGCACGATGACGACCAGCGTGGCCGGAATGCGCCCCCAGCGCCCGAGGCCGAAGAGCAGCGCGAGTGCGACGGCGCCCAATGCCGTGCTGTACGGGTTGGCGCCAGCCGCGCCGGCGATGAGGTCGAGCGCCACGCGGGGCGTGTCGCTGTGATGAACGGCCACGTCGAGGATCTTGGGCAACTGCTTGATGGCAATCGTCAGCGCCAGCCCAAACGTGAAACCGCGCAGCACCGGCCGCGCGATGAAATCTGACATGCCGCCCAGCCGCGCCGCCCCCGCCAGGATGAACAGCACGCCCGTCGCGATGATGAGCGCGGCGGCCATCGTGAGCGCCGTCGCGCCGCTGGCGCCGGGCTCCGACAGCACCGTTGCAAACAGCACGGCAGCGGACGACGACGTGGCCGAGACAATGGCAAAGCGGCTCGTGCCGAGCAGCGAATAGACCACCAGGCCGCACATCAGCGCGATCAGCCCGGCTTGCGGCGGCAGGCTTGCGATGCCCGCATAGGCAACGGCTTCGGGCAGCAACAGACCTGCAATCGAGAACCCGGCGATGACGTCGCGCACCACCCGCTGCTGTGGCGGCTGGGGCGGCGCATCCAGTGGGGCGAAGCTCTCCGGATGTTGCAGGGCGGTGGCGGGATGTTCGTTGCTTGGGGGCATGCGGCGCGGTGGTCCGGCTGAAATAGACAACGCCGCGACCCCGGTGGGCCGCGGCGTACGGTTTTGCTACAGGCGTGTCTTATTTGGTACAGGCCTTGTTGCGGCTCGGGCGCATGCCGGCGGCCTTGGCATCGGCTTCGGTCATGTATTCGCCCTGCTTGGTCTTGCCGTAGTAGCGATCGCCCGGGCAGTGGTAGACCTTGGTGCTGGCATTGGCCCACACCTTGTCCGGGCCGCCGCCGGGAGCAACGGCGCCTGCACCGGCTGCGGCAGGCTTGGCGGGCGTGGCGGCGGCGGGCTTGGCTGCGGGTGCGGGGGCGGGCGCGGCGGCAGGCGCAGCTGGAGCCGCTGCGGCAGGTTTGGCCGGGGCCGGCGCGGCAGGCGTTGCTGCGGGGGCGGCCGGCGCGGCGGCTGGGGCACCGCCTGCGCTGGCTTTCTTGTCGACTCCACCATGGCCGCGGCAAGCGCCCTTGAGCGTCGCGCCGCTGTAGGGGGTGCCGTCCTTGCAGACCGCATGAACGGCCGCCGGAGCAGCTGCCGCAGCGGTGGCAGGTGCGGCGGTGCCCTGGGCAAAGGCCGAGCCCATCACCAGCGCACCCATGGAAAACATCAACGCAGACAGTTTCATAACGAGACCCTCAACGAGGCACGAATATACGTGCGTGACCGATTAACGCTGGCCGACAGCGGGCGTTGACCAACCCGAGGGTTTGTCAGAAGACAAACGCTGCAACTTTGATCATTCCGCAACAGTCGGCGACGCCTGGAGGCGCAGACGGCCAATGCGGCGCCGGCGCCATCCCAGCATAGGCAACATCAGATGCCCCGGCGAAGATTCAGGCGAATGCGTCGACACCCTGCACGAGCCGCTTGGCCAGACGGGGCTGCCGTAGTTGTTCCAGCCACCATTGGAGTGCGCGGCCTTCACCGTCGCCATCGCCGCTGCGCCAGCCGACGTAGAGCAGGTTCGGCTCGCGTGGATCGGTGGTGCGCTTTTCAATCAGATCGCCGCGCGCGAGCAGCGTCGCCACGCGGTGCCTCGGCAGCCAGCCGACGCCCAGGCCGTCGCGCTGGGCCAGTGTCTTGGCGCGCATGCTGGGCACGGCGAGCGTGGGCTGCCCGCTGAGCATGCCGTACGCGCGGCCGGCAGTGGTGCGCGCGGAATCGGCCACCACCACGGCGCGATGCCGGGCGATTTCCTCGCGCGTGAGCGGCGCGTCGATAGCTGCCAGCGGATGCCGGGGCGACACGGCAAACACCCATTCCACCACGCCCAGTTCGAACCACCCGAGGTTGGGAATGGACGGCGGCTCGTTGGTCGCTCCGATGACGAGATCGGCGCAGCCATCGCGCAAAGCCTCCCAGGTGCCGGCCAGCACTTCGTGCGTTACGCGCAGCGCCACGCCCGATTGCAACGCATCGAACGCGTGGATCACGGGCATGAGCGATTCGAATTCCAGCAGTTCGTCCGTCACGATCCACAGGCGGTCTTCCCAGCCGTTGGCCACCTGCCGCACGCGCTGCGTCACGCGCGACACATCTTGCGCAAGCCGCGCGGCTTCTTCCGTGAGCAACTGGCCGGCGGGCGTGAGCTGCAGCCGGTAGCGGCGCCGGTCAAACAGCAGGGCGTCGAAGCGCTGCTCCAATTGCCGTGCGGCGTACGACACGGTCGACGGCGCCTTGCCCAGTTGCGCCGCCGCGCGCGACAGGCTGCCCGTTTGCCGGATGGCCTCCAGCAGGGCCAATTCCTCGTCTGTCAACATGTGCAATTCCTTCGAACGTGTCCATCGTCTGGATCGTATGGCAAACCGCTTGTCCGCGTCCACACTGCAGTCACGCGATTGTTCAAGTTCAACTTATCCCATGGAGGACATCATGAATCGCTTCGAAGGCAAGACCGTTCTGGTCACTGGCGGCAACAGCGGCATTGGCCTGGCAGCCGCCCAGGCATTTGCGCGGGAAGGCGCCCGCGTGGTCATCACCGGCCGCGATGCGGCAGCACTGGAAACGGCGCGCGCTACGCTAGGCAGCAACGCGGTTGCCATCCGCAACGAAACCGGCACCGTGGCGGCCGCTCGCGAGTTGACCCGCCAGCTTCAGGAGGCCGGCGTGCGTCTGGACGCCGTGTTCATCAACGCCGGCATGGCCAAGTTTGCCGCCGTCCCGGACGTGGACGAAGCCCTGTGGGACGCCACCTTCAACGCCAACGTGAAGGGCGCGTTCTTCCAGGTTCAGGCGCTGCTGCCCATCCTCAACAAGGGCACGTCGATCGTGCTGAACGGCTCCATCAACGCGCACATCGGCATGCCGAATTCGTCGGTCTATGCGGCGAGCAAGGCGGCGCTGATCTCGCTGGCGAAGACGCTTTCAGGCGAACTGATCAGCGCCGGCATCCGCGTGAATGTGGTCAGCCCCGGCCCGGTGAGCACGCCGCTGTACGGCAAGCTCGGCATGGATGCCGATACGCTGTCGGCGACCGCTGCACACATCCAAAGCCAGATCCCGCTGGGTCGCTTTGGCCAGCCGGAAGAGATTGCTTCGACCGTGCTGCACCTGGCGGCACCCGAATCGGCGTTCATTGTCGGCACGGAAATCATTGCCGACGGCGGCATGAGCCAGCTCTAACTCAACCCTTGTTATGGCGTGCCGCACACCGCGTGTGGCACGGCTGGAGATCATCATGAAGATTCTTCCCAACCTGGTACGCCACCTGGGCGCTGCCCTCATCGGCCTGGCCGCGCTGCACGCGCATGCCGCACCCGTCGTGCATGACCGCATGGTGGAGGCCGCGGGCCTGCAGATTCACACGCTGCAGGCCGGCAACGGCCCCGAAACCCCCGTCGTGCTGCTGCATGGCTATGCCGAGACCAGCCACATGTGGCTGCCGCTGATTCCGCGTCTGGCCGATCGCCGCGTGGTGTTGGCGCCAGACCTGCCGGGCGCGGGCACCTCGGCGATTCCCGCGTCGGGCTTTGACAAGACGACGCTCGCGCAGGATATCCACGCCATGGTGCAGGCCATGGGCTATCGCAAGGTCAAGGTGGTCGGCCATGACATCGGTCTGATGGTGGCATACGCCTATGCCGCGCAATACCCCGACGAGGTGGAAAGCGTCACGCTCATGGACGCCTTCCTGCCCGGCGTGGGTGACTGGCAAAAGGTCTGGCTGCTGCGCGACCTGTGGCACTTCCACTTCTATGGCGACACGCCGCTCAAGCTGGTGCAGGGCCGCGAGCGCATCTACTTCGAGCACTTCTGGAACGACTTTGCGGCCGATCCCAAGCACTCGGTGCCCGAATCTGACCGCCAGTTCTACGCGCGCACCTACGGCCAACCCGGGCGCATGGCGGCAGGGTTCGAATATTTTCACGCCTTCCCGAAGGATGCGGTGGACTTTGCGGGCTTTGCCAAGACGCCGCTCAAGATGCCGATGCTTGTACTGGCGGGCGAAAAGGCTTCCGGCGCCTTCCTGATCGAACAGGCCAGGATGGTGGCGACCAACGTGAACGGCGTCACCATCAAGGACTCCGGCCATTGGCTGATGGAAGAAGCGCCCGAGGCCACCATGACGGAGCTGGTGCGTTTCATCAACGCTCCCGTCCAGTAAGCGAAGTTCATGATCGTTGACGAAACGTCAGAAATTGACGTATCGTCAACGATCATGAAGCCCATCGAAGAAAACCGCCTTCTGCTGCGCGAAGGCCGCAAGATCGTCGAGGCGCTGGGCAAGACGCTGGCGCCGCTGGTGGAAGTCGTCCTGCACGACCTGACCGATCCCGACCACTCCGTCGTCGCCATCGCCAACAACCTGTCCGGCCGCCACGTGGGCGACGCCGTGACGGAGCTGGGCCTTGCGCGCCTGGCCGACCCCGACTTCCCGGAAGTCATCGAAAACTACGCCAACCGGTTTCCCGACGGGCGGCCCGCCAAGAGCACATCGATCGGGCTGAAGAACAGCCGCGGCGATTACGTCGCGGCCATCTGCCTGAACATGGATGTATCGATGCTCGGCGCCATGACGTCGAGCCTCACGCAGTTGATGCGTATCGATGTTGCAGCGCCACCGGTGCCCGAGTCGCTCGCATCGCGCCGCGTGGAAGACGTGCGCGTCGCGCTCGAACAATTTGCCGCCGCACGCAACACCACGCCCATGGCCATGACGCTCGACCAGCGCCGCGAAGCCATGCGCGAACTGGCCGCCAGCGGCCTGCTGAACTTGCGCCGCGCGCTGACCGAAGTCGCGCAAACGCTGGGCGTGGCGCGCTCCACCGTCTACACCTACCTGCCCGAGGACCTCGCATGAGCCTGCCCATTTCCTACGATGACGTTGTTGCCGCCGACACGCGTCTGCACGGCGTTGCCCACAAGACCCCCGTGCTGACGTCGGCCACCGCCAACGCCATGACCGGCGCCGAGCTGTTCTTCAAGGCCGAGAGCTTTCAGCGCATGGGCGCGTTCAAGTTTCGCGGCGCGTACAACGCGTTGTCGCAATTCACGCCGGAGCAGCGCAAGGCCGGCGTCATCACGTTTTCGTCGGGCAACCACGCGCAGGCGATTGCGCTGTCGGCCCGGCTGCTTGGCATGCGCGCCGTCATCGTCATGCCGAAGGACGCGCCCGTCGTGAAGGTGGAAGCCACGCGCGGCTACGGCGGCGAGGTGGTGTTCTTCGACCGCTACAAAGAAGACCGCGAAGCCATCGGGCGCAAGCTGGCCGAAGAACATGGACTCACGCTGATCCCTCCGTACGACCATCCGCACGTGATGGCCGGGCAAGGCACAGCGGCCAAGGAACTGATCGAAGAGGTCGGCCAGCTTGACGTGCTGCTCGCTCCGCTGGGCGGCGGCGGGCTGCTCTCCGGCTGCGCCACGGCGGTGCGCGCACTGAACCCGGCGTGCAAGATCTTCGGCGTGGAACCCGAGGCCGGTAACGACGGACAGCAGAGCTTTCGCAAGGGGGAGATCGTCCACATCGATACACCCAAGACGCTGGCCGACGGCGCGCAGACGCAGCATCTGGGCAACCACACGTTTGCCGTGATTCGCGAGTTGGTCGACGACATCGTGACCGTCAGCGATGCAGAACTCGTCAGCGCCATGCAGTTCTTCGCCTCGCGCATGAAGGCGGTGGTTGAGCCCACGGGCTGCCTGGCCGCCGCTGCGGCGCTGAACGGCAAGGTCGATGTGCGGGGCAAGCGCGTCGGCGTAATCTTGTCTGGCGGCAATGTGGATTTGCAACTCTTCGCCAAGCTGGTGCTGGGCGCGGAGGCAGCGAAATGAGCGATGCACGCTACCTGAACGCGCCGCAACTGCGCCCCCCTGCGGGGCATTACTCGCACGCGGTCTGCGCCAATGGCTTCGTGTTCGTCGCCGGACAGATTCCCGTGACGCCTACCGGCGAAAAGCTCGTCGATGCGCCGTTCGAGACGCAGGTGCGGCAGGTGCTGTCGAACCTCGATGCGGTGCTCGCTGCCGCGGGAACGGACCGCTCACGCCTGGTGCAGGTGCGCGTGTACGTGACCGACATGGAAACGCACTGGCCCGCGTTCGATGCGCTGTACAGGGCGTGGATCGGCGACCTGCGCCCGGCGCGCGCGGTCGTGCCGGTGCCGACGCTGCACTACGGATTGGCCGTCGAAATCGAGGCCACTGCAATGGCGGGCTGACGCAAACGCTTGCCGTTGACGTGCGTCAGGTGGAAAGGGTTCATGCGAGTTGATCTCCGGCGGTTTGCCGGCCATTGTTACAACATGGCGGGCATACCTGCCGAGGCATCGGCCTTGGCCTTGCCTGGGTCTTGGCCCGCCCATGACAGACCAGACGCGATCCTTCGCCACACATGACCCTTCAAAAAACGCGGCAACTCACGCAGGAAGACGTTCCGGTCGGTCAACCGCTGCCGTTTCCGCTGGCAGACAGCGTGGGTCGGCTTCTGCTGCCTGCCGGTGCCGTCGTGCCCGATGCCGAAGACGTGCGCCTGCTGTTCCATCACGGCCCGGTGCTGGCGCTGGCGGAAGGCGATGACGTTGCGGCAGCGCCCGCCACCGCGCCCGCGGAAGCGCCGCCCCGGCTTGGCTCGGCCGGCCTGACGGTGGGCACCGTCTTGCAGGTGCAAGAGAAGTCCGCGCCGCTGCGTGGCCTGCTGCCGTGCCGCCTGATCGGCTATATCGAAGGCGAGGCGCTGTTTGTCACGCAACCGGCCGACGCCAAACGCACGCTGCGGCCCGAGCCCCGAGACGTGCTCATCCTGCGCGGTTTCTCCGGCCGCGCCGTGATCACGATGGTGTGCAGCGTGGTGTCGGTCGGGCAGTTTCCATCGCCGTATCTGGTGTTGTCTGCACCAATCAAGATGCAGAAGATGCCGCTACGCCGGGCGAAGCGCGTGCAGGTTCGCATCGGGGCGCGCGTGCGTGCGCAGGGGCAGGCCGCGTCGGCAGCGGACCGCGTGGCCGTGATCCGCGACATCTGCCTGAATGGCGCGCTGGTGCAGAGTGCCAATCCGGCGTTCCGACCCGGTGACAGACTCGCGCTGGATTTCCATGCCTACGTGGACGGTCAAATGGAGACGTTTGCCCTGACAGGCCGCGTGGCAAGCGGGTCGCCAGCGCTGGGCACCACCGCGTCGGCGTTCCCTTCGTTTGGTGTGGAATTCACGCTGTCGAAGGAGCAGACAGCGCAGCTCTCGCATCTGATCATCGAACGGCTGGACGAAAACGCCTGAGCACCTAGCCCGCCAGCATCGTTTCCAGCAGCCAGGCGCCGGCCTGCCCCAGTGTGCGATTGCGTGACCATACGGCGTCAACCGGCACGAGGCGCGGCCACCCCCGCGCACGCACTTCATGCAACCTGTCTGCCGCGAAGTGGTCAACCAGCCAGCGCGGCAACTCCGTCCAGCCGAAACCCAGCACGGCCATTTCCAGCAGCATCAGGTAGCTCGGCGCAGACCAGCGGCGCAGGCTGCGCACGGGCACTGCATCGGTGCGCGGGCCCGTTGGGTCGACGAAGGTGTTCAGCCGCAGCTCGCGCGCCTCGCGCAGGATGGCGTGCGGCACTTCCTCGTCGCCGTATCGGGCGAGCGGGTGCTGCAGCCCGACGAACAATCCGATCTCCGATTGCTCTGCAATGGTCGCCCAGCCGATATCGGCCGGATATGCCGGCTGTGCAGCCACCAAGCCGATCTGGGCACGGCCAAGCTGGATGATGTCGACCACGTCTTCGTGTTCGGCGATCAGGCATTCGAGTTCAAGGTCGGGATAACGCTGCTCCAGCGTGGCCAGCGTTTGCTCGTAGCGATCGGATTGGTAGGTGTCAGACATGACGAGCGTCAGGCGAGCCTCCAGACCGCCGGCCATCTGGGCGGCCATGCGGTCCATCTGCGCGCTGGCATCGAGCACGCGGCGCACCTGAGTGAGCATCGCGTGGCCCGCTTCGGTCAAGGTGGGCTGGCGCGTGCTGCGGTCGAACAGGGTCAGACCGAGGTCGATTTCGAGATTGGCGATCGCCTCGCTGATCGTGGATTGCCGTTTGCCCAATTTTCGGGCTGCGGCGGAAAAGGAACCCAGCGTAGCGGCTTCGGCAAACGCCAGTAAGGCTTCGGGTGAATGGCGCATTGGGCACTCCGGACGGCGATGTATCGCCCATATATCGGAAAAACCGATAGTAATGAACTGGATCATACCGTTCATACCGATGAAAATGCACCTCGTTCTTTGGAGGTAATTGCAATGCAAGTCATACAGAAAACGCCAGCTGAGCGCCTCGTGCATGCGCTGACGTTCGAGTTGGTTGCCATGCTGATTTGTGCGCCGTTGTTCAGCTGGCTGATGGAACTGCCGTTGGCTGAGATGGGTGTGATGACGCTCATGTTTGCTGCGGTGGCGATGGTATGGAACATGGTGTTCAACGCCATCTTCGAGCGCGTGGAGCGTCGCTACAGGCTCTCGCGTACCTGGGTGCTGCGAGTGGTGCATGCCTGCCTGTTCGAGGGCGGGTTGGTCTTGATGCTGGTGCCGCTGGCCGCCTGGTGGCTCGACGTGGGTCTGTGGGAAGCGTTCGTGCTCGACATCGGCATCATGCTGCTGTTCCTGCCGTACACCTTCTTCTTCAACCTCGCATACGACCATCTGCGCGCACGCTGGATGTCACGTCGCGCGCTGGCCTGAAGTGGAGGCTGGCCTAGGGCAAAAGGGGCAGTGCAGCAGGTCATGCGCTTCCTATAATGAAGTCCCTTTCAAGACGGGCGCAGCGGTCGCAAGCCGCTGCGCCCGTATTGCCTTCATGCTGCGTTTTTCCGTCACCCCATCCCATGCCTCGGCAACCGTGCTTCGCCAGTGTTACGTAGCGGCGTGCGCGGGCGATGCCATTGGCGTGATGAACGTGCTGCGCGATGCGTGCGGTGCGGATCATGCAGCAGCGATGATCCGATGGCGTGTCGATGGACGCTGGCACTGGGTGGCCTCGCGCGGCGCACGCTCGGCCGATGTGCTGCCGCGTGCCATCCGCGGCGATGGCGTTGAGGCGTGGCCGATGGCCGATGCTGAAGTACGCGGTGCGGTATGGCTCGATTACCGCGAGACGGGTGTGCCGCCCATGCAGCATGGTGCGGCGCCACAAGCATTGCTGCCGCACTTTGCACAGGCGCTGCCGTTGTGCTGGCAGCGCGTTGCTGCGCGCGCGGGCATCTCGCCTGCGCAGCCGGCCAGTCTGTGGCTGACCGATGCCTTTCACCTGACGCGCCGCGAAGCCGATGTGGCCGGTCTGCTCGCAAGCGGCTCCGACCCGGCATGCATTGCCCGCACGCTGGGCATTTCACTCGATACGGTGCGCACGCATCTCAAGCACGTCTATCGCAAGACCAACACCCACAGCCAGTGCGATGTCGTGCGGCTGATGCTCGCGTTATCGGCGCGTCGCTAGGCGCCGATCAGGCGGTGGCCGTCTTGGGTGGCGCCACGGCAGGGGTGCCGTCCTGGAAAAGCGTTTGCAGTTGCGCCCGCAACTCGGGCGAATCGGTGTGCTTGTGCACGGAAACGGCATGCTGCACGGCCGCCTCCAGCAGTTCGGCATCGCTGTCGGCGCTGATGGCGACCGAGCAGTTGGTTTCGCTGGGGAAAGCGCGGCAGTCGATGTAGCGGCGGCTCATGACGGTGCTCCTGGAATGACGAATGAGGAATGACGATCGCGCGACGCGGTGAACGACACGTCGCGCATTTCTTCGTTATAGGGTTGCCAAGGAAACCCGTCGTCCCCCGTATGGGGTAGGGGCACCGACCTCGGAGCGCGGCGCGTCAGTCCAGGAAGACGTATTGCGCCAAGTATGGGCTGCGGCCTTCCTGGCCTTCCTCCGTGCAGGGCTGTGCGGGCGCGATGCCGCCGTGGGTCTGCAGCCGCTGCACGGAGCGCACACCGCCCAACAAGCCCGCGCCGCCAGCATGCGTGGCTTGCAACAGCAGCAGCGGAATGGCACCGGCTTCCGCGGTGTTGGGCGCCTGCTGCACGACTTTGCCTGTGATCTTGCTGCCGTCGGAGGCCTCCCAGCTTGGGCCGGCACCGTGTTTGACGATGAGCTTGCCGCTCGCATCGTAAAGCTCCGCCAGCGGCGCCTTGAAGACCCACGCCAGAGGCTTGTCGCCGTCGCGCTTGCAAACGTAGATCTGCACCCCCGTGGCCGATAGCGTGGCGACGGTGTGATGCGAGTCGGCCGGTTGCAGTGCGGCGGGGGCGGTTTGCGCTGTCACCGTTTGGGTGGCCGTCATGGTCAGCGCAAGCAAGAGGGCGGATGAGACTGCGGAGCGCGACGTGTAGGGCAGGTTCGGCATGATTTTCCTTGTGCAGGGGGAAACATCGTTCACGGAGCCAGCTTCGCCCCACGTTCCTTCAACAACGCGCGCAGCACGGACCGATGACAATGCGTCTCGTCCTCGCAATAGCACCCGACCGACAGGTTGGTCTGGTGCGAAAGTGCGGCCAGCATATCGAGCAATCGTGCCGCATCACCGTCGCGCATTTCGGTGCGGAAGTGACGCACGAAGGTGTTCCAGCCTTTCTCGTCGTGCGCGCTCTGTGCGGCCAGGGCCTGCTTGACGAGTTCCGGCGTGGGGGAGAGCAACGGCATCCACACGTCGTAGAAATCGCGGCTGGAAAATTCTTCCTTGGGCACGCCGCGCGGTGGGCGCCGCACGGTGCCGATGCGCAAGCCTTCATCGGGGTGACGCGGCTCGCCGAGCCGGACGATGCGTAGTGCCATGGAATGTCTCCGTGTGGATGCTGCGTGCGGCCTGCTTACGAGCCCTGTCGGCTCTGCACCGTCGGAAAGAACAGATCCTTCCACGACGCCGGCTTGTTCTTGAGCGTGCCCACGCGCTGCATGAACTCAGCATAGTGTGCGACGCCCACCGGCGTGGTCGTGAAGCGCGAATCCGGATCGTCCAGAATCTTCTTCACCTCTTCCGGCGAACTCTTCACCTTCGATTGGGCGATGTAGATCTGCGCGGCTTTGGTCTTGTCCTTGGCGATGAGGGCATTGGCTTCATCGAGCGCGGCCACGAATGCCGCCGACAGCTTCGGGTTGGCCTCGTAGAACTTCTTGCTGGTGTAGGTCATGTCCAGCGTGATGTTGCCGAGCACGTCGACCGTGTTGAACACGCGGTGCAGCCCGGGGGCCGCGGCCTCGGTGTACGAGAACGGCGGCGACGCCATGTGGCTGTTGATCTGGCTGCCGCCGGCCAGCATGACGGCGGTGGCGTCAGGGTGCGGCAGCGGCACGGTGATCGGGTCGAGCTTGTTGAACTGCTTGTCGCCGAAGGTTTTGGCGGCGGCCATTTGCAGCACCACGGCTGGCAGCGAGGTCTTGATGCCCGGCACGGCGATGCGGTCCTTGTCGGAGAAATCCGCCAGCGTCTTCAAGTTCGGGTTACGCGTCATCAGGTACATCGACGACGAACTGAGCGACGACAGGCCGCGCACTTCCATCGCGCTGCCGCGCGTCTTGTCCCACAGCGTGAGGAAGCCGGGCACGCCCAGCGAGGCAATGTCGAGCGCGCCGGAGAGCATGGCGTCGTTGATGACATTGCCGCCGTCGAGCACGCGGTAGCTGGCCTTCACGTCGCCCAGGCCAGCGGCCTTGGCTTGCTTCTCGAGCAGGTGCTCGCTGGCCATGACCATGATGGGGAGGTAGAGGATGCCGTAGCCGTGGGAGATGCGGACTTCGCTGGCTTCTGCGTGGGCGGTGCTGACGGCGCCGGTCAGGAGCGATGCGGCCAGCGTGGCGGCGATTGTCAGGCGGAGGATGGTGCGGCGGGGGTGCTGCATGTGTTGTCTCCTTGTTGCTCTGTTGGGCTTTATGTTTGTTGGTGGTGCGTTTCTTGTTTCACCCCCTGCCGGGGGCGACTTACTTTCTTTGTCTTGCCAAAGAAAGTAAGCAAAGAAAGGCGCGCCCGATGCGGCGAAAGACTCCTTGAATTTCTGTGACCGTGCGGAGAAGGAGGCAAACTCGCTTCGCTCAAACAGGCCTCCTTCTTTCTTCCGCCCGGTCACAAAAATTCAAGGCGCCGCATAGGGCAGGGTCCGGCCAAACCGTCTCCGGGCGACCGTATGCGCCGGGACGGTTTCGGTAGTCGCGCGGGCTCCCTTAGTTCTGCATGCCCCAGCGTTTGACGGTGCGGGCTTCCAGCGTGCGGAATACCAGGTTCTCTACCAGCAGGCCGATGATGATCACCGTCAGCAGGCCGGCGAACACTTCGGGAATCTGCAGTTGGTTCTTGTTCTCGTAGATGTACCAGCCGAGGCCGCCCTGGCCGGAACTGACGCCAAACACCAGTTCGGATGCGATCAACGTGCGCCATGCGAAGGCCCAGCCGATCTTCAGGCCGGTGAGGATGGAGGGGAACGCGGCCGGGATCAGGATCTTGGTCAGGTATCCCATGCCGGAGAGCCCGTAGTTGCGGCCCACCATGCGCAGCGTGTTCGATACCGACAGGAAACCGGCATGCGTGTTGAGCGACACCGCCCACACCACCGAATGCACGATCACGAAGATCAGGCTGCCGTTGCCCAGGCCGAACCACACGAGGGCGATCGGCAGCAGCGCAATGGCGGGCAGCGGGTTGAACATGGCGGTGAGCGTTTCCAGGAAGTCTTGCCCGAGCCGGTTGCTGATACCGAGCACGACCAGCGCGCAGGACAACGCCAAGCCGAGCGCGTAGCCTGCCAGCAGCGTTTGCATCGACGTGCCGATGCGAGCGAACAGCGTGCCGCTCGCTAACCCAGCCCACAAAGCCTGCACCGTGTCGGAGAAGGTCGGCAGCAAGAGCGGGTTGTCGAGCCAGCGCGCACCGCCTTCCCACACGAGCGCGAGCACGACGAGGATGACGAGCTTGCGCAGCCATGCCTGTTCGTACAAACGCTCCGCAACGGAGAGGGGTTTTTCCACCACGCCGATGCGCTCGAACGCCACGGGCGTGCTGTAGACGGGCGCGCGGTTGCTGATGTCGGTGGTGGCCGGCATGGAAAGGGTTTCAGTCTGCATGGGTTTCCTCCACCGCGCGGGCGAACAGCATGTCGTGGATCTCGGCTTCGAGCGCTTTGAAGCGCTCCGGATCATCATCGCCGCGCGCGAGGCTCGGCAGTTCGGCGCGTACCTGGCCGGGATGCGGAGAAAGGATCAGGATGCGGCTGCCGCAGCGGATCGCCTCCGGAATCGAGTGCGTGACGAACAGCACGGTGAAGCGCGTTTCGTCCCACAGCTGCAGCAGCTCATCCTGCATCTTGCGGCGCGTGAGCGCGTCGAGCGCGGCGAAGGGCTCGTCCATCAGCAGCACGTCGGGCTCCATCGCCATGCCGCGCGCAATGGCCACGCGTTGCTTCATCCCGCCCGACAGCATGTGCGGGTGATGGTCGGCAAACTTGGTGAGGTTGACCTTGTTGATGTAGTGCAGGGCACGTTCTTCGGCTTCACGCGCACCCAGCTTGCCCGTGGAGAGCAGCGGGAACAGCACGTTCTCTTTCACCGTCTTCCACAGCAGGAGCTGGTCGAACTCCTGGAACACCATCATGCGATCCGGCCCCGGCTTCGTCACGGGCTGGCCCTTGAGACGGATCTCGCCCTCGGTGGGCGTGAGGTAGCCGCCGATGGCCTTGAGCAAGGTCGATTTACCGCAGCCCGACGGCCCGAGCAGGATGTAGCGCTCGCCGGGATAGACCTGGAAGTCGACGCGGTAGGTGGCCGTCACCAGATGCTGGCGTGTCTTGTACTGCAGCGTGACGCCGCGCACGTCCAGCAGCGGTGGGGCCGTTGGTGCGTTGGCCTGCATGATGTTGTCTCCTGTGTGTGTTTTTGTCGGATTGGTCTGCAGCGGAGGCGGCGCTACCGGATATCCACGTGGTACCGGAAGTGCGCCGCCGCGCCGCGCGAGCGCCGCCATTCGAGCGGTACCCGGTCGTAGCCGCGCGCAACGCGTTCGATGACCATCACCGGATCGCCGGGCTGGATGCGCAACAGCCGCGCATACGTTGCGTTGACGGCCTCGGCGGTGAGCGTTTCCTCAGCGCTGGCAATGATCTGGCCGCAGTGCGATTCGTACAGCGGATACAGCAGGTCGCCAAACGCGTCGAGTTCCAGCGTGGCGAGCGACGCAAAGCGGTCGTACGGCAACCAGATTTCTTCGGCCAGCATGGGTGCGCCGTCCAGCAGGCGCAGCCGGGTCAGGCGAATGACCGGTGCGCCGGTCTCAATCTGCAGGCCTGCAGCCGGTGCCGACGGTGCGTCCAGCACGTCCCGCTTGAGGATGCGGCTCTCGGGAATGCGCCGCTCGCCGCTTTCACTCTGGAAGCGGAAGAAGCGGAACAGGGAACTGGCAAAGCTGGCGCGCCGCACGAACGTGCCGCGGCCCTGGAAGCGTTCGAGCAGGCCCTCGGCGACCAAGACATCGACGGCTTTGCGGACGGTGCCGACCGCCACGTTGTACGTCTTGGCAAGCTCGGCTTCCGTCGGGATGGCGTCGCCCGGGCGCCAGTGCTGCTGGGCGATCTGCGCGGCCAGATCGTCGCGCAATTGCTGGTAGCGGGGCAGGCGGAGATCGGCAGGCATGGGTCTCAAAAGTGGTCAACTATTCATCTATATGACTCGTCATTGTAGGGAGCTGGGGGGCGGAGGGCATTACAGGAAAACCCGCAGGGCCCGGTCTGATCGACACGGGCCCTGCGGGTTTTTGGGAGGACTGCTGGATTAGGAATTAACGCGTCGCGCGAGCCGAAGCCGGCAATGGCTCCATCTGTTGGGCCTTCGGACGGCGCAGCAGCCGCAGCGCATACCAGGCCAGTACAAGCGCACCGATGGCGAACACGATGTCACCCGGCACACGCAGCCAGACCAGCGTTTCCATCACTTTCGAGTGCACCACTTCCGGCGAGCGGGCGTACCACATGCCCTTGGTGACACTCGCCCAGGCCTGATAGATGCCGGCCGGCAGCAGCGACATGAATACCATCATCGCCAAGCCGATGTTCAGGCCCCAGAACGCGGGCTTGAGCAGGCGATCGGCATGCAAGCTGCGCGCATACAGGCCGCGCAGGCAGAACAGCATCAGGCCGATACCGAGCATGCCGTACACCCCGAACAGTGCAGCGTGCCCGTGGGCGGCCGTCATGTTCAGACCTTGCACGTAGTACAGCGAAGCGGGCGGGTTGATGGCAAAGCCGAGCAGGCCGGCGCCGACGGTGTTCCAGAAGCCCACGGCCACGAAGTACAGCACGGGCCACTTGTATGCATTGAGCCACGGCGTGCCTTGCGTGCGGCGATAGTTCTGCAGCGCTTCGAGCCCGATCAGCGAAAGCGGCACCACTTCCAGCGCAGAGAATACTGCACCCACCGAGATGATCGAGGTCGGTGTCCCTGTGAAGTAGAGGTGATGCAGCGTGCCCAGAATGCCGCCGAACAGGAACACGATCGTCTCAGCCACGATGGCACGGTTAGCGCTGCTGGCGCGAATCAGGCCCAGGCGCGTGAAGATGAGCGCGATGACGGCGGTGGCGAACACTTCAAAGAAGCCCTCGACCCACAGGTGGACGAGCCACCAGCGCCAGTACTCGATCATCGAATAGTGCGTGTGTTGGCCCCACACCAGCGAAGTCGAATAGAACCCGCCGATGCAGGTGGCCGACAGGAACACCATGGCGATCAGGCCGCGCGATTCCGACGGCGTCTTCAGTGCCGGCCACAGCGCGCGGCCGAGCAGCACCACCCAGAACAGCAGGCCGACAAACAGCAAGATTTGCCACACGCGACCCATGCTGGTGTATTCCAGCCCCTGGTTGCCGACCCAGAAGCCGAAGTCTGCACCGCGATGTTGCAGCGTGCCGAGCCAGCCGGTGGCGATGGACCCCACCACGATAAAGATCAGCGCCCAGAACAGCAGGTCAACGCCCAGCTTCTGGAACTTCGGTTCACGCCCCGACAGCAGCGGCGCAATGTACAGACCCGTGGCCAGCCATGCCGTGGCAATCCACAGCACGCCAAGCTGCGTGTGCACGGTGCGGCTGATCACGTACGGCAACACCTGCGCCAGCGGAATCCCGAAGAACGATTCCCCTTCCACCGCATAGTGCGCGGTAATGGCGCCCATGCCGATCTGCACTAGCATCAGGCCGATCACGGCAAAGAAGTACTTGCGCGTGGCCTTCATCGACGGCGTGGCCACCACGTTGAGGAACGGATCGGCCGGCAGCGGCGCAGCCTCCTCTTCGTGCTTGCTGCTGCCGTGCAGCCACAGCATGGCGGCAATACCGCCCAGCAGCAGCACGATGCTGACCATCGGCCACACTGCCGCACCGCCGGTCATTGTGTTGCCTACTAGCGGTTCATGCGGCCAGTTGCTCGTATACGAGATGTCGGTCTCACCTGGGCGGTCGGCGGCCGCGGCCCACGACGTCCAGAAGAAGAACGCCGCCAGGGCTTCACGATCGGCCGCCTCCGGCAGCACGCCGGTGGCCATGGCGTATTGATCGCGCAGCGTTGCCAGCGACGGATCGGTGCCGAACAGGGCCTCGAAGTGCTGGGCCACACCGTGGATGGCCTCTGCGCGCTCACGCGACACGGTCAGGATGTCGTGATTTGCGTCGTACGTATTGCGGCGCATTTCCTCCTTTACGCTGGCGTCGACGGCGGCTTGCTGCACTGTCGTCAACGGCGCGTCGGTATCGAACTGCTGATGCGCGCGAATGGTTTGTAGCGCTGTGGCTTCACGGTGCAGCCAATCGGCAGACCAGTCAGGTGCAACGTAGCTGCCGTGGCCCCAGACGGTACCAAGCTGCTGGCCGCCGGCTGCCAGCCAGGCTTCCTGGCCGCGCTGGATTTGTTCGCCGGTAAAGAGCACCTCGCCCACAGAGGTGACGACGGCATGCGGAATCGGCGGCGCTGCCAGATAGATCTGCCGGCCCAGATAGCCCAATGCCCCGAACGACAGGATGAAGATCAGGCCGAGCCACCGCCACAGCCTTTGGTTGTTTTTCATGACAAGGTTCCTTGCAGGATGCGATCGGAAAATCAGGCGCCGCCACCGCAGCCACCGCAGCAGTGGCCCGCGCTGGCGGCAGACGCCACCTTGGTGATGGCAACGCGCCACGTGCCGGGGCCGCGCTGAAGGTAGTCCCAGGAAAACTGGCCCGGGCGTTCGACTTGAAACTGCGACTGCAGCGGGCGCGGATCGTGATCGTTGATCAGTTCCAGGCGCTGGCCGATGCCGAGTTCCCCGAAGGCGGAGAAGATCAGCGGATGGCGCTCGCGCGGCGCCAGCACGCGGAGGTCGAGCTGGATGGTGGAGGCGGACTGTGTCATGGGGATTCCCTCTGTGGGTGCCGCATCAAAAAGATGCATTAATGATGCAACTATAGTAGTGAGCGGAATCTCTGGCGTTATTGATGTATATCAGATGCTTGTTTGATGGATATCTTGAGGCGGCAAATCACGTCACGACTGGGTTTGCGTGCCACGCGGTGGGGTGGATGTACCGGTCGGGGCGGGTTTTCGTTTGCGCTGTATCAAAGCCCTAATGGCCGCCGCGGCCTAACGTGGAGCGGACGACACCAGACCGATACACGGGGGAAAAATGAGCCGTCTTCACACCGTCCGCAGCCTGATGCGCGCGGGCCTGATTTCTGTGTTGCTGGGCGCAGTGCTTGCGGGCACTGCGGCCCGCGCTGCCAGCGCCAAGTTGCCGGGTGATTTTGGCCCGCCGCGCGGCGAGCCCATCCACGCCGTCCTGACGAGTCCGCCGCTTGTGCCACCGCCGGTGAACCGGAACTATCCAGCCAAGGTCATCGTGGAGCTGGAAGTGGTCGAGAAGGAAATGCAGATCTCCGAAGGCGTCAGCTACACCTTCTGGACGTTCGGCGGCACCGTTCCTGGCAGTTTCATCCGCGTGCGGCAGGGCGACACGGTGGAGTTCCACCTCAAGAATCACCCGAGCAGCAAGATGCCGCACAACATCGACCTGCACGGCGTGACCGGTCCGGGCGGCGGCGCAGCATCGAGCTTCACCGCACCGGGCCACGAATCGCAGTTCACCTTCAAGGCGCTTAACGAGGGAGTCTACGTCTACCACTGCGCCACCGCGCCCGTGGGCATGCATATCGCCAACGGCATGTACGGCCTGATCCTGGTTGAGCCGCCCGAAGGCCTGCCCAAGGTGGATCACGAGTACTACGTCATGCAGGGCGATTTCTACACTGCCGGCAAGTACCGCGAGAAGGGCCTGCAGCCGTTCGACATGGAAAAGGCCATCGACGAACGCCCGAGCTACGTGTTGTTCAACGGTGCCGAAGGTGCGCTCACCGGTGACAAGGCGCTGCACGCCAAGGTGGGTGAAACGGTGCGCATCTTCGTTGGCAACGGCGGGCCCAATCTTGTCTCCAGCTTCCACGTAATTGGCGCCATCTTCGACCAGGTGCGCTACGAGGGCGGCACCAACGTGCAGAAGAATGTGCAGACCACGTTGATCCCGGCGGGTGGCGCGGCGGTCGTGAAGTTCACCGCGCGCGTGCCCGGCAGCTATGTGCTGGTAGACCACTCGATCTTCCGAGCCTTCAACAAGGGCGCCATGGCGATTCTCAAGGTGGATGGCCCGGAGAACAAGCTCGTCTATTCCGGCAAGGAGCTGGATTCAGTGTACCTGGGCGATCGTGCCGCACCCAACTTGAGCGCCGTCACCAAGGCGACCCAGGCGTCGGTGAGCGGCACGCTGACGGTGCAGGATCAGGTGCAGGCTGGCCGCGCGCTGTTTGCGGGCACGTGCTCGGTGTGCCACCAGGGCAATGGCGCCGGGCTGCCGGGCGTGTTTCCGCCGCTTGCCAAGTCGGATTTCCTGGCAGCTGACCCCAAGCGTGCGATGAATATCGTGCTGCATGGCCTGAACGGCAAGATCAAGGTCAATGGCCAGGAATACGACTCCGTCATGCCGCCGATGACACAACTCAATGACGACGAGGTCGCCAACATCCTGACCTACGTGCTCAACAGCTGGGACAACCCCGGCGGTCGCGTGAGCGCAGACGACGTCAAGAAGGTGCGTGCCCAGCCGGCACCCGCCAAGGCCGTGGCCGAACATTGACGGGAACCGCACAACCATGGCCCGCCTGACCTCGCACATTGCTGCCATGTTGATGGCGCTGGCCAGTGCAACCGCACACGGGGCCACCTATGTGCGGTTGCCCGGCGGCGACTTCGACAGCGTGCTGCCCCAGAACGCACCGAGGCAGCCGCAGCGGGTGCGCATCGAGCCGTTTGAGTTGCGCTCCACGCCCGTCACCATCGGCGAGTTCCAGGCCTTCGTGCAAAGCCACGAAACCTGGCAGCGTGGCCGTGTGCCGCAAGTCTTTGCCGGTAAGGCCTACCTTGCCGACTGGGCCGATGCGACCCACGCCGATGCGCAAGTCTCGCCGCAAGCGCCAGTGACCGGCGTGAGCTGGTTTGCCGCCCGTGCCTATTGCGAAAGCGAAGGCGCTCGGCTGCCGACATGGCTGGAATGGGAATCTGCCGCCGCGGCCGACGCCACACGCGCAGACGCCCGCGACGACCCGCAATGGGCAAAGCGCATTCTCGGCTGGTACGAACGGCCCGCGACGCGTGTGCTGCCGCCGGTGGGCGGCCCAGCGGATGTCCATGGCGTGCGCGATATGCACGGTCTGATCTGGGAATGGGTCGACGATTTCAACGCACTGTTCATTGCCGGAGACAGCCGCACCCAGGGCGACCCCGACAAGCAGAAATTCTGCGGCGCCGGTGCCATCAGCATCGTGCGCCGCGACAGCTACGCCGTGCTGATGCGCGTGGCGTTGCTGTCTTCCCTTGAAGGCGCCGATGCCACGGGAAGCCTTGGCTTTCGCTGCGCCCGATCCATCAATGGAGAACGTCCATGACGCTTCTTAAGCAACTTCGCCGTGCCTTCGTGGCATGTGTGCTGGCGGGTGCCGCCGCAGGCGCGCTTGCCGCCGGGCCCGTCGCTTCGGGCTCGCTGTATCAATCCGAAGTGGCGCTGACCGACCAGAACGGCCGCGTCTTTCACCTGGCGGATCTGCGCGGCGAGCCGGTGCTGGTGAGCATGTTCTATGCGTCGTGCCAGATGGTCTGCCCGATGATCTTCGAGACCATTCGCGCGACCCTGGCCAAGGGCGGCAAGCCCGCGCACGATGGCGTGCGTGTCCTGATGGTGACGGTCGATCCCGAACGCGATTCCGTTGCGGCGCTCAAGAAGACGGCCAGCGCGCATGGCGCCGACGACCGCTGGCAAGTCGCCCGCGCAAACGTCAGCGGCACGCGCGAGGTTGCGGCGCTGCTGGGCGTGCAGTACCGACGCTTGGCAGATGGCGATTTCAACCATTCGAGCACGATCCTGCTGCTGGACGCAGAAGGGCGCATCAACGCGCGCACCAATACGCTGGGTGCGGTCGATCCGAAGCTGGTGGATGCGATGCGCAAGCTGGTGGCGGCGCAGCGCTAAGCGGCTAGGCGGCTGGCGCAGCGGCTCCCCGTTGGGGGAGCGGCAGGTGGAGAGGTACGATGCGCCATCCCGTCCCTCCGGTTCACCTTCGTATCCGCCATGTCTCTCCGCGCCTTGAGAACGCTCGTTGCCATCGCCCGCCACCGCACGTTTGCGCGTGCCGGCGAGGCCATCGCGCTCACGCAGTCGGCTGTCAGCCTGCAGGTGAAATCGCTGGAGGAGGAGTTCAACGTCCGCCTGTTCGATCGCTCGCGGCGCGAGCCCGCGCTGACAGAAGCCGGCCGCATCGTACTGGCCCAGGCCGAACAGATCCTCGCCCTGTATGACCGCATTCCCGATGCACTGAGCGATGAGAAGGCGCTGGTCGGGCGGTTGCGCATCGGCGCCATCCAGACGGCGCTGTCGGGGCCGCTGCCCAATGCGTTGCTGGCTCTGCGGACGGCGCATCCAGGCCTGCGCGTGCACGTGGCCGCCGGCATGTCGGCCGAGCTTGCGCAACGCGTGGCCGATGGTGAGCTGGATGCCGCGATCACGTCGCACCCTGTGCGGCCGCATCCGGCCGAGCTTGTCTGGACGACGCTGTATGAAGACCGCTTCTGGCTGCTCGCGCCGGCCCAATACGCCGAGCGCGACGCGCGTGTGCTGCTGACCGAGCTGCCGTTCATCCGCTTCGATGCGCAGGCCTGGGCCGGCCGCATGATCGCTTCCGAACTGCGTCGCCTGGGCGTGCGGGTGCGTGAAGAGATGGTGCTCGACAACAAGGACACGATCGTGCGGATGGTGGCCAGCGGATTGGGGGCCGCAGTGGTGGCGCTTTCCGACTCCGAGTTGACGCAATTGCCGCCCATCGCGCGCCTGGCATTCGGGCAACCGCAATTGCATCGCGCGGTGGTTCTGCTTGAACACCAATCGCGGGCGGCGCAGCGCTTTACCCAGGCGTTGGCCGATGCCGTCGTCGCTTCTGCAATGAGAATTTCTCATTGATCGCTGGATAAATAACAATTATTGCTGCTGCGACCGCATGGTAGCTTGGTGGTGTTCCCGTTTTTGCAGAACACCCGCATGCCGTCCCGGAAGTTTCCCTGCCTCTCGTCCGCAGTGCGGGCACACCGCTGTGCAGGAGCACGGCCATGACCGCTGCCATCCTGCTCTCGCTCGCGCCGGTTGCCCTTCTGGTGGCGCTTGGCCATTGGCTCAAGCGCTCCGCTTTCATCGCAGAAACCTTCTGGCCGCAGGCTGAGCGGCTCTGCTACTACGTTCTGCTGCCGTCGCTATTCATGCATGGGCTGGCCACGGCACACATGCGGGCTTTGCCCGTGCTGCCGCTGGTGCTGACGTTGATGGGCGCGACATTGCTGGTGGCCGTCGCGCTGATGCTGGCCCGTCCGTGGATGCAGGTGGACGGAGCGGCCTTCACCTCGGTATTCCAAGGGGCAGTGCGGTTCAACAACTACGTCGGCGTGTCGCTCGCCACGGGCCTCTTCGGCGCCAAGGGGATTGCGCTGGCGGCCGTCTGCAACGCGGCGATCGTGCCGACCGTCAATCTGCTGTGCGTGCTCGTTTTTGCGCGCTATGGGTCGGTGCGGCTCACCGGCCGCGCGCTGGTGCGTCAGATCGTGACGAACCCGCCGGTGGTCGCCTGCTCGCTCGGGATTGCCATGCAGCTGCTGGGGCTGCAGATGCCTGCGGCCATCGAGCCGGCGGTGCGGGCGCTCGGCCTGGCATCGATGCCGCTGGGCCTGCTGTGCGTGGGCGCTGCGCTGAACTTCAGCGGTGTGAGGTCGTGGGCGCAGCCGGTGCTCGTGTCGTCGATCATCAAGTTCCTGGCCATGCCCGTGCTGACGCAGGCTCTTGGCCACGCGCTGGGCTTGACCGATGCCGCATTGATCGTGGCGCTGCTGTTTCAGGCGCTGCCCACCGCCTCTTCGTCGTACATCATGGCGCGCGAGTTGGGCGGTGATGCGCCGCTCATGGCCGGCATCACCGCCGCGCAGACGGTGATGGCCGCGGCGGCCATGCCGGCCGTGATGATGCTGCTGGCACTCACACGCGGATTGCCCCAAGGATTGCTCTCGGCGCTGTGAGCCGCATGCGTCGTTCGCCTCGATGCGCTACAGGTTCACCACATCCAGCATGGCTTGCACAAACGTCTTCGGTGCTTCCTGGGGCAGGTTGTGCCCGATGCCGCCACCGATGTTCCGGTGCTGGTACTTGCCCGTGAATTTCTTCGCATACGCCGATGGCTCGGGGTGCGGTGCGCCGTTGGCGTCGCCTTCCATGGTGATGGTCGGCACGGTAATGGCGGGCCCCGTGGCCAGGCGTTGTTCCAGCGCGTCGTACTTTGCTTCTCCCTGCACCAGCCCCAGGCGCCAGCGGTAGTTGTGGATGACGATATCGACGTGGTCGGGGTTGTCGAAGGCCGTGGCGCTGCGGTCGTACGTGGCGTCGTCAAACTTCCACGTGGGCGACGCCAGCTTCCAGATCAGGCGGTTGAATTCCTTGCAGTTGGCGGCGTAGCCCTGCGCGCCGCGTTCCGTCGTGAAATAGAACTGGTACCACCACGCAAATTCCGCAGCCGGCGGCAGCGGCTTGCGGTTCGCCTCCTGGCTGCCGATCAGGTAGCCGCTCACAGACACCAGCGTCTTGCAGCGTTCCGGCCACAGCGCCGCGATGATGTCCGCCGTGCGCGCCCCCCAGTCGTATCCGCCAAAGTGCGCCTGCTTGATCTTCAACGCGTCCATGAACGCGATGATGTCGGCGGCCAGCGCGGCCGGCTGCCCGTTGCGCGGCGTGTCTGCCGAGCGGATGCGCGTCGTGCCGTAGCCGCGCAGGTACGGCACCAGCACGCGATAGCCTGCCGCCGCCAGCGTGGGCGCGACTTCTGCATAGCTGTAGATGTCGTAGGGCCAGCCATGCAGCAGGATCATCACCGGGCCGTTCTTGGGGCCCAGGTCTGCATAGCCGATGTTGAGCACGCCGGCATCGATCTGTTGCAGCGTGCCGAACGGGTTGGCCTGCCCGCTGAGCAGCGTGCTTGCGCTGGAAGACGGTGCCGGTTGCGCCTGCACGAGTTCGGCCAGACCGAGATCCAGCACACCAATGCTGGCGATGGTGGTGCCCAGAAGGCGGCGACGGCGGAGGTTGACGGGGTTCGACATGGGGGTTCTCTCTTTGCGGGGAGGGGACAGCGGGTTAATGAACAAGCGTGACCAGCGGCTCACCGGACTTCACGACATACGTCGCCAGTTCCGAGGCCTTGCCGCTGCCGACATTTCGCGCAGAGTGCGCAACGCCAGCCGGAATGAACAGCGAATCGCCGGTCTTCAGCGTCACGGGGGCCTGGCCCTCAAGTCGATACTCGATCGTGCCCTGCAGGACGTGGGCGATTTCCTCGCCGGGGTGGACATGCGCGGGGGCAAACGCACGCTCATCAAAATCCACGCGCACTTGCAGGGTTTCGCGGCCGGGCACGTTCAGGTCGTGATGGACGAGGTCGGTCCGATGCACGCCGGCGGCTTGCGCAAATGCGCTGTGCGCACCCAGCGCGCCTGCGAGGACGAGCAAGGTTGCGGTCAATCGATTCGGTTGCATGAGGGCTCCAGTGGTCAACAGTGGTGACGAGGCGGGGTCTTGTTCACCTCGTTTCCAGCATTGGGCGCCCGCGATGTATCCGGTCGGTTTCACGATGCCGCCGATTTGTATTGCTTTGTAGCAACGGGCATCGATGCGCAGGGTTTTGTATGCGTTTGTATCCGGCGGCGGCTCCGGTACATGCCTAGACAAAACGGCAGCACGTCGCTACGTGGCGGATACGTCAGGCGCCTTAAATGCATTCCGTGGCCACGACGCCGGGTCAATGCAAAGCACAGCACCGGCAGGCCACGCACTCTCAATCCAACCGTTCAAAGGAAAATGATCATGACCCGCAATCTCGCCAAGACCCTCACCATTGTTGCCCTCGCTGTGGCTGCCGCCGGCGCGCAAGCCGCTTCGTCAATCGGTGCACGCGATCCGTACACCGAAGGCGCCCGCGCCGTGCAGAGCGCGGTGGATGCCTACACCGAGGGCGCGCGTTCGTCCGACGTCTATACGGACGGTGCGCGCTCCACCGACATCTACACCGACGGTGCCCGCAGCGCGAACCCGTACTACGACGGCGCGCACGCCTGACGCGGCGGCACCGCGCGACCCATCCCACTGAGAAACGCACAGAGAACAAGGACCCGACATGTTCAACCGCAAAGCCATCTCCATCGCTGCGCTGGCACTTGGCTTGACCGCCAGTACGCCCCTGCTGGCCGCTACGGCAGTCGATGCCGATCAACCTTCCGTCGTGATCGTGCACGGCGCCTTTGCCGATGGATCCGACTGGGCCAAGGTGATCCCGCTGCTGCAAGCCAAGGGCGTGAAGGTGCAGGCGGTGCAGAACGCGCTGAACTCGCTGGCCGACGACGTGGCCGCCACGCGCCGCGCCATCGGCAACCAGCCGGGCAAGGTCGTGCTGGTGGGGCACTCATGGGGCGGCACGGTCATCACCGAAGCCGGTGCGGACAGCAAGGTTGCGGGCCTCGTGTACGTGGCGGCGTTTGCGCCGGACGCCGGCCAGTCGACGGAAGAGGTCGGCAAGGACTACGCGCCCGCGCCGGGCATCGGCAAGCTGGTGGCCGATCCCAATGGCTATCTGTCACTGCCCGCAGCGGCGCTGGCGAGCGACTTTGCGCAAGACGTGCCGGCAGCGCAGGCGCGCGTGATGGCCGCGACGCAAGGGCCCATCAAGGCTGCGGCATTTGGCGAGCGCACCACGGTGGCGGCATGGCAGAGCAAGCCGTCGTGGTTCATCGTCAGCGCGCACGACCGCATGATCCAGCCGGATCTGGAACGCGCCATGGCCAGGAAGATTGGCGCCAAGGTGACGACGCTGCCGACGAGCCACGTCCCGCAGCAGTCGCGGCCGCAGGATGTGGCCAAGGTGATTCTCGATGCGGTGCACGCGGTCGAGGCGCGCAACTGAGGCTGCGCGTGCTGCCTGCGCGTCAGTTCGGGCGTTGGCCCATGGCGCGCCGGATCCTATCTTGTTGGGCCCCGATCCCAACAGGTGCGATCCGCTCTGCCGGATGAACAATGCCGGCGTCTTCAGGCGCCGTAGCTGCGCAGCCGATCGAGGTCGACGACCGTCACGCCGCCGTATTCGAGCCGGACCACGCCATCCTTCTCCAGGGCCTTGAGCGACTGGTTGGCAACTTGGCGCGTCATGCCGGAAAGCAGGCCGAGTTCTTCCTGCGTGATCTCCAGGTGATCGCCCGCGCCCGGGTAGAGCACCGGGTTGAACAGCGACGCAATGCAACGCGCCAGGCGCGGCGTCACATCAAGCAGGCGGTCGTATTCCAGCAGCGCCATGAAGTGCCCGAGCCGCTCGTTGAGCTGCTTGACCAGGAAGCGGTTGAACGCCACGCTGTTTTCCACCAGCCACATGAAGGTGGCACGGTCCATGAAGGCCATGCGCGTGTCGCGCAGCGCAACGATGTCGTAGCGGCGCGGCTCGTTCTTGAGCACGGTGCCCTCGCCGAACCAACCGCCGGCCGGCACGCCCGTAAACGTGACGCTGCGCCCCTCGGGCGACACCGTGCCGATCTTGATGAGACCCGTGACCACGCCCGTCCAGCTTTCCAGCAACGTGTTCTTTGGGCAGATGCAGGCGCCGCGCGCATAGGTTTTCTCAACGATGCCCGCGCACGCGCGGTCCGCTTCGTCCGGGGGCAGATCGATCGACCACGCCGCGATATGCGCCAGCCGCGCGCGGCTGATGCCGGGGCGCGAGCTGGGCTCGTCCTCAGCCACGTTGAATGCCCACCGGCAACGTGCTCACGCGCTGCACTTCGGGCGTGGAGAGCCAGTCGGCGCGCAAGCTTTGCAGGAACATGGCGGTCGCATCTTCACCCCAGAACAGCTCGCCTTCGTGCACCAGGGTGGGCACCCCGAACACGCCGAGGGCGATGGCCGCATCGGTGTGCGCACGCAGGGCATCTTTCACGGCGGGTTGTTCGACGGCGGCCGCGCCCTCTGCAAAGCCCACCGCCTCGCACAGCGCGGCAAAACCTTCTGGCGATGCCACATCGTTGCCGTCGCGCCAGATATGCCGGAACACCGCCCGCACGGCATCGAGCGAGCCGCCCATTGCAATCGTCAGCCGCAGCGCCTTGATCGGGTTGAACGGGTGGGCGGGCGGCATGCGAAACGGAATGCCGAGCTGCTGCGCGCGAAACAGCGCATGCCGGTACGTGAACACGCGCTTGGCTCCGATCTCCGCCGGGCCTTTCTGCCCCCAGTGATGCAGGATCGCGCCAAGCACGAGCGGCCGGGGGCGGATGACGATGTCGTTGGCCTGCTGCAGCGCGTCGAACTGTTCGAGCTGCAGATAGGCAAACGGCGAGATGACATCGAAGAACCAATCGACGGTGGCGGGCATGCAGTCTCCTCAGGCGGCGCGCATCTGCAGCAGTGGCGCCAGCGTGAAGGGCGCTGCTGTCATCGCGCGAATGTCATCGAGTGTCGCATGCGAGAGGATTTCACGCAGCACCAGCCCCGCGTCCGTCACGTCGAATACGGCGTGCTCCGTGACGATGACTTTCACACAGCGCCGGCCTGTGAGCGGCAGCGTGCAGCGCGGCAGGATCTTGGAGTTGCCGTGTTTGTCGGTGTGCGCCAGCGCGGCAATCACCTTGCGTGTGCCGTGGCAGAGGTCCATCGCCCCGCCAATGCCGGGCCACCATTTGCCGTTGCGATCGCATGCCCAGTTGGCGAGGTTGCCCAGCGCATCCACTTGCAACGCGCCGAGGATCGTCACGTCGATGTAGCCATTGCGCATCGCACCGAGCGACGTAGCAAGGTCCATGAGCGCCGCGCCGGGCATCAGGGTGATGGGTTCGCAACCGGCGTTGGTGAAGTCGCTGTCGATGGCGTCCAGCGGCGGGCGTCCGCCAAAGCCGAAGGCGCCGTTTTCGGTATGGAAGATGACGCCGGCATTGGCGTCCAGGTAGTTGGCCGTGAGCGTGGGGATCCCCAGGCCCAGGTTGACGACTTCGCCGGCGCGCAGTTCCAGCGCGCAGCGGGCGGCAATGCGTTGCTTGGGCGTTTCGGGCAGGGCTTGCATGGCGGTCTCCCTCGTTGTGGGTCTGACGATCACGCTTCGGCGGCGGGCAGGCGGCCGAGCTTCGTCCAGTGGTGCCTGTAAAGCGCATGCTGGTCATCCAGCGACAGCCCTTGCACCACCGCATTGACGAACACACCCGGGCAGCCCACGCGCTCGGGCGGAATCGTGCCCACTTCGACGATCTCGTTCACCTCGACGATGGTGTAGTCGCCGGCCATGGCGATGTCGCGCTGGTTCTGCAGTGCCGTGCCGCGAAACTCCACGTTGCCGAAGGTATCGGCGCGCCAGCCCTTGATGATCGACACGTCGGCGCGCAGGGGCGGCTCCACGAAGCAGGTCGTGCCGTCGACGGTGAGCGTCTGCTTGGGCGCGCCGCGCTTGGGGAACATCCCGGGCTGGTCGAGGATGCCCACGCCCACCGGCACGAGGGCGCCGCCCAGGCCCAGCGCTCCCGCACGCACTTTCTCGGCCCAGGTGCCCATCGGAAAGAACTCGGCCACGCGCACGGAGTCGGTCAGGTAAGCCTGCGTCGATTCGTCCGTCGTGCCGACGTGCGTGCCGATGAACTCGGCCAGTTGGCCCGAACTGAACAGTCGGGCTTTGAGAAAACCGCCGCGCAGGCCCGGCGTGTTGGTGATGAGCGTCAGTTGCCCGATGCCGCTGGCGAGCAGCGCCTCGATGCAGCAGGCCGGCTCGCCGGCGCCCACGAATTCGCCCAGCATCAGGCGGCTGCCGCTGCGGACGTGGGCGATGGCCTCGTCCACGGAAAGGACCTTGTTGGCGTAGCGCATGGGGTGTCTCCTTGGTGCCGCCCTGGGCGAGCGGGTCTGCGGCGCAGTGTAGGAGCGGTGTTTCTGCCGCGATGTCTTCTGCATGACATTTGCTCCGTAAGGTTTCGCAAAGGGCAATCCTTATAGTTGTGACGCAATGTGAACAAATGGGCGCCGCTGTTGTCGCACCAGGGCCGGCCCGGCCCCTTTCCCTTTCCCTTTCCCTTTCCCTTTCCCTTTCCCTTTCCCGCTCTTCCGTCTCTGAACCCGTCCCTTTCCACGAACGCATGCACGTAGACACCCCGCTCATCTCCACCATCATCGGTGGCATCGTGCTGGCCTTCATCTTCGGCACCATCGCGCAGCGCCTGCGCCTGCCGCCGCTGGTCGGCTATCTGATGGCGGGCGTGGTGGCGGGGCCGTTCACGCCCGGTTTCGTGGCCGATCAAAGCCTCGCACCGCAACTGGCCGAGCTGGGCGTGATCCTCCTGATGTTCGGCGTGGGGCTGCACTTCTCGATGAAGGAATTGTTGGCGGTCAAGGCCATCGCCATTCCGGGCGCCATCGGCCAGATTGCGTTGGCCACGCTCATGGGCATGGGCCTGGCGTGGCTGCTCGGGTGGGATTGGGGCCCGGGGCTGGTATTCGGCCTGGCGCTCTCGGTGGCGAGCACGGTGGTGCTGCTGAAGGCGCTGGAAGATCGCGGTATCGACACCTCGCACGAAGGTCATATCGCCGTTGGCTGGCTGATCGTGGAAGACCTCGTGATGGTGGTGACGCTCGTGCTGCTGCCGGCCTTGGCGGGGGCGCTGGGCGGCGCCGGCAGCACGGCGGTCAGCACGTGGGACATCGTCAAGGTGCTGGCCGTCACGCTTTCGAAGGTGGTGGCGTTTGCCGCGCTCATGCTGGTGGTGGGCCGCCGCGTGATCCCGTGGATGCTGGAACGCATTGTCATGACGGGCAGCCGCGAGCTGTTCCGGCTCGGCGTGCTGGCCACCGCGCTGGGCGTCGCTTATGGCGCGACGGTGCTGTTTGGCGTGTCGTTCGCGCTCGGCGCGTTCTTTGCGGGCATGGTGCTGGCCGAGTCCGAATTCAGCCAGCGCGCGGCGGAAGAATCGCTGCCCTTGCGCGACGCGTTTGCGGTGCTGTTCTTCGTGTCGGTGGGCATGCTGTTCGACCCCAGCGTGCTGATTGAAGACCCCTGGGCGGTTCTCGGCACGGTGCTGATCGTGGTGGTGGGCAAGTCGCTGGCAGCGTTTGCGGTGGTGCGCGCGTTTGGTCACGGCAACCGCACGGCGCTCACGATTTCTGCCAGCCTCGCGCAGATCGGCGAGTTTTCGTTCATTTTGATTGGGCTGGCGATCAGCCTGGAAATCCTGCCCGACCGTGCGCGAGGGCTGTTGTTGTCGGCGGCGATTTTGTCGATCCTGCTGAACCCGCTGATGTTTGCCCTGATCAACCGCCTCAAGCGCGAGGTGGCCCCCGAGCCAGCAACGGCGGATTGAGCATCAGGGCTGTCCTGAACCGTTTTGCCCCTAAGGAGCGTTCATGAGCAATCTGACTATCGGAGTGATCGTCGGGAGCCTGCGCAAGGCGTCATTCAACCGCCAGCTCGCGCAGGCGCTGGCAGGCTTGCTGCCTTCCGGCGCGACGGCGCAGCCCATCGAAATTGGGGAGCTGCCGCTCTACAACCAGGATCTGGATGCCAACCTGCCCGAGCCCGTGCAGCGCTTCAAGGCGGCGGTGGCGGGCGTGGACGCGCTGCTATTCGTCACGCCGGAATACAACCGCGGCATACCGGGCGTGCTGAAGAATGCGATTGACTGGGGGTCGCGGCCGTACGGCCAGAGCGTGTGGGGCGGCAAACCGGCGGGCATTGCGGGCGCTTCGCCGGGCGCCATTGGGACGGCGCTGTCGCAGGCGCAATTGCGCACTGTGCTCGCGGCGGTCGGCGTAAAGGTCTTACCGTTGCCGGAGGTGTTCTTCCACTTTGCGGGGGAGCCCTTTGATGCCCAGGGCGGGGTGACGGATGCGCGTACGCGCCAGTTCTTGCAGGGGTTTGTCGACCGATTCGTCGAGTGGGCGGGGCAGAAGCCTGCCTGACGAATCGATCAACCGGGGTGTTCAGGGCCGCGCGGGGAAGAGGTTCCCGCTCGGCCGTTTTGCCTGATGCCTGAGGGCAGGGCGTTAAGCCAGGAAAGCGGCGGCGCTGATGAGCCAGCCTGCTGCCACGCAGCTCGCGATCCAGGCGGCCATGACGGCGCCAATATCCAACCATTTCATCATTGTTCTCCTTACAACACTTGCATTGCTTGTTCAGGCAATCGATGTCTGAACAACTGTCACGAAGTGTAGGTGTTGCAATGCGGAAGAACAATACGAGTAAGGGTGAACAGACTGTTCCAAGAGTAACAACAAATTTCAGCGCTTGTGTGGACAGACCTGCGCTTGAGCGCCCAGGCTGGCAGGAGGTAGCCCCTTGTTGCTGCATTGCAACAAAAGAGCGGTCGGACGGCTCCGACGGCTACTTTGTGCAGCTACCTCGTGCGGAATGTCGACGCCACCAAATCGGCAAAACGGCCTTCTTCGGCAAACTCCGCAGGGTTGTCGTGGCCGGCGGTGCCAAATACGCGAAGCAGGTAGACCGCACCGTCGCCGAAGAACGCATACCCCCGCACCACGACGGTCCGCGCCGTCGAAGTGCTCCATTCGCCTTCCCAGTAAATCACTCGGCGTCCGGCAAGAACCTGCAGGGTAGGGGCCTTGCCGCGCACGAGACGGGCAGCCCAGGCAGGAAGATCGCCGTGTACGCGCGATTCCATGTGGTTCAGCAGGATTGCGAGGTCGCGTGAGCGGAGGGTTTCCATATAGTCCGGCGTGCTCTTGTCGAAATCGGACTTGCGCACCGTCACCAGGGCGAAGCTCTCTGGCGCGACGGTCTGCTGTGCAAACACCAGTCGTGACGGCCCAAACGGCGAGTTGATGGTGGCCGCAACCGACGGAATGGGCGTTTCGCTGGTCAACCGCAACGGGCCCCATGTGCGGGGCAGCGCAATGCTGGCGCTCGCGTCAATGCGTTGCGTAACCGGGTAGGCGAACTTTGGCGCTGCCCAGGTTGGCGTCCAGGGCACCATGCTAATTGCGGCGATCCATGCGGCTGCGCATGCACATCTGATGCAACCGCCGAAACGGCGGTACCACGTTGTAATGAACGGCGCCACTCGTGGGCTCCTGGCAGAAAAGATGGCGAACGATTCCGTGGGCGTGTGCATACCTACGCACAGCAATGCGTATGCCCGCGCCGATTCGCGGCGCCGTCCTACCCCCGCCCCGAACATATCGATTGGCATGCAGGCGCGCCACTGGCGTGTGGCGGGGCATCGAACGGTTTAATCCCAACGTGGGTATTGGTGTGGCTCTATCAAATCCGCCTGGCATGGCTCTTCTCATGGAGCCAACGTGTTCGGTAGTGTGCAAGGTCCCCGGTGTTTTCAATTCAGGTGTTGCGCATGGCTACCCTCAACGCATATCAGCAACCCATCGGCGCGCCGATGTCCGGCTGGACGGCCCGGCCGCTGCCGCCGCACACGCCGCTCGCCGGCCGTTACTGCAGGCTGGAGCCGCTTGACGCTGCACGTCACGCCGACGCGCTGTTCGCTGCGTTCAATGAGGCGCAGGACGATCGCGTCTGGACGTACATGGTGGAAGGCCCATTTGCCGATATCGCCGCACACCGCGCCTATATCGAGCGCATTGCGGCGAAGCGAGATCCGCTGCAGTACGCGGTGATCGACGCGCGCAACGATCGGCCGGTCGGCACGCTCGCGCTGATGCGCATCACGCCCGAACACGGCGTGGTGGAAGTGGGCGCGGTTACGTTCTCGCCGCTGCTGCAACGCACCCCGGCATCGACGGAAGCGCAATTCCTGCTGATGAAGCACGTCTTTGAAGACCTCGGCTACCGGCGCTATGAGTGGAAATGCGACAGCCTGAACGCGCCATCGCGGCAGGCTGCGCAGCGGCTGGGTTTCCAGTTCGAGGGCATCTTCCGCCAGGCGGTGGTCTACAAGGGCCGCAGCCGCGATACCGCGTGGTTTTCCATCATCGATGCGGATTGGCCGCAGATGCGGGCCGCATTCGAGCAATGGCTGTCACCGGACAACTTTGACGAAGACGGGCGCCAGCGCACGTCGCTGGCTGCCTTGCGTTCAGCCTGAAGGGCCACGCTAGGAACCGGGCGCGGACGTATCGGCGTACATGCCGCGCAGCGCCAGCGCGCGTTCGGCTTCCGGCAGCGCCAGGATGGAGTGGGAAAAGCCGATCAGCGCCTGGCAGCGCTCGGCCGGCGGCGTGGAGTGCCGCAGCGCGGCGTCGGTCAGCACGCGCTGTTGAGCCGGCGGAAGCGCAGCCACGGCCAGTTGCAGCACCGGCAGGCTTTGCGCGCGCGTGACAACCGGCGCGTGGTCCGGGTCGGCAGCCTGCATCAGGTCGGAGAACAACGTCTGCTCGCGCGTGACGAGCGTGCGCGGCAGACGCGCGGCAGCGGCGCTTGCCCCAGGCGTGCCATCCAGATAAGCGACGCAGGCTTCAGGGCTCACCCGCTGCAGGGCCTGCGCCTGCTCAAGCGTGAGTTGGGCGTTGGCAAAGAGCAATGCATTTGGGGCAGTCGGAATCAGTGCGCGATACAGCTTGCCTGTCTGCTCGCGTAGCAGCGCCATGGCTTGCGCATCCGTCACGTTGCGCTGCAGTTCTGGCCACAGCGTGTCGATCAACCGGCTGAAGTGCGCCGGGTATTTACGCTCCAACGCTGCGTACAGCGGCGCGCTGCGCAGCTCTGCGGCCAGCGCTTCGCGGGTATTCAACTGCGTGGCCATGGTTGCGTATTCGCCACCGGGCGACGCGCGCGTTACGACATGGTCGGCCAGCAGTTCCTGCGCGGTGGGAAACCACATCTGGTCGAACGGGGTGTCCTGCACGCGGCGCACAAAGGCATCGGGCAACCCGGCATCTGAATAGGCTCGCCAAAGTTCGCTGTCGGTGGCGCCGGGGCTCTGGTCGTGCTCGGCGCCAACCGCGCGCGGGCGGTGGAAGCCGAGTCGCGCGCCGGGTGCGGCGGCGCGGTCTTCGCCTGCCAGGAAGGCGATCGTGCAGGCTGAGGCGCAGGTGCGCTCAACATATGTGCGCAGATGATGTCGGCGGATGACGTCTGCCACCAGCGTCCCTTCGCGCAGCCACCCGCCTTCGGAGCGGAGCACCACGACGGTGGCGTTTGGCGCCTTGCGCAGCGCGGCCTCCAGCGCATCGGCGGCGCCATCGTTGATGCCGCCGCTGAACAGGATGGCGCGGCCATCCCGTTGCGGTATCACCGCAAATGGCGATGCGGCTTGTTCACCCAGTGCGGTGCGCAGATGCGCGCCCAGGCGGGGCCCATCGTTGACGACGCGCGAGCTGGTGCCGACAGCGCCCAGCACGATCATCACCTTGGCGATCAGCGGCCATGGGTTCGACAGGCCGGCAAGCCGGTTGCGCGCTTGCTCCCGGTCGGCTGCGCGCCAGGTGCCCACCACCGCCCAGATCCACAGCGCCAATCCCATCACGTAAATCACGAGCAGTGCGGAAGACGCGGCGCGCGCGGGGGCGTTATGCGCCAGCGCGTGCGTGACGCCGGCGCTGAGTGCCACCACGCCAAATTGCATCAGCGCGGTATGCAGCCAATACGAGCGGGCGAGACTGTAATCGCCGCGCCAGTGACGTGCAAAGAAATTGCGCGATGGCGTGCGTTCCGGATGCGGATCGGTGGGGACGGTCGGAGGCAGGGCGGCGTCGCTGGCGGCGGAGGTCATGCGTGTTCTCGATGCCGCACACAGGATGGCGGCGCGGCGATTGTCGCTGTCCGCACCGCAAGCTGGCGTCCCCTCCATGGGAGGGGGTGATGAGGGGGGCGGTCAGGCGAAGGCAACGGCGTCATCGCGAAAAAGCCGCTGCCGCGCTGCGCCAGTCAAGCCCTGACGGAAACGAGCGGCGGCTTGGCCGGCGTGATGGCCTCTGCGCTGGCGGGGTGGGCAGACTGTGCCGCCTGAGCCTGCGCTGCCTCGCGGGTGTGCTGACGGGTGTCGCTTACGGTGGACGAACCGGTGACCTTGTCTGTCGTGCGGGCCTTGGCGGCCGCATCGGTATTGGCTGTGCCCGAGGCGTTCTTGGATGCGTTGTGGCGGTTCTCCAGCCGCGTCTCCGCTTGCTCGAGGCCGTTCTGCGCCTGAAGGCGCGCGATCTGCGCCTGCACGATCTGAATCTGCTGGCTGAGCAACTGGGCCTGCTCGCGTGCCTGATCGGGCGGCAGATTTTGCGCAGGCAGATCCTGCATCGACTTCTGCAGGTTCTTGAGTTGACGCTGCAGGCGCTCGATGTCAACGGCCGAGGTGCTCCCGCTGCCCGATGCCCCGGCGGTCGCAGTAGAAACGGAAGGGGAGGAAAGTTGCATGGCCATCTCGCTGATCAGTACGCCTTTCATCGGATGGCGGGCGGAAAACTTTAGCGGTCTGGCCAACAAATCTTGAGAGGCTTCATTGTCAGTGTTCCGTCAGAAAGAATAGTATTGCTTCAGAAAGAACAAATAGACCGTGTTAAGCGCCAATATGTACGGGCGAGTTCATGTGTTCTCGGGTTGATTACGGGTTTACGCCCGTTAGCAGGGGCAATGATCGTCTATAAAATAGAATGTAATTCCATCAAACAGAACGCACAGGATCATGCGCGTTCAAGGAGACGCCCATGCTTTCTACCTCTACGGTCGCCGATGGCCGACTTCACGCCGGGTTGCCGGCGGTTCAGCTGAATCAGGTGTCGGTGCGGTTCGGCAGCTTCACGGCGGTGCAGGGCGTTGACCTGTCGATTGGTGAAGGCGAATTCGTGGCCGTGGTGGGCCCGACGGGTTGCGGCAAGAGCACGCTGCTGAATGCCGTGACCGGGCTGCTCAAGCCGGCCGGAGGCACCGTCACCGTGTTTGGGGAGCCGCTGACCGGGCTCAACGGCAATGCCGGTTTCATGATGCAGCAGGATTCGCTGCTGCCGTGGAAGACGGCGCTGGACAACGTTGCGCTCGGCCTGGTGTTCCAGGGCGTGCCGGTGGACGAGGCCCGCGAGCGCGCCCGTCCGTGGATGAAGAAGGTCGGCCTGGCGGGCTTCGAAGCCCGTTATCCGCATCAGCTCTCGGGCGGGCAGAAGAAGCGCATCAGCATGGCGCAGACGCTGATTCTCTCGCCCAAGATCGTGCTGATGGACGAGCCGTTCTCGGCGCTCGATGTGCACACGCGCCACCTCATGCAGAGCGAGCTGCTGCGGCTGTGGCAGGAAGACCGCAAATCGCTGCTGTTCATTACGCACGACCTGGAAGAGGCCATCGCCTTGGCCGACCGCGTGGTCGTCATGTCCGCCGGGCCTGCCAGCCATCCGGTTGGCGATGTGGAAATCACGCTGCCGCGCCCGCGTAACGTCTCTGAAATCAACATGTCCGACGCGTTCATCCGCCTGTATCGCGAGATCTGGTCGATCCTGGGCACCGAAGTGGAGAAGAGCCATGCCGTCCAGCACTAACACGATGCCTGCCGTGGGCCCGCAGCGCGCCGGTCTCGCGCACAAGACCAAGATCCGCCTGTTCCAGTTGGCCGTGGTGGTGGTGATGTTCGGCGCGTGGGAAGGCTTTGGCCGCGCTGGCGTGGTCGATCCGTTCTATTTCTCGATGCCGTCGTCGATCGTCGCGCGCATCTGGGAGTGGTTTACCGGCGGCGACATCTACACGCACCTCGCCATCACCCTGGCCGAGACGATTCTCTCGTTCGGCATCGGCACGCTGCTCGGCATCAGCCTCGGGTTGTGGCTCGGCTTGTCCAAGCTGGCCGCCGAGGTGCTGGACCCGTTCATCAAGGTCTTCAACGCGATCCCGCGCATCCTGCTCGCGCCCATCTTCGTGATGTGGTTCGGGCTGGGGCTCACCTCCAAGGTGGCGCTGGGCGCGACGATGGTGCTGTTCATCACGTTCTTCAATACGTATCAGGGCGTGCGCGAGGTCAACCCCGTCATCCTGGCCAACGCGCGCCTGCTCAAGGCCAGCCGCATCAGCCTGCTGCGCCATGTGTATGTGCCGTCCGCCACGAGCTGGATTCTCTCCAGCCTGCGTGCCTCCGTCGGCATGGCCGTGATGGGCGCGATCGTGGCGGAGTACCTCGGTTCATCGGCCGGCCTCGGCCACCTGATCGCGCAGGCCGAAGGCGTGTTCGATGCCACCGGCGTGTTCTCGGGGATCGTCGTGCTGTCGGCCTTCGTGATTGCGCTGGACCGCAGCGTCGACGCACTCGAGGGCAAGTTGCTGGTGTGGCGCCCGAAGGCTGATCCCGAGACCAGCGCCTGACCCCCGATACCAATAACAATGATGGAGACAACCATGAAGCGATGGATTGCGGCCCTGTTGTGTGCGGCCGTCTGTACGGCAGCCAACGCCGCCGAGCCGGAAAAGAAGGACGTGAGCCTGTCGGTCGGCTCGATGATCCTGAATTACATGCCGGTGCCGCTCACGCAGTCGCTGGGCAACTTCCAGAAGGAAGGGCTCAACGTGAAGGTGGAGAACTTCCAGGCCGGCGGCAGCAAGGCGCTGCAGGCGCTGATTGCCGGCTCGACCGATGCGGTGGTGGGCTTCTATGACCACACCATCCACATTCAGGCGCAGGGCAAGGACATTGTGTCTGTGGCGCTGCTCAACGTTACGCCAGGCATCGTGCTGGCCGTGCGGCCCGACCTGGATATCAAGACTGGCAAGGATCTGAAGGGCAAGAAGATCGGCATCACCGCGCCGGGTTCGTCCACCGATCTGTTTGCCCGATATTACGCCATCAAGAGCGGGCTGCAGGTGAACGACGTGTCATACATCGCCGTGGGTTCCGGCGCGCCGGGCATGGTGGCGCTGGATCGCAAGGAGATCGACGCGCTCGTCAATTTCGACCCCGTAGCCAGCCTGCTGGAGAAGCGCCGCGCCGGCAAGTTCCTCGTCGATACGCGCACCGATGCCGGCTCCAATGCCGTGTTCGGCGGCCGCTACCCGACGGCCACGCTGTATGTCACCCGCGACTTCATGACGAAGAATCCCGAGACGGTGCAGCGTCTGGTGAACGCCTTCATCCGCACGCTCAAGTGGATCGACGCCAGCACGCCCGAGGCCATTGCCGACAAGATGCCCAAGGAGCAGCAGGTGGGCGGCCGTGATGTGTTTGTCGATGCGTTGCGCCACTCCAAGCCGATTTTTTCGAAGGACGGCCTGATGACCGATGCCGATGCCAAGGTGGCCCTGACGGTGCTTTCCAGCTACGACGAAAAGATCCGCAACGCCAAGATCGACCTGAGTAAAACGTACACTAACCGCTTCGTCGACCAAGCCCTGAAGACGGTCAAGTGAACCGTCTCGCCCAACACGCCATGACCGCAGAGCGCCAAACCACCCAGAACGAGATCACGCCCGCCGCCAATGAGGGCGATGCCGCCACGCCGGGGCAGTCGGGTGTGGCCGCACTGGACCGCGCGTTCTCGATCCTGTTTGCGTTCCGCCCCGGCGATTACGCGCTGACGCTGGCCGAGCTGGCCGCCCGCACCGGACTCTACAAGAGCACGATCCTGCGGCTGGCTGGCTCGCTCATCCAGCATCGCATGCTGTTTCGCCTGGAAGACGGCCGCTACCAGATCGGGGCCGCCCCGTTGATGCTCGGCGCGCTCTACCAGCGCAGCATGCGCCTGGGCGACGTGGTGCTGCCGCACATGCGCGCGCTGGCCGAGGCCACGGGTGAGGCGGTGTCGCTCTACATACGCGAGCGCGATGTGCGTGTGTGCCTGCACCGCGTAGATTCGAACCATTCGATTCGCGATCACGTGCGCGAGGGCGATGTGCTGCCGCTGGAGCGTGGTTCGGGCGGGCGCGTGCTGTGCGCGTTCTCGGGCATGCAAGGCGCCACGTACGACGCGATCCGGCGCGATCACTACTACGTGTCGATCGGTGAGCGCGATCGGGAAACGGTGGGCTTGTCCGTGCCGGTGTTTGGCGTACAGCAGGCGCTGCGGGGTGCGTTGTGCCTTGCAGGCCCTGCGTCGCGCATCGACGGGGCGTTGCTGCAATCGTGGCGCGTGCCGGTGCTGGAGCACGCCGCGCAAATCACTTCCACGCTGGGTGGCGACCCCGCGCCGTTGCGTCTCGCTGCCCAGCTCATCCAGAAAACCTAGGCTCCGCCAACACGCCCAACCTCCTGAGCGGGGCGAGGGGCGGAGCCGATTGTGTAGCAGGAGTTGTTTTCATGGCTTTGCCTCTCGCGGGTTTGCGCGTGCTCGACTTGTCGAACGTGCTGGCCGGGCCGTTCTGCGGCTATCAGCTGGGTTTGCTCGGCGCTGAAGTCATCAAGGTGGAGGTCCCCGGTAATGGCGATCTCGCCCGCCGTCTGGGGGCCGATCCCGAGCAGGCGCGCCGCAAGATGGGCGCCTCGTTCGTCGCCGTCAATGCGGGCAAGCAGTCCGTCACCGTTAACCTGAAGCACCCGGAAGGGCGCGCGATCCTGCTCAAGCTGGTGGCGCAGGCCGATGCGCTGATCGAAAACTATCGCCCCGGCGTGATGGACCGCCTGGAACTCGGCTACGACGTGCTGCGCGAAGTGAATCCGCGTCTCGTCTATTGCGCCATCTCGGGCTTCGGCAAGGATGGCCCGCTCAGCGGCAGACCGGCATACGACCAGATCATCCAGGGCATTTCGGGCGTGATGAGCGTCACGGGCGATGACGAATCCGCGCCGCTGCGCGTGGGTTACCCGATCAGCGATACGGTGGGCGGCATCACGGCTGCGCTGGCCGTCACCGCCTGCCTGCTCGGCGCGCAACGCACGGGGCAGGGCTGCATGGTAGATGTATCGATGCTGGAATCGACGCTCGCCACCATGGGCTGGGTCGTCTCCAACTACCTGAATGCCGGTGTGACGCCGCACCCGATGGGCAATCAGAACTTCACGGCGGCACCCTCCGGCACGTTCCGCACGCGCGATGGGCTGATCAACATCGCGGCCAACGAAGACAAGCAGTTTGCCGCGCTGTGTCGCGTGGTCGGCCATCCGGACCTTGCCACCGATGCGCGCTTTGCCGAACGCCATGCACGCAAGGAACATCGCCAGCAACTCAATGACGCACTGGAGGCCGCTCTGGCGGCGCGCTCGGCTGCCGAATGGGAACCGCTGCTGATCGAGGCCGGCGTTCCCGCCGGGCTGGTGCTCGACGTGCCTGGTGTGCTCGCGCACGAACAGGTGACGGGCCGCAACTTCGTCACCTCCTTCCCGGAAGCCGGGCAGCACGTGACGCGCGCGGGCTTCCGACTCTCGGGCGAAGACCCGTGCCCGCAGACACCGGCGCCATTGCTCTCCGCCCATACCGACGACTGGCTCGCCAGGCTCGGCTACCGCCACGACCAAATCGAAGCCTTGCGCGCTGAAGGCGCCATCTGATCATGACGACCGCACCGACACAGGACGCCGCCGGCCTCGCTGCCGATTACTGGCGCACCGACATCATCGACATCGAACCGGGCCGTATCCACGTACGCGGCTACCCCATCCAGGAACTGATCGGCCAGATCGGTTTTGCCGAAATGATCTGGCTGATGCTGCGCGGAGAGTTGCCTGCCAAGCGCCAGGCCGCCTTGCTGGAAGCGGCGCTGGTGGCGTCCGTCGATCACGGTCCGCACGCCCCATCCATTGCGATCGCCAAGATGGCGACGAGCTGTGGCCTGCCGCTCAACGGCGCGATGGCGTCTGCGTTGAACGCGCTGGACGACGTGCACGGCGGCGCGGGGCAGCAGGCCGTCGAGCTGTTCCACGATATCGAGGCGCGCATGTTCGAAGGGGCCTCGCTGGAGGCGGCCACGGCGGCCGGTGTGGATGCGTTCATCGCCGCCCATGGCAAATACCTGCCGGGCTTCGGGCATCGCTTCCACCCGGTCGACCCGCGCGCCGGTCGCTTGCTCGCGCTGGTGGACGAGGCTGCGCAGGACGGCGTGGTCGGCGGGCGCTATGCCGCCATCGGCCGCGCCATCGAAGCGATGCTCTCCGGCCGCAAGGGCAAGCCGATTCCGCTGAACATCGACGGCGCCACGGCCGTCATCTATGCAGAACTGGGTTTTGCGGCGCCGCTGGCACGCGGCGTGTTCTGCCTGTCGCGGGCCGTCGGCATCCTGGCGCACGCATGGGAGCAAAGCAGCCGCGGCGAGCGCAACAAGGGCCCGATGCCGCGCCAGCTGCCGTACCGCTATACCGGCCACGGCACGCGGCACCTGGCGCAAGCCGAGCCCGCCACCGCGCCATGACGTATTTCAACTGGCCCATTGTGGAGACGACCGTCTTTGCGGAGATGCCGCCCGCGCTGCGTCTCCCGGTGCCGACCGAATGGTCCCGCGCCAACAAGGGCGGCGCGCCGGTCGATTGCTTTCTGGAAGGCCCATGCTGGGACGCGCACGGCAATCTGTGGCTGGTCGATATTCCGCACGGCCGCATCCTGCGTGTCTCTGCGCAGGGCGATTGGGATGTGGTGGCGGAATACGACGGCGAACCGAACGGTCTGGCGCTTCGCCACGACGGCACGCTGCTGATTGCGGACTACAAGAACGGGTTGCTGTCGCTGGACCCCTCGACCGGCGCAGTCACGCCGTTTCTTACGCGACGCAACAGCGAACGCTTCAAAGGCCCCAACGATCTGATCGTCGCCCGCAACGGCGATGTGTATTTCACCGACCAAGGCCAGACCGGCCTGCATGACCCGACTGGCCGTGTGTATCGGCTGCGTACGGACGGCCGGCTCGACTGCCTGCTCGCCAATGGCCCGAGCCCGAACGGTCTGGTATTGACGCCCGACGAATCCGCGTTGTTCGTGGCCATGACGCGCGACAACGCCGTCTGGCGTTTGCCGCTGCTTGCCGACGGCAGCACCAGCAAGGTCGGCCGCTTCGCGCAGTTCTACGGCACCAGCGGCCCCGACGGCATGGCGATGGATGCTGCCGGGCACCTGTTCGTCGCGCATGCATCGCTGGGCGCGGTGTTTGTTGTCTCGCCGCATGGCGAACCACTGGCGCGTATCGCGTCGTGTCGTGGGCGCACCACCACCAACGTCGCTCTCACGCCGGACGGGCAATCGCTCGTCATTACCGAATCTGCCACGGGCACCATACTGCGCACCCGCTGGACCCCGCCCCGCCACGACTGAGCCCAGGCGCGGGCCATTCACCGTACCCGCGTTGTCCTACAGCTGTCCTACAAGCGGGGCGGCTGTCAAATCGTCAAAATTCCCACGTTTTTTCCTTTCCGAGAGGGCGATGCGGCACTTTTTTCCGCGCTGCATCAAAGGAAGTGCGGCATGCGTCTTTCCCAGCCCGGGCATACTCGCTTCTCACCCAATTTTTGTATCGATAAGGGATACGCGTAACTTTTAAGTAGACAAAAGGGTAGGAGTCGTCCTACAAAGCCGCCATTTTTCTGTAGGACCGTTCCTACAAAACGAGCCCGAAACGGGTCGGAACTGTCCTACACGGCGTGTAGGAGTGGGTCAGAAGTTTCCTACAAGCGGTTAACCCGGCATCCAATGCTCACAGTCGCAGAAGTGCGACGCCTTCTTTGTTGATTTTCGACAACTTTAGGCAATTTAATTGCTATCTTTGGCCGTTCGTTGGGGTAAATACGTGTCAAACACCCGCTTTAGCGCATGGTCCACCCAGGGCTGTTGCGTCGGCAAAGGCTTCATCCGCAACGTTTATTAACAGATTTGTAGGAAAAATGCCTACAAAAAAACGGAATACCTCACCCCTCCAACGTAGGGGTCCCCCCTTCTTTACTTACCCTGGACCTCAAACCACAATGTGTTCAACAGAAAACAACTTCGCCATGTCTTTAGCGACGTGAGTAAGAAGGGGCAGGAAGTGCCGGCAACGGCGCCGACTGCAGGAAACATCCGATCTGTGGGGATTGGTGAACAGCCCGGCGAGGGTAGGTGCAAAAAAATAGCGCCAACCGGGCATCACCATGCGAGACCGGATGCAAGTTGTACTTTTACTGCACACGACGGGACATACATGGACACGCAAGACATTGTTTCCGAGATCAGCGAACTGAATCTCACCTATTTGATGCTTGCCCAGCAGATGCTGGCCAAGGATCGTGATGCCGCACTGTTTCGCCTCGGCATCTCCGAAGAACTGGCTGACATCCTGCTGACGATGTCGCCCGCGCAGATCGTCAAGCTGGCCAGCACGAACATGATGCTGTGCCGCTTCCGCTTCGACGATCACGCCATCCTGGGTCTGGTGACCCAGCCGCACCGTGACAAGGGCCTGCAGCAATCGCAAATGTCGATTCTGCTGGCACGTCAGGCGGTTGAGCAGATCAACTGAACTGTTTGCGGCGGGTTTTCCGCCGGGTTCAGAGATTGCACCTTGGGATGAGTAGCAAGCGTAGCGGGAGCAGTGCCATGCGTCACACCAGCGTCATGAATGAAGTTGAGCAGATCCACCTCGCAGCGGAATTGATTTCGCTCGGTGCCCGTCTGCAATTGCTGGAACAAGAAACCACGCTCAGCCGTGAGCGTCTGGTCAAGCTGTACAAGGAAATTCGTGGGGAATCGCCGCCCAAGGGCATGCTGCCCTTCTCGGCAGACTGGTTCCTGACGTGGTCGCCGAACATCCATTCGTCGATCTTCCTGAACATTTACCGTTTTCTGGGCGAGAACAGCCGCAGCACCGGGGTGCGCCGTCTGATCTCGGCCTACAAGCTGTACCAGGAACATATTCACGTCCACGAACAGGAAGAGGTGCTTTCGATCACCCGCGCGTGGATGATGTTGAAGTTCTTCGAGGGGAAGATGCTGCACACAGTGAAGTGCAAGCGCTGCACCGGCCATTTCGTGGCCCACGCGGACGACCTGCACCACGATTTCGTGTGCGGTGTGTGCCAGCCGCCGTCACGCGCAGGGAAGAAAAAGCGCGTCGCTGCTCCGGTTGATGCGATCGCAGAAAAGACGGTCGACGCCTGATAACGGCATTGCAGGGTACGGGAACACGGGAACACGGGACTTGCAGAACCGCCGGGGGATGGACAAAAAAGGGCGGACGGGAAAAGAAGGTAGCAGTACGGGAAATACGGGAATAGCCGCGCAGATCGGCACATAAAAACACAAAGAACAAAAGAGCAACGAATACAGAGCAGGACAAGCACAGGGGCTCAGGCAGGACAAAAGGGGAAGGGGGTAGGCCGGTCGCGGGAAACTGCGGACCGGCATTTTTTTGCCGCCGCGCGTAGAAGAGGGGCGAAAAGTGGGGACGGAAAGCGATTTCCGTCCCCTTTTTCTTTGCGTTTGCCTAGGGGCAAGCCTTCTCTGAGCCGGGTGGCGCTCAAGCCCCCCGATTTGTTGCCGTTCTTGGGGAAGAAGGGCGCGGCGGCAGGGTTTTTCGAGCACCGCGCAGCAGCAAAAGCCGGCGCTGAAGCCTTCAGTTAACCGGGGGGATGCCGATATTCCCTCTTGTATTGATCGAAGGATCGCCCATTCAGGAGTTCGCCCCGTGTTAGTTGCCATCGGTTACATCGTGATTCTCGCGTCGGTGTTCGGCGGCTACATGCTGGCCGGAGGACACCTCGGGCCCTTGTTCCAGCCGACTGAGCTGCTGATCATCTTCGGCGCCGGTATTGGCGCTTTCGTGGTCGGCAACGACAAAAAGGCCATCAACGCCACCGTCAAGGCCCTGCCGGGCCTGTTCAAGGGCTCGAAATACACCAAGGCCCTCTATATGGAAGTGATGGCGCTACTGTATGTGGTGCTCTCCAAGATCCGCCGCGAAGGGATGATGTCGATCGAAGCCGACATCGAGAACCCGCACGAAAGCGCGCTGTTCGCCAATTACCCCGCCATCCAGGCCGATCACCACGCACTGGATTTCATCTGCGATTACCTCCGCCTGATGGTCGGCGGCAACCTGAATCCGTTCCAGATCGAAGCGCTGATGGATCAGGAAATCGACACCCACCACCACGAAGCCGAACAACCGGCCCGCATCATCACCAAAGTGGGCGACGCCATGCCGGCCTTCGGCATCGTGGCCGCCGTGATGGGCGTGGTGCACACCATGGGCTCGGTCGGCCTGCCGCCGGCAGAGCTGGGCAAGCTGATCGCCTCGGCGCTGGTCGGCACGTTCCTCGGGATCTTGCTGGCGTACGGTTTCATCGGGCCGCTGGGTTCGCTGCTGGAGCAGCGCGCCGAAGAATCGACCAAGTTGTTCCAGTGCATCAAGGTGACGCTGCTGGCCAGCATGAACGGCTACGCCCCGGCAATTGCCGTGGAGTTCGGCCGCAAGGTGCTGTTCTCGACCGAGCGCCCGTCCTTTGCCGAGCTGGAAGACCACGTTCGTGGCGCCAAGACAGCCTGAACCCACTCATGATCCTACTGCGCGCCCCGATCTTGGCCCTGCGATGCTCACCGTACCCGTGTACGGCTGCGCTTCTCGCGCCAACCTCGGGCCTGCTCGCTACGGATCCTGAGCGGGTTCAAAACGATATTTACGACCACAAGAGCACAGCCAACGAGCTGCGCCACTAACCACACAGTACAAACCGGGAGCGGACCATGAGCAAGTCCAGCACGCCGACCTTCATTGTCATTCGGCGCAACAAGAAAGGCGGACACGGCCACCACGGTGGCGCGTGGAAGATCGCCTACGCCGATTTCGTGACCGCCATGATGGCGTTCTTCCTGCTGATGTGGCTGCTCAGCTCGGTGACGAAGGCTGAGCTGTCGTCGGTCGAAACGTATTTCCGCACGCCGCTGAAGGTGGCGCTGTTCGGTGGCGCCGGTTCGGGCGACCAGTCGAGCATCCTGCAGGGCAGCCCGGCGCTCAAGCAGAACATGCCGCAGCCGAACCCGAGCCCGAGCCCGACCGTCCAGCGCCAGCGCAACATCCGCGATGAATCGGACGATGCGGCGCTGAACAAGCTCAAGCAGAAGATTGCCGAGATGGTCGAGACGAACCCGGTCATGAGCCAGTTCAAGCACCAGTTGCTGATCGACATGACCACCGAAGGCCTGCGCATCCAGATCGTCGACCAGCAGAATCGTCCGATGTTTGCCAACGCCAGCGCAGAGGTGCAGCCGTACATGCGCACGATCCTGCGCGAGCTCGGTTCGGCACTGAACGACGTGCCCAACCCGATCAGCCTGTCGGGCCACACCGACGCCACGCAGTACGCCACGCAGCATGGATACAGCAATTGGGAATTGTCGGCCGACCGTGCCAACGCATCGCGACGCGAACTGGTGGCGGGCGGCATGAAGCCCGAGAAGGTCAGCCGCGTGGTCGGCCTGGAGGCATCGGTGCCACTGGACAAGACGAACATCTACAACCCGATCAATCGCCGCATCAGCATCGTCGTGCTCAACGCGCGCGCAGCTGAAGCCGTGCGCTCGGGTGGGGTCGAGCCGGTGGCCGACCTGCGCAATGACGGCAAAGACACGCTGACCGACGCCGCTGCACGTGCCACAGGTGTGGCCGATGCGGTAAGCGCGGCCAAGCCATAAAGAGCGCCGAGGGGGAAACAGTCAATGAGCGAGAAACACATCCTGGTGGTGGACGATTCCACGTCGATCCGCCGCATGATTGCCGCGTGCCTGCGCGAGTGCGGCTTTGCCGTGACGGAAGCCGGTGACGGCACCGCCGCGCTGGAAGCCGCGCGCGCACTGGCCCAGGGCAGCCACCACCTTGTGATTACCGACCAGGTGATGCCGTCGATGGACGGCCTGACCCTCATCCGCGCCCTGCGCACGTTGCCGGCCTACGCCGACACCCCGATCCTCATGCTGACCACCGAGGCAGACAGCACGATCCGCGACCAGGCACGCGCTGCTGGTGCGACGGGCTTCCTGCCCAAGCCGTTCGACCCTGACGGGCTGACGGATTCGGTGATGCAGCTGCTCGAATGGCACGCGCAGACCCACGGGTCTGCATCGACGCATTAAACGACCGAGACGACAGATATGAACCTCGACCTTAGCCAGTTTTTCGGCGCCTTTTTCGAAGAGGCGGAAGAGCTGCTCGTCGACATGGAGCGGCTGCTGCTCAACCTCGATGTCGCCAATCCTTCTTCTGATGATCTGAACGCCATCTTCCGCTGCGCGCACTCCATCAAGGGTGGTGCTGCGACGTTCGGGTTCACACACATGACGGAACTCACGCATGTGGCTGAATCGATTCTGGACCGCGCTCGCACCGGTACCCTGCAGCTGCGCGAAAACATGGTGGATGCCTTCCTGGAAACGAAAGACGTGTTGAAAAGCCAACTTGATGCCTACCGGCAAGAGCACCCTATCGATACGGCCACGCTCGAATACATGGTGGCCAAGCTCAACAGCCTGACCGCCGAGGACGGCGCCCCTGTTGCCGCCGCGCCGGCAGCTGCGGCGCCCGTGGCGACGCCCGAACCGGTGGCTGCGCCCCAGCCTGAGCCGGTGGTGGTCGAGGTGGCTGCGGCCGAAGCCGTGGGCGACATCGAAGGCGGTCTGGACATCAAGCTCATCGACGTCTCGAACGAAGACTGCGAGCTGATCGTCACCGAACTCAAGCACCTGGGCACCGTGCTGCGCCACGCGCGCACCGGTCGCAACAGCGACATCGTGCTGCAGAGCACCTGCACCGCCGACGACATCATCGCGGTGAGCTGCTTCATCATCGATGCCGACCAGATCGTCATCACGCCGCACGTCGGTGGCGCGGCGCCGGCCGCTGAGGCCGCTGCGCCGGTGGTGGCTGCACCGACGCCCGCCGCCGCACAGACGGAAGTCCACGCCCCGGCTGCCAATGAAGCTGCGCCCGTGCAGGCGGCTGCCGTTGCCGCTGCTGCCGCCCCGATGCCGGCCCGTCCGGCTGCCGCCGATCACAAGCCGGCCGTGGCTGCAGAAACGTCGATCCGCGTGGGCGTGGAAAAGGTCGACCAGCTGATTAACCTCGTAGGCGAACTCGTCATCACGCAGGCCATGCTGGCGCAAACCGCGCAGGCCTTCGACCCGGTGCTCAACGAGCGCCTGTTTGCCGGCCTGTCGCAGCTCACGCGCAACGCGCGCGACCTGCAAGAAGCCGCCATGTCCATCCGCATGATGCCGATGGACTACGTGTTCAACCGCTTCCCGCGCCTGGTGCGCGACCTGGCGAACAAGCTGGGCAAGCAGGTCGAGCTGTCGACGTTCGGCAAGTCGACCGAACTGGACAAGGGCCTGATTGAACGCATCATCGATCCGCTCACGCACCTGGTGCGCAACAGCCTGGACCACGGCATCGAACTGCCCGAGGCCCGCGTGGCCGCCGGCAAGGACGCCACCGGCCAACTGCTGCTGTCTGCTGCCCACCAGGGCGGCAACATCGTCATCGAGGTGAGCGACGACGGCCAGGGCCTGAACCGCGACAAGATCCTCAAGAAGGCCCGCGAGCGCGGCCTGCCCGTGTCGGACAACATGACCGACGACGAGATCAACCAGCTCATCTTCGCGCCGGGCTTCTCCACGGCCGACCAGGTGACGGACGTGTCCGGCCGCGGCGTCGGCATGGACGTGGTCAAGCAGAACATCCAGTCGATGGGCGGCTACGTCGAGATCCAGTCGCAGAAGGGCAAGGGCACCACGATCCGCATCGTGCTGCCGCTCACGCTGGCGATCCTCGACGGCATGTCGGTCAAGACCGGCGACGAAGTGTTCATCCTCCCGCTGTCGTGCGTGGCCGAATCGCTGCAGCCGCGTCCGGAAGACATCAAGGCCGTGCCGGGCGGCGGTCGCCTGCTGAAGGTGCGCAACGAATACCTGACGCTGGTGCCGATGTACGAACGCTTCCGCATCACGCCGTCGCTGCCCAATCCGTCGGAAGGCATCGTCGTGATTCTGGATTCGGAAGGCAAGAAGATTGCGCTGCAGGTGGACGAACTGGTCGGTCAGCAGCAGGTGGTGGTCAAGAACCTCGAGACCAACTACCGCCGTGTGCCCGGCATTTCGGGCGCGACTATCCTGGGCGACGGCAGCGTTGCCCTGATCGTCGATGTGTCGGCACTGATGCGCGAGACCCGTGCCGGCCATTCAGAAAACGCGATGCGTGCCGTTACTGCCGAAAAGCACGACATGGGCGAAGCACAGGGCGGTCGTTTCTCGACCGAGGCGATGGCCGCAGCATAAGCGCTCACGTCTGACAGGGTGGGATCGGCCACCCGGCAATGAATTCAATCTAGTGGCCCAACGGGCCGAGGGGAGCCGCAATGGAAGTCAAGGAACACGCGATCGGCGAAGACACCGGCGGGGAGGAATACCTGGCCTTTACGCTGGGCCGCGAGGAATACGGCATCGACATCCTGAAGGTGCAGGAAATCCGCGGCTACGAGACCGTCACGCGCATCGCCAACGCGCCCGATTTCATCAAGGGTGTGATCAACCTGCGCGGCATCATCGTGCCGATCGTTGATCTGCGCATCAAGTTCCAGCTCGATCGCGTCGAGTACAACCAGTACACCGTCGTCATCATCCTGAACCTGAAGGACCGTGTGGTTGGCATCGTGGTGGATGGCGTGTCGGACGTGCTGACGCTGCAAAGCCAGCAGATCAAGCCGGCGCCGGAGTTCTCGGGCGCGCTGGACACGGAATACATCCGTGGCCTGGGCTCGATCGACGAGCGCATGCTGATCCTGGTGGACATCGAGCGCCTGCTGATGTCGGCCGACATGGCGCTGTGCGACGAAGCAGAAGCCGCCTGATCGCAACATGAATCCGGCCGGGGCACGGGCGACGTGCTCACGGCATATGAAGGCTGGGCCAACTGGGTCCAGCGGGCGACAAGACACCGTAAGAACAGGTGCGGCGCCGTTAGGGGAGGGAAGCATGTTCAGCAAAATGACCATCCGGCTCCGTTTGGGGCTGATGATGGCGGGCATCGGTGTGCTCGCCGTTATCGTGGGCGTGTCGGGCCTTATCGGCATGCGACACGCCAATACCCGCGTTCAGGACGGCTATGCCGTGCAGTTGGCGGGCACCGTGGCATTGGCCGAATCCGATTCCAATCTCCTGAGCGCGCGCATCGTGCTCGATCGTGCAGCCATGGCGCCCAACGCGCCCGGCGTGGAAAAGTCGATCGAGCGCGCGAAGATGTTCCTGGATAAGTCCGACGCGGCCTGGAAGCGCTACCGGGTGCTGCCCGCCGCGGCAGACGAACGCAAGCTGGCCGACGAGGCCCAGGGCCTGCGTGAAGCATTTCTGCGTGATGGCGCACAGGTGTTGATGCAAGCCGTGCAAGCACACGACGAAGCGCGCATCAACAAAAGCGTCATGGACGTGATGCCCGCGCTGTACCGCCCGCTGGGCGACAAAGTCGAGGCGCTGAACCGCATGCAGATGGACGTGGCCAAAGCCAGCTACGAAGCGAGCCAGGCCGAGCATCACAAGCTCAGCACCCTCACCACCGGCCTGCTGCTGGGCGGCATTCTGGTGGGCGGGCTGCTGACGTGGGCACTGCGCCGCTCGATCACGGTGCCCCTGATGCGCGCCATCGAACAGGCCGAGCACATCACGCAGGGCGACCTCACGCACACCATCCAGGTCGACCGCGCCGATGAAACCGGCCGTCTGCTGCAGGCGCTGCAACGCATGCAGGAAAGCCTGCAGAAGATGGTGGGGCAGGTGCGCACGGGCTCCGACTCGATTGCCAGCGCCACGCAACAGATTGCCGCCGGCAATGCCGACCTTTCGCAGCGCACCGAGCAGCAGGCTTCGGCGCTGGAAGAAACCGCGTCAAGCATGGAAGAGCTGACGAGCATCGTGCGCCAGAACGCCGACAACGCGCGCCAGGCCAGCACGCTGGCGGGCAACGCATCGGACATCGCCGTGAAGGGCGGCGAAGTGGTCGGCCGGGTGGTGGACACCATGGCGGGCATCAACGACAGCAGCAAGAAGATTGCGGACATCATCGGCGTCATTGAAGGCATTGCCTTCCAGACGAACATCCTGGCGCTGAATGCGGCAGTGGAAGCCGCCCGCGCAGGCGAGCAGGGCCGCGGCTTTGCGGTGGTGGCCGGGGAGGTGCGCAGCCTTGCACAGCGCTCCGCCACGGCGGCCAAGGAAATCAAGGAACTCATCAGCGATTCGGTTGGCCGCGTTGAAAACGGCACCACGCTGGTGGCCGAAGCCGGCAGCGTCATCGAAGAAGTGGTGGTTGCCGTCAAGCGCGTGACCGACATCATGGGCGAGATCAGCTCCGCATCGGACGAGCAGAGCGCCGGTATCGAGCAGATCAACCAGGCCGTCACGCAGATGGACGAAGGCACGCAGCAGAACGCCGCGCTGGTGGAGCAAGCCGCCGCCGCCGCGATGTCGCTGCAGGAGCAGGCCAGCGGGTTGCGCCAGGCGGTGGCTGCTTTCCGGACGCAGGCAGGAACGCAGGCACCGTCGGCACCCTCGACACCCTCGGCACCGACAGCACACAAGGCGGCCACGGCGCCGTTGGCTGTGCGTGCAACTGCCAGGCCGGCCCCGAAGGCCAAAGCCGTACCGCGCCGTGCCGCCAAGCCAAAGGCTGCCGCACGCAGCGCCGCCGAACCCACTGCGCTGACCGCTGCCGCACCCGCAGCGCCGGCCAGCGCCACAGAACAACAACGCGAGCGCACCGCCGCCGCTGCCGTGATCAAAGCGGCTGCGTCAGCGCTCAAGTTGCCCGTACCCAAGCTCGTTGCCGCAGGCGGCGACGATCGCGACTGGGAGACCTTTTGACCATGTATGCACGGGATCTTCGCTGCTCGCGAAAGCTCTCTCGTGTGTGTTTGTGGTGTGCAGCCTGCCCTCCGGGGCAGGTTTTTTTTTGCCTGGGCTAATGCCTGCTGAAGCCGGGGTGACCCCCCACTGAAGTGGCATGACCTCATGGCGGTTCTAAAGGGCCGTCCCCCGCAGGCCGATAGCGCTAGGGGGCATATAAAAAAACAGGAAGAGGTAGACAACATGGGTTGGATCAAGCGTTTGCCGGTGTCCACGGTACTCACGGGCGGTTTCCTGATCGTGGCGGCCATGGGCGCAGCGATTGGCGGGTTGGGCATCTATACGATTACGCAGTTGAGCAAAGCCAGCGAAGAGCTGGCGCAAAAGCAGATGCGCGCCATCACCCAGATGGGCAGCGCGGCCAACAGCCTGGCGCATGCCAGCCGTGCGCAGACAGCGCTGCTGATTGCCACCACGCTCAACGAGCGCAAGGCGCTCAGCGCGCAGATTTCGGACAGCATGCAGCACCTGAAAGACGGTGTGGAGAACGTGCGCCCGCTGTTCACCTCGGACGAAGGCAAGAAGATGATCCGCGAGGTCGATGCGATCTACCCCGTCTGGGGCAAGCGCATGACCGACTTCGTGGCGCTGATGGACAAGCAGGGCCTGGACCCGACCCAGTTCGACAGCCGCGTCACCGCAGAAAACGTCGGCTTGCTGGACGACACCGCGGCGTTTGAAAAGACGCTCGACAAGATGGTCAAGCGCGTGGAGGAGGTCTCCGCCGCATCCACCGTCAAGGCCCGTGACGATGCGCACCGTTCGCGTCTGGTGATGATGGTGATGGCCTGCGCGGGGGCGCTGCTCGGCATCGTGCTGGGGCTGGTCATTGCCCGCCGGCTGTCGCGCCAGCTGGGTGGCGAGCCGTCGTACGCCGCCGAGATTGCCCGCCGCATTGCCGCGGGCGACCTGGCCGTGCACGTGCAGACCCGCCCCGGCGACCATGACAGCATGCTGTTCGCCATGGCGCAGATGCAGCAGCAACTGACCGGCACGATCACCAACATCAAGAGTTCCGCCGATTCCATTGCCAGCGCCACCAAGCAGATCGCCGCCGGCAATGCCGACCTCTCGCAGCGCACGGAAGAGCAGGCCTCGTCGCTGGAGGAAACCGCGTCCAGCATGGAAGAGCTGACCAGCATCGTGAAGCAGAACGCCGACAACGCGCGCCAAGCCAGCCAACTGGCCGGCAGCGCGTCGGACATCGCCGTCAAGGGTGGCGAAGTGGTGGGCCGCGTGGTGGAAACCATGGCCGGCATCAACGCCAGCAGCAAGAAGATCGCCGACATCATCGGCGTGATCGAGGGCATTGCGTTCCAGACCAACATCCTCGCCCTGAATGCCGCCGTGGAAGCGGCGCGCGCGGGCGAGCAGGGCCGCGGCTTTGCCGTGGTGGCGGGCGAGGTGCGCAGCCTCGCGCAACGCTCGGCCACGGCGGCCAAGGAAATCAAGGAACTGATCGGCGATTCAGTGGGCCGTGTGCGCAACGGGTCGGCCCTGGTGGCCGAAGCCGGCACCGTCATCGAAGAGGTGGTGGTGGCCGTGCGCCGCGTGACCGACATCATGGGCGAGATTTCCGCCGCGTCGGACGAACAAAGCTCCGGCATCGAACAGGTCAACCAGGCCGTGAACCAGATGGACGAGGTCACGCAGCAGAACGCCGCGCTGGTGGAGCAGGCTGCTGCCGCAGCCCTGTCGCTGGAAGAGCAGGCCCAACTGCTGCGCGATGCCGTGGCGACGTTCCGCACCGATGCCTCGGTGGAGCTGGCCGTGGCGGCGGCGCCTGCTGCCGTTTCCGCGCCTGCCGTCCGCAGCCAGATCCGCCCCGAGAAGACCACAGTGGTGCCATCCGTGGCGCGCGCCCTGGCTTCGCGCAAGGCCGCCAAGCCAGCCGCATCGACGGAGCTGGTCCCGGAGCAGGCACCCGCCGCCGTGCAGGAGCAAAAAGCGCCCCAGGAGGCACATTCGGCGGTTGCGCCGGTGGCTGCCGCCGTGGCTGCGGCGGCCGTTTCCGAAGCCGTCCTTGCCCCGGCCCTCAAGCTGAGCACCGGTTCTGCCGATGAAGATGACTGGAGCACATTCTGACGCCAGCCTCGCCAACAGCAAACTTGGCGCGGCCTGCGGCAACGGTGCCCGCCACATACTGAAAGCGGGCATCAAGACTCGCGCAATTACGGGGTAGTTACCTATGGCACAAACCTTGGCGCCAGTCTCGCCGACGCTCGCGTCGCGCGAGTTTTCATTCACCGCTGAAGATTTCAGCCGCATTCGGGACCTGATCTACCGACGTGTCGGCATCTCGCTGTCCGACCGCAAGAGTGAAATGGTCTATAGCCGCCTGGCCCGCCGTCTGCGCGTGGTCAACCTCGGCTCGTTCCGCGATTACCTGGACGCACTGGAAAAAGGCCACTTGCCCGACGAGTGGGAGGCCTTTACCAACGCCCTGACCACCAACCTGACCGCGTTCTTTCGCGAGCAGCATCACTTTCCGATCCTGCACGAGCACGCCAAGGCCAAGCGCACGCCGTTCACCGTGTGGTGTTCGGCATCGTCGACCGGCGAAGAGCCGTACTCGATCGCCATCACGCTGGCTGAAGCGTTTGGCTCGATGTCGCCCAGCCAGGTGAGCGTGATCGCCTCGGATGTGGATACCAACGCGCTGGCCCGCGCCCGCGCCGGCATCTATCCGATGGAGCGTGTCGCGGCGCTGTCGCCCGAGCGCCTGAAAAAGTATTTCCTGCGCGGCACCGGCAAGCACGAAGGCTATGCCCGCGTGCGGCCCGAGCTGCAGGCCATGATCGACTTCCGCCAGATCAACCTGCTCGACCGCGATTGGCCCCTGCAGCAGAAGTTCGACGTGATCTTCTGCCGCAACGTGATGATCTATTTCGACAAGCCAACGCAGGCCAAGATTCTCGAACATTTCATCGACGTGATGAAACCCGATGGCCTGCTGTTTGCCGGCCATTCGGAGAGCTTCCTGCAGGTCACCAAGGCGTGGACGCTGCGCGGCAAGACCGTGTACGAAGTCGCGCCCGAGCTGCGCGCCAAGATGGGGGCACGATGATCGAATTCGGCAAACGCGCGACCCCGCAGTCAGCCGCCGACGCCATGCGCAGCGATAGCGGCATGAGCAGCGGCATGAGCGCTGGCGCCATGGCCACGCTCGCGCAATCGGCCGCCAGCACCCACGCGTACTACGACACCACCTTCGGCCGTCGGGCCATGAAAGTGCTGCCCGGCGAGTATTCCGTCACCACCGAAGACCTGATGCTGGTGACCGTGCTCGGCTCGTGCGTCTCGGCTTGCGTGCGCGACAAGACCCTCGGCATTGGCGGCATGAACCACTTCATGCTGCCCTCGCGCAACGAAGGGGAGTCGATCCTGTCGCCCTCCATGCGCTACGGCACGCATGCCATGGAAGTGCTGCTCAACCAGCTCTACAAGGCGGGCGCCAAGCGCGAGCGTCTGGAGATCAAGGTGTTTGGCGGCGCCGCCGTCTTGGCCGGCATGAGCACGCTCGACGTGGGCGAGCGCAACGGCAAGTTCGTGCTCGAATTCCTGCGCAACGAAGGCCTGACGGTGGCCGCCAAAGACCTCTTTGACGTACACCCGCGCAAGGTGTATTTCGTACCGTCCACCGGCCAGATCATGGTGCGCAAGCTGCGCTCGCAGAACACGGCGGCCGAGCTGGACAGCGAGGCGCAATACGCCAGCAAGCTGTCGAAGTCCATCACGACAAAGCCCGCCTCGCGCCTGCAACTATTCACTTAGGAGACCGCCAAAAAACGATTCTGACGGCCCAACGCCGCCTTGCCGTACGACTTGTACTGCCTGCGTCGGCGCTGATCCATCAGAACCGCTTCGCTTCGTTTTGCAACGGTCTCAACATTCAGAAGACTTGCTCCCGAACATGAACGACAAACGCAAGATTCAGGTGCTGTGCATCGACGATTCCGCACTGATCCGCAGCATCCTGAAGGAGATCATCAACAGCCAGCCGGATATGGAAGTGGTGGGTGTGGCGCCCGACCCGATCATCGCGCGCGACCTCATCAAGCAGACCAATCCGGACGTGCTCACGCTGGACGTCGAAATGCCGAAGATGGACGGCCTCGACTTCCTGGAAAAGCTCATGCGCCTGCGCCCGACGCCGGTAGTCATGATCTCGTCGCTGACGGAGCGCGGTTCTGAAGCCACGCTGCGCGCGCTGGAGCTGGGCGCGGTGGATTTTGTCGCCAAGCCCAAGCTGGGTATGCGCGACGGCATGCACGAATACGCCGACCAGATCGCCGACAAGATCCGCGCGGCGGCTCGCGCAAAGCTGCGTCCGCGTACCGCCGCTCCGGTTCCCGTGGCGGGCGCGGCCACAGCGTCGGCACCCGGCGCACACGTTCGCGCCGACCACGCTGCGGCAACGCCGGCAACTGCGCGTACCCATTTCTCGTCGACGGAAAAGCTGATCATCGTGGGCGCTTCCACCGGCGGCACCGAGGCGATCAAGGATTTCCTGATGGAAATGCCGCCCGACTGCCCCGGCATCCTGATCGTGCAGCACATGCCGGCAGGTTTCACCACCTCGTTTGCCAAGCGGCTGGACGGCCTGTGCCGTATCCGCGTGAAGGAAGCCGCGCACGGTGAGCGTGTGCTGCCGGGCCACGCCTACATTGCCCCGGGCGACATGCACCTCTCGCTGGGGCGCAGCGGCGCCAACTACGTCACCGAGCTGGACCAGGGCCCGCCGGTCAACCGCCATCGCCCGGCGGTGGACGTGCTGTTCCGCTCCGCCGCGCGCAACGCCGGGGCCAACGCCCTGGGCGTCATCCTCACCGGCATGGGCAAGGACGGCGCGGTGGGCATGCTGGAGATGCGCAACGCCGGTGCCTACAACGTCGCGCAGGACGAGGCGTCCTGTGTGGTGTACGGCATGCCCAAGGAGGCGGTGGCCCACGGCGGCGTGCACGAAGTCCTGCCGCTGTCGCAGATCGGCCCGCACGTGCTGGCCAAGCTGTCGGCCCACGGCCGCGTGACGCGGGTTTAACGCCCGACTTTGCGGGTACATTGGTTGCGGGGCGCAGCAGTCAGGCGCCCCGCACCATTCCGGCGCTCAAGAATCGGCCCCAGGCGCCGATAAGATTGCCAAGGAAGCCCGAAACCCCCCAATTCAGTTAGTTTGCGGAGATTGTGTCCATGGACAAGAGCCAGTACCGATTCCTCGTCGTCGACGATTTCCCGACGATGCGCCGGATCGTGCGTAACCTGCTCAAGGAACTTGGTTTTTCCAACGTCGACGAGGCCGAAGACGGCGCCGCCGGCCTGGCCAAGGTCAAGGAAGGCCGGTTTGATTTCGTGATCTCGGACTGGAACATGCCCAACATGGATGGCCTGCAGATGCTGCAGAGCATCCGTGGCGACGCCAACCCCGTCATCAGCAAGATGCCGGTGCTGATGGTGACGGCCGAAGCCAAGAAGGAAAACATCATCGCCGCCGCCCAGGCAGGAGCCAACGGCTACGTGGTCAAGCCCTTTACGGCTGCCACGCTGGACGAAAAGCTGGGCAAGATTTTCGAGAAACTCGAAAAGGGGGCGTGATGAGCGAGATGCACGATGGCGCCCAGGCGCCCGCCGCCGAAGGTGCAGACCACGGCGACATGCCCGAAATGCTCCAGCGCATCGGCCACCTCACGCGCATGCTGCGTGAAAGCATGCGCGAGCTGGGCCTGGACAAGGGTGTCGAGAAGGCCGCATCGGCCATCCCCGACGCACGCGACCGCCTGAATTACATCGCCAACATGACCGAGCAGGCGGCCACCCGCGTGCTCAACGCCATCGACGCAGCGCGGCCCGTGCAAGACGCGCTGGAGTCCGACTCCCAGGCGCTGGTCAACCGCTGGCAGTCGTGGATGGACCGCCAACTGGGCGACGACGAGATCCGCGAGCTGGTGGGCCAGACCAACGGCTTCCTGCGCAGCGTTCCTGAAAAAACGCGCGACACGAACCAGCAACTCATGGAAATCCTGATGGCCCAGGACTTCCAGGACTTGACCGGTCAGGTGATCAAGAAGGTGCTGGATGTCGTCCAGCTCATCGAAAGCCAGCTGGTCGGCATCCTGCTCGACAACGCGCCGGAACACCTGCGCGTGGAAGCCGCGCAGGTTGCGACGTCGCTGCTCAACGGCCCGCAGATCAATCCGGACCATCCGGACGTGGTTGCCAACCAGGAACAGGTGGACGACCTGCTGGAAAGCCTCGGGTTCTGACCTCGGCGCTGGACACAACAAAACGGGCGTTGCGACGATGTGCGCAACGCCCGTTTTGTTTTGTTTTGTCTATTGCCTGTCATGGCGCGATACCGCCGCCCTCAATCGCGCAGGATGGTCCGGAACCCGATGTGCGCTGCGGGCAGATCGGCTTCCTGCGCCTCCCGTGCGGAGGCCCGGTAGCGCACGCAGAAGTCCGGCGAGCACAGGAACGAGCCGCCCTTGATGACCATCGGCCGGTTCGGCTGGCTGTTGTTCCGACCGAAGCGTTGCGGTTGGTCCAGCGCGGCCACGGCGCGGGTGTCGCCATTGGCGTGCGACTGATGCGGGCCGGTATAGGCGTCGCGGGTCCATTCCCACACGTTGCCGATCATGTCGTACAGCGCAAAGCCGTTGGCGGCATAGCAGCCGACGGGGCCGATGCCGGCGCGGCCGTCCTCTGCGGTGTCCAGCACGGGAAAGATGCCTTGCCAGTAGTTGGCGCCGGGTTTGCCGCTGCCATCGCGCGGAGCTTTCTCGAGGTCCGCGCCATCGCGCCCGGCCTTGCCGGCGTATTCCCACTCCGCTTCCGTCGGCAGGTCGTGGCCAAGCCAGCGGGCGTAAGCCAGTGCATCGGCCTGGGTGACACGCGTCACGGGCTGGTTGTCGGCATCGGCGAGCTGGCTGTCGGCCCCAGTCGGGTGGCGCCAGTCCGCCCCTTTCACCCAGCGCCACCATGCATACGGGCGTGTCTGCATCTCTGCCGAATCCGGCACGTGAAACACCACCGCGCCGCCCTGGCGCTCGGCGTCGGTCACATAGCCCGTGGCGGCCACGAAACCGGCGAACTGCGCGTTGGTCACCTCCGTCTGGTCGATCCAGAAACCGCGCACGCGCGTCTGGGCAGGCGTGCCACCGCTCTGCGCCGGGCGTTCGTCCGGATAGCCGAGCGTGGTGCCAAAGGTGAAGCTGCCGCTGCTCACGTGCACCATGCCGGCCCGCGTGTCCTGCCGCCAGCCGGGCGGCAACCCGCCGTAGCGGGCGCAAGCCTCGGTCGTGCCCAGCGGCAGGCGCGGCGCCGTGTGCGCGTTGACCACATTTGCGGCGCGGGCCGCCATGTTGCCACCGGCCGGGTGCAGCGCCACGGTTGCCACCGCGGCCAGCGCTGCACCTGCCAGCACCCAGCGCACACGCCGGTGCCTTTTCTGCTGTACCTCGGCGCTCATCAATAGAACCCGCGTGGGCGCAGCGGCTCCACCCCACCAACGCTGCGCATGTAGTCCTGCCATTGCTGGTACAGCGTGGCCGCCACGTCAGGGTGCTGCGCAGACACATCGGTGGTCTCGCCCCGGTCGCTGGCAATGTCGAAGAGCTGCCAGTGGCCATCGGCCGCGCCCAGCGGCGGTTCGGTCCACAGCGCCTTCCAGCGGCCGTCTGCGCTGCGCAGGTAGGCCCGGCCGTACGACTCGTCGCCGAAGGGCTGCGTGTGGATGGGGCCTGCATCGGCGGATTGCCGGATCGACGCCAGCAGCGACACGCCCGTCACCGGATACACCGCGCGGCTGCCGTACTGCACCTTGCCCTTGTTCTGGTCGACACCGTTGCCGTCCACGGCAGGCTGCGCGGGTGTGCTGGGCGGGGCAATGCCGGCCACGGCCAGGAAGGTGGCGGTGTTGTCCGTCACATGCGTGAAGCGCGTGATGGGTGGCAGCGCCTGCGTCTGCCCCGGCAAACGCACGATGGCCGGCACCGACACCCCGCCTTCGGCTGCATGGCCCTTGACCAGGTTGAACGGCGTAGCGCTCACCTCGGCCCAGCGCAGGCCGTATTGCAGGCGCTGCGCGTTGGCCAGGCCGTTGTCGGTGCCAAGCCTGGAGTAGACCGGGTCGGTGGCGTTGGCTTCATCGGTGGCCTTCGGGTCGGCGCCCGAGTCGATGGGCCAGCCTTCGGCGCCGTTGTCCGACTGGAACATGATGAAGGTGTTGTCGTACTCGCCGATGTCTTTCAGGTGCTGGATCAGCAGGCCGATGTTGTAGTCGAGGTTTTCGACCATGCCGGCGTAGATCTCCATGTAGCGCGCCTGCGCCTTGCGCTCCAGCGGCGTGAGGTCGCTCCACTTCTTGTTGACGTAGCCGGGGCCGTAGTCGGTATAGCCCTGCGCGGGGCCATGATTTGCATTGATGTAGCGCGCATTGGTCGTGCCGTTGTTGGGCGATGCGGCCGAACGCGTGGTCGTGCCGGGCAGCCCGGCAAACGGCGTGAAATCGGCCGGAATGATGCCCAGCGCCTTCTGCCGCGCGATGCGCGCATCGCGGATGACGTCGTAGCCCGCGTCATAGCGGCCGGCATATTTGTGCAGCCACGGGTCCGGCACCTGCAGCGGCCAGTGTGGCGAGGTGTACGCCGCATAGGCAAAGAACGGCTTGCCGTCGCCCTTGTGCGAGTCGATGTAGCTGATCAGCTTCTGCGTGTAGAAATCCGTCGAATAGAACACCGCCGGGCTGCCGCCCGCGCCGCCCGGTTGCCCTGGCTGGCCCGGTTGCACATAGGCGCCGTCTTCCGTGTAGTTCCTGGCGTTGGCGTTTTCATGGCCGAAGTGGTTGCTGGCCGCACCCGGCAGCAGCGCATACGAGCGCTCGAAACCCCACTGGTCGGGCGTCTTGCCCAGGTTGGCAGCGCTGCCCGCAATGCCGTTGCCCAGATGCCACTTGCCGGCCATGTAGGTGTGATAACCGCCGTCCTTGAGCAGTTGCGCGACCGACAGCGAGCGGTCGTTCAGATAACCCTCGTAGCCCGGCAGGCCCGCACGCTCGTCGTTGGGCGCACCCATGGTCCCTTCGCCCACCAGGTGGTGGTCGGTGCCCGAGATCAGCATTGCCCGCGTGATGGCGCAGACGGTGCCCGCATGGTGGTTGGTCAGCAGCCGGCCGGACTGCACCAGCGCATCGAGGTTGGGCGTGTCGATCTCGCCGCCCATGGCGTGGATGTCGGAATAGCCGAGGTCGTCGGCCATGATGTACAGGATGTTCGGCTTGCGGGCCGGTGTGTCCGGTGTGCTGTTGTCGGTGCCGGCCGTGGACGTGCCGGGCGGCGAATCGCTGCCGCACGCACTGAGCGTGGCAAGGGCGGTGGTGAGCAGGGCCGCCAGCAAGCGCTGGCGCAACGGCAGGGCAGGGGAGTTGGCTCGATCGGGCGACATGACGGTTGGTCCGTTCTGCATTCTGGTTTGGTGAACGGGTCATGCTATGGACGCCCCCTGCATAAGGCGACGAAGTTTTCCGCACGTCGATATGACGCACAGGCGTTTTGCCCGTGCGCAGGCCGTTGCCCCGCCATTGCGAACCCCACGTTAACTCTGTATGGACGACGCCTGCGCCACAAGCAGCGCCATTTCGAGGAAATGCCCCCTCCGGAGCGGCTTTTTCCGCGCTTCGGCCAGGCGAGGGTGCCGGAATAATGCGAGGGTCGGCCATCAGGCCGGTGCTGTGCATTCCATCCCGTTCCCCCCTCGCACGCCGGCATGTCCGAAGAAAGCGATCTCGAAAAAACCGAACCAGCCTCTCCGAGGCGCCTCGAGCAGGCGCGCGAGGAAGGCGACGTTCCCAGATCACGGGAACTGGCTTCGTTCGCCCTCACGGCAGTGTCCGCGGGTGGTTTGTGGGTGATGGGCGACTCAATTGTGCGGGCAGCGTCGTCCTTTCTGGCGCGCTGCCTGGAATTCCACCGCTACAACTACACCAGCGGGCAGGACCAGTGGAACTACGTGACCGGCCAGTTCATGCCGCTGGCCATGGCGCTGGGCGGGCTGATGCTGATGCTGGTGATTGCCGCGCTGTCGCCGCTGGCGCTGACGCGCGGGGCCATCTCGTTCAAGCCGCTGTCCCCCGACATTTCGCGCCTGTTCAAGCTGCAAGGGCTGACGCGCATGTTCTCGATGGAGGGGCTGATGGAGCTGCCCCGCCTGCTGATCAAGCTGTTCCTGATTGCCGGCGTGGGCTGGCTGCTCGTTCGGTATTACCGCGGTGATCTGATCGAACTTCCGCAGCAGGACCTGGGTGTGGCCATGCGCGACACCCTGCACGTGGCCGGCGTGGCCTTCCTCTGCATGGCGGCGGTGATGATGCTGGTGGCGGCCGTGGATGTGCCGCTGTCCTTGTGGCAATACGCGCGCAAGCACCGCATGACCAAGGAAGAGGTGCGCAAGGAGCACCGCGAGTCCGAAGGCGATCCGCACGTCAAGGGCCGCATCCGCAACCTGCAGCGCCAGGCGGCCCAGCGCCGCATGATGGCCGACGTGCCCAAAGCCGACGTGATCGTCACCAACCCGACGCACTACGCCGTGGCGCTGCGCTATTCCGAGAAGGAAGGCGGCGCGCCGCGCGTGCTGGCCAAGGGCGCCGACATGGTCGCCGCCAAGATTCGGGAGTTGGGGACGGAGCACAAGATTCCCATTCTGGAAGCGCCCCCGCTGGCCCGTGCGCTGTACCGCCATACCGAGATCGGCCACCAGATTCCGGAGGCGCTCTACGCCGCTGTGGCCGAAGTGCTCGCCTATGTCTACCAGCTGCGCCGCCTGCATCAGGTGGGCGGCCGTGTGCCGGTGCGTCCGACCGACCTGCCGGTGCCTGCCGATATGGATCCGGGGCCGCAGCCCGGCCCGGACGATGCCGATGACGACGTCACCAGCGGCGCCTGAGGGATCGGCAACCCCGACGTTGACGCTGACGCCTTCGCCCGGTAAGGCTCCGACTGGAGCTACCGCACCACGACGTTATATCGGCCCGGGCGGTGCCATGCGATCACCATCGCGCTCATGGCGACTGCGCTGAGTGCCGACCACCCCACGCGGCCGGTCGGAATCACCAGGAGCGATGTCAGCAGAATCATCGAATCGATGGCCACCTGTACGATCCCCGCATTGATGCCCCGCGTGCGCTGCAGCCAGAGCGTCAGGACGCCCGTGCCGCCCACGCCGGAGCCATGCCGGGCGAGCGCCAACACCCCCATGCCGTTGAGCGTCCCGCCCACCACCGCTGCAAACAGCGGGCTCTCAAAATCGATGTGCAAGGCCTGCCGCGTCACCGCAAGCAGGAGGGTGATGCCACAACTGGCCAGCGTCGACTTGATGGCAAAACGGGGGCCCATCACGAAATAGGCGAACACGAAAAACGGCACGTTGACCAACGTGAAAATGGTGCCGACCGACAGCGGCGCGACATACGACACGAGCAACGCGATCCCTGCAATGCCACCGGTCACGAGTCCGGCCGCGCTGAGCAACACCACCCCCGTCACGATAAACATCATGCCGACGGCCATGCCGTAGACGTCTTCGAGCATCGTGTGCCGGGCGGCATGGGGAGGGTTTGCTGCGACGGCGCTGCTTGCGTGATGAAGCTGATGGTCCATGGTGCCGCTCATCGGATGAACGGCCAGTCCGGCAAACAATCATGGATGTCCGGTAATCCAGAGGTGGGGCGCTTCATTGAACGTTGCCTATGATCGGGTTGGTGCATCCACGCACCGGGCACTGCACCACCGTCGTGCGGCGTTGCCTGGATCCGGCTCTGGTGGGCGGCGTTTCAGGATGATTTGCAAGTCCCATACCCAGCATCCCTGGCGGCATGGCGCATACGACCAGGCCGCTGCTGCAGCGCGAGGGTATCGAAAGGGGAGCGGTTGAGGGACAGCATGGGCACAGCCCATTTGAGTACGCGATTCTGTATGAAAGTCTGGTACGACGCACCCCCAGGCCCCCCTGGCGGCGTGAAGGGGTAGAAGCGCACCCCCCGGTGGGAGGGTATTTCAACGAAAAGCCGCCTTTTGGGCGGCTTTCTCGCTTCTTCGATTTGGCGATGCCGCCTGCAAGATGGCATCCATCGAAAAGCCCCCCGCTGCACGCCCCGCCAATGAACGCCGCACTGCTCCGAGTCACCGACATCCTGCGCAAGGGCGACTACCGCTCGGCCGCGGGCCCGGTGCTCATCATCCTGATCCTGGCGATGATGGTGCTGCCATTGCCGCCGTTCATCCTGGACCTGCTGTTCACCTTCAACATCGCGCTGTCGATCATCGTGCTGCTGATCAGCATGCACACGCTCAAGCCGCTGGATTTCTCGTCGTTCCCGAGCATCCTGCTGATCACCACGCTGATGCGGCTGTCGCTGAACGTGGCGTCCACGCGCGTGGTGCTGATGGAAGGCCACACCGGCCCCGACGCCGCCGGCAAGGTGATCGAGGCGTTCGGCCACTTCCTCGTGGGCGGAAACTACACCGTCGGCATCGTGCTGTTCGTCATCCTGGTGATCATCAACTTCATGGTGATCAGCAAGGGCGCGGGCCGTATCGCCGAGGTCAGCGCGCGCTTCACGCTCGATGCGATGCCCGGCAAACAGATGGCCATCGACGCCGACCTGAACGCCGGCCTCATCCGCGAAGACGAGGCCCGCAGGCGCCGCACGGAGATCGCCCAGGAAGCTGAATTCTTCGGCTCCATGGACGGTGCCAGCAAGTTCGTGCGCGGCGATTCGGTGGCGGGTATCGCCATCCTGCTGATCAACATCGTCGGCGGCCTGGCCGTGGGCGTGCTCCAGCACGGCATGGACGTGGGCCACGCCGCCACCAACTACACGCTGCTGACCATCGGTGACGGCCTTGTCGCGCAGATTCCCGCGCTGGTGATCTCCACCGCAGCGGGCATCATGGTCAGCCGCGTCTCCACCGACAAGGACGTCGGCCAGCAACTGTCGAGCGAGCTGTTTGCCATGCCGATGGTGCTGATGACCACTGCCGGCGTGCTCGGCCTGCTGGGCCTGGTGCCGGGCATGCCGCACATCCCGTTCGTGCTGTTTGGCGGCGGCCTGGGCTACCTGGGCTGGTACCTCAAGAAGAAGCGCGAAGTGCCCGAGATCGAGCCCGTGCTGCAGGCCATTGCCCCGGTGGATACGCCCGAGGCGAGCTGGGACGACGTTGCGTGGGTCGACGTGCTGGGCCTGGAAATCGGCTACCGCCTGATCCCGCTGGTCGACAAGAGCCAGGACGGCGAGCTGCTGCGCCGGATCAAGGGCATCCGCAAGAAGTTCACGCAGGACATGGGTTTCCTGGCGCCGGTGGTACACATCCGCGACAACCTGGAGCTGGGCCCGTCGTCGTACCGCATCACCCTCAAGGGTGTGGAAATCGGCCACGGCGAAGTGCAGCAGGGCAAGTTCCTCGCCATCAACCCGGGCGGCCAGGACGGCATGGGGGGTCATGGCGGCATGGGTGGCCTCGGTGGTCGACTGGGCACGCAACTGCCCGGCACCCCGACCGTGGACCCGACCTTTGGTCTGCCTGCCATGTGGATCACTGCCGATGTGCGCGATCGCGCGCAGGCCGAGGGTTACACCGTGGTCGACTGCAGCACGGTCATCGCCACGCACGTCAATCAGTTGATTTACACCCATAGCACCGAGCTTCTCGGCCGTTTGGAAGTCCAGCAATTGCTCGATCATTTGGGCAAGGAAGCACCGAAGCTGGTCGAAGACGTTGTGCCGAAGCTGTTGCCCGTCGCGACCGTGCAGAAGGTGCTGCAGAACCTGCTGGACGAAGGCCTGCACATCCGCGATATCCGCACCATCGTCGAGACGCTGGCGGAGCACGGAGGCAGGACGCAAGACCCCGCCGAACTCACCGCCGCCGTGCGTGTGGCGCTGGGCCGGGCGATTGCCCAGCAGCTCTTCCCGAACAAGACCGAAATGCAGGTCGTCACGCTTGACCCGAATCTGGAGAACATCTTGCTGCAAAGCGTCGTTGGCTCTAACGCCGGCCCGATCGAACCGCAACTGGCCGACTCGCTCATGCAGGCGGCAGCGGACTCGTCGCGGCAGCACGAACAGATGGGTCAGACCGGCGTCCTGCTCGTGCCGCCCGCACTGCGCCCGATGCTCGCCCGCCTGTTCAAGCGTGCCGCACCGAGCCTGCGCGTGCTGTCGCACGCAGAAATTCCAGATCACCGAACGATTAAGGTTGTCGCCATGCTTGGAGGCCGCGCATGAAAATGCATCGATTTACCGGACTGACGTCGCGTGACGTTCTGCGCAAGGTCCGCGACCAACTGGGCGATGGCGCTCTGATCCTGTCGAACCGCGCCATTCCCGGCGGCATCGAGATCATCGCGGCATCCGATTCGCACGTGGATGCGCTGGTCGACACGCAGTCGTCGGCGCCCCGGACGGCGCAGCGCCGTCCCACGGCACCGGCCCCGATTCCCGAGCCCGCACCGATTGCCGCTGCAACCGCAACGGTGGCTGCCGCGCAGGCACCGGCGGATGAAGCCCCGCAGGCCGAGACCCCGGCACCCAACGCGCTGGCCCGTCTGCGTAACCGCTTCATTGCTTCGCGCCGCGCGCCGGCACCGGATGAAGCTCCGGCAGCCCCGGTTGCTCCGGTGGCCAAGCCGGCCGGCCGCACGCTGCAAACGCGCGTGGATGACGACGTGGCCTTCGGCGAAGAAGATGCGCTGGCAGCGTCCACCCGCATGCTGGCTGGCCTGTCGCTGGACCGCGCCAATGCCGAGGTTGCCCAGTCCGCGGCGCAAGCCCTGGCCAGCACCGCCCAATTCATCGCCCGCCGCACCGCAGTGGAAGACGAGGAGCCGGCGATGGAATCGACCGCCCGCTTTGCCGCACGCCGTGAGCAGCCACGCGAGCAGGCACATGAACAGGAAGAGCGCCCGGTTTCGCTGCGCAGCTTTGCCGAGCGCGTGGAAGCCCAGGCCCGCAACCTCCGTGCAGAACAGCAGAAGGCCGAAGCGCCTGTGAAGGCCCGCATCGACGCGCAAGCCGACGCAGGCAAGGCGTCCGACATTTTCGTCCGCGTGGAGGACACGATGGCCAAGCCCGAAGCCCCGCGTGATGACGTGAGCCTGCAGCGTTCGGCCTTCCAGGCCGACGTGAAGGAAAGCATCCGTGCCGAGACCGACGTGATGACCCGCCGCATGGTCGGCGAGATCGAAACGCTCAAGAGCACGCTGAACGACGCCATGTCGAGCCTGGCCTCGCTGGGCGTGAAGCTGGGCGACCCGGTGCGTACGCGCCTGTTCCAGACCATGCTCAACGCAGGGTTCTCGGCGCAGCTCACGCGCTACGTGCTGGAGAACATGCCGCAGCACGACACGTACGAAGGCGCGCTGGATTTTGTGCAGCGTGCGATTGAAAAGAACCTGAGCACCGTGTCGGATGAAAACAGCCTGCTCGACCAGGGCGGCGTGTTTGCCCTGATGGGCCCGACCGGCGTGGGCAAGACCACCACGACCGCCAAGCTGGCCGCACGCTTCGTGCTGCGCCATGGCGCCTCACGTGTGGCACTGCTGTCGACCGACAGCTACCGGATCGGCGGCCACGAACAGCTGCGCATCTACGGCAAGATCCTGGGCGTCTCGGTGCATGCCGTGAAAGACGCGCAAGACCTGAGCCTGGCGCTGAACGACCTGCGCGAGAAGCACGTCGTGCTGATCGACACCATCGGCATGAGCCAGCGCGACCGCGCCGTGTCCGAACAGATGGCGATGCTGCACGCCGTGGGCCCGTCGATCAAGCGCCTGCTGCTGCTCAACGCTGCCAGCAACGGCAAGACGCTCGATGAAGTCGTGGGTGCCTACCGCGACGCCAACCTGGCCGGCTGCATCCTGACCAAGATCGACGAGGCCGCTTCCGTGGGCCACGCGATGGACGTGATGATCCGCCGCCGCCTGCCGCTGCACTACGTGTCGTACGGCCAGCGAGTGCCGGAAGACATCGCGGTGCCGAACAAGAAGCTGCTCATCCACCGCTCGTTCCGGGCCGGTGCGGAGCAGTCGTCGTTCACGCTGGATTCGGACGAATCGCTGCTCGTGGCCCAGGGTGCGGTGTCACGCAACGCAGGCAACCGCGAACCCGGCCTGGCCGCTTTCGATTTCGCCTGACAAGGGGGCGACCATGACGACGCCATTCGCCAAGGATCAAGCCGCAGGGCTGCGGCGCATGCTCGGTCATGCCGCTGCCCGCCGCGTGCTCGTGATCGGCGCGGAAGAGCAGGTCGATGACTTTGTCGACAACCTGCGCATCGCGCTGTCCGGCATGGGCCGCGATACCGCTGTGGTGAGCGCGCAGACCGTGCTGGCCATGGCCGGTGTGCTTGAGGAGCACGACGAGACGGCGGATGTGACCCTCGTGGCAGCGCATTTCGGCACGCGGGCGCTGGGCACCGTGGCCGAAGCGTGCGACGACGTGCTGCTGACCTTCTCGGATGGTCCGGAAGGCATCAAGAGCGCTTACACGCTGCTCAAGAAAACCGCCGTGCTGCAAGGCGGCGCCGGCATCCGCACCGTGGTGTGCGGCGCGCATTCGGTGGATTCCGCCGTGCGCGTGTTCGGCAACCTGGCCAACACCGTGGGCCAGTACCTGAACACCCGGATCGATTTCGCCGGCTACCTCCCCGAGGACCGGCACGTAGAACTCGCGCTCTCGCTCGGCAAGCCCGTGGCGAGTGCGTTTCCCGCATCGCCTTCGGCCATGGCCTTCCGCCAGCTTGCCGAAGAAATGTTGAGCTGGGCCAGCGCCGAGGCCCAAGCCGGTGATGGCAGTGCGCCGTCACGGGTGGTCATGTCGGCGCGGGCACCGGCTCAGGAGCCGGCAGATGAATCGGCGCAAGCAACGTCAATGTCGGCATCGACAGCGACACCCGGCGCCACCGCACGCGCGGCCGAATTGGTTTATTGAGGCGCAGCATGAACGAAGCGTCAAAGGCAGGCATGGATATGTACACCGCAACCGGTCGCAAGACCAAGTCCGACGAGATGGCCACGTACGCACCGCTCGTGCGTCGCATTGCCAACCAGATGATGGTCAAGCTGCCGGCCAGCGTTGAGCTGGACGACCTGATCCAGGCCGGCATGATGGGCTTGCTCGACGCGCTGTCGCGCTATGAGGAAACGCAGGGTGTGCAGTTCGAGTTCTACGCGGCCCAGCGTATCCGCGGCGCGATCCTGGACGAACTGCGCGGCTCGGATTGGCTGCCGCGCGGCCTGCGCCGCAACGCGCGCACGATCGAGCAGGCAATCCAGAAGCTCCAGCAGCAGAAGGGCCGCGCGCCCACCGAAACCGAGATTGCCGCAGCGCTGGGCATGTCGCTGGCCGAATACCAGAAGCAGCTGGTCGACCTGCAAGGCAGCCAGCTGCTGTATTACGAAGATTTCGATCGCGAAGACGCCGACGCCTTCATCGAGAACCGTGCGCCCGAGAACGACGCCACGCCGCTGGACCAACTGCTGGACCACGACCTGCGCGAATCGGTGGTCGCCGCCATCGAGGCACTGCCCGAGCGCGAAAAGCTCATGATGAGCCTCTACTACGAGCAGGATCTGAACCTGCGTGAAATCGGCGCCGTGATGGGCGTATCGGAATCGCGCGTGTGTCAGATCCATAGCCAGGCGATTGCCCGCATCCGCTCGCGGCTGCGCGATCGTGCGTGGCTGCCGACGCCGACCTGATCCGATATCACCCGAGCGCCGCCGCCAATGGCGAGCGACGCCGGGTCTGTGCCTGACCTGCCAGTTTCTTACTGCGCGGCCAGCGAGTCATCTCGCGGCCGCGCTTTTTCTTTCGGCACGTCGGTTACTTCGGGCACGTCGGTCACGAGCCGCGACGCGGCGGCATCCCACACGCGGGTCTCGCCGTGCTTGAAGAGAAGGAAGCGCTCGGCGGGCACGTTGGCGGCCTTCAGCGCGTGGGCCAGGTCGGTGATGGGCTGGTCCAGCGCTTCGTCCGTCAGCTCGAACGTGCCCCAATGAATGCCCACGGCCTGCCGTGCGCCGATGTCTTGCATGACCTGCACGGCTTCCGCCGGGTCGATGTGCTGCGCCTTCATGAACCAGCGCGGCTCGTAGGCGCCCACGGCAATGGCCGCCACATCGAAGTGGCCGAAGCGCGTACCGATGTCGCGCGTGTCTTGCGAATACCCCAGATCGCCCGAGAACCAGAAGCGCAGGTGCGGATGCAGTAGCGCCCAGCTGCCCCACAGCGTCCGGTTGCGGTCGTACAGGCCGCGCGCGGACCAGTGCTGCACGGCGCAGAAGTGCGCGGCGAAGGGGCCGAAGCGGGCTTCGTCGTCCCAGTCGAACGCGCGTACGTTCGGTTGGTCGCCGGCCAGGCGCGTGCCGCGCACGTTGCGCGCAAACCAGCGGTCGATGCCCAGCGGCACGAAGAACATCGGCGCACCGCCGGGCTGGCGCATCAGCGCCCGCACGCTGGCGCGGTCGAGGTGGTCATAGTGGTTGTGCGAGATCAGCACCAGGTCGATATGCGGCAACTGCTTGAGCGACAGCCCTGGCGGTTGATGGCGGCGCGGCCCGGCAAACGGCAGCGGCGAGGCGCGCTTTGAGAACACCGGGTCGGTCAGCACGTTCAGCCCGTCGATCTGCAGGAGCAGCGTTTCGTGGCCGATCCAGGTCAGTTGCGGCTGGCTCGGCGGCTGATGGATGGCACCGAGGTTGGGCGCAACGCAGGAGAGGTCTTGCGTCGGCGGCTTGGGCAGCTTCAGGCGGCGGCGCTCGCGTTGCCATTGCCAGAAATCGGCGTCGGGGCGCGGGTGCGGATAGCGGTTGCGGAATCCGTCCGGCGTGTGGTGCGGCTTGGCGGGGTTGTAGTCGGGATTCTTCATGGCATCGGAGCGGGTCAGCGAAGCACAGAGATGAGAAGGATGACGTCAGTATCAAGGAATCTTTGATTTCCGGTGCCGGGGCAGATGCACGCGACCCGTGAAGTCACCATCGCGCACCTGCATTTCAGAACGCAAAATATGTACACAAAAAACGTATGTAATTGTTGACAGAAAAATGGCGCCCATCCAAGATTCCGGCGAATACGCGGCATCACGCCGCATGAATGCTGGCGGATCGAACCCGCCCCATCCGCCTAAAGCACGCTCCCGGCACTGACACGGGGGCGGCCCAGGAGACAGACAATGCGCCAATCCCCCGGCCAACCCTCGCTCTCTTCGTCGACAATCACCGGCGCCGCTGGCGATCCCGTCAACGAATTTCTGCCGCTGCCACGCCTGTTCGCGCTTGGCCTGCAGCACCTGTTGGTGATGTACGCCGGCGCGATCGCCGTGCCGCTGATTGTCGGCAATGCGCTCGGCCTGTCGAAGAGCGATCTCTCCTATCTCGTCAATTGCGACCTGTTTGCGGCTGGCATCGGCACGCTCATCCAATCGCTCGGTTTCCTGATGTTCGGGATCCGCCTGCCGGTCATGATGGGCGTTACGTTTGCGGCGGTTGCGCCCATGATCGCCATCGGTGTGGAGCCCGGCATGGGGCTGCCCGGCATCTTCGGGGCGTCGATCGTTTCAGGCGTGTTCGGGATTGCCGTGGCGCCGCTGATGGGGCGGCTGCTCGGCCTCTTCCCGCGCGTGGTGACGGGCACGGTCATCATGCTGATCGGTTTTTCGCTGCTGAGCGTCGGGATCAACTGGGCCGCGGGCGGCCAGCAGATGATTCCGCAGGTGGTGGACGGCGTGCGCCACATGGTGCCGAACCCGGCGTTTGGCGATCCGTTCGGCCTCGCCATTGCGGCGCTCGTGCTGGTGACGATCCTGCTGCTGACCAAGTTCGGCAACGCACTGCTGTGCAACATCGCCGTGCTGCTGGGTATCGTGACGGGCACGCTGGTGGCGGCGGCGTTCGGCAAGGTGTCGCTCGCCGACGCGAGCGCCGCACCCCTGATGACGCTGGTGACGCCGTTCTACTTCGGTATGCCGAAGTTCGAGCTGTCGGCCATCATCTCGATGTGCATCGTGATCGTGATCACGCTGGTGGAGTCGACCGGCATGTTCCTCGCGCTGGCGCACGTGGTCGGCAAGCCCATCTCGCGTAATGAACTGACCAACGGCCTGCGTGCCGATGGTCTGGCGACGGTGGTGGCCGGGGTGTTCAACACGTTCCCGCATACGTCGTTCTCGCAGAACATCGGGCTCGTGTCGATCACGGGCGTGCGTTCGCGCTATGTGGCGGCCGCCGGCGGGGTGTTGCTGATCGTGCTGGGGCTGTTTCCGAAGCTGTCGTACGTGGTGGCATCGGTGCCGCAATACGTGCTGGGCGGGGCGGGCATCGTGATGTTCGGCATGGTGGCCGCAGCCGGCATCCGCATGCTGGGCATGGTCGATTTCCAACAGCAGCGCCACAACCTGCTGATCATCGCGGTGTCGGTGGGCTTTGGCATGATGCCGACGCTTGCCCCAGCCTTCTTCCATCACTTCCCGGACTGGACGCGCCCGATCACCCACAGCGGCATCGTGATGGGCACGCTGGTGGCCGTGGTGTTGAACGCCTGGTTCAACGGCATCCGCGGCTCGCACGAAGTGATGCACGGTGCAGCCGCAGCCGCGCATTGATCATCCAACGCCCGCGCTGCACCGCGGCTCAGGTTTCTCCGGCAACGGAGACGCGGTATGCGGTGTGCTGCCGATAGACCTGGCCCGGGCGCAGCATGACTGTTTCGGCATCGGGCATGTTGACCTGGTTCGGAAACGCACTCGCTTCCAGGCATAAGCCGCTGCGCTGCGCGTGCGTGCCCGCCAGCTTGTGGCCCGAGTAGAACTGAAGCCCGCGTTGGTCTGTGAGCACCGTCAGCTCGCGGCCGCTGCCGGGTTCATACAGACGCGCGACCGGACGCACATGCGGACGACCGTCCGAGGCCGAATTGCGCAGCACGAAGCAGTGGTCGAATCCCCCGGTCTGCGCCAACTGTGCGTTAGGCCAGTCCAGCCGTGCCCCGATGGGCGCCGCCTGCCGAAAATCGAATGCCGTGCCGGCGACACTCACTGCCCGTGTCGGGATCAGCTTGGCATCGACTTCCAGATAGGCATCGGCATCGATCGACAGGATGTGGCCCCTGATGTCGGTGCGGGGTTTGCCGCTCAGGTTGAAATACCCGTGGCTGGTCAGGTTGATCGGCGTGGGCGCATCGGTCCGCGCTTCGTAGTCGATCGACAGCGTGCCATCGTCGGCAAGCGCATAGCGAACCTGCACGGCGACATTGCCCGGGAATCCCGCATCGCCTTCCGCAGACGTGAGCCGCAGGACCAAAGCGCCGTCCTGATCGTCGGCGTCCCATCGTGCCCGATGAAACCCGCTCGCTCCCCCGTGCAGCAGATTGCTGCCCTCGTTGCGGTCGAGCGCGTAGTCGATCCCGTCGAGCGTAAAGCGCGCGCCGGCAATCCGGTTGGCCCAGCGTCCGATCAAGCCCCCAAGATAGCTTCCCGATTCAAGGTAGGCGGCAGGCGTCGCATGGTTGAGAAGAATCTCGCCCAGACGCCCGCCGCGGTCCGGCGCCTGCCAGGAGACGAGCGTCGCCCCGAGGTCGCTGATCGAAACGCGCATGCCCAAGGCATTGCGCAGCGTGAACAGCCGAACCGGCTCACCGTCCGGCAAGTGCCCCCATGTTGCTGACGAGATGGCGCCGTCGAGCGGCGCGTGTGCGGACAGCGCTGGCGCGATGCTCATGATTGGCCCTCTGCGATGGTGCGTTCCTGGTATTCGCGTGGTGTGCAATCCAGCTCGCGGCGGAATACGGCGTGCATATATTGCGGGGAAGTAAAGCCGCAGCGCACCGCCACTTCGGCAGTTGCGACATCACGGCTGGCCAGCATGTGCTTGGCCGCGTCGAGCTTATGGCGAAGGATTTCCTGGTGCACGGTGCAATGCAATTCACGACGAAAGTGTTCTTCGAGCGATGACCGCGAGATACCGACGTAGTCCGCGACCTGCTCGGTCTTGATCCCTTGGCAGGCGTATTGCCGAATGAAGTGCCGCGCCCGCATGACGTACGGGCTGGCAAGCGGCTGGTGCCGGGACGACGCCAGCACGTTGATGCCCACGGGTGGTACGAGAATCTGCCGGCCTGCCAGGCGGGCGCCGCCCAGCATCTGATGCAGCAGATGTGCGGCGGTGCGACCCATCTCCACGGTGCCCTGAATGACCGATGACAACGGGATGCGGCTGAGCGTGCGCGTGAGCGGATCGTTGTCGATGCCGATGATGGCGATTTCTTCCGGTACGGCGAACCCCGCCGTCATGCAGGCCTGCAGCAGGTGGCGCGCCCGCGCATCCGTCACGGCAATGATGCCGATGGGCTTGGGCAAGCCGCGCAGCCATTCGATCAACCGGCTGATCGCCTGATGCCAGGTCGGCGCGCTGGTCGAAAGCCCCCGATAGATCTCCTGCTCAACGGGGGCGGCGGGATTGTCTTGCCGACGCAAACGCGTAAAGGCCAGTTCGCGCTCCTGTGCCCAGCGGTTCTCAGGTGCCTGGGGCAGGCTGTACAGCGCAAAGTGCTGAAGTCCGGCTTCGATCAGGTGCCGGTAGGCCAGCGCGACCAGCTTGCCGTTGTCGGTCGCCACATACGGTTCCTTTGCCGGGTAGTGCGCCGCGTCTTCATACGATGAGCCGACGGCTACCACGGGCAACGGGCAACCGCGCAGCGCTTCGGCGACTGCTGGGTCGTCGAAATCCGCAATGATGCCGTCGCCGTCAAAGCGCTCGATACCGGGCAGCCGGCAGCGGAAATCCTCTTCGAGAAACAAGTCCCACGTCACGCGGGTGGAGCGCATGTAGTCGCCAATGCCCGCGATGATTTCGCGGTCATACACCTTGTTGGCATTGAACAGCAGCGCAATGCGATGAATGCGCGCGTGCTGCGATGGATCGGACGATTGACGGTGCATGGTGGCTCGGGCCGCTCGCGGTGGCAGGGGTTGCCAAGCGGCCGCAGCGCAGGGGCGTGCCGCTCGCCCGCACATTCTATTGGCTACATGGAGCGCTGTCAGACGATCGGTGCCGGGTGGCAAGAAATGTTAGTTCGGTTGGGCAATTTCGTAATTGCCCGTGCTGGGCCGCCGCATCACCATGCGATGGCCGTCGAGCCGGGCGAGATCACCATTGCGGCGCACCACGCGTTCCGTCGGCCTAGGGTATCCACCAACAAAAGAAGATGGAGTGAGACATGAGATCGAACCAACGCCGTTGTGTTTTGAGGGCCGTCGTTTGCGGTGCAGTGCTCGCCAGCCTGTCGATGACCGCGCCGCTGGCGCACGCGAGCAAGGCGCATCCGGAAATTGGCTTCTGTATCGACGACTTGCGCGTGGAGCGCTGGTCGCGCGACCGCGATTACTTTGTCGCTGCCGCAGAAAAGCTGGGTGCCAAGGTGTCGGTGCAATCAGCGGACGCCAGCGAGCAACGCCAGATCTCGCAGATCGAGAACCTGATCTCGCGCGGTGTCGACGTGATCGTCATCGTGCCGTTCAACTCCAAGGCGCTGACCAACGTGGTGGCCGAAGCAAAGAAGGCCGGCATCAAGGTGGTGTCGTATGACCGCCTGATTCTCGATGCCGACGTTGATGCCTACATTTCGTTCGACAACGAGAAGGTGGGTGAACTGCAAGCGCAGGGCGTCTTCAACGTGCGCCCGAAGGGCAATTATTTCCTGCTGGGCGGCGCGCCCACGGACAACAACGCCAAGATGCTGCGGCAGGGCCAGCTGAAGGTGCTGCAGCCGGCCATCGACCGCGGCGACATCAAGGTTGTCGGCTCGCAATGGGTGCCCGAGTGGAGCGCTTCTGCGGCGCTGGGTATCGTCGAAAACGCGCTGACGGCGAACAACAACAAGATCGATGCCGTGGTGGCATCCAACGACGGCACGGCGGGCGGCGCGATCCAGGCGCTGGCTGCGCAGAAGCTGGCCGGCAAGGTGCCGGTGTCGGGCCAGGATGCCGACCTTGCTGCCGTGAAGCGCGTGATTGCCGGCACGCAGACGATGACGGTCTACAAGCCGCTCAAGCTGATTGCAACGGAGGCCGCGCAGCTTTCGGTGGCCCTCGCCAAGGGTGACAAGCCCAAATACAACGCCCAGTACGACAACGGCAAGAAGAAGGTCGACACGGTGCTGCTGCAACCCACCCAACTCACGAAGGACAACGTCAATCTGGTGGTGAAAGACGGCTTCTACACGCAGGCTCAGATCGGCGGCCAGTAAGGTCGCACAGTCAGGTCGCTTTGTGCCGGCGATGAGGCAGCCGCTCGTCGCCGGCCGCTTTCGTATCCCAGGGACGGGGCATGTCTGAACCGCTGTTGCAGATGCGCGGCATCGTCAAGACGTTCGACGGTGTGAAGGCGCTCGATGGTATCAACCTGGTCGTGAGGCCAGGCGAGTGTGTTGGCCTGTGCGGCGAGAACGGCGCCGGAAAGTCCACGCTCATGAAGGTGCTTTCCGGTGTGTACCCGAGCGGCACCTGGGATGGCGAAATCGTCTGGGAGGGGCAGCCACTGCGCGCCGGCGGTATTCGCGACACCGAGCGCGCGGGCATCGTCATCATCCATCAGGAACTGATGCTGGTGCCGGAATTGGCGGTCGCGGAGAACATCTATCTTGGCAACGAAATCACGCTGCCGGGTGGCCGCATGAACTACGCGGCCATGTACCAGGGCGCCGACAAGCTGCTGCGTGACCTGAACATCCAGGGTATCAACGTGGCGCTGCCCGTGATGCACTACGGCGGCGGCCACCAGCAGTTGATTGAAATCGCCAAGGCGCTCAACAAGCGCGCCAAGCTGCTGATCCTGGATGAGCCGTCGTCGTCGCTTACGGCGGCAGAGACGCGCATCCTGCTCGACATCGTGCGCGACCTGAAAGCGCGCGGCATTGCGTGCGTCTACATCTCGCACAAGCTCGATGAGGTGGAGGCGGTGTGCGACACGGTCACCGTCATCCGCGATGGCCGCCATGTTTCGACCGCGCCGATGCGTGATCTGACGACCGACCGCATCATCGCGCAGATGGTCGGCCGCGAGATCACGCAACTGTTTCCGCGCGAGCCCCATCCCATCGGGGAAGTTGTATTCGAAGCTCGCAATGTGACTTGCTACGACGCCAACAACCCGGCGCGCAAGCGGGTCGACGGCGTGTCCTTCGCGGTGCGGCGCGGCGAAATTCTTGGGGTGGCGGGATTGGTCGGGGCAGGGCGCACCGAGCTGATGCAGGCGGTGTTTGGCGCGTACGAAGGTGCCAGTGAGGTGGAGCTGGTGCTGGACGGAAAGCCGCTAAAAATTCGCGCGCCGCTGGACGCCATTCGTGCGGGCATTGCGATGGTGCCGGAAGACCGCAAGCGTCACGGTATCGTCTCGCTGATGAGCGTCGGGCACAACATCACGCTGGCCGTCCTTCAGCGTTTCGCGCGTCTCGGTCGTATCGACGGCGCGGCCGAACTCGACACGATCCGCAAGGAGATGCGGCGGCTTGCCGTGCGTGCGGCGCATCCGACGCTACCCATTGCCAGCCTGTCGGGTGGCAATCAGCAGAAGGCGGTCCTCACCCGAATGTTGCTCACGGAGCCGCGCGTTCTGATTCTGGATGAGCCGACCCGCGGCGTGGACGTCGGCGCCAAGTACGAGATCTACAGGCTGATCGGTGATCTCGCCAAGCGCGGCATGGCCATCATCGTGATCTCGTCGGAGCTGCCCGAAGTGCTTGGCATTTCGGATCGTGTGCTTGTGATCGGGGAGGGCCAACTGCGCGGCGACTTCGTGAACGACGGATTGACGCAGGAACACATTCTGACCGCAGCCATTCAGCCAGTCCGGAACCCACCCAGGCACGCAGCCACTTTCCATCAGGCAGGTCACGCATGACTTCTCAAACCAGCCCACAAGCCGCCGGCGGGGTCGCCGATTCGCGCAATACGTTCAAGGCAAGCCAGCGCCTGAGGCAACTGTTCGCACGCTACAAGATCCTGGCGTTGCTGATCGCCGTGGCCGCGATCTGGCTGTTCTTTTCGATGCTGACCAACGGCGCCTTTACCTCGCCGCGCAATCTGTCCAACCTGCTGCGCCAGATGTCGATCACGGGGATGTTGGCCTGCGGGATGGTGTTCGTCATCATCGCGGGCGAGATCGATCTATCGGTCGGTTCGTTGCTCGGCTTGCTCGGTGGCGTGGCGGCCATCCTGGATCAAGGACTGGGCTGGCCGATCACGGCGACGGTGCCCGTGGTGCTGCTGCTCGGCGTGGCCATGGGCCTGTTCAACGGATGGTGGTCGACCTACCGGGGCGTGCCGTCCTTCATCGTCGGCCTGGGCGGCATGCTGGCGTATCGCGGCATCCTGCTCGGCCTGACGCATGGCTCAACCGTTGCACCGGTGTCGGACAGCTTCGTGCTGATCGGCCAGGGCTACCTGCCGCGCCACGTGGGCGACCTGATGGCGGTGCTGATCTTCTGTCTGTTGATCTTCGTGGTGATCCGGCAGCGGCGTGAGCATCGCCGCTATGAGCTCGACGTTGCGCCGCTCTGGCAAGACGTCGCCAAGCTGATTGTTGCTGGCGCGGTCATCGTGGCGTTTGTCGCCACGCTCAACAGCTATGGCGGCATTCCGGTGCCCGTTCTGCTCGTGCTGGCGCTGCTGGGCATTTTTTCTTGGATCGCCAGCCAGACGGTGTTCGGTCGCCGCATCTATTCCGTGGGTTCAAACCTTGAGGCCACGCGTCTGTCGGGCATCAACACCGATCGCGTGAAGCTCGCCATTTTCGGCCTCATGGGCCTGATGTGCGCGTTTGCGGGCATCGTCAATACGGCGCGTCTTGCCGCGGGCTCGCCGTCCGCCGGAACCATGGGCGAACTGGATGCCATTGCGGCCTGCTTCATCGGCGGCACGTCCATGCGCGGCGGCGCAGGCACCGTGTACGGCGCGTTGGTCGGTGCACTCGTGATGGCCAGCCTCGACAACGGCATGTCGATGCTCGACGTCGACGCGTACTGGCAGATGATCGTCAAGGGCAGCATCCTCGTGCTGGCCGTCTGGGTGGACGTCATCTCGCGCTCCGGCCGCCGCTGAGGCTGCGCTACAGGCTTTATTTCTTTTGCTGTCACTGGAATCTCTTATGTCTTATGCGATTTATCCGAGCCTTGTTAACAAGAACGTTGTGATTACCGGCGGCGGTAGCGGCATTGGCGCTGCCATCGTCGAAGGCTTTGCCAAACAGGGCGCGCGTGTCACGTTTTTGGATATTGCGCGTGTGGAGTCAGAAGCGCTGGCGGCGTCGCTTGGCGAGTGCGTGCATCCGCCGGTCTTCCGCCACTGCGATTTGCGGGATATCGATGTGCTGAACGCCACGTTCTCGGACATTGAGGCAGACGCCGGCCCCATCGAAGTCCTGATCAACAACGCCGCAAATGATGACCGCCATCAGATCGGAACCGTGACCCAGGCCTATTGGGACAACCGCATCGAGGTGAACCTGCGCCATCAGTTCTTCTGCGCGCAGGCCGTGCTGCCCAGCATGAAGAAGCTGGGGCGCGGCGTGATCCTGAACCTTGGGTCCATTTCGTGGCACCTTGCCCAGGCGGACCTCTCCATCTACATGACGGCCAAGGCCGGCATCGAGGGCCTGACGCGCGGCCTTGCGCGTGACCTTGGCGGATTCGGCATTCGCGTCAATTGCATCGTGCCCGGCGCGGTGCGCACGCCGCGGCAGATGGCGCTCTGGCAATCGCCCGAGAGCGAAGCCAAGCTGCTGGGCGAGCAATGCCTGCATGAACGCGTCGAGCCGGAACACGTGGCGCGCATGGCGCTGTTTCTTGCATCGGACGACGCTGCCCGCTGCACGGCGCGCGAGTACTTTGTCGATGCCGGATGGTACGGCGGATGATGGCGCCCATCCATCCGGAATGCGTCTGGCGCGTTGGTGCAACGCTGGGTGAAGGTGCGGTGTGGCACGCCGCATCGCGCTGCGTGGTCTTTGTCGACATCAAGGGCAGGCGGCTCTACCGCTATGACCCGGATACCGATGTGCGCCGCAGCTGGGTCGCACCCGGCCAGATCGGCTTTGCGCTGCCCTGCGTTGACGGCAGCTGGGTCTGCGGCGTGCAGGGCGGTCTCTACCGGTTCGATTTCGCAAGCGGCATCTTCAGCCGCATGCTGCCCGTAGAGACCGATCGGCCGGGAAACCGCCTGAACGACGGCTATGTCGATCGCACCGGGGCGCTGTGGTTCGGCTCGATGGACGATGGGGAGTCGGAGCCGAGCGGGCAGCTTTACCGCGTCGGTCGGGATGGCCGACTGAGCGTGCGCGATTCTGGCTACGTCATCACGAATGGCCCGACCGCGAGCCCGGACGGCCGCACGCTCTATCACACCGATACCTTGCAGCGTGTGGTCTATGCCTTCGACCTTGGCGATGACGGCAGCCTGGAACGCAAGCGCGTCTTCGCCAACATCGACGGCTCCGGCTACCCAGACGGCATGGCTGTCGACGAGGAAGGATGCGTGTGGATCGCGTTGTTTGGCGGAGGCCGGATCGAGCGGTTCTCGCCGGACGGCCGATGCGTCGGGCGCGTCGACTTTCCGTGTTCCAACATCACCAAGCTCGCGTTCGGCGGCGATGATTTGCAGACCGTCTATGCAACCACTGCACGAAAGGGCCTGACGGACGAGGCGTTGCATACGCAGCCGCTTGCCGGCGGATTGTTTGCGTTTCGCGCGCCGGTCAAGGGTCTGCCTTCCACGGAATGTGCCGTGGACGTTTCCGCAGCGAAGCCCGATCAACCCTGACGGATGAGCCCGCGTGCCGCCAGGTTGCGGTACAGGGCACGGACACCGAACGTCCAAGGGGCGATTTCCGTCGACAGGCGTACCGTGTTGACCAGCGCCCCGAGTGCAGGCGCGCTGATCGTCACGCGATCGCCGAGGTGGTGCGTAAAGCCGGCGCCCGGCGCGTCACGGTCCTTGATCGGCGAGAACATCGTGCCGAGGAACAGCATGAAGCCGTCCGGATACTGATGGTGCGGCCCGCAGGTCTGGGCCACGAGGTCGAGCGGGTCGCGGCTAATCTCGCTCATGTGGCTCACGCCGTCGAGCGTGAAGCCGTCGTCGGCGCCCTCAACGCGCAGCGATACCTGCGTCGTGCGGATCGTGTCGATCGTGAAGCGCTCGTCAAACAGGCGCACGAACGGGCCGATGGCGCAGGAGCCGTTGTTGTCCTTGCATTTGCCCAGCAGCAGCGCGGAGCGCCCCTCGATGTCGCGCAGGTTCACGTCGTTGCCCAGCGCTGCTCCGACGACATGCCCCGTGCTGCTGACCGCCAGCACGATTTCCGGCTCGGGGTTGTTCCACCGCGAGGCCGGATGCAGGCCCACATCGGCGCCGAACCCGACTGCCGACATCGGCTGCGATTTGGAAAACACTTCCGCATCGGGGCCGATGCCGACTTCCATGTATTGCGACCACGCGCCCCGGCGCTGCAGTTCTTCCTTGAGCCGCATGGCGGCATCGGAGCCGGGCTTGATCTTGGAGAGGTCCGAGCCCACCACGCCGACAATGGACGCGCGCACGTCGCGCGCCTTGGCTGGGTCGCCGCCCGCCTGTTCTTCAATCACCCGCTCGATCAGGCTGACGGCAAACGTCACGCCGCAGGCCTTGATCGCCTGCAGATCATTCGGAGCGAGCAGGGTGGGCGCGTTGCCCGCACGATCGGCAGCCAGGGAGCGTTCGACGAGCGTTTCGACGCGGCCCAGGTCTTCCCCGCGTGCCTGCCGGGCGACGGCCAGTGCGTCAGGATGCTCGAACAGATCCGACACGGTCGGCACGGCTTCCGTGATGTCGAAAACGACACCGTTGCGTACCACCACGACGGATGGCCCCTCGCCGTTGGCCGTTGTACGCCACACCCGACCGACGAGCGTTGCGTGCTCAAGATCGTGCGGCAAGTAGTTGGCGATGTCGGTCATGTGCACTCCGTGAGTAGGACACCCCTGTTGCCAGGGAACCCGCGTGATCGTAGAGACGGCGATGCACGGTGTCCAACACCGTGACGCAATTTCCAACCTGTTGGACAATCGAACCAATTGCGAGTGGAGCAGGTTTCCAGTGAAAACAGACTACGAGGTGCCAGCACTCAAGCGCATTCATGACGTGCTGGAAATACTTTGCGCGGCGACGTCTCCTGTGCGGCCGGCTGCGTTGGCGCAGGCGACGGGCATGTCCAGAAGCACGTTGTACCTGCTGCTGGAGTCGCTCGAAAAGCGCCGCTGGATCGAAAAGCGGGCAGACGGCTACCTGATCGGCTTGACGTTGTTCGAGCTGGGCAACGCCTATTTCCGCCACGACAGCTTGCTGGCAGCGTTCCGGCGCGAATCCACCGCCTTCGTGGCCATGCACAACGAAGTCGTGCAACTCGCCGTGCTCGACGGCACGGAAGTCGTCTACATCGCGCGGGAAGATGCGCCGCGGCCGGTGCGCCTGGTCTCGGATGTCGGTCTGCGCCTGCCGGCACATTGCTGCGCGCTGGGCAAGGCGCTGCTGGCGAGCCTCGATGACGAAGCGGTGTGTGCGCTGCTGCCGGCGCGTCTTGCCGCCATGACGGAGCACACCACCACGCGCCGCGCCGATTTGCTCGACGAGCTTGCGCGCATTCGCGTGCGGGGGCTGGCGACAGAGCGTGAGGAGGTGGTGGCGGGGCTTGCCTGCTTCGCGGCGTTCGTGGGCATCACGCCGCTCGGGAAACGCGTTGCGGTGAGTTCGAGCGTGCCCGTCAGCCGACTGGACGCCCGCAGGGAGAAACGCCTAGTCGTCGGTGTTGCGGGGATGGCGGATCGCATCGGCCGCGCGCTCGCGCAGGCATAGCGGCGGGCTGCTTCGTGGCCGGTTCCGCTATGATCGCCACACCTCTTTTTTCTTTCCTTTTTTCTACCCTTGGCGCGTAGGCGTTTCTCATGACCACCGGCACCACTCCTCCTCGCATGGCCGATGTTGCGCGCGTTGCCGGCGTGTCGAAGATGACCGTGTCGCGGGTGCTGGCAGGCGGCAGCGTGTCGCCCGAGACCCGGGCGCGCGTGCAAGAGGCTATCGATGCACTCGGCTACGTTGCCACGGCCGCGGCTGGGATGCTGTCCAGCGGCCGATCTGAATTCGTCGCCGCGCTGGTGCCTTCGCTGGCCAGTTCCAACTTTGCCGATACCGTACGCGGGCTGAGCGATGCGCTGGCGCCGCATGGTCTGCAACTGCTGCTGGGGGATACCGACTACCACCTCGATCAGGAGGAGGCGCTGGTGCGGTCGCTGCTGCGCCATCAGCCGCGTGGCATCGCCTTGACCGGGCGCCATCACAGTCCAGGCACGCGTGCGTTGCTCGAGCGCGCCGGCATCCCCATCGTCGAGATGTGGGATCTGCCAGAACGCCCGATCGACAGGGCGGTCGGGTTCTCGAACGCCAAGGCATCGCTCGCGATGCTGCATCACCTGCATGGGCGGGGCTACCGGCGCATTGGTTTCCTGTGCGGGGCAAGCGAACTGGACCGGCGCGGCACCGACCGCATGCGCGGGTACATGAGCGGGATCAAGGCGCTTGGCCTGGGCGAGCCGCGTGTGATCCGCCTGGGCGAATCGCCCATCACCATGAGCCACGGCGGGCCCGCGATGGCCGCTTTGCTCGATACCTGGCCCGACACCGATGCCGTGATGTGCGTGAGCGACATGTCCGCATTCGGCGCCATCATGGAATGCCACCGGCGCGGCTTGTCCGTGCCCGGTGACATTGCTGTTGCGGGCTTCGGCAATTTTGAGGTCGCGTGGTGCTGCCATCCGACCATCACGACGATTTCCGTCGACGCCTATGGCATCGGCCTGCGCACGGGCGAGGTCTTGCTCGATGCGCTCGGCGTTGGCGAGGCCACGAGCCCGCGCAAGCTCTCACGCATTGACTTCAGCGTTGTCGAGCGCGAGAGCGCATAGCCGGCTGCTTCATGCCCAGCGTCAATGCGAGTGCCGTGGATTGCCGCGCGTCTCGATGACGTTCAGGTACAGCGTTGCGGGCTCCAGGCATCCGCCCGTCGAAAGCTGCCCGACAAACTGCCGATAGATTTCCTGCCAAGGCGTTTGCGACTGCGGCACGCTGAAGGTCGCGCTTTCGCGGCGGCGCTCCAGCTCTTCCGCATCGACCAGGACATCGACCTTGCGTGCATTGAGGTCCACGCGGATGCGATCGCCCGTGCGCAGCAGCGCAAGCCCGCCACCGGCAGCAGCCTCCGGAGACATGTTCAAGATCGATGGGCTGGCCGAGGTACCGCTTTGCCGGCCATCGCCCATGCACGGCAGCGATTCGATCCCTTGCTTGACCAGTGCCGCCGGCGGCGCCATGTTGACGACCTCCGCGCTGCCCGGATAACCGACCGTTCCGCAGCCGCGGATGACGAGGATGCAGCGCTCGTCGATCGCCAGCGCCGGATCGTTGATGCGGGCGTGATAGTCCTCTGGGCCATCGAAGACAATCGCGTGCGTCTCGAAAACATTCTCCGCGCCCGGCTCGCTCAAGTAGGTCTGCCGGAATGCCTCGCCCACCACCGACATCTTCATGATGGCGCTGTCAAAGAAATTGCCCGACAGCACGATGAAGCCCGCGCGATGCTTGAGCGGTGCGTCCACGGGAAAGATCACCTCGCGGTCGGCGGCGGGGGCGGCATCGGCGATTGCACCGATCGTCCGGCCCGATACGGTGGGGCAATCGCGGCGCAGCAACCCGCCCGCGTCAAGCTGGCGCAATACGGCGGGCACGCCGCCAGAGCGATGGAAGCTTTCACCCAGGTATTCCCCGGCCGGCATGCAGTTCACGAGCAGTGGAACCGACTCTCCGTGGCGCTGCCAGTCTTCAAGGCTCAATTCCACGCCCATGTGGCGCGCGATGGCGATAAGGTGCGGCGGGCAGTTGGTCGACGCGCCAAGCGCCGAGGCCACCATGATGGCGTTCTCGAACGCCGCGCGCGTCATGATCGTCGAAGGGCGGACGTCTTCACGCACGAGGTCGACGATGCGCTTGCCGGTGGCATAGGCCATCTGCCCCCGCTCCCGATACGCCGCCGGAATGCTGGCGCACCCGGGCAGCGACATGCCCAGCGCTTCGGCCAGGCTGTTCATCGAAAGTGCGGTGCCCATCGTGTTGCAGTGGCCGATCGACGGTGACGACGCGGTGGTCAACTCCATGAAGCCTTCGTAGTCGATGTCGCCTGCAGCCAGCCGGTTGCGCGCATGCCAGATAACGGTGCCGGAGCCGACCCGTTTGCCATCGTGCCAGCCGTCCAGCATCGGCCCGCCAGACAGGACGATGGCCGGCAGGTCCACTGTGGCGGCGGCCATCAGGCAGGCGGGCGTGGTTTTGTCGCAGCCGGTCGTCAGCACGACGCCGTCGAGCGGGAAGCCGTGCAGGATCTCGACCAGGCCGAGATAGGCGAGATTGCGGTCGAGCGCCGCGGTCGGGCGGCGGCTCTGCTCGGCCAGCGGATGAACCGGGAACTCCATCGGAATACCACCCGCGTCGCGTATGCCGGCCTTCACACGCTGCGCCAATTCAAGGTGGTGCCGATTGCACGGCGCCAAATCGTTACCCGTTTGCGCAATGCCGATGATGGGCCGGCCCGACTGCAGCTCTTCGCGCGTCAGGCCGTAGTTCATGAAGCGTTCTACGTAGAGGGCAGTCATGTCGGCGTGGCTTGGGTCGTCGAACCAAAGCTGGCTGCGCAGTCTGCGGGGAGGTTGGGCGGGCATGGTGTCTCGTTCGTTATGTGCAACTGGGGTTCCCTCTGCGGGGAATTGGCGTGGCGCTTTGCGGAAGCCTGTGACGTAATTTTGGTACCGGTAACAACGCATCGTAGAGCCGGAAGAAGGCGCAGGCAATAGCGCGTGTTGTCAGCCCCACTTCGGGGGAGGGTGTTTGGATTTGCCGACATCTGCCTGAGCGCAAGCGTTTGCCGCCCCCCGGCTGGTGGGGGAGGGTTGCGATTTCACGATTCTGCAAACAACCCGCCCTATGTTGGCCCGATCTTCGGGGGAGGATAGGGGGCTGCCATGCTGGGGTTAGGGTTATCTGCACGATTTGAAAAAACCGACGCGGGGCGACGTGAAATCGCCACGCGCGGGGGCGCGCTCAGTCGCTCAAGCCGCGCGCTGCTCATCATGGTGGATGGGCAAGTCACTGGCGAGGACCTTGCCGTGCGTGCCGGCCAGCTCGGACTGGAAGCGCAGGCCGTATTCGATCTGGTGCAGGCCGGTTTCATCCAACGCGCAACCGATGTTGCCAGCGAGCCCGTCTTCGTCCAGGTGGCCGAGCCGCAACCCGAGGCGCCCAAGCCCGTTGCACCTGCCGCACCGGCGCGCAAGCGTTCGCTGGCGGCGGCGCGCATGTACCTCATGGATATTGCGGCGCGCACATTCAGCTCGGCCGAGCACCCGATCCGCCAGCGCCTTGTCGAGGCCACCGACCGCGCCTCGGTGGAGGGCGCGTTCGATGCATTGCTGGCGGCCCTGCGCGAAGCCACATCGGCGTCGATGGTGGAGCAGGTAGAAGTGTCCTTCCGCGGGTTTCTGCCGGCCGAAGACAGCGTGGCCGGCTGACCGATCAGGCAGCCTGCTGCGCCACCTCGTCCTGGAGCAGCCCGCGCGCCCGCTGATTCGACTTGTAGATGTTGTCACGAACCGGCACCGCGCCGGTCTTCACGCTGTGCACCCAATCCTGGGTCGACATCACCGCCGCAAAGCGCGATTGCAGCACTACGCTGAACACGCGGTGGATCTCTTCCGCACTCGCAAAGCCAGCCTGGTTTTGATAAGGCACCGCGCCCGACGCGTCATGCAGGAACTCCACCGCCGTGCCGTTGTGCAGGGCGTGATTGATCGTGGACGCATCGCAGTTGTGCGTCATGTAGCCGACCACGGTTAGCGTATCGATGGCGCGTGCTTCCAGCCATTGCGCCAGGTCCGTCTCGGGATAGGCGCTGGGCAGCAGCTTGCGCAGATAGTGGTCATGCGGTCGCGACGCCACCACCGGGTGCAATTGCCAGCCATCGGTGTCGATGGCAAACAGCGGCGAGCTGGCCGGCGAGGTCTGCTGCACGACGATCACCGGAATGCCCGCCTCGCGTGCCGCATCCATGGCGGCACCGATGTTTGCGACCGTCTGCTGCGGGTCCGGATACTCGATCGGCAGGCCGCCCGTGAAGTATTCGTTCTGCACATCGATGACGATCAGGGCGCGCTTCGGGGCATTGTTCGTGGTCATGGCTGACTCCTCAAGGTCGGTTGGATCGGGCATTTGCGTGGGCCCGTGGACAGCATCTTCGCGGATGACTATCCTTCCCGACAGTGGCCCAGAAGACGATTATCGAAAAAATCGGGCCAAAGTGCGGAGCCCGTATGCAACCTCAGCATCCCCAGGAAATCGCCGTTCTGGCCTTCAACGACATCAGCCCATTTCACCTGTCGGTGCCGTGTCTTGTGTTTGAAGACCGCGTCTGGGCCGGGCTGCCGTCGTACAACCTGCGGATCTGTGCGGGGGAGCCGGCCCGGAACGGCGGCCTGCGCACCACAGCCGGGTTTGCCCTGCAGACGGAGTTCACGCTCGAAGATGCCGCCCGCGCCGACGTGCTGGTCGTGCCGTCATGGCGCGATACGGAAGAGCGGCCGCCGGCGGCCATGGTGAATGCGGTACGGGATGCTTACGAACGCGGCGCCACGGTGGTCGGCCTGTGCCTGGGCGCGTTCGTGCTGGCAGAGGCGGGCGTGCTCGATGGCCACGAGGCCACCACGCACTGGAGCGCTGCCGATGCGTTCTCGCAGCGCTACCCGCGTGTGAAGCTGGTGCCCGATGTCCTGTATCTGGACGCGGCCGACGGCCGGCTGGTGACATCTGCAGGCACCGCCGCCGGGCTGGACTGCTGCCTGCACCTGGTGCGCCGGTGGCATGGCGCGGAGGTCGCCAACCGCATTGCGCGGCGGCTCGTGGTGGCGCCGCATCGGCAGGGTGGTCAGGCGCAATACATCGAGCAACCGCTGCACGATGCGCCGGGCGGTGATCGACTGTCAGATTTGCTGAACTGGACGGTGGCCAACTTAGCGGAGCCGCATTCGCTCGACTCGCTGGCCGAACGCGCGGCCATGAGCCGGCGCAATTTCACGCGGCGGTTTCGTGAACTGACAGGAACCACTGTCAGCCAATGGTTGCTCGGGCAGCGTTTGGCCTATGCGCAACGCATGCTGGAAACCACGCGTCAGCCGGTCGAAGCGATTGCGCAACTGGCGGGATTCGGCAGCGCCGTATCGCTGCGCCAGCATTTCAGCCGGACATATCACACGTCGCCCAGCGCTTACCGCGCCTTGTTTGCGCAAACCTGAGGCATAAAAAAGCGGCCGGTAGGCCGCTGCATCGATTACTTGGCTACTTGCTCAACTCGTGGCCGATGACGGCCCCGGCTGCGGCACCCCCGATCGTCCCGGCCGTGCTATGCGTGATCTCGTGGCCGGCCACACCGCCCGCCACCGCACCGCCTGCCGTACACGCCGTGAGAGCAGGCGCCAGCACGGCAATTGCGCATATCAGCGCCGTTTTCCATGCGTTCATGATGTCCTCCTGAGAAGCCGGCCAGATGCAGCCGTCGGCATATGCCTCAGTCGAGCAAAGCGCGTGCCGGGCTCACATGAACAACGGCGACAGCGACAGATGCGACAGCGCGATCACGATCACCTGCGCAATCACCAGCAGGATCAGCGGAGACAGGTCGAGCCGGCCGCCCAGCGGCGGCACCACGCGGCGGATCGGGCGCAGGAGCGGGTCGACCAGCGTGTTGAGCACTGCGCCCATCGGCGATGCCGGCCCCATCCACGACAGCACGGCCGAGGCAATCGTCACCCACACCAGCACGTTGAACGCCCACTTGAGCACCGTGAAGAGGGCCGCCACAAAGCCCATCGGCACAAGCGCCACCGGGCTCAGGCCCACCGATGCGAGCAGCAGGAACAGATACACAAGCGCCGTGAGATAGGCAGCCACCAGCGAGGACCAGTCGATATAGCCCGTGGCCGGAATCACCCGGCGCAGCGGGTGCACCAGCCAGCCGGTCAGCTGGAAGATGGCCTGCGACAGCGGATTGCGCGGTGACAGCCGCACCGCTTGCGTCCAGGCGCGCAGCAGCAGCGCCGCGCCGAAGAGCGAGAAGATCGTGTCGAGCAGAAAACGCGTGATATCGCCGAACATGCGTCCGGTTCTCCTATGGTCAGGTCGGGCAGGAGCGCGCGGCATACGCGCGCGCTGGGGCGCGGTATTGTCGCACGGCAATCTGACGTGGATCTGTGCGTTGTGCCTCTGCGCAGCCGCGGCGCATTCGCGTATTGTGGTGCCCGTTCGCTGTTTTCCCTGTGAGGAGACCTGCCTTGAAGCCCACCCTGTTTCGCGCGTTGTTGTCGCTGGCGTGCCTGTCTGCCGTGCCGCAAGTGCACGCGCAGGCCGATACCACGTTCACCGTCGAATCGCCTGCCTTTGCCGACAACGGCGTCATGGACCGCAAGTACGCCGGCAAGAACCCCGCCAACGCCAATTGCACGGGCGACAACGTCTCGCCGCCGCTGCACTGGTCCAACGTGCCCGCGGGCACCAACAGCCTTGTGCTGATCGCCTCTGACCCGCAGGGCGCAGGCGGCCTGGGCGTAAACCACTGGATGGCCTACGGTATCCCGGCCACGCAGACGAGCCTGCCGGAAGGCGCCGGCAGCGGCGCGGCGCTGCGCATGGGCCAGAACTCCATCGGCAAGCCGGCGTATCTCGGGCCGTGTCCGCCCAAGGGCACGGGCATGCATCACTACGTCTTTGTGCTGATCGCCACGGATCTGGCGCCGGACGCGCTGCCCAATGGACTCACGCGCGCTGAATTGGAAGCGGCCATCAAGGGGCATAGCAAGGGCGCCGCTGCATGGATCGGCCGGTTCGGCAACTTTTGACGTGCCTTCGCTGGCCGCCTGCGTTTACTGCGACGCGGCCGGTTCCATGCCCTTGGGCTTGAGCAAGGCAGAGGCTTCCTTGCCGTGCAGCGCCTGGATCAGTTTCTGCGCGTCTGCAAGGTTCTTCGCATGCGCACTCACGCCCACTGCATACACCGTGTAGTTCTGGACGGCTGCGGGCAACGGCCCGACGTACTGGATGCGCGGCACCGCTAGCAGTTCGCTGATCTGATGCACGGCCAGCGCGGCTTGTCCATCGACCAGCCGGGTGCCCACCAACCCGCCGTGAACGAGCACCGCCTTGGGCGCAATGGCCTGCGCAATGCCGAGCGTTTCGAAGAGTTTCGAAAGATACACGCCGGACGATCCACCAGCGGTTGGGTCCAGATACGCCACCGAAGGCGCCGCCAGCAAGGTCTGCTTGAACTGCTCAACGGTTGAGATATCGGGCCGCGGGGCGCCCTCGGGCACCGCCACACCAATGCCGACGCGGGCCACGCTGCTGAGCGTGGGGGCCAGATTGCCCGACGCGCTGAGGGTCTTCGCGAGGGGCTCGGGCAGGATCGCTACGTCGAAGGCCTCGCCGTTCTGAATACGCTTGGCCAGTTCGCCCGCCGTGCCGTTGGTGATGATGAGGTGGAGACCGGCCGAGCGTTCGATCGACGGTTCCAGCGCATCCAGCACGGGCCGGAATGCCCCGGCCGTGAGGACGCTGATATCTGCAGCGCTTGCCTTGCCGACGGTGCCGGCAGTGCACAGCGCCAAGAGCGCTGCCAGAAACGGGATTTTCAAAATCACGATGCGGCTCCGTTCACGTGTCGGTGCCGCACCTTAGCACTGCATGATCGGCAGGGGCAGACGCTCAGAGCCCCGCTGCCGGAAAATTCGCCTGCCAGACAGCGCTTTGCACGTTGACCTGTTTCGGAATCAGCTTCTGCTGCAGGAACAGGTCTGCAATCTGCTGCTGCGAGGCCACGATCTGCGGCGTGACCGGCGTGACGCCGTAGGGCACGCGCCGCAACCAGGTCTCCACAACGGGCTGTTCAATGCCGAGCTTGGGCGCCAGCAGGGCGGCGGTTTCCTGCGGATGCTGATTCACCCACAGCCCCGCCGTGCGCAACTGGGCCAGGATGGCGTTGACCGCGCGCGGATGCGTGGTCACGAATTCCGGCGTGGCTTCGTAGAAGTTGAACACCGGCAACTCGCTGAAATCGCCCAGCGTGCGCGTCTTCAACGCCTTCTGTGCCAGTGCGTAATACGGATCCCACACGACCCACGCATCGACCGCGCCGCTCTCGAAGGCTGCGCGCGCCTCGGCCGGTGGCAGGTAGATCGGCTGAATGTCCTGCACCGTGAGGTTGGCGCGACGGAGCAGCTGCACCAGCAGGTAGTTGGAGCTGGAGCCCTTCTGCAGCGCGATGCGCTTGCCTTTCAGGTCGGCCACGCTGTGCGCAGGTGAGCTGTCGAGCACGAACAGCGCCTCGTTGGTCTTGCCGCCTGGCTCGGCCCCCACATAGACAAGGCGTGCGCCTGCGGCCTGCGCAAACACGGCCGGCGGCGCGCCGGTGTAGCCAAAGTCAATGCTGCCCGTGTTGAGCGCCTCGAGCAGTTGCGGCCCGGCAGGGAATTCCTTCCACTCGACCTTGTAGCCGAGGTCGCCCAGCGGTTTGTCGAGTGCGCCTTGCGCTTTGAGCACGGCAAGCAGCCCCGCTTTTTGAAAGCCGATGCGCACCGTGGTTGGCTCGGCGGCCTGCGTCAGGCCTGCGCACAGCGCCATGCCGGCGCCAAGCAATGCGGCCAGCCAGCGTCGGCGGCCAGACGATGCGGCGGTATGGGGCAATTGGGTTTGCATGATTCCTCCAGCGAGTCAGGTGTTGTGCGGTCGATGCTACGGACCGCGCACGCGCGAAGGAACGAACAAGATTGCATGTGCATAGACGCGGCTGCGTCAGCCTGTTGTTATGGCAGCCAGTTCAGCCAGGTAGGCCCACGGATAGATGCCACGCGCATGTCCATCACTGAACACCAGTTGCACGCCGTAACCCGCGGGCGCGATGGTGGTGGCGCGCACGGCGGCCGGCACGTTGATCGGCGTGCCGTGATGGCGCTTGAACTGGCACTCCGCACAGCGGCACGCTTCGCGCAACGCGGCGTGGTCGAGTGCGACCACGGCGTCTGCCCAGTGCAGCCGCAGCCGGCCTTGGGCGACGTCGTTTTCGATACGCTCAGGCGGATGCACGGGCGCGCTCGATTTGTGCCAAGGCGATCCGCACAGCCTTGACGACTTCCGGGTCGCCATCGGCTTCTGCGCTGCGCAGGGCGGGCAGGGCAGAGGCTTCGCCGATCTCTCCCAGTGCGAGTGCGGCTTCCTTGCGCAGGTTGCTGATTGGGTGCGTGAGCAGCGCGGCGAGCGCATCGACGGCATGCGCAGCACGCCAACGGCCGAGCGCCCGGGCGGCCTGCAGGCGAACTTGCCAATACGCATCGGCCAGCGCATCCACCAACGCTTGCGTGACATGCGAGTCGGGAGCGAGCGCGCGCAGCTTGCCGAGCGTGCTGGCGCTTTCCTCGCGTACGCGCCAGGCGGTGTCTTGCAGCGCATCGAGCAACGCGGGCAGTACGGCGGCATCGGTGGCGAGGCCGAGGGCGCCGACTGCGGCACGGCGCACGTCGACATCTGCGTCATGACGCGCGCGTTCCGCCAGCGCCGGCAATGCGCCCACATGCTTGCGCCAGCCGAGCACCGCAACGGCCTCGCGACGCACGGCGGCGTCCGCGTCTTGCAAGGCTCGCAGCGCGGGTGCTTCGCTCTCGGGCACGCGCAGCTCACGCAGCCCACGCAATGCGGCGGCGCGCACAAAGGAATTGGCATGGTCGACGTAAGGCAACAGCGCCGGCGCCGACTCGGGAGACTTCAAATCCGCCAGGCCGATTGCGGCTGCATCGCGCACGGTGCCATCGGCGTCTTCCAGCGCACGGGCGAGCGCGGCCACGGTATCCGGCTGTTCCCACGTTGCCAGGATGCGCGCAGCTTCCAGCCGAACTTCGGGGGCAGGGTCTTGCTCAAGCAGCGCAATCACGTTTGGCAGCGAATCGGCGTCTTCTTCATCGGCGATCTGCAGCAGGGCAACGCGGCGGGTGGCGGCATCCGCGTCGAGCAGACGCGCCAGGGGTGTTGTCGTCATCGCGGCCTCAGCGCAGCAGATACGGGATGTCCACCTTCACCGCGCCGGTCGGGCAATCCTGCTCGCACGGCATGCAGTACCAGCATTCGTCGAACTGCATGAAGGCCTTGCCTTTGGTCAGGTCGATGGCGAGCAGGTCGAGCGGGCAGACGTCGACACATACTGTGCAGCCCTTGTCGGCAATGCACTTGGCTTCGTCGATGGTGACGGGCGCGCTGCTGCGCGAGGTGATGTCGTGCGGCGTGTGGGTGAAATGAACGGTCGTCTGTTGCATGGTCATGCAGCCTTCGGAATGCGCATGTGCGCGTAGGAATCGGTGCCGAGCAGATCAACGGGGATGACGTACGGCTCGATGGCCTGCTTGCGGCTGGCCATGGCGCCGTGTGCGTCCTTGTACAAGCGCGTGTGGCAGAACCAGTTGGCGTCGTCGCGTTCGGGGTAATCCACGCGGTGGTGGTACAGGCCCCAGCGGCTCTCGGTGCGGAAGAGCGAGGCGCGCGCGGCCATCTCGGCGCAATCGCGGATGAAGCTGACTTCCATCGCGCGCATCAGCTCGTGCGGGTTGCGCGCGTGCAGGTGGGTGATGTCTTCGGCAATCTCGTCGAACCTCCGCAGGCCGATTTCCATCTTGCGTGTGACCTTGGGCGGCTGCAGGTAATCGTTCACCATGCGGCGCAGCTTGTATTCCACTTGCGCGGGGGCCAGTCCGTGGTCGCGTTGCAGCGGCGCAAAGATGCGCGCGCGCTCGCGTTCGATCTGCGCTTCGTCGACGCGGGCGTCGCCTTGCCGGCCGGCGATGTAGTCCGCCGCGTTCTGCCCCGCAAACCAGCCATACGTAAACGCGCCGAGCATGTAGTTGTGCGGCACGGCCGCCATGTCGCCCGCCGCGTAAAGGCCCGGCACGGTGGTTTCCGCGCGTGCATTCACATACACGCCAGACGCGCTGTGCCCGCTGCAGAAGCCAATTTCCGAGATGTGCATCTCCACCATCTGCGTGCGGTAATCGGTGCCGCGCCCCGCGTGGAAGCGGCCGCGGCTCGGGCGCTCGTTGGTGTGCAGGATGGTCTCGATGGTCTGGATGGTTTCTTCGGCCAGGTGGTCGAGCTTGAGAAACACCGGGCCCTTGCCGCCCTGCAGTTCCTGGTAGAACTCCCACATCATCTGGCCGCTCCAGTAGTCGCACTGGATGAAGCGCTCGCCGCGCGCGTTGGCTGTGTAGCCGCCCAACGGGCCGGTCACATACGCGCAGGCCGGGCCGTTGTAATCCTTAATGAGCGGGTTGATCTGGAAGCATTCCAGGTTGGAAAGCTCTGCGCCAGCGTGATACGCCATCGCGTAGCCATCGCCTGCGTTGGTGGGGTTTTCGTATGTGCCCATCAGGTAGCCGGAAGCCGGCAGGCCAAGGCGCCCCGCCGCACCGCAACTCAGCACCACGGCCTTTGCGCGCACCACGAGGAAATCCGCCGTGCGGCAATCGAAGCCGAGCACGCCGCAGGCGGCGCCATCGGCATCGGTCAGCACACGCGTGACGACAATGCGGTTCGTGATCTCCACCCGCGCGCGCTTGAGCTGCCGATACAGCACCTTCTTGATGTCGTGCCCCTCTGGCATCGGCAGCACGTAGCTGCCCATGTGATGGACCTTCTTGACGGCGTAGTCGCCGGTTTCGTCCTTCTCGAACTTCACGCCCCAGCGGTCAAGTTGCTCAATCGTGGCAAAGCTGTGCTGCGCATAGGCATACACGCCCGATTGATCGACGATGCCATCGTTGGCCAGCGTGATCTCGCGCGTGTATTGCTCGGGCGTGGCATGCCCGGGAATGACCGCGTTGTTCAGCCCGTCCATGCCCATCGAGATGGCGCCGCTGCGCTTGACATGCGCCTTGTCGATCAGCAGCACACGCAGCGCGGGGTTGCGTTCTTTGGCCTTGATGGCCGCCATCGGGCCGGCCGTGCCGCCGCCCACGACGACGAGGTCGTACTTTAGTTCCAGCGTATTCATACGGTGCCTTGCAAAGGAAGGATGGATTGCGCGTGCGCCGCCACTTGCCGATCCAGCCGAAGCCGGTACTGGAAGGCGTCGCCGCGGAAATAAAGACGTTCGAAGTCGATGGGCGTGCCCTGTCCGTCGTGCGTCAGGCGTTCCACACGCAGCAGTGCCGCGCCTGCGCCCGTGTCGAGTGCGGTGGCCGTGGCGTGATCGGCCAACGCCGCATCGATGGCGAGCGTGGCATGGCCCAGCGCCACACCCGCGTCCTGCTCCAGCACGAGAAACACATCGCGCGTGACGAGGTCCGCCCGGGCGACGATGCTGCCCAGGGCTTCAGGCAGCCACGTCACCTCGAGCGACACTGGCTCGTGGTCCAGCAACCGCACGCGATGCAATTCCGTGACGGGTGTGCCGGGTGCGAGTTGCAGCGCCTGCGCAACGTCGATTGGTGCGGGGACGGTCCGCAGCGTCAGCACGCGGTTGCGGATGGCGTGACCTTGTGCCGACATCGCCTCACCAAAGCCCTGCAGCGCGGTCACGTTCTGGAAGGCCTTCGGCTGGCTCACAAAGGTGCCTTTGCCGTGGCGGCGGAAGATCAGCCCTTCGTTCTGCAAATCGGCCAGTGCCTGACGCACGGTGATGCGGCTGGCGTTGAACTGCTCGCCCAGCGCCGCCTCCGAAGGCAGCAGCGAGGCGGGCGCATAGTGGCCGTTGAGAATGCCTTCGCGCAGCGTGCCCTTGATCCGCTCATAAAGCGGCAGGGCAGGTTGGCGGTGCACATTGGAGGTCGTCATCGGGGGCGTAACTCGTCATAACAAGTGCGCCCAGTGTAAAAAGCAGACGTATGCAGCGGAACGAAGCTTTTTCGATATGCATGCTCGGTTTCTGACATGAGCCGCAGCTATAGTGACGGGATTGTTCTGAGCCGTCCGCGCACCGCGCACGCGGGCCGGCACCAGACGCGCGGAACGCCGCACCTCAGACGGCGTACGAAAACAACGGATACGGGTGATGGACCTGGGCACGCGCCTGCAAGACTTTTCTGCCGGCTTTGCTGACACGTTGCGGCAAGCCATGCACGACGTCGGCTTCGAGTGGCTCTCGTTTGGCCTGATGGAATACATCGGCGAGGCGGGCAAGCAGCGGGGCGAGCAACGCGTGCTCTACAACACCAATTCCCCCGCCGGCTGGGAAGAGCGCTATCTGGAGCAGCGCCATTTCGAGATCGACCCGCGCATCGCGCTGCAGGGCGACTGCGGCCTGCCTCTGGCGTGGGACGTTCCTTACCTGCGTGAGCGCGTCGGCAACAGCCCGAGCGAACCCCGCATCGAAACGTTCCTGACCGATCTGAGCCGCTTCAATCTGCACAGCGGCATCGTATGGGGCGCGCCACTGCGCCATCAGATGACGCCGCGCTCCACCTGGATCGTCTTTTGCAGCCTGTCGTCATCACGATCGGACCGCGCCTGGATGAACGACACGGTGATGGGCGGCGCCATGCGCATCATCGTGCGCGCCTGCACGCATCTGGAAGAGGCCCGCGACAGCGCCCAGCGCAACAAGGAGATCGCCACGCGCGCGTCGTTGCCCGCGCACGTCCTGCGTCGCGTGATCGATTTTGTCGAGGCGAACGTGACGCAGCCCATCAGCGTGCGCGACATGGCCGAGATTGCCGACCTGAGCGTCCACCACTTCGCGCGCAGCTTCAAAGAGGCCAGCGGCCGTACGCCGCACCAGTACGTGACCGAGCGCCGCCTGCAGCTTGCCAGCCGGCTGCTGACCGAGACACGCATGTCCATCCTTGAGATCGCAACGGCGGTGGGTTTTGAAAGCGCGAGCCACTTTGCGGTGGTCTTCCGACGCCTTCAGGGCCTGTCGCCCAATGACTTCCGGCGCCAGCGCGTGGCCTTCTCGCACGTGGCGGCATCGCTGGCCGAATCGGGCTGAGCGCGCGGCCTTTCCTGTCGCACCGTGCGCGAATTTGGTGCGTTGCACGGTGCGCAAATGCCCGCGTGATATCAAAACCGATATCGCTTGGGCCCCAAAAAAGCATTAGACGGTCATGTCTCGCTGTCCATACCATGGCTCAGCACGAATCACCGGCAAGGGAAGATGCACGCCTCATGCCGGAATCGACTCGTGTATCGCGTTGCAAAGACGACGTGCGCAGCCCCGGGGGTAGTCACCGGCTGCGTTCCACCATAACGGAGACAAACGATGCAAAAAACGAGCGCTGCGTGCGCCAGACGGACTGTGTTGACCTTCCTGGCCACGGCCGGGCTGCTGCTGACCACGGGCTTGACGACAGCGGCTTACGCGGCTGACAAGTCGTTCACGATGGGCTTTGCCCAGGTGGGTGCCGAGAGCGAATGGCGCACCGCCAATTCGGAGTCCATCAAATCGACGGCCAAGGCGCAGGGCGTGAACCTGAAGTTCTCTGACGCGCAGCAGAAGCAGGAAAACCAGATCAAGGCGATCCGCTCGTACATCGCGCAGAAGGTCGATGTGATTGCGTTCTCGCCCGTGGTGGAATCCGGCTGGGACACCGTGCTGCAGGAGGCCAAGGCCGCCAAGATCCCGGTCATCCTGACCGACCGCGGCATCGACAGCAAAGACACCTCGCTCTACACCACGTTCATCGGCTCCGATTTTGTCGAGGAGGGCCGCAAGGCGGGCCGCTGGCTGCTGGAGAACGTCAAGCCCAAGGGCGACGTGAACATCGTCGAGTTGCAAGGCACGGTGGGCTCCGCGCCCGCCATCGATCGCAAGCGCGGCTTTGAAGAGATCATCAAGGCCGACCCGCACTACAAGATCATCCGCTCGCAAACGGGCGACTTCACCCGCGCCAAGGGCAAGGAGGTGATGGAAGCGTTCCTGAAGGCCGAGGGCAAGAAGATCAACGTGCTTTACGCGCACAACGACGACATGGCGATCGGTGCCATCCAGGCCATTGAAGAGGCGGGGCTCAAGCCGGGCAAGGACATCGTCATCATCTCGATCGACGGCGTGAAGGGCGCCTTTGAAGCCATGATGGCCGGCAAGCTGAACGTCACGGTCGAATGCAGCCCGCTGCTCGGGCCGCAACTGATGGATACCGCGCGCGCCGTGCTGGCGGGCAAGACCGTGCCCAAGCGCATCGTCACCAAGGAAGGCATCTTCCCGATGGAGGTGGCGGCCAAGGAGTTCCCGAACCGCAAGTACTGAGGGGGGCCATTCGCAAGCCCTTTGCTGAATCGGGGCATGCCGGCAGGGCGGGTGACGGTGACTCGCCTTGCCGGTATGCACCCTCAACAGGCCACACCCATGTCCGATCACGTTGATCAACCCGCCGCGACAGATGCACGCGGCGCGCTGCTGCACATGCGCGGCATCTGCAAGAACTTTCCCGGCGTGCAGGCGCTGGCCCGGGTCGATTTCCGCTTGTTGCCCGGAGAAGTCCATGCCCTGATGGGGCAGAACGGTGCCGGCAAGTCGACGCTCATCAAGGTGCTGACCGGTGTTGAAGCACCCGATGCGGGCGAGATCCTGCTCGGCGGTCAGCCCATCGCGCCAAGCTCGCCGCTGGAGGCGCAAAAGCTCGGCATCAGCACGGTGTACCAGGAGGTCAATCTCTGCCCGAACCTGACCGTGGCGGAGAACATCCACATCGGCCGCTTCCCCATGCGGCTGGGCAGCATCGACTGGCGTGCCACCAACCGGGCGGCGCAGGCACTGCTTGCCGATCTGAATATCCACATTGACGTCACGCTGCCGCTGTCGCTGTATCCGGTGGCCATTCAGCAGATGGTGGCGATTGCGCGCGCGCTTTCCACCGAAGCCCGCATCCTGATCCTCGACGAGCCCACCTCCAGCCTGGACGACGATGAAGTGGCCCGCCTATTTGCCGCCATCCGCACGCTCAAGGCGCGCGGCATGGCCGTGCTGTTCGTCACGCATTTTCTGGAGCAGACGTACGCGATTGCCGACCGCATTACCGTGCTGCGCAACGGCCGGCTGGAAGGCGAATACGCCGCGCGCGATCTGCCGCAGCTGCAACTGATCAACAAGATGGTCGGGCGCGACATCGACGCGAGCCGCTTCGAGCGCACCGAAGTGCCGCCCGTGGACGACACGGCGCCAGCGTTCCTGAGCGCGCGCGGCATGGGCCGTCGTGGCGTCGTGCAGCCGCTCGATCTGGACGTCCGCCCCGGGCAGGTGCTCGGCCTTGGCGGCCTGCTTGGCTCGGGCCGAACGGAGACTGCTCGGCTGCTGTTCGGTGTCGACCGCAACGATGCGGGCTCGATCAACGTGCAGGGGCAAGCGCGCCAGTTCAGTTCGCCGCGTGACGCCATCCGGCAGGGCATCGGCTTTTGCCCGGAAGACCGCAAGACCGAAGGCATCATCGCCGAGCTGTCGATTCGCGAGAACATCATCCTTGCGCTGCAGGCCAAGCGCGGCCTGTTCCGCTATCTGCCCAAGAAGCGCCAGCGCGAGATTGCCGACCAGTACATCGCCCAGCTCGGCATCAAGACGCCCGACGCTGAAAAGCCGATCGGCCAGCTCTCGGGCGGCAACCAGCAGAAGGCCGTGCTCGCGCGCTGGCTGGCGACCGATCCTGCCATGCTGATCCTGGATGAGCCCACGCGCGGTATCGACATTGCCGCCAAGCTCGACATCATGGATCTGGTGACCGCGCAGTGCCGCAAGGGCATGGCGATCCTGTTCATCTCCAGCGAGCTGCCAGAGGTGCTGCGCGTGAGCCACCGACTGGCGATCTTGCGCGATCGCAAGAAGGTGGGCGAGCTAACCGGCGCCGATGTGACGGAAGACAACCTGTGCCACGTGATTGCCGGCGGCGACGTGCCCGCCAGCCAATCCACCACCACCGGAGGCGCTGCATGAACCCCGCCCGCCTGCGTGCGCTCACCGGCCACCGATTGTTCTGGCCGTGCGTGACGCTGCTTTTGCTGTGTCTGCTCAACGCTTGGTTCAACCCGCATTTCTTTCACCTCGACGTTCGCAATGGGCATCTGTACGGCAGCCTGATCGACATCCTCAACCGCGCAGCGCCGCTGATGCTCGTCTCGCTCGGCATGACGCTTGTGATTGCGGTGGGCGGCATCGATATTTCGGTGGGCGCGGTGGTCGCCATTTCCGGCGCCATTGCGGCATCGCTTGTCGGCGGCACGCTGGTCGTGCAGAACGGCCTGCCCGTCTACGTGACGAAGGTGCCGCTGCTGCTTGCGCTGCTGGCGGCCGTTGGCGCGGCGCTGGTGTGTGGCATGTGGAACGGCCTGCTGGTGGCGGGCGCGGGCATGCAGCCCATCATCGCCACGCTGATCCTGATGGTGGCCGGCCGCGGCGTGGCGCAGCTCATTACCGGCGGCCAGATCATCACCGTGTACTACGAGCCGTTCTTCTTCGTGGGTAACGGCTATCTGTTCGGTCTGCCGTTCGGGCTATACATCGCGGCTGCTGTGCTGGGCCTGCTGTTGCTGTTGATGCACCGCACGGCGCTGGGCTTGTTCATCGAGGCCGTTGGCATCAACCCCGTGGCCGCGCGGCTTGCGGGGTTGAACACCAAGGCGCTGCTGTTTGGCATCTACGCATTCTGCGGTGCCATGGCCGGTGTTGCGGGGCTCATTATCTGCTCCAACGTCAAGAGCGCGGACGGCAACAACGCGGGGCTGCTGCTGGAGCTTGACGCCATCCTGGCCGTCACGCTGGGCGGTACCTCGCTGGCAGGCGGCAAGTTCAGCCTGTGGGGCAGCGTGATGGGGGCGCTCATCATCCAGACGCTCACCTATGCGATCTATTCGATGGGTGTGCCGCCAGAAATCAACCTCGTGGTGAAAGCCGTGGTGGTGTTTGCCGTATGCCTGGCGCAATCGGAGGCGTTTCGCAGCATGCTCTTTCAACGCCACAGCCGTGCGGGGGCGCAGTCATGAGAATCAATCCACGGCGCTTGCCGTTCTACGTCACGCTGTTTCTGTTTGCGCTGTTGTTCGGCTTCGGCTCGGTCACTTATACGGGCTTCTTCAGCGTGCAGGTGTTTCTCAATCTGCTGATCGACAACGCGTTCCTGATCGTCGTTGCCATCGGCATGACGTTCGTCATTCTGTCGGGCGGCATTGATCTGTCGGTCGGGGCGGTGGTGGCGCTGACCACCATGATCTCCGCCGCGCTGGTCGAGCATCACGGCTGGTCGATTGGCGTGGTGGTGCCACTGGCGCTCGCCGTCGGGTGCCTGTTCGGCCTGGTGATGGGCGTGCTGATCCAGGTGTTCCGCATCCAGCCGTTCATCGTCACGCTGGGCGGCATGTTCCTCGCGCGGGGGCTGTGCTATCTCATCAGCATCGATTCGATCAGCATTACCGACCCGATCTATACCGCGCTCTCGCAGTACAAGATCCAGGTGGGCGGCGGCAACTACGTGTCGCCCAGCGTGGTGATTGCGCTGGTGGTGTTTGCGGCAGCAGCGTGGCTTGCACATTGCAGCCGCTTTGGTCGCACGGTGTACGCACTGGGTGGCAATGAGCGGTCTGCCCTCCTGATGGGCTTGCCGGTGGCGCGCACGCGCATCCTCGTCTATGTGCTCAGCGGTTTCTGCTCGGCGCTGGGAGGCGTGCTGGTCACGTTCTACATGCTGTCCGGCTACGGGCTGCACGCGCAAGGCATGGAACTGGACGCCATTGCCGCCACGGTGGTCGGTGGCACGCTGCTCACCGGCGGCGTGGGCCTCATCAGCGGCAGTGTGGTGGGCGTGCTGTTGCTTGGCGTCATCCAGTCGCTCATCACCTTTGACGGCACGCTCAGCTCCTGGTGGGCGCGCATTGCGATTGGTGTGTTGCTATGCGTGTTCTGCCTCATGCAACGCTTTCTTGGGCGCGCACAGCGCGGGGCAGCATTGCCACCGTCCACCCCGCACAGGCCGGCGCGGTCGTCGACCGAGACGGCCAAGGACACCCCGGCCTCGGCCATCCTCATGCAGTCGCATGCCGTACCGCCTTTCAATTAGGCGCACGCAGTCGCAGTTTCCCGTAGACATGCCGGCCTTGAAGAAGTTGTATCGCGCAACTATATTGGTTGTGCCAAACAACTAACTCAGGCCCGGTATGGACATCATCGAAGCCCCCGCGCAGTCACGCGAACAGACCATCCGTGAGCTGCGTGAGGTTTCCCGCAAGCTTGTCCGCGAGCTCGGCTTCATGCGCAACACGCTGGCAGAGAGCGACCTGCCGCCCTCTGCCGTACACGCGATTCTCGAGATTGCCGGGGCGCCCGGCATCCAGGCGCGCGATCTGGCCGAACGCCTGCGGCTGGACAAATCGAGCACCAGCCGGCAGCTCACGCGGCTTGAATCCGCCGGGCTGGTCGAACGCCGCACCTGCGCTGACGATGCACGGGCTTCCGAGTTGCATCTCACAAAAAGCGGCCAGCAACTGCGCCGCAAGATTGATGCATTTGCTTCGGAGCAGGTTTCCAACGCGCTGCGTCACCTGACCCCGGCAGAGCAGCAACGGCTCGTCGCGTCACTGTCGCAGTACGTCAGCGCGCTGGCCGATGACAACGACCACAAGCCCGCGCATGCCGCCGCCGATGCCGGCCCACAGATCGTGCAAGGCTACGTGCCCGGCTGCATTGGGGATATCGCCGGCCTGCATGGCCGGTTCTACGCGCAGCACTGGGGGTTTGGCGTGTTCTTCGAGCGCCGGGTCGCCAAGGAACTCGCCGACTTTGCGCAAGCCTTGCCCGACCCCGACAAAGCACTCTGGCTATGCGTGGAAAACGGCCGCTGCCTTGCGTCTCTCGCAATTGACGGAAACTCGGACACGCGCGTTGCACACCTGCGCTGGTTCATCGTGGATGATTCCCTGCGTGGCACCGGCATTGGCCGTCATCTGATGTTGCAGGCGATGCGCTTTGTTGATGCGCGCTTTGACGAGACGTACCTCAACACCTTCAAGGGCCTGGATGCCGCCCGCCACCTCTACGAATCGTTCGGCTTTCAACTCACGCATGAAGAAGCCGGCACGCAGTGGGGCAGCACCGTGACCGAACAGCAATTCCGTCGCCGCAAACCGGGCTGAGGTTGTGTCGTCCCGGGCGCACAAGGAGACCGCACGTGACATCGCAACTCAATCTGGACGCCTACTTCAACCGCATCCAGTGGGGCGGCAGCGCCAGCCCAACCTACGACACGCTCGCGCAACTGGTGCGTGCGCACATGCGGCACATTCCGTTCGAAAACCTCGACGTGCTGCTCGGACGCGGCATCCGGATCGACCTGGAAAGCCTGCAGAACAAGCTCGTCCACGCGCGGCGCGGCGGCTACTGCTTCGAGCACGCCACGTTGTTTGCCGCCGTGTTGGAGCAGCTTGGCTTTCAACCAACCCGTCACTCGTCGCGCGTGGTCCTGCTTTCGCCGCGCACTGAGGCACCTCGCACGCACATGTTCCTGACGGTGCCGCTGCCCGAAGGCACCTTCGTCGTCGACCCCGGTTTTGGCGCGCTGGCGCCGCGCGTACCCGTGCCTCTGGACGGCACACAAGCCAACATCGACGGTGAACTCCACTGGGTGGCGCGCGACGAAGACCGCTGGATACTCCGCGCGCAAGTGCGCAGCGACACGCCCGTCGACGCGTGGGTCACCACGATGGAGCAGGACTACCCGATCGACTTCGAAATGGCGAACTACTACACGTCAACCTATCCGGCATCGCCGTTCGTGAATCGCATCCTGATGCGCGCCCTGACGGACGAAGGCCGCGTGACGGTGATGAATCGGGATGCCACGATCTGGCGCGGGAATACGCCGCACAGGTTTGAGCTGGAAGACCGGCGCGCGTTGCGCGGGCTGCTGGCTGAGTACTTTGGGATGGATCTGCCGGAGGTGGAGGGGATGCGGGTGCCTGGGGTGGAGGGGTGGAGTTGAAGCGGATGGCTTTTCAGGCGACTGGAGTGCGCTACATCACAGCATTGAGAAGCGTCCGCGTTGACTGAATGCGTCCGATTGCTGCATCGGCCTTGGTCGGCTGTGTTGAATGCGCTTGATAGCGCCTCGACTGCAAGCTTCCCCGCCCGTCTCGGGGTCGCGTTACTGCTGTTTTCGTTATTTCTTGCGATTCGCGCGCTGAAGCACGCTCAGAACTTCCCACCGGAACAAATCCACCGTCACACCATCCAGCGAGGTCAGAATGAACGCCCCGATCGCGTCCATAAACCCGGCCTGGAATTCGAGTGCCTTGTCCTTCAGGTAGGCCTGCTTATGTAAGCGCAACGTCTGGGGTTGGAACCGGCGGTTCACTTTCATGTCCATCTGCGCTTTGTGCAGATACTCCTTGGCGGCCAAGGCGCCCTGTGCGTATAGGAGATTTTCATTGACGTTCATCGGGCACCTCCGGACGAAGGACGTTGCGCGATGCTGGTGAACTGACAGCGTGCGGGGCGATGCCCGCGTGGGATGGGTACGGCTTGGGTCGGTTGATCCATTGTCTTGCCCTCTGGTTTGAGTGAGGAGCCACCCACCGGTGAGGGTGGGCGGGCACACGACAAGGTCTGCAATACCGATCAAAAACACCAAAAAACCGGCAGGGCCGAAGCCCTCCCTGCCGAGGCCCACCCGTAAAGGCGAACAACGGCACGCGAGAGCCATAACGGCACTCACGGGGTCTTTTTGATTCGGGATTGCAGTCCCGGCTGCGCTTGGTTTGCGCGAGCGGGACAGAGTTTAGGGGTGGCAAGCGGCGGCGGCAAGTTGCGGTTTGTGGCGGTGCCCGCAGCAACTGCCGAGTCCGAAACGCCGCGCGCCGGGTTCCGGACTCGAATCTCCGGGGTCCGAACCTCAAACGCCGAGCACAAAGCCTGACACGCCGGGTTCCGAGCCCCAACCGTCGAGTTCAGAACCTCAACGGTGGAGTTCAGAACCTCAATCGCCGAGTTCAGACCCTCGACCGTGCCCAAAAAAGCAGCATGTGTTGCTGAAAAATGCAGCAAGCGCGAGGAAAAAGCGGTCACGCGTGGAGTTCATAACCCCATGCGTGGCGTTCGGAACGCCGTGGGTCGAGGTCAATGGTCCGCCCCATTGCTCAAAAAAGCAGCAGCGGCGAGGCAAAAAGCCTCGTGGTTGGGCCTTGGAGGGCCGAGCGCGGGGCTTGGAGGTCGGGGCTCGGAGAAATCACCCTCGACACGCGAAAAAAAGGCGCGCCGTCTGGCACGCCCATCGTGATCGATCCGGCGGATTCCGCACGCCGTCTTGGCAGCGTGCGGACCGGCCGGATTGCGCTTCGCCTTCGCGCTTAGTTGTAGGTGTAGACCATGCTCTTGAGGCTGTTGTCGAGCATGCGGTAGTTGAACAGCACCGAGCGCGTGCCCGAGCTGGTCAACGCCGGCACTTGTTGCGGGTTCGGCAGGTTGATGACCGCCGATGTCGCGCCCTTGGCTGCGTTTGTTGACGCACTGTAGGTGCCCTTCGTATCCACCGTCACAGCAGCACTACCGATCTGCTGGGCCGACGGGTTCAGCGCCCAATCCACTACCAGCGAAGACAGCACGCCGTTGGTGGCACTGTTGGACGGGTTCAGCACTGCCAGCGTCTGGCTGCCCGCCGTATCCCACGGCAGGTTCACGGCCTGGGTTGCCTGCACCAGATCGGTCAGCAGCGTCTTGCTGTAGACACGGTCCGGCGTGGTTTGCGAGCCGTAGAACAGTTCGATCTGATACCGCGCGCCCTTCACAACAGGGTTCGGATCAAGGTTGTCCGACGCCTGCGCCCAAACCGGGTTGCTGAAGTCGCTACGCGGTGCTGCCAGTGTCGTCGCTGCCGAGCCGGTCAGGCCGACCGTACGCGCGAACCAGAAGTTCGGGCAGTTGTAGGTAGCTGTACCGCCGTTGCTGCAACGGGTGGTGGCAGGCACCGTGCCGAACTTGTTGCTCACATCCATGTACACCTGGCTAGGCTCGTTGCTGTCGCCGGTGGGGGCGATGTAGACGAGTCCGCTGGTGGGCAAGCCCGGCCCTGTCACGCGCGCATAGCTTAGGCTGCCGTTGCCGTTAACGCTGCCCGGCCCCTTGGCGTTGATCCAGAACTGGATGCCCGTCTGGTAGTGGCTGTAGCTGCTGCTGTTGGCGCTGGTGCCCGCAAAGTTCGGGTTGACCTGCTCAACGCGGCGAACTTGCACGCGGTCGATCACCTCCACCGGTTGTTGGTTGCCCACGACCCACCACTTGGACGGATGCGCGCTGGACGTGCCTGAGGCGATATAGCGCATCATCGCGATGATGTTGCCCGGATTGCCGTTCGCGTCCAGATATTTGACGTTCAATACGGCTTGATCCGGCAGGGGCGCCGACATCGGCGATACGGCTGTCGGTACCGATGTGTTCGAGCCCGGATAGAACGCCATGACTTCCGGCACGCTGAACTTGGCGCCGGTCATGGAGTCGCTGTTCAGAAGGCCGAAGATCCACTGCCCGAAGGCGTAGCCGTTGTGCAGGAATGGGATGCTGCCCGCATTGCTCGTATCCGATGCAATGTTCTGGCAGGCAGGCGCGAGCGACGTCACCTTCGGGCCGCCTTGCGTGGCAGGCACCGTGAAGTCGGTCCCGAGCACGCGCTGCGAGGCTGGCAGTGCAAAGCAGGCAGTCAGCGCATTCGCCAGCGCTTGCGCGCCTTGCGGCAGGCTTGAAACGTTCGGCGCCGGTGCAGGCAGCGTCGCGCCGCCGCCGGTGGCCGTGGCCAGCGGCACGGGCGTCCCATCTACCGTACCCAGCCGAAGTTGGCCGGTGGCCGGGTCTTTCGACACCGTCACCACGTCCAGAATCTGGTCAGCCGTGTTGCCGACGCCAGACGCCGTAGCGGCGGAAATGCTGGTGGCAAATGGGTCATAGTTTGCCGGTGCACCGATGGCGCTCAGCACCGACGACAGCTGGGCCACAACGTTCGCCGTGACGGCCTTGAGCGCATTTGCATCCACCGTCTTTGCGTTGACCAGCGTCAGCGGATTTCCGTCCGATGCCAGCTGCGCCACGATGGCAGTCGTCAGCGGGGTGGCATTGAGCGTGAGCGGAGTGCCGGCCGGCGGGGTGGTTGTGGTCACGCTGACCAGCGGCGCGGTATTGCCGGTCGGGTCGGTCACGACCACGAAGAACGGCGCCGTCTCGCCAGCTTTGAGCGTGCAGGTGTACGTACCAAGAGCACTGGTGGTGATGGCAGTTTCAACGCACGGCGAATTGCCGGTGCTGTCGGTCACGGCAACGTTGGCGTTGGCGAGCGCGCTACCCGTGGCAGCGGTGCCGGTCAGGGTCGCGGCCGCGGGTGTGGCGGTGCTGGTGCCACCGGACGCTGTGCTATCCGAGCCGCCGCCGCAACCGGCCACCAGCGTGACTGCAGCCAATGCAATGGCCGTCACGGCCGAACTCACTTGCCAGATACTCTTGGCGTACCTTGCTTTCATCAAAATCCCCCTGTTTTGTTTTCTCAAGACGTTGCGAAAATAGCCGTTCTCGATAAAGAAAGGCGTTTTGCCGCAACGTCTGTATGCGCGCGGGCGAGTGCGCTGGCGCAAGCGGATGCTAAGCAAATACGAGGGGGGAATCTATCCCTACATCGTGGGATAACCGTTTGGTTAGGTGGTTATCGCGCTTTTTTCATCGGCATGAAACAAGCGGCCTTCATGGCTTGACTGCATTAACGTATAACCCCACCAAAACGTCCGTCAACACCTTATCTATCTGGGGCCGTCGTCCTAGCCATGGCTAATTGGCTAACCGGGAATATTTGCGCAAAGCAGATGCCTGGATAAGGCGTTGTACCTCGCTTGTTCCAGCTAAAGCCCAAGCGCCTTGACAAACCGGTCGACGTGAACCGACCAGAGCTTGCCGCCGTAGTACATCAGAAGATGTCCGTCGCGCCCTGGCAGTTCAGCAGCGTGGATGAATTCAGTTGGACTTCCTCCGGCAGCGAAGGCTCGGTACCAATTACCGGGAGCGTCGGGGCCCCAGTACTGATCGTTCTTCGCGTATAGCCATAAGCCTGGAATCTTCGTTGTCTTCCCGAGCTCTCCTATGACCTCGCGAAGTTGTTCTTGGTCGCAACTGTGACCGGGCGCGCCGTCGGGCCAACCGGCCGCGCCTCCAGCGAAGTTGATGTATCCAATCACGCCTGGCGGTTGTGCCGCGACTGTAGCGATCGTGGCAAAACCGCCTGCAGACTGCCCCTCCAAAAGAATCCGGTCTTTGTCGACCCACGGCTGCATGCGCGTCCATGCCAGTGCAGTCATGGTGATATCTCGCGTGACCTTAACCAAATGCGGGAAATCGGGCTTGCTTGTACAGACGCCCGTGGCATTGAAGAGGGCTCCAGAGGCCTCTTGGTCGGGACCCCCGGTCGCTCCATACCCCACGCGAATCGGGGCAACGACAGCAATGCCCTTGGCCAGCCAATATCGCACGTGACCTTTCGGGATCGGGTATTTCAAATTGGCGCGGTCTAGACGATCTGCCGAGCGGCCATGAGAAAAGATCAATGTCGGAAACGGACCGACACCTGCGGGTTTGTAGACTTCGGCGCGCATATCGACATCGCCGCCAAACATGCCAGCACCCGGGACCGTAATGGAAACGATCTCCGGTTCAATGGGAGCCGTTATCGGTGCAGTGGACTGCGCGGGAGCTTCGGCGGCTTCAGTCTGAACGCTGAAGAACAAGCCATGCGCAAAGACTGTGACTAGCAGGCCAGCTACCAGAATGACCTTGCTCACTATTGGACGTTTGCGTGCTTTTGCCTTCTGCGAGGGAACCTGATCGGGATTGGGCGACAGCTTGCCTGGAACGTGGGTAGCGGACATGGGTCTGGCGGAATGCGATTGGCGGACAAACCTTGCAGTTGCACTCATACATCACAGTAGGACCACACCGTGTCGGCGGACGGCGCTCATTCTCTGGCCCAAAGCGCGGGTATGTAGCCTAACTGTTCACGGAATCTGTGAAATACCTTCGTATATTTTCTCTGCCCGCCGCAAAAAAAGCTCTCCCTCTTCTTGTCTACCCCGGCCGCGTTCCAATTGCACGGACAGGGTCCATCGATAGGGGTCTGATGTTTTCCAGCTCGCCGGTCTAAGTGGCGCTGCGGATCGCCCGAATCCGCTCCGCCCGCCGTGCCGCCAACGCCGTGCTCGCATGGGCTTCTTCTTCGGCGGCTGCCTTTCGGGTTTTATAGGGCGACGAACTGGCAGACAATATCGGCGCGGAATTGTGTATGTCCTGAGCGAGCCAGCTCAGGTAATCCCTGCTCTCAGCGCGATACCGCTGGACCTCTGCCGCAGTCAGGCGAATCATGAAGCTGTAACCAAAAGCGCCATGATTGCAATTGGCATGGAGATACAGGGCGCCATTCGCTTCAAATAAAAACCAGCTGTGCGATTCGTAGTCCCGCACCTGCATTTGCCTCTCCGAGGCCAGGCGATATTGGTTTTTAGAATGGCGGATCAATCGTCCGGGCGCTTCAGCAGCAAATCCGCTCGGCTGATGCCCGTGGGAGCTGATGGCGCGCCGGCCGGCACTTTATATCGGTTGTAGCCCTACAGGTATTGCTGAGGAAAGCGCTCGACCATCTCTGCCATTTCTGCATTGATCCAGGCTGCCTGGGCTTCAGCGCTCTCGGGAGGCGGCCCCATCAGGCGCTTCACGTGCGTCCGCCAGCCTCGCCCATTGGGCAGGCGGTCGCCAGCAGCGATGATCAAGGCAGCATTGGTGTGCTTGGCAAGCCGCGATCGGAGATGCCGGGGGGCTCCTGGAAGGAGTTGCCTGACGTGCCGCCAAGCGTTTTTCAAAGCCTCGGACAGGGCGCCGCAGGCCTGCAACTTAATAAGCTGCCTACTGGTCGAGCGACCATCCGGGATTGGGCACGTTCTTGCCTTCGCGATACGTCCAGTTCGCGCCGCACGTGCGGCAGATGAACGTACTGACCGTGACAGCTGCAGCCTTGGAAACCTTGATGCGCTGGGTGTCTGTGATTCTCAGAAAGGCATGGCCTGGCGCACCAAGCTGATGGACTTCAATCGCAAGGCAAGCGGGGCAGAGTGTCATGCCGATTCCTCTCTCAAATAATGTGGATCTGATGCCGCGGACGCCGTCTACACGCCAAAGACAGGCGCGCCGTACTTCAACAGTAACTGCTCGATCTGGCTCATGTCGTCGGTGCGCGGCGTTCTATCTTCCGTCACGCGTGACGGCCCGCCATAAACCGCGGCCACATGCCTGCGCACGGTCAGCACGTCATTGGCCGGTGGCGCGACGATGATCGCCTCACCCGGCACGTGACGATAGCTGCCATCTTTCCAGCCATCGGGGGTCAGATGCAACTCTTCCCATTCTTCGATAACAGACATGGTGATTTCCTTTGTGTTGATGGCCGGCGTGTGCCTGTGTTGCCGCAACCGGAACATGCCGTCCGGCGCGGCTCGCGTGGTTCAGTTCTTGTTGTGATGGGGCACCAAGCGTGCGATGGCGGCTCTGCCGGCAACGCGCGCGGCATGCGTAGCGAGCGCTTCAGTGCCATGCACGTTATGCCGCAACGAGACGTTAGCGAGGATGCGTTCTGCGCCATCCCGGTATTCGTTGATGAGATAGGTGGCAAACCACACGCCGGGTTCTTGTTCAATTGGGTACACGGATACCGTGTACGGGGAGTCGATTGTGTTCAATGCACTGCCAGGTTTCGGACGAGAGCGGATGGCAGCCTTGGAATGCCTGAGCAAACCAATGCCTGCAGATGAGCTACGCCACGATGGGTAAAGCCAACGCTTTCGGATCATGCATGCAAATGCATGGCGCAAGCGATTGGAAACGGAGTGACCGTACTTGCGTAGGCCCGCGCCTAGTACATGCGCGCTGCATACGGAGCGGATAAATCGCCGGTCAGTTAGGTGGTGGGCCGCGTGGCCCAGGATGATTCGGGTGTACGCCCGACGGGTGACCAGCGTTTTGTAAGTCTTCTTGCTGGGCAGCCAGCCCGATCGGTTCGAATGACGGGCGAAGGTTGCGCATGGTAACCGCTTCTCGCAACGCCTGCGCCGTCTTCAGCGACATGTCCGCGCGCACACGTTGTTTTCCTGTCTACTGCACTGCGGTCCCTGGGCGCCCACAACATGCTGTTCGCCGCCTGGAAAGATCGTCATACCGCCGAGCATGGATCGGAGTACAGTGGCACACCGACAACGGTGCGCCGGATCATGCTTCCATTGGTACGAAAAATCGGTACGAAAGCACGGTGACCCGCACTTTTGATCACCGCGCCCGGTGGTTCCTACTGGGCAGACACGCCCTGCACACCGTCATCTTCGCCTGTTCCGCACACGGACGTCTGCCTGCTGATGCTCCGACTCGCGATGTAAGTCATGGAGATCCGTGATGCTCGACCTGGTCGCGTTTACCAAACCGGTGCTCGATGAAATTACCGGGCAGGATGTGCGGACCTGGAACTCCGGCCCCGGTGTGCTGGCGGCAAACTGGCAGGTGCCTGAGCTGGGTAGCCGCATCTGGCGTGTGAGGACGCTGAACATCGCATTCACGCACGATGTCATGAATCAGTTGACGCACGCAGATCGGCAAGACCTCTGTCAGCTGCAGTGCGTGCTTGACCGCTTTCTGCGCGCGCATCTGGGCATGCATGCCCAGGCGCACCCGGAAGATCGTACGGTTGTCATCATCACCGTCGATCATCTCGGAGTGGATTCCTGACCGTCGGCCAATCGGTGGATGCCGTTTGGCGAAGACGTCATCGATGGACTCGTTGTAACAGGCGCGCCGTGATCCTGTTGCACCTTTGCGCTTTTTGTCCCTGATCACTTAGAGGTTGCGATCCGGGCCGTGCATGACCACCCAGGAAACAACATGACATCCGCGTCCGACAATACGAGCTTTCTCTGCACACTTCCCGGAGCGGCAAAGGGCATGGCGTATTCCGTCACCGTCGGCTTTGTCTGCGATGGGCAACCGAACTGCGTGCAGTTCACCAGTTTCGTGGGCGACGGAAGACGGTCTTTCAGGGTATTGGCACAGGCGTCCGATCTGGCATCCGCTGCCGCGGGTAGCGTTGAGGCCCTGTGTCGCTTAGCCATCGGACAAGTCATGCGAGACAGCCTCTACGCAAAAACGGAACAAGGCGACCATACCCTCGATATGCGCGTGCAGCCTTGGGACGGAGACTTGAGACCGGCGGGGTCACGTGGTGTACAACGGCCGCTTCGTCCGCATTTGCTTGTTCGCGAATAGTTCTATGGAACCGGCATAAACAGCGTACAGTGAGGCCACCCCTTCCAACGGAGATTGCTGTGGACGCCTATCCGATTTGCCGCTACAAGGGGTTCGATGTTTACCCCCTGATCTATCTGTTTGATGCCCCTCGTGAATGGCATGAGCGGCGTCCCGACCGGTCTTACAGCGCCTCCGTATTGATCTGCCAGGAAGGCGAGCCGCCGAGCGGCGAGCATTCCCGTATTTTCGCGCTGCCGGCTGACCAGTGGGAAAGCATCGGCGTTGCCAAACGTGCGGCGACGAAGATGGCTGAGGCCATCATTGATGGCTTTGTCGCTCAGTAGCCAATTCCCGGGTACCGTCTGCCGCACCGGGCCAGCGAACTTACGCCGAGCAGCCGCAAGCACACCACTGCATGGTTCAGTTGCGGGTCGTCCCTAGCCAATGATGTGACCGCGGGTGCCGTTGCAGCGTATTGCACGCAATCCGGCTTGATCTCGACAGTGTGTATGGGCTCGTCGGCGGTGGGTCGGCACTCCGACACCGCTATGGATGAAGCTTCTCGCCCTTGTTCAACATGTCGATGAACTGAGCGATCTTCTTTGCGCGCGTCTCGGCCTTCTTCACGTTCTGGATTCTGAACAGAATCGCGTACCGGTTCTGACTGTTCAGGGTCGCGAAGAACTGCTTGGCTTTGGGGTTGGCCCCCAGAGCCTGCTGGAGATCATCCGGCACGGTCGACGTACTCGCAGACGAATAGGCAGCCTCCCAGCGCCCGTCGCCCTTGGCTAGCTCGACGGCGCGGAGCCCAGCGGGGCGCATCCTCCCGGCCGCGATCAAAGCTTCCGCCTTGGTGGTATTGATCTTCGACCAGATGCTTTTGGCGGTCCTGGGCGTAAATCGTTGCAGCCAGTAGTGGGCATTTTCGGCCTGCTTTTGCCCGTCAATCCATCCGTAGCACAGGGCGCTCTCGAGTGCCTCGGCATAAGAGACGGTGGAGTCTTCGGCCGTCCGCTTTGCGATGCGCAGCCACACACCGGCGGCTGTCTCGCCGTTGGTTTCGAGCCAAGCCTCCCAGGCTTGCTGACTGGTGAACGTCAGTATTGGATTGTGCATCGCGCTAAATCGGCACTGGCCGTCGGGTTCGTAGCCCCATTTACTCGCGCCTGAAACTCAGCACCCCCCTTCCAGTTGGATGTCCGGAGATCAACGGGTTCGGCATCCATGCCGTGCGGACCTCAAGCGTATCTGCATCGAGCGTGTAGAAGCGCTCTTGCTCCGTGCCGTTCCAGGCTTCATTCCAGCTGGCATCGACCTTTGTGATGAAGCGGTCTCCGTCGACCCGATACCGGCCCGTATAGGCCAGCACCGTGCGGAACAGCGCCACGAGCTTCTCGTCCGTGTTGCCGGGCTCCCGCGCCTTTGCGGTCAGGAGCACCATCATGCGGCCATCGGCGCCGAAGATCAGTGACCCCTTGGGATCGGCGCCCCAAGGCTGCTTGCGCGCCTTCGTATCGTGAAGCTCGGTTTCGAAAGCCACCAGCCGCCAGCTACCGTACAGTTTTGCCGCGTGTTCAGACATGGTTCTTCCTGTCATCGTCCGTTCAAATGTGGGTAGGAGATGGCCGCCGCAACACCACATGCGTTGCCTTTTCCGACGCTACGGATTCAACACACGTGTAGCCCAGCGCCCGCAGATCAATGCCTTCGAACAGCGGTTCCCCACGGCCAAGCAAGACGGGAGAGATCGCAATGTGCAGCTCATCGATAAGGCCCTCACGAAGGTACTGCCGAATGGTGTCCGGCCCACCGCCGATTCGTACATCTTGCCCGCCGGCAGCCTCGCGGGCATGGTCCAGCGCTTCGCGAATGCCGCCTGTGATGAAGTGGAACGTTGTGCCGCCCTCCATTTCGAGTGGCGCACGCGCGTAGTGGGTCAATACGAAAACGGGAACGTGATACGGCGGGTTGTCGCCCCACCAGCCTTTCCAAGTGTCGTCAGGCCAATCGCCGCGAACGGGGCCGAACATGTTCCGCCCGAGAATCCATGCGCCTACGTTCTGAAAACTGCGGGCAGCAAAGTCGTTGTCGACGCCGGTTATGCCGCCCTCCTTGCCGAGCACGGCCTGCTGGAATGTGCGCGTCGCAACGAGCCACTGGTGCAGCTCTGTCCCGCCAATGCCGAGCGGGTTGGTAATGTCCTGGTCCGGACCGGCGCCGTATCCGTCAAGCGATAGGGTGAAGCCCTCAACGCGAACACGTGTCATCGTTTGTCTCCAACTCCAATGCGACGCCCGATCGGTCATCAGCGGATGCCGGCGTCGGGACCTGCATATTAGTACCAGCGCCACCCGAACGCGCCGAGCACGCCGGGCGAACATCGGCCGTTGGGGGGAGAGCCCCGCCATCAATTAGAATCGCACACTTTGCCGACCTCCCATGTGGTTCAAAAACCTCCAGCTTCATCGTCTGCCGGCACCTTGGGCCGTGACCCCTGACCAGCTTGAAAAGTGGCTGGCACCCCACGCGTTTCAACCGGGCAACAGCGTAGAAAAGCAGACCTTCGGCTGGGCCTCGCCGCGTGACGACGGCGCGCTCGTATATTCAAACAACGGGCAGATGCTGCTGATGTTCCGCGCCGAGAAGAAGCTGCTGCCCGCGTCCGTCATCAATCAGGTCACCAAGGCCCGGGCGCTTGAACTGGAGGAGCAGCAGGGCTTCAAGCCCGGCCGAAAGCAACTGCGCGAACTCAAGGAGCAGGTGACTGACGAACTGCTGCCGCGCGCGTTCAGCATTCGCCGCGATACCCGTGTGTGGATCGATACGGCAAATGGCTGGCTCGTGATCGATGCAGCTTCGCAGGCGGTTGCCGACGACGTGCGCGGCCTGCTCGTCAAGTCGATCGATCAATTGCCACTCACCAGCGTGCATGTGAAGCATTCGCCTGTTGCGGCGATGACGGAGTGGCTGCTCTCCGGCGAGGCGCCCGGCGGCTTCACCGTCGACCAGGACGCCGAGTTGCGCTCGACGGGCGAGGGCGGCGCCACGGTGCGATACGTTGGCCACGCGCTCGAAGCGGAAGACATGCGTCGGCATATCGAAGCCGGCAAGCAGTGCATGCGCCTTGCCATGACGTGGGACGACCGCGTCTCGTTCGTGCTGACGCCGTCGCTGTTGATCAAGCGTGTCACGCCGCTCGACGTGATCAAGGAAGCCGAAGACCCCACTGCCCAGAACGACGACGAGCGCTTCGACTCGGATGCCGCACTGATGACCGGTGAACTGTCGCGGATGCTGTCCGACCTGATCGACAGCCTTGGCGGCGATCAACTCGATGCCGTTCCACAGGCCAAGGCGGCCTGAGTTTCGTCAGGCGGCTTGAAGTTGCGCAGACGGCGGTGCAGGTCGACGAGGCCGTCTTGTCGTAACGTGAGCGTTGCTCAGTCCGCTCGCCCGGCGCGCAAGTCGCTCTTGCGGATGAGCTGCAAGAGCGTCTCCGCGGGCTTGCTCAGGCGCCGCGCCGACAACGTGATGAATTCGATGGCCGGCAGCGGCGGTAAAACGTCGCCGTTGACCGGCGGCACTAGCCCGCCGCCCGCCAGGTTCTGCGCACGCACGGTAATCCCCAATCCGCCGCGGGCCGCGGCAATACATCCGGAATGACTGCTGCTGGTGCAGACGATGCGCCACAGCCAACCTGCTGCGGCCAACGTGTCGAGCACGATCGAGCGCGTCACGCTCGGCTCGTTGACGAGGATGAGCGGCAGTGGCTGACTTACGTCAACCACGGTCCCGGGCCGGGCCAGCCATTCGAGCTGCCCTCGGAATAGCGGGACACCACGTCGGCCGCCTTCGCGGCGCTTGCCGACAATCAGGTCAAGCGAGCCGTCTTCGATGCCTTCGTACAGTTTGCTGGTCATCCCCATCGTGATCTCGAGTTCGACATCGGGATGCGTTGCCCGAAACGCCGCCAGCAGGTTGGGCAGCGGCCCCTGCGCCAGGTCTTCCGATGAACCGAGCCGAACGCGACCCTGCAGCCGGGGCGCACTGAACTGCAGCTCGGCGCGCGCCAGGGATTCGAGGATCAGCTTGGCGTGGACGAGCAGCGCCTCGCCGTCGGGTGTGAGCGAGACCGAATGGGTGTCGCGCACAAACAGCCGCCGGTTTACGCTGTGTTCCAGCCGGCGGATGTGATCGCTGACAGACGATTGCGACAGGTCAAGCTGCCGCCCGGCCTCCGTAAAGCTATGGGCCGCGGCCACGGTGGCGAAGGTTTGGATCCAGACGGGATTGAGCATGCGGGCATTGTCATCGGATATTCCGATCACAGTCAACGTCTCTAGAGGGGTTCCCGATTGGCCCCTCATCGGTAGCATTGCGAGTGGATGTCCGGCGCTTTCCGGACAGGCATTCCAGGATTCACATGCAGACCGCTTCAGCCCCCGCCGCGCCGCAGAGCGCTTCGCAAACCGCCATGCTTTGGATCGTCTTTGCCGGCTTCTTCATGCAGGCGCTGGACACGACCATCGTCAATACAGCCCTGCCGTCAATGGCGCGCAGCCTGGGCGAAAAACCGCTCGACCTGAAATCAGTGGTGGTGGCCTACACGCTCACCATGGCGATGTTGACGCCGGCATCGGGATGGCTGGCGGACAAGTTCGGCACGCGGCGCGTCTATTTCACCGCGATCCTCATCTTCGTTCTGGGGTCTGTGTTCTGTGCAACGGCGCACACGTTGTGCCAACTGGTGGTCGCGCGCGTGCTGCAGGGGATTGGTGGCTCGATGCTGTTGCCGATCGGCCGGCTGGCCGTGTTGCGCAATATTCCGGGCGAGCAGTACATCGCGGCATTGGCCTTCGTGTCGGTGGCGGGGCAGGTGGGCCCGCTCCTGGGGCCGGCTCTTGGCGGCTGGCTCGTGCAGGATGTCTCGTGGCACTGGATTTTCCTGATCAACGTGCCGGTGGGTTTCGTAGGCTTGTTCGCGGTACGGCGCTATCTGCCGCACGACGCCGTGCGTGCGGTGGCGCCATTCGACTGGCTCGGCTGCGGATTGCTGTCGCTGTGCATGGTGGCGTTTTCGCTGGCGCTTGAAAATGGCACGCACAGCCCGTGGAGCGCGGTGTTGATCGCCGTGAGCGTGGTCAGTGCGCTGCTCTATATTCCGCACGCGAGGCGGCGTGTGGCGCCGCTATTCCAGCTTGCGCTGTTTCGCGAACCGAACTTCAGCATTGGGCTCGTCGGCAACCTGTTCTGCCGCATTGGCTCGGGTGCCGTGCCCTTTTTGCTGCCGCTGCTGTTCCAGTTGCAGCTTGGCTATTCGCCATTCCATTCCGGGTTGCTGCTATTGCCAATTGCCATTGCCGGCATGCTCGCCAAACGCTGGGTCGTCCCCCTCGTGAACCGTTTCGGATATGACGTTTTCCTGCAGGTCAACACGTGGGTCGTTGGTGTCTCGATCGCCTCGTTTGCGGCCATGTCGCCGGGCTGGCCGCTGGTGCTGTCGATCGTGCAGCTGTCGGTGTTCGGATGGGCAAATTCGATGCAGTTTGCGGCCATGAACAGCATCACGCTCAAAGGGCTGTCGCACCAGGATGCCGGCAGCGGCAACAGCCTGTTTTCGATGGTGCAGATGCTGGCGATCGGGCTCGGTGTATCGATCGGGGGCGGGCTTGTCAGCCTTTTCTCGATCAAGCTTGGCGTGGCGGCGCCGGCGTATCGGCTGGCGTTCTTCACCATGGGCGTTGTCACCGTGTTTTCTGCGTTGATTTTCAGAAAGCTCGACGCCAAGCCCGAGCCGGCTCATGCCAAAAACGTAGAAGCCGACGCTGTACAGGCGCGCTAACGATGGCGGGCACGGCGTGGGCGGGCTCCATCCCGCGTCATCCAGTTGTTGAGCGCGCGGAACGGCAAGGGCCTCCGGCAGGGCGGCGGCGGGCGCGAGCAACTTCCCGTAAAAGAGTGGGCGTGGTTATCCACGCATGCGCAAAAGGTCGGCGTAGGAGATCAGTTTGCGTTTTCCCGTTCCCAGCGTCTTGCGCTTTGACGATGCGCGGGCCGGCTTTCTCCGCTCGAACTTGGCTGCAGCACGTGCGTCTTCCTTCGCATGCACGCTCGCGGACTTCGTTTCCGCCTTGAGGCGTTCGGCTTCCAGTCGCGCGGCCACCCGCTCTTCGCGCGCAATCTCCTGCGCTGCGGAAAGGATTTCCGCTTTCAGTTGGTCACGTCGCTGTTTGGCGGCAATGCGGGCAGCCTGCAGTTGTTCCTTCCGTTGCCGAAGCCAGTCTTTCCGGCTCACCGGCGCGGGCCGCGCCTCTGCCGGCACACTCAGGCGCAAAGCCCGGCTGGCGGCAACTTTCTCGGCGTGGATCAGGCGGCGCGGATCGCGTTTCGCATCACTCATGGTGCGCAACGCTCCCCGGCGGCACCGCTGTGCCGCCGTGCACCAGCAGGGGATGGCGGGTCATGACGTTCATTCCGCCAACCGTACCATAGGGCTCCATGTCCCGCAGGGGTGATGCCGGGCCATCAAGTTTCTGGGCGTGCGAATGCATGGCCCTACCGTCATTTCCATGCGGAATCCATGTCAGCAAGGCGGCTTTTCAGCCGCTCCGCCAAGGCCGCTCAAGCCATAGGGCGCCTGCCGGGCGCATGGCTTTTCCGCCGCCTGCAATACCGCGTGTGCGTCAATACGCCACCAAATTGCATCGCCGTTGGCGCAAAATAGCGGTTTGGGCATTTTGCGCCCCTCGCACTCTTGGAGACGGTATGAACAACGTTGTCGAATCGGCTATTTCGATCGAGAAGCGCCCGAACCCTGTTCCGGCGGAAGAGCGGGCACGCCTGCTGGAAAACCCCGCTTTCGGCCGCGTCTTCACGGATCACATGGCCACCATCCGCTACACGGAAGGCAAGGGCTGGCACGACGCCAAAATCGGCGCGCATGGCCCGATCCAGTGCGATCCGTCCACGCTGGTGCTGCATTACGCGCAGGAAATCTTCGAGGGCATGAAGGCCTACCGTCTGCCGGACGGCGGCGGTGCGCTGTTCCGCCCGGAAGCCAACGCGCGCCGGTTCCAGAACTCCGCCAAGCGCCTGGCGATGCCCGCGCTGCCCGAAGACCTCTTCCTGCAAGCCGTGCGCGAGTTGGTCAAGCTCGATCGCGACTGGATTCCGTCGGGCCAGGGCTCCGCGCTGTACCTGCGTCCGTTCATGATCGCCACCGAAGTGGTCCTCGGCGTGAAGCCTTCGGCCGAATACCTGTTCTGCGTGATTGCCTGCCCCGTGGGCGCGTACTTCAAGGGCGACGCATCGTCGGGCGTCACGATCTGGGTGTCGGACAACTACACGCGCGCGGCACCGGGCGGTACGGGCGAGGCCAAGTGCGGCGGCAACTACGCCGCCAGCCTGGTCGCTCAAGCTGAGGCCACCCGCGAGGGCTGCGACCAGGTCGTCTTCCTCGACGCGGTGGAGCGCAAGTGGATCGAAGAGCTGGGCGGTATGAACGTGTTCTTCGTCTTCGATGACGGTTCGCTGCAGACGCCGCCGCTGACTGGCACGATCCTGCCGGGCATCACGCGCGATTCGCTGATTACGTTGGCGCGGGGCATGGGCCTGACCGTGCGCGAAGAGCCGTATTCCATTGACCAATGGCAGGCCGACGCCCAAAGCGGTCGCCTGCGTGAAGCCTTTGCGTGCGGCACCGCAGCGGTCGTCACGCCCATCGGCAAGGTCAAGGGTCACAAGCACAACTTCACCATCGGCGATGGCAAGGCGGGTGAGCTGACGACGAAGCTGAAGGCGGCGCTGGTCGATCTGCAGAACGGCCGCGCACCGGACCCGCACGGCTGGCTCGACCGCCTGTTCTGAGCCGGGGATGGCCGAATCGCTTTCCGCGCCGTCCGTTGACGGTACCGAAGCCTGGATCAGCACACCCGATGGTCGTCTCTATGCCAGGCAATGGGGCGGCCCGGTCGGCGATGCCGCAAAACCGCCGATCGTGCTGCTGCACGATTCGCTCGGCTGCGTCGCGCTGTGGCGTGATTTTCCGCAGCGCCTGGCGCAGTCGACCGGACATGCAGTCATCGCTTACGACCGGCTTGGCTTCGGCCGGTCCGACGCCTTTCCGGGCCAGCTTGATGCGGGCTTCATTCAGCAGGAAGCGTACGGTGGCTTTGCCGCCCTGACCGAGCGGCTTGGCGTGGACCGCTTTATCGTCTTCGGCCACAGCGTCGGCGGCGGCATGGCGGTGTCGATTGCCGCAGCGTATCCGGGCCGCTGCGCCGGCTTGATCACCGAGTCTGCGCAGGCGTTTGTGGAAGAGCAAACACGCGAGGGCATCCGCGTCGCCCAGGCACAGTTTGCAGAGCCCGGGCAGATGGGCAGGCTCGAGCGTTACCACGGCAGCAAGGCGCAATGGGTGCTGGATGCGTGGGTCAATACGTGGTTGTCTCCGGCATTCGCGCAGTGGTGCCTCGACGACGCGCTGCTTGCCGTGCGCAGCCCCGTACTGGCGCTGCACGGCACGGAAGACGAATATGGCTCCACCGCCCAGCCGGAGCGCATCGTCACGCTGGCCGGGGCGCCCGCCACGCTCAAGCTGGTGCCGCGCTGCGGGCACGTGCCGCATCGGGAGCAGGAAGCCGCCGTGCTGGATGCGGTCAATACGTTTCTCCCGACCTTGGCCTGACCCGCGTTGGGCCCCGGCGCCAACAGCACCTTTGAGCGCCGGCATCAGCGGTTATTTTGAGCATCCATTGAGGTGCGTCGCACCAAAATCGAACGACCGTTTTTAAATCGATCGTTTCAATCGCCTGCTTTTTTCCCGCCTTCAGAGGGCTGCCCGGCGGCCCGTTTGTTTGGAGTTTCGCGCCTAGTTTCCGGCGTTGGTCTCTCCTCCTGCTGCGCCTATAACGCAGATGTCGGGCACGACCCCGGCGGCGCACGCATGTGCGTACAGACGCCAAGCCACCCAGTGGGGCAAAACAGGAGGAAGACACATGGCAACACCCGGCATGGTCGCGTCCGTGGAATGGACCGACGGCAAGCGCTATCTCTGGATGCTCGGCGCACTGACCATCACGCTACCCATCGTCGCGGCCGTTTCGGCGCTGGCGACCGGCTGGCATCCGCTCTGGTGGGCGGGGCCATTCATCGTGTTCACGATCATCCCGTTGCTCGATTTCCTGATTGGCGACGACCCAGACAACCCGCCCGAAGACGTCGTCCCGACGCTGGAAAAACAGCGTTACTACCGCCGCATCGTCTACTTGGCGACCACCGTGCTTTACGTGAGCTTTGCCGTATCGATGTGGGTGCTGCGTACGAACGACCTGGTTTGGTACGACTACATTGCGTTTGCGTTTTCGGTGGGCGTGGTGAGGGGCATCTCGATCAACACCGCCCACGAGCTGGGTCACAAGACCGACGGCTTCGAGCGCTGGCTGGCCAAGATCACGCTCGCGCCCGTGGCGTATGGACACTTCTTTGTCGAGCACAACCGCGGCCACCATGTACGGGTGGCTACGCCGGCCGATCCGGCAAGCGCCCGCTATGGCGAGTCATTCTGGGAGTTCCTGCCGCGTACGGTGGTGGGCAGCGTCAAATCGGCCTGGGCGTTGGAGAAACGTCGGCTGGAGCAGCACGGGCACTCGGTCTGGTCCTGGCGTAACGATGTGCTCAACGCCTGGGCGATGACGGTGGTGCTGTGGGGTGTGTGCATCGCGTTTGTCGGGCTCAAGGCGGTGCCGTTCCTGATCATCCAGGCCATCTACGGCGCGTCGCTGCTGGAGGTGGTGAACTACCTGGAGCACTACGGCCTGTGCCGCCAGCAATTGCCCAGCGGCCGCTATGAACGATGCACGCCGCAGCATTCGTGGAACAGCAACCACGTGGTGACGAACCTGTTCCTGTATCAACTGCAGCGGCATGCCGATCACCACGCCAACCCGACGCGGTCTTTCCAGGCATTGCGGCATTTCGAGCATTCGCCGCAATTGCCCGCAGGCTATGCGGCGATGATCCTGATCGCCTATGTGCCGCCGCTGTGGTTCCGGGTGATGAACCCGCGCGTGGTGGCGCACTACAACGGCAACATGTCGCTGGCGAATATCAAGCCGTCGATTCGCGACAAGGTGCTCGCGCAGTTTCCGGCGCGCGCCTGACTTGCCGGGCTAGCGCCGCGCCACCAGATACTGCACACCCTGCGCGCCGTAGCGCTCGGTGTGCGGTGCATTGGCCGCCAGATGAAACGTGTCGCCGGGCCGGTAGACGCGCTCCGCCCCTTCTGCGCGGATGTGGATTTCGCCGGCCAGGATGAGCGCTTTCGCCTCAAACGGGTGCGTGTGCGTGTCCAGCTCACCCGGCTCTCGCGTCACCAGAACGAACTCGGTAAAGCCTTCCGCTCTCAACGCGCTGACGAATGCGTCGCGGTCCATTGGCGTGTCTCCGATGTGATGCGTGCCCCGTTTCACCATAAGCGCGGCGCGCAGAAATAAAAAGACGGCCCGGAGGCCGTCGGAAATTCGGCTGTGGGAGAGCCAAATACAACATTGGCAAGTATCTGACTATCGATATATGAAATCTAATTGATCTTTGTTATGGCGACGATAGGGCGCCGGGTAGCGCAGAATGTCGAGGCGCCACCGAGTTCCCGGACCTGCCATGAACGCCATCACGCCTCTCGCCTTGCTTGAACCCGCCCCAGTCAGCCTGCGCTCCAGCCACGGGCTTGGTTGGGACGGCTTTGCCGCAACGCTGCTCGGGATCCGCCCCGGCGCGTACCGGGTGCCGGCCATGGCGCAGCATCGCGTCAACGTGCATGTGGGAGCCCCCGTGCGGATGAATTGCGCATGCGATGGCCGCCGCTATTCACGCATCCAGGCACACGGCGATGCGGACGTCATTCCCGCGGGCGTGCCCGGCATGTGGACGGACGATGCGGACTGCCGGATTCTGCGGATCGCCATCAGCGACAGGTTTGTTCGCAGCATCGGCGAACAGATTGGCGCGCCAGCCGACATCACGCCGCGTCTGCAATGGCGCGATGCGCGCGTGCGCCATCTTGCGGCGGCGTTGGGGGAAGAACTGGAGGCGCAAGACACCTCCGATGCGTTGTACGCCGAAAGCCTTTGCACGGCATTGGTCGTCCGACTACTGAGCCGTAGTCGGGATGGTGCCGCCGGGGTGGCCGAGCGCGCCGGCACGTTGGCGCCCCACGTGGCCACGCGCATGATCGACTACATCGAAGCCCATCTGCATGCGCGCCTGACGCTGGCCGAGCTGGCCGCGCAAGCTGGTTTGAGCGTGCCCCATTTCAACGTGCTGTTTCGCGCAACCCTGGGCGTGCCCGTGCATCGCTACGTTGTGCAGCGCCGGGTGGAGCGCGCGAAAGCGTTGCTGCTCGAAGGCCGCCGCAGTGCGTCGCAGATTGCGCTGGACGTGGGCTTTGCGCACCAGAGCCATATGACGCAGTGGATGCAGCGGTTGCTCGGCGTCACGCCGCGTGAAATCATCCGCGCCGGCAAGGCGTTGGCCGCGACCGCGGATACGCCGGCTCGTTAGTCAATCCACCGAATCTGCCAAATTCCTCTGTTCCTGCAAGTTTGGTTTGAGGGCCGGGCCTAAGCTCGTGCCTCCCACTTAAGAGGAGCACGAACATGTTTGTCATCTTTGGGGCATCGGGCAAGGTCGGGCTCGCGACCGCCGTAGCGCTGCGCAATGCGGGGCGGCCCGTGCGGGCGGTCGTGCGCAGTGCGCGGCAAGGCGAAGCGCTGGCCAGAATCGGCTGCGAGATTGCGTTGGCTGATCTGACCGATCCGGCTTCCGTTGCTTCCGCCATCAAGGGCGCGACGGCTGTGCAGATGTTGTGTCCAGTGCCGGTGGGCGACGTTGATCCGGCCTTGACCATGGAACGCATGATCGACGTGGCCGCCAGTGCGTTGCGTGCCGACCCACCGCCCGCGGTGCTGGCCTTGTCGGATTACGGCGCTGAGCTGGAGCGGGGCACCGGTCTGACGCGGCTGTTTCATCTGCTCGAAGAGCGGCTCAAGCCGCTTGCGACGCAACTGACACTGCTGCGTTCAGCGGAGCATGTGCAGAACTGGGCGGCGATGCTGCCCGTCATGCTGGCAACCGGGCGGCTGCCCAGCCTGCACCAGCCGCTCGACCGCGCGTTTGCGACGGTCGCCACGCAGGACGTCGGCAAGCTGGCCGCCGAACTGCTGCTGCAAGGGCCATCGGCCAAAACGCCGCGCATCATCAGCGTGGAAGGGCCGCGCCGCGTGAGCCTTGTCGACGTGGCACGCGCATTCAGCGCCGTCGTCGGCCGCGAGATTGCTGCCGAAGCCGTGCCGCGCACCGCGTGGGCGCCGATGCTGCAACGCGCCGGTCTGAGCACGAACCACGTGCAGCTCATTACCGAGCTGTACGACGCGGTCAATGCTGGTCAGATCGATGTCGAGAAAGGCATTTCGGAGCAGCGTTTTGGCAAGACCGAGCTGCACGATGTGTTTGCCGAGATGCTGGCGGCGCATGTGAAATCGAGGTAACGGGGCCCAACCCACGGGCGCAAATGCGAATGCCTCTTATGCGGATTTCTATCTGCGCCCGCCGGTTATTCGCACACGACGCCATCCCCTCACTATGATCTCGGGATTGCTCCGGAGGTCATCATGGTGGTTGCACACGTTGCACGCGCGATTGGAACGGCGGTTGTGTTTTCGGCACTGGCGCTGCCGGCGCATGCGGTGCTGCCCGATGAGATCCAGGTCTACACCGGTGACATCAACGCGCCGGGCGAGTTTGGGCTGGAGCTGCACGTCAACACCACGCCCAGCGGCATCGGCACGCCAAGCTATCCGGGCGAAGTCACGACACCGCACGGCTGGCGTGCCACGGCGGAGTTCTCGTATGGCCTGACGCCCTCGCTGGAGCTGGGGCTCTACGTGCCGACCACGCTCACGCGCGAGAACACGTTCTACGTGACAGGCCCAAAGGTGCGGGTGAAATGGATGCCCGTGCGCCCGGTTGATGGCGTAGGGAACTTTGCAGGCATCAACGTCGAACTCGCCCACGTGGCAGGCCGCTTTGAGGCATCCCAGAACGCGGCAGAACTGCGACCCATCTATGGGTATCAGAACGACCGCTGGCTTTGGGCAGTCAATCCGGTGCTCGATTGGAACATCTCGGGGGATGGGCGCAGCGGTGTGCCGGAGGCCGCGCCCAGTTTCAAGATTGCGCGTACGGTTGCGGCAGGCGTGCGCGCCGGCACGGAGTATTACGCCGGGCTGGGCCCCATCAACCACATCGCGCCATTGCATGAACAGCAGCACACGGTGTTTCTGGCGTTCGATGTGGACCGCAAGCCGTTCGTCTTCAACTTTGGCATCGGCCGCGGCCTGACCCGCGCCTCAGACCGCTGGACGCTGAAGTGGATTTTCGAGATTCCGCTGAGCTGATCCCTGGCCGCTAAGCCCCGCAACGCCTATGCTTGCCAGCAGCCGATTGCGCCCGGTCCGCCAAGGAGGCCGCCATGACGATCGATTTGCGCCTTGCTCTGGCGATGCTGTTGCTGGCGTGCGCGGCGCACGCGGAAGACGACCTGCAAAACCGCGGTCACGATCCGTTCTTCCAGATTTCCTCCGGCGTCGCCAACTGCCCTGAGCCTGCCGGCCCGCGCATCAACGAAGCCGAATGGAAGCGCGACTCACACCACCGCATCGAGCACGGCAACCATTGCTGGGTCGAAGGCCGGTGCCGCCTGCCCAACGCGTTCTCTTACGACGACGAAATTGCCGAGACGGCCAAGCGGCGTCTGCAATGGATGTCCATTCACGTGCCGGGATGGAAGCAGAACACCACGCTGTGGGTGACGATATGGCAGCGCTGGATACTCGTGCAGGGCTGCGTGGCGCCCGGTTACACGTTGGGGCCGTTCATGACCGCGCTGCGCGAGGTGCCCGATGTGGAACGCTTCATCGACGAGACGACGGCACACCCCGAGCGCGGTGTGCCGTATGCGTTGTTTCGCCGCAGCCCGGGGGTGCCGGGCAACGTCAAAACGCCTGCATTGCCGCTTAAACCGTAGGCGGATCGCCCCGCATTTTAGGCGAACCACCCCAGCGCCAATGCCGCCGCCGCGGGCACCGTCTGCACGAAGAGAATCCGTTTGTTGACCGTGATGGCCCCCCAGATGCCGGCCACCGCCACGCAGATCAACCCGAACAGCGCAAACGCAGCGTTGATGGCCGGGTCTGGCGCGACCAGCCCGATGACCAGCGCCGCCACCAGAAAACCGTTGTACAGGCCTTGGTTGGACGCCATCGCGGCGGTTTCGGCGGCTTTCTCCGGGGTGATGCGGAATACCTTGGGGCCGCGCGTTTTCCACAGCACCATCTCGAGTACGACGATGTAGACGTGGATCAGCAGCACGAGCAGATAGGCAAGCAGGGCAAGGGTTTTGATCATGGCGGTCATCAAAAGTGAACGTGCCGTCATGATAGAGATTTTGTGCCGCGTGCCTGCACCCGGATGGTGGGGTATCAGCGCGGCATCGGTGCGCAATCCCCTTTGCCCGCGATGCGCCGGCTGCAAATTTCATCGGCCAGGACTATGCTGTGCGCTTTCGTTCCAGGCAGAGGAGCCATCGCATGACTGCATCGCAAGGATCCATGATCACGTTCAAACGCCCGGATGGGCAGGAACTCCAGGGCTATCTGGTCAAGCCGGCCAAGGAAGAGGGCGCGCCCGGGGTGGTTGTCATCCAGGAGTGGTGGGGCTTGAACGACCAGATTCGCGGCGTGGCCGACCGCCTCGCGCGCGCGGGCTACGTGGCGCTGGTGCCCGATCTCTATCGCGGCACCATGACGGTGGAAGAGGAGGAAGCGCACCACCTGATGACCAATCTCAACTTTGGCGACGCTGCCACGCAGGATGTGCGCGGTGCGGTGCAATACCTCAAGCAGACCTGCGCCCGCGTGGGCGTGACGGGTTACTGCATGGGCGGTGCGCTGACGCTCCTGACGCTGAGCAACGTGCCGGAGGCGGATGCCGGCGTGGTCTGGTACGGCTACCCTCCGCTGGAATACATCGACGCCTCGAAGATCAAGGTGCCGGTGCAGGGCCATTGGGGCACGCAGGACACCGCCTTCAAGATCGAGGGCGTCGATGCGCTGGAAAAGAAGCTCGTCGATGCCGGCGTCGATGTCGACTTCCATCGTTATCTCGCGCATCACGCATTCGCCAATGAAACGGCCGTGGGCGAGAACCGCATCGCCATCACGCAATACGACCCGGTGTGGGCCGAACATGCGTGGGACCGCGCGCTGACGTTCTTCGGCCGCACGCTCTGGCCGCGTTAAGGGTAAGCGCACACAGGACGGCGGGTTTGGCGGTACGGCGCGCTCACGAAATGCTGCAATTTCGCATGTGGGCTGCGCTGTTGCCGCCGCTATAATTCACGGCGCTGCCGCACCAACGGCAGCTGGGTTTAGCAGCCTATTCTTACCGTATGGCCGGACGGCCGCCTCGTGCGGCTTTTTTACGTCCGTGCTCGCGCACGCTTGTACCACGGCGGGCCGGGCAGGGGACCTTCGGGTCGCCGGCGTCCTACGGGCCGGTCTGCTAACCCTGTCGTCGGGCCCGCCACCCTCGTTTAGCAGCGATTAGTCGGGCCTTTTGCTATCCGTAGGAGGCTCCATGACTGTTGTGTTCGGCGGGCGTCGCCCCGCGTCTTTTCCCTCTCCACCTTGGCTGTGCCCCGTTCCGTTGCGAACCGGAGGCCGCCAATGACACTCACCAAACGCCGTATCTACCTTGACGGTGCGCTGGAAGCGCGCGCCTTCCTCTGCCGAACGCAGGCCTATGTGCGCGAGTTCGGGCAGCATCGGCCGCGCCTGCTACGGCAGCAACTGATGCAGTACACCGGCAGCGCATATCCCCCCGCATTTGCGCGCGGGTTTGTCGACATGATCGGGGCATACCTGTCACTGGCACTCGAGCGCAGCGATATCGACCCAGCCACGTGGGAACTGATGGCCGAGGTCGAACGGTTGCGTTAGATGCCCTGCGGCGGCGCGGGCAATCAGCCGCCCAGAATGCGCAGCGCCGCGCGATCCCCCCACCACGCGGCTTCTTCAAAGACGGAATAGCCGGACAGGTCCGCATGCGCGTAGTGGACCGGCCCGGCGCTTTCACGCAGGCGCGCAATGCCCGGTCGAGAGAGGAACCCGGGTGTGGGAATCGCCATCGCATGGCCGCGTAGCGTCAGGTCGGCCCGGCGGATCTGCGTGCGCAGGCGGATGCCGTACACCGTATCGAGATCGGCCAGCGCGCGATCGAGCAGTGCTTGCGGCGATGCCTTCAGCAGCCATTCACGCGCCGCCTTGGGTGTCATGTCCGACAGCGCCACGTAGGCGGTGAACACGCTCTGCGCGGGTGGCCCGACACGAATGTCCTGATGATTGGCCACCACATAACCCAACCCCGTGCCGCGATACACCACGTTGTCCCACGCCAGCGGCGTGTCGTCGTGTTCGGGCGGAAAGCCGTCGATGAGCAGGTTGGCGAGCAGCCACGGTGCGGTTTCGGGCAACTCGGCGGCGGGCACGTCAAAGCCGTCGACGATGTGTTTGGCAACGTGCAGCGGCATCGCGCTGACCACGTGATCGGCCAGCAGCCGAACGACGCGGCCATCCGCTTGCAGCACATCGGCGAAGACGCGTGCGCCGGCCTCGTTCGTCGTGCCGATGCGCGCGGCGCTGCCCGGTAGCAAACGGCCCGGTTCGTTCAATCCGGCGGCTTCGAACAGCCGCTTGGCCATCCAGTCCAGCCCTTCGGCCCAGGTGAGCACGGTGCCTTGTTCCGCATTGCTCGCCATGCCGCCGCGGCTGGCGAAATAGGCGATGCCGGCCCAGGCGGAAACATGATCCGCCGTGGCGCCGTAATCGTCGCGGCAGCAGTAATCGGCATACCAGTGCAGCGTGGCGGCGCGGTAGCCCTCGCGGTGCAGCCAGTCGCGGAAGGTGAGTGCATCGAGCGCGCGCCACGCTGGGTCTGCGGACGAGAGCGCCGTCGGCACGGCAAAGACGCGGCGGCCGTCGGCACCGGTGGTCTGGCGCAGCCGGTCGATGTGGGCGAAGAACCTGGTGTGCTCCGAGCGTTCCGCCTCGGAAATGCCCTCGTGCGGCACGAAGCCGTCTTGCCAGCGATTTCCGAGCCACAGGCGTTCATCGGGCGCGTGAACGAGCACGCGTTCGTCGTACGTCGGGCGCAGGGCAAACGGGTCGCGCTCGATGACGCCAAAGTCGGCCAACATCTCTCGCACGTGCGTCGATTCCATCGACGGCAGTGGCAGGTAATGCGCACCGGTCGGGAAGCGCTGCGTACCGAAGGCGCCGCCAGCCGCATTGCCATAGCGCTCTGGGCCTTCTACGACCACCGCGTCGCGCCGGCCGCTTTTTGCCAGTCGCCACGCACAGCTCAACCCGCCGATGCCGCTGCCGCAAATGGCAACGCGCACGCGCCGCGTTTCCGATGGTCGCGGCAGCGCGCGCAGGTCGCGCAGCCGATGGCCCGCAGCCTGGCCGGGCATGCGCACGTTGGGCGTGATTTCGGTAAAGGCGCGAAAGCCTGCCCACGAAGCGGCACCCGCCGCAGCCACACCGGCCGCGGCTGCACCCACCAGAAAGCTGCGTCTGCTGTTCATGATGTGCCGGCCATCAGCGCAGCACGCCGTGCCAGTCTTCTTCGAAATACCGCACCAGCGATTGGTTGTTCAGCCGGTTCGGTTCCACCTGCGGGCGCGGCATGTCGGGCGCGAAGCTGAACATCTGGTGCGTTGTGTCGGCGTCCAGGAAGCGCGTTGACACGCGATACGACGTGGGTGGCTGGAAATCCGCGCGGCCCGGTGCGGCCAGGATGAAGCCCCATTCGCCAAAGGATGGCACCAGCGCGTGGTACGGCCACGTGCGGTAACCGGCTTCCTTCAGCGTCGCATCCACGCACCAGTACGAACGCGGCGCGAAATAAGGCGACGTGGCTTGAATGACAACCAGGCCCGTATCCGCCACATGGCGCGACAGCAGCCGGTAGAACGGCACCGAATACAGCTTGCCGATGCTGAAGTTGGACGGGTCCGGAAAATCGACGATGGCCACGTCGAACATGTCGGTGGCGGTTTGCATCCATTGCGCTGCATCGGCATTGACCACCGTCACGCGCGGGTCGCTGAACGCATGCTGGTTGAGCGCGACCAGTGCCTCGGCGTGCGAGAACAGGCTCGTCATGCGCGGGTCCAGGTCGACCAGCGTGACGTGCTCGATTTGCGGGTATTTCAGGATCTGCCGCAGTGCGAGGCCGTCGCCGCCGCCCAGCACCAGCACGCGCCGCGCACCACGCACGGATTCCAGTGCAGGCAGCACCAGCGCCTCGTGATAGCGATATTCGTCGCGCGAGGAAAACTGCAGATTGCCATTGATATACAGGCGCAGGTCGTCTTTCCAGCGCGTCACCACCAGCCGCTGATACGGCGAGGAAATCGCATGGATGATCTCGTCGCCAAAGAGCGCGCGTTCCGACCAATGCGTAAGCTTGTCCGATGCGCCAAAGCCCGCCAGCAATGCCGCTGCCACTGCGCCTGCGCGCCACGCCATCGCCGTACGCATGCGGGCCGTGAGCGCCAGCTCGGCGCGGAAGTGCCACAGCGTCCAGACCGCAATCGCCGTATTGAACAGGCCGAACAGGAAACCGGTGCGCACCAGCCCGAGGCGCGGCGCCAGCACCAGCGGAAACAGCAGCGACACCGCCAGCGCACCCAGGTAATCGAACGTCAGCACGCGGCTGACGAGATCGGAGAACTTGGCTTGCCGCCGATGCAGCATGCGCATCACCAGCGGTATCTCCATGCCCACCAGCACGCCGATCACCGTGACCAGCGCGTACAGCACCAAGCGGAACGGCGCCGATTCCAGCGCAAACAACGCAAACAGCGCCGCAGCGGATACGCCGCCAAACAGCCCGACCAACAATTCCAGATCGACAAAGCGGGCGAGCAGCGCGTCGTCCGCCACGTAGCGCGAGAGCCATGAGCCGATGCCCATGGCAAACAGATAGGCGCCGATGATGGAAGAGAACTGCAGGATGGAATCGCCCAGCAGGTACGAAGCCAATGCCCCGGCAATCAATTCGTACGCGAGCCCGCACGAGGCAACCACGAAGACGGCGAGGACCAGCAGGGCATTGCTGCGGCCGGCAGGCTGCGTGGGTTCGTATGTGGCGTCAGGCTGCGGCGTCGACATGCTGCGAAGGTGGAAAATGAAGGGGCGTTAACAAACGGCGGATGCCGAGGCGAGCGCGATTGTGCCGCCTTTTTTCCCAGCCTGCGAGTCGGCTGCTGCATGGCTGCATCGGGGGGTACGCAAGCGGCGAATCAGCCGCTATAGTGGCGCCACCTATGTACTGCACGGCCCCTTCCCATGCCTGACATGACCGCTTCCGTGATCGCCTATGCCTCGCACCTGCTGGCGGGCGCCGTGGTGTTTTCCGGTTTCTTCTTCGTCTACCTGCGCCTGACGCCGTATGACGAGTTCAAGCTGATCCGCGAAGGCAATATCGCGGCGGCGCTGTCGCTGGCCGGGGCGCTGCTAGGGTTCGTGCTGACCATCGCGTCGAGCATCACGCATGCCGATGGCCTGGTGCCGTTCCTGTTCTGGGCGGTGATGGCGTCGGTGGTGCAACTGATCGTCTTCCTGGTGCTCACGCGGCTGATGCCGGATTACCGCCTGCAGATCGAGCACAACAACATCGCCGCCGGTATGCTGTTTGGCGTGAGCGCGCTGGCCGTTGGCGTGATCAACGCGGCGTGCCTGTCCTGACCTTGTCCTGATTGTTCCTGCCCCGCGAATCATCGCGAAGGAGTTTGCTGTGAGCCTGTCCAGTTTCATCAAGAAGCAGTTCATCGACATCCTGCAATGGACGGAGAGCGAGGACGGCGTGCTCGCCTGGCGCTATCCGATGCAGGACATGGAAATCCAGAACGGCGGCACCCTGGTCGTGCGCGACTCGCAGATGGCGATGTTCGTCAACGAAGGCCAGATCGCCGACGTGTTCAGCGCCGGTACCTTCAAGCTGACCACGCAGACGCTGCCCGTTCTCACGTACCTGAAGAACTGGGACAAGCTGTTCGAGTCCCCCTTCAAGTCCGACGTCTACTACTTCAGCACGCGCCAGCAGCTCGGCCGCCGCTGGGGCACGCCGCAGCCCGTGACGGTGCGCGACAAGGATTTCGGCATGATCCGCCTGCGCGCGTTTGGCGTGTACGCCTACCACGTGGCCGACCCGAAGCTGTTCTACCAGCAGGTGAGCGGCACGCGCGACATCTACACCGTGGATGACGTCGAGGCGCAGCTGGGCCCCGTCATCATGGGCGCGATGGCGACCGCGTTTGGCGAATCCGGCGTGCCGTTCCTGGACCTGGCCGCCAACCAGATGCTGATGTCGAACAAGGTGCGCGAGGCGCTGCTGCCGCAGTTCACGCAGTACGGTCTGGCGCTCGACAGCTTCCAGGTGTCCAGCGTCACGCTGCCGGACGAACTGCAGGCCGCACTGGATCGCCGCATCAGCATGGACATGACCGGCGACATGCAGCGCTTCACGCAATATCAGACGGCCGAATCGCTGCCGCTGGCGGCACGCAACGAAGGCGGCATCGCCGGTACGGGTGCGGGTTTGGCGGCAGGGCTGGCAATGGGCCAGGCGATGGCCGACAGCCTGCGTACCGCTGTGCAGGGCAACCCTGGCGGTGCGGCAGCTCCTGCAGCGCAATCTGCCGCCGCCGTCCCAGCTGCTCCGGCAGCGGACGACCCCTCGGCACGCCTGGCCAAGCTCAAGGAACTGCTCGACAAGGGCCTCATCACGCAAGCGGACTTTGATGCCGGCAAGGCTGCCGTGCTGAAGGCGCTGACCGGAGGCTGACCCTCGGCCCCGCTGATCGGATGACCGGGCGGCACCGCAAGCCGCCCGTTTTTCTGCGCCATTTTTCGCGCAATCGAACGACCTGACCATGTTTCATGCCAACTGCCCGGCGTGTGGCGCGCCGGTGGAACTGAAGTCTGCAGCTGCCGTCATGGCGGTGTGCAGCTTCTGCAAGAGCACGTTGCTGCGCGACGGCGAGACGCTTTCCGACATCGGCAAGATGTCTGCCGTGCTCGAGGACTACGCGCGCGTGCAGATCGGCACCACCGGGCGCTACAAGAACAAGGCGTTCACCGTGGTTGGCCGCATCCAGTTGCGCTATGACGCGGGCTTCTGGAACGAGTGGTACGTGCTGTTCGACGACGGCACCGACGGCTGGCTGGCCGAAGCATCCGGGCAGGTGACCATGACGTTCGCACGCGGCACGCCGGCCAATGCGGTCGCATTTGAGGCGTTGCGCCCGGGGCAACTGTACGACGCCGAGGGCACGCAATTCACGCTGTCCGACCTGCGCGAAGCCGATTGCACTGGCGGCCAGGGCGAATTGCCGTTTCGCGTTGGCGAGGGCTGGCATGCGCGCGTAGCCGACGGCCGCCGCGAAGACGCTTTCATCACGCTGGACTACTCCGACGGTACAGCACCGACGCTCTACGTGGGTGAAGCCACCACGCTCGAGGTGCTCAAGTGCCAGCTTCTGCGCACCGACGCCGAGATCAAGGAGACCGCAGGCCGCGTCCCGGGCAAGCTCACGAATCTCGACTGCCCGCAGTGCGGTACGTCGATCCCGTTCAGCCCCGGCGTGACGGGCCATGTGCTCTGCCCCAGTTGCGGCGCGGGCATCGATGCGGCCACGCCCCGCGGCGACGTCATCGCGCGCGCACGCTCGGTCCCGCAGGTAGCCACCACGCTGGAACTGGGCGACAAAGCGCTCATCGATGGCCTGCAATGGCAGGTGATCGGCGTGATGCGCCGCACGGTGGTCGACGGCGGCGGCGAATGGTTTGAATATTTGCTGTACACCCCCAAGCGCGGTTTCAGCTGGATGGTGGAAACGGACGACGGCTGGTTCCGCGCGAACGTGCTCGACCGCTGGCCCACCCGGAGCGACAGCCGTACCGCGGTGCTCGACGGCAAGGTCTACGCTCGCGACGAGGATTACACCGCGCGCGTGACCTATGCCGCCGGCGCCTTCAATTGGCGTGTCCAATCGGGCGACCAGACGCGCGTTGTCGAATACACCGCGGGCCAGGAGAGCCTGGCAGCGGAGAGCGATGCGCATGAGTTGACGTGGTCCAAGAGCACGCCTGTCAGCGCCGCGCAGATCAAGGCATGGTTCGGCAAGGTGGTGGCTGAGCCGGCCAAGGCTTCGTCGTCGAACTACATGACGGTGGCGGTGGTCGCGTGCGTGCTGCTCGGCCTGCTGAACCTCGTACCGTTCTTCATGGCGCCGGGTTCGGTATTCGGTATCACGTTCTTTGCGGCGTTGCTGTTGCTGGTGCCTGCGTGGCTGGTGGCCAAGATCGGGGGTGGAGAATGAAGAACTGGTTCGTTCTCTACGCCGTGGCGGTGGTGATTGGTGCGACCTATATGGACTGGAAGGCCGGCTTTGCCGCGCCGCGCACGCCGTCGTACGGCAGCAGCACGGGCGGATCGTCTTATTGGGGCGGCTCTTCCGGCGGTAGCGGTTATGGCGGCGGCTTCAGCGGGGGCCACAAGTGACGCGCACCGACGCAGCGCTGTCGTCGGAGGAGGCGGCAGGCGCCGTGGGCGAGCACCTTCTGCTCGATCTTTACGGCGTGGCGCCAGCGCTGCTGCGCGACGCGGCTGCACTGGAAAAGGCGCTACGCGATGCCGCAAGCGCGCTCGGCGCCACCATCCTGCATGCGCATCTGCATCGCTTTGATTCTGTGCGCGCAGGGTTGCCCGCGGGTGAGCAGGGCGGCGTCACAGGCGTGTTGCTGCTCGCTGAATCGCATCTTTCCATCCACACCTGGCCCGAGCACGGCTTTGCAGCCATCGATGCCTTCATGTGCGGTACCGGCACGACGCATGCCGCGCGCGCGGTGTTCGAGCAGGCGTTGGCGCCGCAGCGGGTGGATGTGCGCGTCGCCCGCCGCGGCGCGGAGCCTGCGTCAAACTGATCTACACCGGCTGGCCGTCGAATATCACGCGATTGCGCCCCAGCCGTTTGGCGGCCAGCAGCGCCGCATCGGCGCGCATGATGAGGTCGGTGGGCGTGCATGGGTTCTGCCCCTGCTCGCAGCTTGCCAGGCCCACGCTGATGGTGCAGCGGATGTTGGCGTCCGGGGTGGGGATCTCCAAGGACTCCACCGCGCTGCGCAGTCGTTCCGCAATGCCGGTGGCCTGCGTTGTGGTCGTGTCAGGCAGCAGCACCAGGAATTCCTCGCCGCCGTAGCGGCCGACCGCATCGACGGGACGCGCATTCACGCGCAGCTTGCGTGCGATCTCAACCAGGACTGCATCGCCTGCGGGGTGGCCGTACGTATCGTTCACGCGCTTGAAGTGGTCAACGTCCACCACCAGCAATGAAAGCGGCTGCCCGTAGCGCATCGCGTGGCCGCATTCGCGCGTGAGCAGCTCCATCGCAGCGCGCCGGTTCCAGATGCCCAGCATCGGATCGGTCAGGCTTTCGTGACGCGCAACCTGCAGCTCGGTCAGGATGGAGCGCTGCGTTTCACTGAGTTCGCGCTCGCGAAATCCAGATTCGACCCAACTGGCCAGATCATCGAGCAACTCGCGCTCGGCCTGTTCAAACGGCCGTGGCTTCTGGTCGATCACGCAGAGCGTGCCGACGGGGTAGCCAGCCAGGTTCCTGACCGGGCGCCCCGCATAGAAGCGGATATGCGGCGCGCCGGTCACCAGCGGGTTGTCGGCAAAGCGCGGGTCGGCCTTGGTGTCGGGAATGACGAGCATCTCGTCTTCGGCCACTGCATGGCCGCAGAACGAGATGTCGCGTCCGGTCTCGCGCATGTCCAAACCGATGCAGGATTTGAACCATTGACGCTGGGCGTCAATGAGCGACACGAGCACGATCGGGGCGTCGAACACGCGCTTGGTCGTGCGCGTGACGCGGTCGAACAACTCCTCGTCAGGTGTGGAGAGCAACAGCATGTCTTGCAGCGAGGCAAGACGTTCGCGTTCGTTCTTCGGAATGGGAGCGGGTTTCATGCGCAAAGGGCGCCGGGCGTGCCGGCGCGCTTGAAACGGGCAGTGGAAAAGGAAAAAAGAAAAAGGATAGGCCGCGCCCTGCTAGCCGCGGCCCGATGACAAATCATTTAGCGCCGACCATGTTCTCCGGCCGCACCCAGGCATCGAACTGCTCGGGCGTGACATAGCCCAGCGCCAGGGCGGCCTCGCGCAGGCTGGTGCCTTCCTTGTGCGCCTTCTTGGCGATCTGCGCCGATTTGTCGTAGCCGATATGCGGGTTGAGGGCCGTCACCAGCATCAGGGAGCGCTGCACCAGCTCGTCGATGCGGTCGCGGTTGGGTTCGATGCCCACGGCGCAGTGATCGTTGAAGCTGCGCATGCCGTCGGCCAGCAGGCGCACGCTGTGCAGGAAGTTGTAGGCGATCATCGGACGGAATACGTTCAGCTCGAAGTTGCCCGACGCGCCGCCCACGTTCACGGCGACGTCGTTGCCGAACACCTGCGCGCACAGCATTGTCACCGCTTCGCTCTGGGTGGGGTTCACCTTGCCGGGCATGATCGACGAGCCGGGCTCGTTCTCCGGGATGGAAATTTCGCCCAGCCCGCTGCGCGGGCCGCTGGCCAGCCAACGGATGTCGTTGGCGATCTTGGTCAGGCTGGCCGCCAGCGTTTTCAGCGCGCCGTGCGCATGCACCAGCCCATCGGCCGAGGCCATGGTCTCGAACTTGTTCGGCGAGGTGATGAAGGGCAGGCCGGTCAGTTGCGCCAGCTCTTCGGCCACCTGTTCGGCGTAACCGGCCGGTGCGTTGAGGCCGGTGCCGACCGCCGTGCCACCCAGCGCGAGTTCGCACAGGTGTGGCAGGGCGGCGTTCAGATGCGTTTCGTTGTGCTGCAACTGGGCAACGTAGCCGGAGAACTCCTGGCCCAGCGTGAGCGGCGTCGCATCCTGCAGGTGCGTACGGCCGATCTTGATGATGTCGTTGAAATCCGCAGCTTTCTTGGCGAGGGTCTCCCGCAGCGTTCGGAGCGAGGGCAGCAGGTGCCGGGTGATGGCCGTCACGGCCGCTACGTGCATCGCCGTGGGGAAGACATCGTTGGACGACTGGCTGCGGTTCACGTCATCGTTCGGATGCACGAGGCGCGCTTCGCCACGCTCCCCGCCGAGCAGCTCGCTGGCGCGGTTGGCGAGCACCTCGTTCATGTTCATGTTGGTCTGCGTGCCCGAACCCGTCTGCCAGACCACCAGAGGAAATTCGTTCGGGTGCTTGCCCGCGATGACCTCATCGGCGGCACTGACGATGGCGTTGGCCTTGTCTGCGGAGAGCAGCCCGAGACGATGGTTGACGACGGCGCTGGCACGTTTGATGCGGGCGAGCGCGTCGATCAGCTCGCGGGGCATGCGGTCGCCGGCAATGTCGAAGTTCTGCAGCGAGCGTTGCGTTTGTGCGCCCCACAGGTGGTCTGCAGGGACTTCAATGGGGCCAAAGGTGTCGCGTTCGGTACGGGTCGTCATGGCAGAGGAATGGCACGAAGTGACTGGGATGAACGCTCCAGTATAGGCAGAGCGCGGTGTCCTTGTTGGTGGTAGGGGCGGTATGGCGGCACATTACACATTCCCGCGCGTTGGGTACACGGTTTGCGGGCACAGGCGAGGCACGCCACAATGGCGGCTGCGCCGCATTCTGCCGCTTCTGCCCCGCCTCATGCCCACCACGCCCTCCGCCTCCGTCGACCCCTCCTTGAAACCGCTGCTCTGGCTGGTGGCGATGGGTCTGTTCATGCAGACCCTCGATTCCACGATCGTCAACACTGCCTTGCCGGCCATGGCGCGCAGCCTGTCGGAGAGCCCGCTGAAGATGCAGTCGGTCATCATCGCCTACACGCTGACGACCGCCATGCTGATGCCTGCGTCTGGATGGCTGGCCGATCGCTTCGGCACGCGAAAGATGTTCTTCGCCGCCATCTTCCTGTTCACGATCGGTTCCTTGCTGTGCGCGGAATCGCGCAGCCTGACCATGCTGATTGCCTCACGCGTGGTGCAAGGGGTGGGCGGCGCGCTGCTGATGCCCGTGGGGCGGTTGACGGTGCTGCGCGTGGTGCCGCGCGAGCAGTTCCTGCCGGCCATGAGTTTCGTCACCATCCCGGGGCTGATCGGCCCCCTGATCGGCCCGACGCTGGGGGGCTGGCTGGTGGAGGCCGTGTCGTGGCACTGGATCTTCCTGATCAACATTCCCGTGGGGGTGATCGGCGCGCTGGTCACGCTCAAGGTCATGCCCGATGTGCACGCTGAAGACGACAGCCGCTTCGACTGGTCCGGCTATCTGATGCTGGCCTTCGGCATGGCGGCGGTGTCGTTCTCGCTCGACGGGCTGTCCGAACTGGGCTTCCAGCACGCGACGGTGCTGGTGCTGCTGATCTTTGGTCTGGCGGCGCTCACGGCTTACTGGCTGCATGCTGGGCGCGTGGTCGGGCCGCTGTTTCCGCGCACGCTGTTCGGCATTCCGAGCTTCTCCATTGGCGTGCTCGGCAACCTGTTTGCACGCATCGGCAGCGGCGGGATGCCGTTCCTCATTCCGCTGCTGCTGCAGGTCAGCCTCGGGTACACGCCGCTGCAGGCCGGGCTGATGATGGTGCCGGTGGCTGCTGCCGGCATGGCCGCCAAACCGTTGGGCACCTGGGCCATCAAGCGCTATGGCTATCGCCGCATGCTCTCTGTCAACACGGTGATGGTCGGCCTGATGATGGCCAGCTTTGCCGTGATGACGCCCAACGTGCCGGTGTGGCTGCGCATCGTGCAACTGGCGATCTTCGGCACGTTCAACTCGATGCAGTTCACGGCCATGAACACGCTCACGCTCAAGGACCTGACGGGCCCGCTGGCCAGCGCGGGCAACAGCATGCTGTCGATGGTGATGATGCTGTCGATGAGCCTGGGCGTGGCCGCCGCCGGCGCACTGCTGACGGGCTTTACCGACTTTACCGCCGGGCCGGAAGGGCGCGACACGCTGGCGGCCTTCCACAAGACGTTTGTCTGTGTGGGCGTCATGACCTGCGCGGCCGCGTGGATCTTCGCGCAGCTCTCCCGCTTCGAGTCAACGCACGTCGTCAAGCGGCCCGAGATGGAAGTGCATTGAACGCCCGCTTCGGCGACCAGGCTGACTATTTTTTCCAGAAGCCGCGCATTTTCTTGCTGAGGTCCACCTTGGCCGCGGCGCGCGCTTCGGCTGCGGGGTCCGCGCCGGGCTCCGGTTCCGGCCACGCGCATGCCTCGAACAGCGGCAGCAGCGCAGGCGGAATGAAGCGCGTGCGCGACGCGTAGATGTGCCGATCGCCATTGGGTGTTTGCTGCGTGACGTAGAAACGCTGGGGCACCAGGATGTCCAGATGCTCACGCGCACGGGTCATCGCCACGTAAAGCAGCCGGCGTTCTTCTTCCAGTTCTTCGTGCGAGCCGGCGCCCAGATCGGCCGGCATGCAGCCGTCCACGGCGTTCAGCACATACACCGCCTTCCACTCCTGGCCTTTCGATGAGTGGATCGTCGAGAGAATCAGGTAGTCCTCATCGCGGTAGGGGTCCCCCGATTCATCGCTGGTCAGCTCGGGCGGGTCGAGCGTCATCTCGGTCAGGAAGCGCTCCCGGGTCGCGTACGTTGCGGCCATGCGGGCGAGCTGGTCCAGATCGCCCTGGCGCACGGCCGCATCGTCGTGCAGGCGCTCCATGTGGGGTGAATACCAGGCGCCGACGGCTTCGAGTTCAGCAGCCCATTCCAGGCTGTCTTTGGGCGTGCGCAAGGTTTGCATGAGCGCCATCAGTGCTGACCAGTCGCCGGCCAGCCGCGCAGGTGGCTCGTAGGCGAGCAGCGCGGCAATCGGGTCCGCCGCTTCCGCCATGGCGTCGAGCACGCGTGCCGCCGTGGCGGGGCCTGCACCTGGCAGCAACTGGATCACGCGAAACCCGGCAATGCGGTTGCGCGGGTTCTCGGCCCAGCGCAGTACCGACAGCACATCCTTCACATGCGCCGCCTCCAGAAACTTGAGGCCGCCGTATTTCACGAACGGGATGTTGCGGCGCGTGAGCTCGATCTCCAGCGGCGCGCTGTGGCTTGCGGTGCGGAACAGCACCGCCTGCGATTTCAGCGTCAGCCCGCCTTCACGGTGATGCAACACCTGCTCAGCCACACAGCGCGCCTGCTCGGCTTCGTCGCGCACTGAAATCAAGCGGGGCCGGTGCGTCGATGCGCGGTCCGTCCACAACGTTTTGGCAAAGCGCTCCGTCGCGAAACGCATCACGCCATTGGAGGCATCCAGAATCGGTTGCGTCGAACGGTAATTGCGCTCCAGCAGCACCGTGTGCGCCGGCCGCGAAAAGTGGCGCGGAAACTCGAGGATGTTGCGCACCGTCGCCGCGCGGAATGCGTAGATCGATTGCGCGTCGTCGCCCACCACGGTCACGCCGCGGCCGTCCGGGCGCAACGCACGCAGGATGGACGACTGCAGCCGGTTGGTGTCCTGGTATTCGTCGACAAGGATGTGGTCGAAACGGGCGCCAATCTCGGCCGCCAGTTCGGCGTCGGACACCATCGCGTGCCAGTAGAGCAGGAGGTCGTCGTAATCGAGCACGTGCTGCGCCTGCTTGGCTTCGACATACGCATCGAACAGCGTGCGCAATTGCGTCTCCCACATCGCGCACCACGGAAAGTGGTGCTTTAGCACGGCGTTCAGCGGGCTCTCGGCGTTGATGGCGCGCGAGTAGATCGCAATGCAGGTCTGCTTGAGCGGGAAGCGGCGTTCCTTGGTCGACAGGTTCAGCTCATGGCGCACGACGTTGAGCAGATCGGCCGAGTCGCTGCGGTCATGGATGGTGAAATCGAGGGCGAGGCCCACGCGCTCGGCATATTCGCGCAGCAGGCGCGCGCCGATGCCGTGGAAGGTGCCGGCCCAGGGCAGCGTGGTCTTGTACGAAGTGCCGGCCGAATTGAGGGCGTTGTTCGATCGCTCGCCCTGCATGGCTCGCGCCAGCAGGTGGCCGGCACGGTTCGACAGTTCGCTCGCCGCCCGGCGGGAAAACGTCAATAGCAGGATGCGTTGCGGATCGGCGCCGTTGGCTACCAGGTGCGCCACGCGCCAACCCAGGGTGTGCGTCTTGCCGGATCCGGCACCGGCCAGCACGAGCAGCGGCCCGGTTTCCGCTGCGTCTGCCCCCGAAATACCGAACTCGACCGCCTGGCGCTGCTGGTCGTTCAGCTGGGCCAGGTAACCCGGCGTGGCCGGCGCATTGGCGGTGTCTGGGGTGGGGGAGGCGGCAAGCACGGCAGGGCGTCACAAAAAATAACTGTATGAATATACAGCACTGTGATGCCTGCCTGCGGAAAGTAAGAGCGGCGGACGGAAGGCCGGCGACGTTGGCCGATCAGATCCCGTCCCGCAGCTTTTTCGCGAAGTCCTGCGGGGATGCCCGCCGGTTGACCGCGTCCACCAGATCCGCCAGGAACCAGGGCAGCACGAGCTGCGTGCCCGGATCGCTCAGGCCGACGCGGAGCCGGTCAGGAGACGCCGATTCGGTGGCTTTGGCCGGCTGGATCGGCTGCGGAGGCTGGCTGTGCGCGAGCATCCCTTGCAGATCCTGATCGGTGAAAGTGAACGTTGACGTGGTCAGAGCCGAGGCGGTCATCGCTGCGGTCATCAGCATCGTGGCCACGGCAAGGTGTTTGAGGGTGTTGGCAGGCATCGTGGCCTCCAGAACAGAACGGTTGGGTGAGTAGGTGACCGGCGCGCAGCGCGGTGGCCGCAGCAATGATCCACCCTCCGATCATGGCGGCAGCTTAGGGTTCCGTTTCGCTCAGGAAAACCTAAATATCGCGTGCAATCCGATCAATTGGCCTGCGGCTGCAGGGCGATGACGGCCATGCCCGTCAACGCAATGGCCGCGCCGCCGATGTCCCAGCGGGTGAGCGACACACCGTCGACCAGACGCAGCCACACCAGTGCCACGGCGATATACACGCCGCCGTATGCGGCATAGGTGCGGCCGGCCGCGGTCGGGTGCAATGTCAGCAACCACGCAAACAGCGCCAGCGAGGCGGCCGCCGGCACCAGCAGCCAGATCGGCTTGCCTTGCCGCAGCACGAGCCAAGGCAGATAGCAGCCGACGATTTCCGCCACGGCGGTGACGGCAAACAGCACGGCAATACGAAGCAGTTCCAAATCGGGCCCCGGAGCAATGAAGACGTAGACGGCGCCGATTGTGGCATGTGGGGCGGCGCTGCCGCGATGGTCACCCGATCTCAGGCGGGCGAGGCGGCGTGCGCCTCCAGCAGCGCATCGATTTCGGCTTGCGTGCCCGCATACGCGCCGGCGCGCGTGGCGGTGAGGGCGGCCGCCGCAGCGGCTTGGCGCAGATGCGCCTGCGGTGGCGCCTCGGGCGACTGCAGCTGGCTCGCCAGCCAGGCGCCCATCGCGGCATCGCCGCAGCCGACGGTGTCCGCCACCGGCACGGCAAAGGCCGGTTGGGCGATACGCGCATCGTCTTGCCCGCCGTGCACCGCTGCCAGCCATTCCATGCCGTCGGCCCCGAGCGTGAGCAGGATGTCGGCTTGCGGCGCGAGGGTGCGCAGCGTGGCGAGCGGATCGGCATCACCGGGAAACAGCTGGCGCAAGTCTTCATCCGACACCTTGATGTCCGATGCGATGGCAGCCATGCGCAGCAGCAGCGGCGCGTAGTGCGGAGCGTTCATCGCCGTGCGCCAGTTCGGGTCGAAGGTGATGCGAGTGCCTTGCGCGGCCAGCGTTTCGGCTAGCGCCACGAGGCGGCTGCCGAGCGGCTCGCGCGCCAGGCTGATGCAGCCGAAGTGGGCGATTTCCGCGGCGGTTTGCCACCCGGCGGGCAGGGCTTGCGCATCGAAATGCAGGTCGGCGCTGTCATCGCCGACGAAGAAGTAGTGCGGCGGCTGGGTCGACGTGACCATCGCGAGCAACGGCGAGCGATCCACGCGCTGCAGATAGCGCAGGTCGAGCCCGGCGGCCTGGGAATCGGCGAAGAGCGCATCGCCGAACACGTCGTTGCTGATGGCGCCGGCGTAGCCCGTGGGTACACCCAGACGCGCCGCCACGCGCGCCACGTTCCAGCATGCGCCGCCTGGCCGGGCGAGCCATTGGCCGTTGCCTTGGTGCAGGAAATCGGTGAGCGCTTCGCCAAAGACGACAAGGCGGGGCAGTGGCAGGGCATCGGTCATGCGGGCAAGGGCAGGTTGGTCGACTGGGTGGCGGGCGTGACCGGCAGCGGCGAAGCTCGCCGATACAGCGCACGGAACGTGGATAGGCGTTCAGCAAGCCGCGCGTGGCGTGCGGCATCGGGCCGATACGTGGCTTGCACGGGCGGCTTGGCGCAGACAGCTGCTTCGATGCCGCCATCGGCCATCCAGCCCAGGCGGGCAGCACCGAGCGCGCCACCGGCTTCGCTGCCGACATGCGTGGTCAGTTCTGTGTCGAGCGTGTCGGCCAGCAACTGCGCCCAGAACGGACTGCGCGAGCCGCCGCCCACAAACGAGAGCGAGGTCACCTGTGTGCCGGCTGCGCGCAAGGCGTCCAGGCCATCCGCCATGCCGAAGGCGACGCCTTCGATCACGGCATAGCCCAGCGCGGCGCGGTCGCTGGCATGCGTGAGGTTGTGAAAATGGCCTTGCGCAAACGCATCGTTGTGCGGCGTACGTTCGCCGCTGAGGTAGGGCAGGAAGAACGGCGCTGACTGGCGTTCCGTTTGTTCCGTGGCGGCCAGCGCGGCAATTTCAGGCAGCAGCGTGGTTTCCGGCACGCTCGTCAGCCGGCAGAACCAGCGCAGGCAGCTCGCGGCGGAAAGCATCACACTCATCTGGTGCCAGCGCCCCGGCAGCGCATGGCAGAACGCATGCAGGGCTTGGGCGGGGTTCGGACGGAAGCGGTCGTTGACCACAAAGATCACGCCCGATGTGCCCAGCGACAGAAAGCCATCGCCGGGCTGAGTCGCGCCGATGCCTACAGCGCTGGCTGCACCATCGCCACCGCCGCCAGCCACGACGACGCCATGCGCGAGGCCCCATGCATCGGCCACCTCGGGCAGCAGCGTTCCGCTGGGGGCGCTGCCTTCCACCAGGCGCGGCATCTTGCTGGGTGCCAAGCCCGTCGCGGCGAGCAGTTCGTCGGACCACGCGCGCCGTGCCACGTCCAGCCATAGCGTGCCGCCCGCATCCGAGGGGTCGGACGCGCGCTCGCCTGTCAAGCGCAGGCGCAGGTAGTCCTTGGGCAGCAGCACGCAGTCGATGGCGTTGAACACATCGGGTTCATGGCGTGCGCTCCACAGCAGCTTCGGCGCGGTAAAACCGGGCATCGCCAGGTTGCCGGCCACGGTGTGCAGGTTCGGCACACGGCGCGTCAGTTCAACGCATTCGGCCGTGCTGCGCGTGTCGTTCCAGAGCATGGCTGGACGCAGCACGCGGTTGCGTGCGTCGAGCAGCACCGCGCCGTGCATTTGGCCCGACAGGCCGATGGCGCGGGTGGCAGCGAAGGCCTCCGGCGCCGCATCACGCAGTTTTCCGATGGCGGCGCTGGTGGCCTGCCACCAATCTTCCGGCGTTTGTTCGGCCCAACCCGGATGCGGCCGCGATACGGTGAGCGGCTCCCCGGCCGTGCCGACGATGGTGCCCGCTGCATCGAGCAACAGCACTTTGACTTCCGAGGTTCCGAGATCGATGCCGAGGTACATGAGGCCGCCGGGTCCGGTTGCTTGAACCGTGGATTGTCGCGCGAATCCGCCGTTGCGTTTGTCGATGACTAGCCGGCAGTGGCGCCTTGTTCGACTGCCAGCCACGCCCGCACACGCCCGATGGCGTTGCGGACAAGACCGGTGAGCGCTTCCGTGCCCGCAAGGCTGCCCCACAGCGCAGCGTTCCGGCAGTACACGGCAACCGGGTCATCGGCCTCGAGCATGGCATGTGCGGCAACCGGATCGAACTGGCCATCCTGATAGGCATACGGCAGCGTGCCGGCGTGCCAGCGCTCCAGGAAGACAAAGAACAGCGCCGGCAGCATCGCCGTGGCAAGCGGCACATGCCCGCGCGCAAAGGATTCCGCCAGCGTGGGCGTGATGAACCCGGGAATTTTCGAAAAGCCGTCCGCCGCCACGCGCTGGTTGGTGTCCCTGATGTGTGGGTTGGCGAAACGGTCGAGCACGGTGTCGCGGTAGGCGGCCAGGTCGATGGGGCTGGGCTGGTTGGCCGTGAGACAGGGGATGACATCGTCGGTCACGTAATCGCTCGCCATGCGGTGGATGGACGGCACCGCCACGCTTTCATCGATCGTCTGCAGCCCCAGGAGCGTGCCGGCCCACGCGATGCAGCTGTGGCTGGCGTTGAGCACGCGGATCTTCGCTTCCTCGTACGGCAGCACCGAGGCGACGAACTCCACCCCCACGCGTTCGAGCGCGGGCCGTCCGGCGCGGAAGTCGTCTTCCACCACCCATTGCGCGAAGGTCTCGGCCATCACGGGGCAGCGGTCTTGCCAGCCGGTTTGTGCCGCCACGCGTTGGCGCAAGGCGTCGGTGGGGCGCGGCGTGATGCGGTCGACCATCGTGTTGGGCGTGCTGGCGTGCGCGTCGAGCCATGAGATGAGGTCGCTGTCACCGGGCTCGCCGCGCAGCGTGAGGAACTGGCGCAGGCCGCTTCGGAAGCGCTCGCCGTTGTGGCGCAGGTTGTCGCAATTGAGCAGCGTGATCGGTGCGCCGCCACGCTGCAAGCGCAGGCGCAGCAGGCGCGCCAGGGCACCGTAGAGCGTGCTGGCACCGCCGCGCAGGTCGGCGGTGATGTCCGGCTGCGTGGCGTCGAGCTGGTGTTGCTGGTCGAGGTAGTAGCCGCCTTCCGTCACGGTGAACGAGATCACGCGCGTGTCGGCTGCCGCGCCGATCTCGCACAGAGCCGCAAGTTCGGCATCCCACGGCACCACCGCATCAATCGATTGGATGCGCGTGTATTGGCGATGACCGGCGGTGTCGACCGTCTCCAGCGTGTAGGCGCCGCGCTGTGCGGCAAGGTCATGCAGCAGCGAGCCGGCATCGTCGCGAATATTGGCCAGCGCCAGGCGCCACGACGTGTCGCCGGTCTCGCGAAGGCGATGCAGATACCACGCCTGATGGGCGCGATGGAAGGAGCCGGCACCGAGGTGCAGCCAGGTGGAAGAAGCGTTGGGGGAAGGCATGATCGGTGCGTGCAACGTTGGACGGGGTGACCCTCAGGCGGCGTGTTGGGATTGTTGGGCCTGCGGGGCGTGCAGGCGCGGCAGCGCGCGGCCTTCGGCGTCGAACAGATGGCAATGCGTGGCGTCTGCCGCCAACGCGATGGTGCTGCCATGCGCGAGCCGGGTCGATTCCGGCACGCGCAGCACCAGGCCGTCAGATGCGGCTTCGCAGTCGGCATGCAGATAGGCCACGTCGCCCAGGGACTCGATATGCGTGACGGTGCCCCGTAGCGTGCCGGCTGCGTCCAGATGCAGATGCTCCGGGCGGATGCCGAGCGTGACGGCATCCCCCGCACGCAGTTCACCCGGCGATACGGCCACCCGCTGTTGGCCGCCTGCAAGCGCCACGGACACCCCCGACGCATCGGCATGCACGACGCTGCCGCGCAGGAAGTTCATCTTGGGCGAACCGATGAAGCCCGCCACAAACTGGCTGGCCGGATGGTGATACAGCGCCTGCGGAGAGCCGACCTGTTCGATGCGTCCGTCACGCAGCACGACGATCTTGTCGGCCAGCGTCATGGCTTCCACCTGATCGTGCGTGACGTAGATCATGGTGGTCTTCAGCGCGTCGTGCAGCCGGGCGAACTCCAGGCGCATCTTCACGCGCAGCGCGGCGTCGAGGTTGGAGAGCGGCTCGTCGAACAGGAAGACTTTCGGCTCGCGGGTGATGGCACGGCCGATGGCCACGCGCTGGCGTTGGCCGCCGGAGAGCTGGCGCGGCTTGCGATCGAGCAGCGCATCGATGTGCAGGACTTCTGCGGCGCGGCGTACGGCGCGGTCGATGGCCTCGTGCTTCATGCCCGAGAGCTTCAGGCCGAAGGCCATGTTGTCGTACACGCTCATGTGCGGATACAGCGCGTACGACTGGAACACCATCGCAATGCCGCGCTTGGCGGGTACCACGTCGTTCACGCGCGTCTCGCCGATCAGCAGGTCGCCGGCGTCGATGCCCTCAAGGCCGGCAATCGTGCGCAGCAATGTCGATTTTCCACAGCCCGAAGGGCCGACGAAGACGACGAATTCGCCGTCGGCAATGTCGAGGTTGATGTCGTGCAGCACGGTGTTCTGCTCGTAACGCTTCTGCAGATTGCGCAGGGTCAGGCTGGCCATGGCGAGGTCTCCTTGGGCATGTTCTGTGTGCGGATCAGGCGGGCGTGGCGAGCGTCGACGTCAGCGCATCGGCCAGTGCCCGCGTGTCGGTAAAGACGTGGCGCGCTCCGGCAGCCAGCAGGCGCTGCGTGGCGACTGCCGGCACATGGGCGACGCCGGCAAAGCCGAATACGGTCAGGCCGGCGGCTCGTGCGGCGCGCACGCCGGTGTCGCTGTCTTCTATGACCAAGCATTGCGCGGGGCTGGCGCCCAGGCCCGCACAGGCTGCGAGGTACACATCCGGTGCCGGCTTGGGCCGCGGTGTTTCGTAAGCGCTGTAGATGTGCCGGCCAAACACGTCGAGCAGGCCTGCTCTGCGCAGGCTTGCTTCAATGCGGGGGCGGCTGCTGTTGCTGGCGACGGCCTTGGGCTGCGGCAGCGTTGCAAGCAGGTTGGCGATGCCGGGCACGGGCTGCGATTGCGTGGCGCAGTCGTGTTCGACATCAGCCAGCACGCCGGCCAGTTGCGTGTCGGACAGATGAAAGCCGAGGCTGCTCTGCAGCTCCGTCAACAGCGCCATCGTGTTCATGCCCAGGCGCGGCTCGAGCACTTCTTCAAGCGCGGCGGATGATAGATGCGGCACGTGCGGACCCAGCGTGCGGATCAGCGCGCGCAGCGCCACCGATTCGCTGTCGATCAGCACGCCGTCGCAGTCACAGATCAGGTAGGCGGGCGCGCGCGCGTTGGCATATTCGTTGGCGTGTAATGTCATTTCACGGCCCCGAACGTCAGGCCACGCACAAGTTGCCGTTGTGCCAGCCAACCCAGCACGAGGATCGGCGCAATGGCCAGGACCGAGGCCGCCGATAGCTTCGCCCAGAAGAGCCCCTCGGGGTTGGAGTACGACGCGATGAACACGGTGAGCGGCGCGGCATCGATGCTGGTCAGGTTCAGGCTCCAGAACGCTTCGTTCCACGACAGGATCAGCAGGAGCAGTGCGGTGGAGGCAAGCCCCGGCAGCATCGTCGGCAACAGCACGTAGACGAGTTCCTGCCAGAGATTGGCGCCGTCCATGCGCGCGGCCTCGAGAATCTCGCGCGGCACGTCGTTGCAGTAGGTAAAGACCATCCACACGGCAATCGGCAGGTTGGCGAGCGTGTAAACGATGACGAGCGCGGTAATGGAATCCAGCAGCCCCGCCGTCTTCGCCAGCAGGTACACCGGCAGCAGCACGCCCACGGCCGGCATCATCTTGGTCGACAGCATCCACAGCAGCACCTGCTGCGTGCGCTTGTTCGGGAAGAACGCCATCGCGTAGCCCGCGGGAATGGCAATCGCCAGCGCCAGCAGCGTGGAGATGATCGACACCGCCAGCGAGTTGCCGAGGAAGCTCGGGTAATGCGCGCGCCCGAGCACCTCGCGGAAGCTGGCGAGCGTGGGCGTGAACCACAGCGTGGGCGTATACGCGTCCTGCTCGGTCTTGAAGGCCGTCAGCGCCGCCCACGCGATGGGAAAGAACAGCGCCAGGGCAATCGCCCAGGCCAGCACGCCGGCAAGCCGCGTGCGCCAGGTTGAGGTGAGCGTGCTCATTGCTCATGCACTCCCTTCAGATTCCGGGCCAGCATGCGGACCAGGAAGAACGCCACCACGTTTGCCAGCACCACCGCCACGATGCCGCCCGCCGACGCAATGCCGATGTCGAACTGCTGCAGGCCGAGGCTGTAGACGAAGTAGGCGAGGTTGGTGGTGGCCGTGCCGGGGCCGCCCGCGGTGGTGGTGTGGATCTCGGCGAAGATCGACAGCAGGAAGATGGTCTCGATCATCACCACCACGGCAATCGCACGCTTCAGGTGCGGCAGCACGATGTGCCAGAAGATGCGCACCGGGCTCGCGCCGTCGAGCTGCGCGGCTTCCTTCTGCTCGGGGTCGAGCGATTGCAGTGCCGTCAGCAGGATCAGGAAGGCAAATGGCGTCCACTGCCAAGCAACGATGATGATGACGGAGAGCATCGGATGCGCCGCCAGCCAATCCACCGGCTCGGCGCCGAACAGCCGCGCCACCCAGGCGGCCAGGCCGTACACGGGGTGCAGCATCATGTTCTTCCAGATGAGTGCCGCCACCGTCGGCATGACGAAGAACGGGCTGATCACGAGAATGCGCGCCACGCCGCGCCCCGCAAACGGCTGATCGAACAGCACCGCCAGCAGCGTGCCCGCCACGACGCTGATCACCAGCACCGAGCCGATCAGCACCAGCGTATTGCCGATGGCCGGCCAGAAGGCGGGGTCTTCGATCAGGAAACGGTAGTTGTCGAGCCCCGCCAGACCGGTCTGATCTGGGTTGAGCAGGTTGTAGCGGCTGACGGAGAAATACAGCGTCATCGCAAGCGGCACGGTCATCCACAGCAGCAGCACCAGCACCGATGGCGACACCAGCAGCGTCGGCAGCCAGCGCCGGGCGCCGTTTTGTGGTTGTACGGGCTGGGCCGGTGACGGCGTACCACCCATGCCGTTCACCTGTGACTCCAATACGTGTTCCATGACACCTCCTGGCGCAGCAGCGGCCGCATCACTTCAGATAGCCGCCTTGGCGCATCGCACGTTGTGCCTGCGATTGCGACACACGCAGTGCGTCGTCCACCGTCGTCTTGCCAGTGAGCGCGCCGGCAATCGCCTGGCCGACCACCGTGCCCAGCGACTGGAACTCCGGAATCGTCACGAACTGCACGCCGGTGTACGGCACCTTTTGCGCAGACGGATCGTTCGGATTGGCGGTCTCGATGGCGTGGCGCACGAAGCTCGAGAACGGCGCGGCCTTCTGGTAGGCCGGATCGTCATACGTCGATGCGCGCGTGCCGGGCGGCACTTCGCCCCAGCCCTGCGCCTTGGCCACGGCGCGGATGTAGTCCTTTGATGTCGCCCAGGCCGCGAACGTCTTGGCAGCCTCCGGCGATTTCGACGACTTCGGCACCGCGAGCGCCCAGATCCACAGCCAGTGAGAGCCCTTCGGCGTGCTGGCGATAGGCGCATTCGCAAAGCCGACCTTGTCGGCCACCTTGGAATCCTTCGCGCTGCTGACCATGCCGGCGGCGACGGTGGCGTCGATCCACATGCCGCACTTGCCGCCCGAGAACAGCACGAGATTTTCGTTGAAGCCGTTGCTGCTTGCTCCGGGCGGGCCGTACTTCTTCAGCAGATCGACATACGAGTTGACCGCCTGTTTCCATTGCGGCGTGTCGATGGTCGGCTGCCATTTCTCGTCGAACCAGCGGCCGCCGAACGTGTTGACCATGGTGGACACCAGCGCCATGTTTTCGCCCCAGCCTGCCCGGCCGCGCAGGCAGATGCCGTACACACCCTTGGCGGGGTCGTGCAGCTTGGCCGCAAACTTGGCAATGTCCTCATACGTGGGCTGCTCGGGCATCTTCAAGCCCGCCGCGCTGAACAGATCGTGCCGGTAGTACGTCATCGAGCTTTCGGCATAGAACGGCACGGCGAAGAGCTTGCCGCCCTGCGAAAGGCCATCGCGCACCGTTGGCAGCAGGTCAGCCGTGTCGTAGCTGGCGGGCATGTCGAGCGGGGCGAGCCAGCCTTTCTTGGCCCACAGCGGCGCTTCGTAGCCGCCGATCGTCATCAGGTCGAACTGGCCGCTGCCCGTGGCGATGTCGGTGGTCACGCGCTGGCGCAGCACGCCTTCTTCCAGCGTGACCCAGCGCAGTTTGATGTCGGGGTGCGCCTGCTCGAACTGTGTCGACAGTTTCTGCAGCACGATCATGTCGGGGTTGTTGATCGTGGCGATCGTGAGCGTGGTGGGTGCGGCCTGCGCAGAGACAGCGCAGAGAGCGGGGAAGGCAGCGAGGGCGGTCAGCTTGAGTAGGTGGGATGGGCGGGCCATCCCGCGCAGAAGCGTGCGGAACATGCAGTCGTCTCCTTTCTTGGAATGTGGCGATGCGGGCGCACCGCCAGGACTTGCTTCGGGGTTTGAGCAATTGTCCGTGTTGTGGGCAAATAATCGGATGCGATGTTGCGCTTGTCAAGCAAATGCTCGTTGCAGGGGCAAAAGCAGGCTACGATGCATATCGCCAGGGTTCTAGAGGAGGCGCTGCGTGTCCAAGCAGCAGGAAAAACGAGACCAGGCCGCGCGGGCGGCGTGGCTGTACTACGTGGGCAACCACACGCAACACGACATCGCCGAGCAACTGGGCGTGTCACGCCAGATCGCCCAGCGGCTGATCGCCTATGCCGTGGAGCATGGGCTGGTGAAGGTGCGTGTGACGCATCCGGTGTCTGCGTGTCTGGAGTTGGCGGAGAACCTGCGCAGCCGTTTCCGGCTGGACACCTGCCACGTGGTGCCGGCCAGTGCCGACGATGCAGACGCTGCCCAACGCATGATCGCCGTGGCCGCCGCAGAAATCATGGAGCGCCACCTGCTGGCCGACGCGTCGCGCGTGGTGAACGTCGGCTCGGGTCGCACGCTGCGTGCCGCGATCGACCAACTTCCGGATCTTGACCGGCCGCAGCATCGCATCGTCTCGATGGTCGGGGCGATTGCGGCGGATGGCTCGTCCAACCGCTACGACGTCGCGCTTGCGGCGGCGGAGAAAACGCGCAGCCGCTATTACCTGCTCCCGGCGCCGCTCGTTGCCGATAACGCGGAAGACACGCGGCAGTGGTGCCAGCACAGGCTTTACGGTGTGGTGGCCGATCTGGCTGCGCAGGCGGATGTCACCTTCATCGGTGTCGGCACGATCGGGCCGGGTTGCGCATTGCAGGTCGATGGCTTCATCAGCGAGAAGGATGTCGATGACCTGTTAGCCCATGGCGCGGCCGGCGAGCTGATCGGCCGGCCCATCGACGGCCAGGGGCGCTTGCTCAAGGTGCCGCTGCAGACCCGCATTACCAGCTTGCCGCTCAAGCCGATGCCGTCTCGTCCCGTGATCGCCATTGCAGGTGGCGTGGCCAAGGCAGGCGCGATCGGGGCGGCGTTGCGCGGCGGCTGGCTGACGGGTCTTGTGACCGACGAAGCCTGCGCCCAGCGAATCCTGGCTGCATTGGACTGAACCTATTCCACCGAGGACGCAATGCTCGAACTCCGCCCGACCTGCGAACACTGCAATACCGCCCTGCCGCCCGACTCCACGCACGCGCGCATCTGCTCATTCGAATGCACGTTCTGCGCGACGTGTGCGGACGGCGTATTCGGCAATGTCTGCCCGAACTGCGGGGGCGGCTTTGCGGCACGGCCGATCCGCCCGTCGAAGGATTGGAAGAACGGCAACTTCCTGGGCAAGTATCCGGCCAGCACGACGGTCAAGCATCGCCGCGCGGATTTGGCCGCGCATGCCGAATTGGCGGCGGCCATCGGATCGACGCCGCCGGAAAAGCGCTGACGGTCTAACGCGATGTGGCCGCGGGCAACACCGGCGTGACCGTGTACCCGCGTGCCGCCAGCAGCGCGGGAATTCCGTTGGGTCCGATCATGTGGAGCGCGCCCACGGCGCCAAACACGCGCTGGCCGCTGTTGTGCACGCGTGCAATGTTCTCGGCCATGGCGCGGTTGCGGTTCGTCACCAGCCGTTGGAAGGCGCGTTTGTCCGATGCCGTCTTCAGGCAATCGCACCACTGCGGGTAGTGCTCGAGCGTGCTGATGTCGCTGTCGGCCCAGGCATTGGCGAGCGTGAGCGTCTGCGTGCGCGCCTCGCCCGATTCAATCGCGTCGAGCACGGTATCGAATTGCTGCGCGACCTCGTTCTTCGGCACGATCTCGTTGAGCACGCGCACCTGCTGCGCCAGCGTTTCGAGCGGCACAATCGGCAAGTGCACGCTCTTGGCGTAGGCCGTAAGAAACAGGTCGATGCCGAAATCTGGATAGAGCCCATCCGTGCGCACGCCCAGCACCGCCAGCGAAGCCAGTTGCATGGTCGGCTGGAACTTGCGGATCTGTGTGAGCGCCGTGTCGGGCAGGCACGCCGCGGAGAGCAGTTTGTTGAAGCGTTCGCCGCGACGACCGGTCAGGAGCCGGCGGTCCTCTGCGCTGTTTTGCGCGGTCAGCGCCTTGCGGTCGGCGTCCTTGTCGAGCAGGTCGAGTTCGAGCGCGATGCTGTCAACTTGCTGAAGCGCGCTGCGCACGGTGGGGCCCGGCAGCATCCAGTCGGCCCGCGCAACGTGGATCGTGCCGTAGAGCCACGAGGTGTGACCGTTCTTTTCGATGCGCCAGAGCAGGCCGTGGTCGGTCGCGCGTTGCGCGGCGGCGGCCCAACCGTCTTTGGGGATGAAGCTGGAGGCGGGTGGCGGACAGTTCGGGGCCGGTGCCTGTGCCTGCGCGGGCGTCGTGTCTTGCGCGACAGCGGTGCCGACTCCCGCCGATAGGAAAAAGAAAAGCGCGGCCGCGAGCGCGCGCCACGTGGTGCGATTGCGTGCCATTTGGCTGCTCCCCGAATATTGTTGTGGTCGTTTATGCAGTGTAGCGGGCGCGGGCCATTGCGTGCCTCACGGTGATCCGCCCAGACGCGCTATTCGCTCAGCTTCGGTGGCACGGCATGCGCACCGCGCGTCTCGCGAAACCACAGCGCCAGGCTTTCGTCTTCCAGCGCATAGGCGCCGCGCGACTCCTTCCAGATCAGGTTCTTCTCGCGCAGCGCGTCAAGCGCGGCTTGCACCGTGGCGGTGGAAAATTCGCTGTGGCCGAGCTTGGCCGCATACGCCTTCATCGAGTCTTCCGAAAACGGCGAATAGCCTTGCCCCCGCTCGATCAGCACCGCCAGCACGCCACGCTGGATTTCCGTCAGCGCGCTGTAGTCGCTTTCGATCTCGCCCCAGATGCGGTCGCGAAAACCCTGCGCGCCGCGCTTGAGCAACTCGCCCAGGCTGGCCGCCTCGCCCAGCTCCAGGGCGATCTCGCTGACGATGCCCTTGAGCATCTCAGGCCGGTGTCCGACCAGCTGGAAGGCGGCAAACATGTCGTCTTCCTTGAACTGGTTGTTCGGCGCCAGGTGCTGGTTGACCCACGCCGTGTACGCCGACACATACGGCCGCCCCAGCAGCGGGAAGTTGGTCACACGCGAGCCGAAAAACGGCTGCGTGCGATTGAGCAGCAGGTTCGCGAGCTTGTCGCGGTTCGACCCCGTAAAGACGAGGAAGAGGCGGGGTTCCTCCACGCCCTGGTTCATCTGGTCGCGCGCGGCCTTGAGCGCGAACATGGCGTTGGTGCCGGCCTCGGTGGACAGCGCGTGCTGCGCCTCGTCGATGACCAGCACGACCGGCCGCTGTACCGCCTTGTAGAGCACATCCAGCGCGTCGGCCAGGGTGATGCCCGGCGGGAGCCCGATCTTGCCGAGGTTGAAGGTGAAGGTGCGCAACACGTCGACCTTCTCCATGCCGGCCTGCTTGGCCAGCTTGGCGATCGGCCCGTCAAACTGGGCCAGTTTGGATTTGATGGCGTCGGCGATCAGCAGGCCGGGGTCGCGGGCGCGGTCGGCCCATAAATCGACGTAGATGGCGATCCACTTGCGGCGCTCGACCTCCGGCACCAGGTCTTCGCGCAGGAACGTGCTTTTGCCGGTACGCCGGGGCGCTGCCAGGAACAGGCCGGAGCGCGCATCGGCCAGACCCTTGCCTTCCAGGCTGTTGCATAGCGTGTTGGCGAGGTCCTGGCGGTGGAAGCTGAAGCGTCCGGTATCGGTGTCCGAATCCATGAGAAGCCCTTTTTAGACCGAATTATGGAAGTCGGTATAAATTATAGTCGAAGTCATAATTAAGGCTAATTCCCGCTCGAAGGCCCGTCGATATTTGTCGATCCCCCCAGTTTCACTTTGCGCGGCACTGTGCCGCACGCAATTCGGGGAACTGTGTGCAGCGCTATACTCCACACATTCTGACGTTGTCCATCCATGCTCCATCGCCGTTGGCTCTTCCTCGTCTGGCTTGCGATCGTACTGAACGTACTGTCGCCGGTGCTCGCTTCCGCACGCGCGGCGGCCACGGGCACGCTTGACGTCGAGCTGTGCAGCGCCACGGCACCGCATGGCAGCACCGTGCAGGTTGCCATCGACCTGCAAGGCGATGGTTCCGCCGACAAGTCGGCCGGCCACCACAGCGTGGCGCACTGTCTGTATTGCCCGGGGTTTGCCGCCGGGCTGGCTCTGGCGTCAGTGCCGGCGCTGGATGTTCCTTCCGCCCATTTCGTCTATCGCGTGCGGCAGCCGGCCACCCCGGCGCCCGTGTACGCGCGCAGTGCGCTGCGCGTGGCCGAGTCGCGCGCGCCTCCGGTGTCTCCGTCGTTGTCGATCTGACGCGCCTGCGGGGGATGAACCCCGTGGCGCCTTTGCGTTGGGCCCTGGCGGGGCCGACGCCATCGCAATCCGGAGACCTTTCTGATGTCATTCCACAAGCGCACCGGGGCCGCTGCCCCTAAGCGCACGCTGGTGTGCCGCGCTGCGCTCGCCCTGAGCGCAGCGGCACCGCTGTCTGCTTTTTCGGCCGAGGATGCGGCATCCGTGCCCGCGCCCGTCACGCAGGAACTCGCGCCCACCGTGGTGCGCGCCACTGCCAACCCCGCGCCGTTCGCCCGCAATACACCGGCGGTCGTACAAAGCGTCACGGCCGATCAGTTGGCTGACCGCAACGTCGTCACCGCCGAAGACGCGGTCAAATATCAGCCCAATGTGATGGTGCGCCGCCGCTTCATTGGCGACCGCAATTCCATCTTCGCCGGACGCGATTTCAACGAGATTCAAAGCGCCCGCGGCCTGCTGTATGCCGACGGCATTCTGCTCTCGAACCTGCTTGGCTCGAGCTACAGCTTCCCGCCGCGCTGGTCGATGGTCGGGCCGGACGACCTGGCGCGCGTCGATATTCTGTATGGGCCGTTCTCTGCGCTGCTGCCCGGCAACTCGATGGGCACGACCATTGCGATGACGTTACGCCGCCCCGAGAAATTCGAGGCTGCCGCGCAGACGCAGGTGATGAGCCAGCATTACAACGATGCCTATGGCTTTTCGCGCAACGTCACCGGAAACCACGAAAGCGCATCGCTGGGCGACCGCATCGGCAAGTTCTGGTATGCGCTGTCAGTCGACCGGCTGGAGAACGACAGCCAACCGATGCAATACGCCACGCCCAACTCCCGGTTCACCGCGGGCGGCACGCCGGTGCCGGTCACGGGCGCGCGGCAGGATCTCGGCCCCAACGGCCAGCCGCGCGTGATTCTCGGGCCCCAGATGCTCGAGCGCACCCAGCAACTGCAAGAGACGCTGCGATTCGGCTACGTGTTCAGCGACAGCCTAGAGGCCTCGCTCACGCTGGGCCATTGGGAAAACCATTTCAACGATCAGGCGCTCAGCTTTCTGCGCGATGCCGCCGGCAACACCATCACGGGCGGCAATGTGCTGATCAACGGCACGCCCTACACGATCGCCCCGAACACCTTCGCCCCGCAAAACGGCGACCAGGAAAACTGGCTCTACGGCTTGGGCGTGAAGGGCAAGATCGGCGGCTGGAAAATCGACACCAACGCTTCCGCTTACAACGTTTCGCGCGACATCCTGCGCGCGTCGAACACGGCGGCCGGCAATGGACCCGGCACGGTGTTCTACGGCGACGGTACCGGCTGGTCCAACTTCGACATTAAGGCGACGTCGCCCACGGTGTCCGGCCATACCTTCACGACCGGTTACCACTACGACCAATACCACCTGCGCAACCAGACCTTCAACGCGACGAACTGGTCGACGGAAACCCTATCCACGCTCAAATCCAGCTACCAGGGCGACACGCAAACGCAGGCCGTTTTCCTGCAGGACGCGTGGGCGTTTGCGCCACGCTGGCTGGCCACACTGGGCCTGCGCTACGAAAGCTGGCGCGCCTACAACGGCCAGCTCGGCAACGGCACAAGCACGTTGGGCTACGCCAGCCGTACCGAAGACGCGTTTTCGCCCAAGGCCGCCATTCAATGGCAGGCCACGCAAGACACGCTGCTGCGCTTGTCGTATGGCCGCGCCGTGCGCTTTCCGACGGTGGCGGAGCTGTTCCAGGGCACGATCAGCGGCAACACGATCGTCAACAACGACCCGAACCTCAAACCTGAACGCGCCAATGATTTCGACTTCACCGTCGAGCAGGCTGTGCCCTACGGCGTATTGCGTACCAGCCTGTTCCAGAGCGACGTGCGCGACAGCATCTACACGCAGACCAACATCACCGTCACGCCCAACGTGACGAACGTGCAGAACGTCGATCGCGTGCGCACGCGCGGCATCGAGTTGGCGTATTCGGGACAGGACGTTCTGCAGGATGCGGGTGTGCGCGGCGTGGACGTTGAAGCCAACGTCGCTTTCACGCAATCGAAGATGCTGGCCGACGCCGCCAACCCGACCTACGTCGACAAGACCTGGCCGCGCATGCCGCGCGTGCGCGCCAATCTCTTTGCGAGCTGGCACGCTACCCCCGATTGGACCGTGGGCGCGGGCGTGCGTTACTCCGGCCGCCAATACGGCACGCTCGACAACACCGATGTGCTGCCGAACGTCTACGGCGGCACCAGCAGCTTCTTCACCGTGGACCTCAAGGCCAGCTACCGTATCGACAAGCACGTCACGCTGGCGCTGGGCGTCGACAACCTGACCGATAGGCAGTATTTCGTGTATCACCCGTACCCGTCGCGCACCTTCTATGGGCAACTGAAATGGCGTCTGTAATGCAATCGATTCCTCGATTCCTGGCCGGTGCGCTGCTGGTTTTTGCGGCAACGCTGGCGCTTGCGCACGAAGGTCACGACCACGGCGGCATGGCAGGCAAGGGCGCCGCCAAACCGCAGCTTGCTACGACGGCGGCGTTCGACAAGGCAGGGCGCCTGTGGGTGACGTGGGCGGAAGGGCAGCACGTGGTGGTCGCTTCGTCCGACGATCTCGGCAAAACGCTGTCGGCGCCACAGCGCGTGAACCCGCAACCCGAGCCGATCTATACCGACGGCGAGAACCGCCCGAAGGTTATCGCCAGCCCGGACGGTGCGCTGTATGTGAATTGGTCGCGCCCGCTCGATGCGCCATACACGGGCTTCGTGCGTTTCTCGCGCTCGCTCGACGGCGGCAAGACGTGGAGCGCGCCAGTCACGGTCCATCACGATCGCCAGCCGATCACGCACCGCTTCGATTCGATTGCGGTCGACAGCGCAGGCCACGTCTTCGTCACGTGGATCGACAAGCGCGACCTGCTGCGGGCGCAGGCCGCCAAGCAGCCGTACGACGGCGCGGCGGTGTACTACACCGTTTCGACCGACCGCGGCGCCACCTTTGCGCCCGAGCGCAAGATCATCGACCAGACCTGCGAATGCTGCCGCATTGCGCTGGCGCCCGATGCCGACGGGCACATGCTCGCGCTGTGGCGCAACGTGTTTGCCGGGCAGATCCGAGATCACGCATTGGCGACATTACCGATCGATAACACGCCGCTTGCCGTCACGCGCGCGACGTTCTCGGAGTGGCGCGTCGATGCGTGTCCGCACCATGGCCCCGCGTTGGCCGTCACGGCAGATGGCGTGCGGCACATGGCGTGGTTCTCCGTGCAACAGGACAAGCCCGGTCTGTTCTACAGCCGGCTGTCGGCCGACGGCAAACCGATCGGCGAGCCTTGGGGCTTCGCCGGTTCGCCACAAGCCGGAGCGCAGGCCTCGCACCCCGCATTGGTCGCCGCGTATGGCGCGCTGTGGCTGGTCTGGAAACAGTTTGCCGACGACCGCATGCAGATCCTGCTGCGCAAATCCATCGACGGCGGCCCGCACTGGTCGGCGCCGGCCGGCGTGGCAAACACCGATGGCGGCAGCGATCACCCGCAATTGCTCGCGCGCGACGGCCATGTCTACCTGTCTTGGCGTACCCAGGCGGAGGGTTACCGCCTGATCGATATCAGCAATGTCGTTCCGACCAATCCATCATTGGAGGCATCGAAATGAAAATTCGATGGAGAGCGGTGGCGACGGCCGTGGCGCTATCGGCCGCCGGTTTGACGGCGCAGGCCGCCGGTGCGCTGCAGTTCCGGCCGCTGCATGCACGCGATGTGCCGGCGCTGCTGCAGACGCCCCATGCGCGTCCGCTCATCGTCGAAATCTGGTCATTGGATTGCAGCTACTGCCGCGAGAACATCGCGCGTATCGCGCAATGGCGGCGTACCGCCAAGAAGAACGTGGATGTGGTGATGGTGTCGATGGATGGTCCGGACCAGGCCGAGATGCTGAACCGCGCGCTGGCGCCGCTGGCCCGCGACGGGAAGATCGACGTTGCACGCATGCCGCAGTACGCCAACGCCGAAGACATGCCGGAGCGCCTGCGCGCCGCGCTCGACCCCGGCTGGCAGGGCGAGATGCCGCGCACGATCATCCTCCGCCCGGACGGCAAGCGTCACGCATCGAGCGGGTTGCTGACGCCGCAAATACTGGAAACAGCGCTCAGGGATTAATCAGAAAATGACGCAGACCCCCCTCGTTGTTGGGGTATGGCGGGGGGCGTGCACTTTTTATAATGGCTTCGCTTTGTGAATTCCGGCGCATTGCTCATTCACAAAGCACACCCGACCATCTTTCGTCGTCAAAGGCTGAAGATGTTAAGCCCGCTCGCCCCCCGGCCCGCGGGCTTTTTCTTTGCCCGGTCGAAAAGTGAATCTGTATTTCCCGGGACAGTGCGGTGGCGGGGCGGATGATAACGTGCCCTTAGCGCGCTGTCGCCTGCGAAGAAGAGGGGTATGGCGTGGATGGGCGTTCCGCGTCCTTGGATGCGGCCCCAAGGCCCACGGCCACGGCGGCCAGCAAGACGGCAAGACCGCGCGCGATATAGAACACCGTTTGCGCCCCCGCTATTTCCGATTTGGCAGGTGGGGTCTCGGCAATGTGGGCGTGCCAGGCACTGCGCGAGGCGCGGTGTGGGAGCGGATCGCGATGGGCTCGCGGCGCGGGTGCGCGGTGTGTCGAATGAGGCTGCATGTGCGACATGGCGGTTCTCTTGACGTTCAAACGTGCAACCAGGCGCGCCGGAACAGCAGCGCTGTCATCGAAAAGCCGAATGTGGAAATCAGCGCCCGCACAACCGGCACCGGCAAACGCTTGCCCACATGCGCCCCCATATAGCCACCCAGCGCGGCGGCCACCAGCATGACCAGCGTCTGCGGCCACCACACCATTCTTGCCAGCGCAAAACACGCCACCGCTACCAGGTTGGTTGCCCCCACCAGCAAGGTGCGTGAGGCGTTCAGTGCTTTGATGTCGTCATGGCCGAACAGTGCCCAGACGGCCATCATCATGATCCCGACCGCGCCGCCAAAGTAGCCGCCATAAACGGCCAGCGCACCTTGCGCGATCAGCAGTGTTGTCCGCCCGATCTGCACGCGCCGACGCAGCCACGCACCGGCCTGTTTCCCAAAGGTGAATGCCAGCGAGCCGATCAGCAGCAGCCACGGCACGATGAAATCGAACGCGCGAGACGATGTGTTCATCAACAGCAGCGCGCCGAGCAGCCCGCCCACCAGGCTGATCCCGACCATGGCCTGCATCGAGACGTGTCCGAACCCGCGATAGTCGGCGCGATACGCCCACGCCGATGTGGCCGCGCCGGGCAGCAGTGCCACCGTGCTCGACGCATTGGCAAACACCGACGGCACACCCGCGAACATGAGCGCGGGCAGGGTGACAAACGAGCCACCGCCCGCCAGCGCATTCATCATGCCGGCGAGCAGGCCCGCGCCAAAAAGCAACGGCGTGGCGGATTCCATTGGGGGCGAATTTGGGAATGTTCTGTCGGAAGAAGCCTCAGTCTCGAGCAGTGGCGACCCCGCGGCAATCTGCGATACATTGAGCGAGCCTCAGTGTGAGGCTGAGGCAGACTCCAAATTTGATAGGTATCGTGCGCTTCGACCTGACCGACCTCCGACTCTTCCTCCACACCGCCGAAGCCGGCAGCATCACGGCGGGCGCCGAACGCGCGCACCTCACATTGGCATCGGCCAGCGCCCGCATCCGCGGGATGGAAGACACGCTTGGCGTGCCCCTGCTCACGCGCAACCGGCGCGGCGTGGAAACGACCGCTGCGGGCCGCACGCTCGTCCACCATGCGCGCGTTGTCCTGCAACAGATGGACCGCATGCGCGGTGAGCTGGGTGAGTACGCGCGTGGCCTCAAGGGCTACGTGCGGCTGCTTTCCAACACGGCGGCGATGACCGAGTTCCTGCCGGAAACGCTCAGCGCTTTTCTGGCCGCACACCCTGAAGTCGATATCGACCTGGAAGAGCTGGTGAGCCACGAGATTGTCGAAGCGATTGCGCAGGGGCGCGCCGACATCGGCATCGTCAACGACGCGGTCGATCTGTCGGGGCTGGAAACCTTTCCGTTCCGCCACGATCGGCTGGTGCTGGTGACCGCGCGCGACCACCCGTTGGCGGAGCGCCGCGAACTGGCCTTCGTTGAAACGTTGCAGGAAGATTTTGTCGGCCTGACAGGCGACAACGCATTGCAGGCGTATCTGGCGGGGCACGCCGCACGCGCCGGCCACCGGCTCAAATATCGCGTGCGCCTGCGCAGTTTCGACGCGGTATGCCGCATGGTGGAACGCAACGTGGGCGTGGGCGTCATTCCAGAGCATGCGGCGATCCGTCTGCAACGCTCCATGGGCATCCGCCGTGTGCGCCTGACCGACGCCTGGGCGACGCGCCTGCTGCGCATCTGCGTGCGCTATTTCGATGACCTGCCTGTCTTTGCGCGCCAGTTGATCGAGCATTTGCGCGAGGCCTGAGCAGGGAGCGCGTCCGTCATTTGATGGATAGATGCTGTTTGAACTCGCGTCGGTGAAAACGCGTCGGTACACTGCAAGCAGTTGCGGGCCGCACAGCGCCACAAACGTGCGGCGCCGCACCAACCCTCCGCTCATGGAGCACATCATGGCGTCTGCCGGTGTTCCCCCTGGTGTTCCGCCGATTGGCCTGTTGCACGCGGCGCGCGCGCTGCGCATCTACCGGCGCCACGAAATCAATGCGCTGGCGTGGATCGCGCTCGGCGTGTGCCTGCGCAGCCCGGCGCTGATAGCGGCTATCAGCGTTGCGTTGCTCATCGTGTGCGCGTGGTCGCTTACGCGGCACATCCAATATATGAAGCCCCTGTATGAATTGCCGGTGTTCAGCCGCCTGCTGGCACACAGCGGCATGGCGTTCGCGGCCATCAATGCGGCGCTGCTGGCGGTGGAGCTGGCCACGGGGGCCGGGCGCGGCGCATGGTTTGATGCCGACGGCTGGCTTGCGCCGGCGTGGCCGCAGATTCTTCCGGACATGGCCGGCACCATTGAGCTGATGCTGGTGGGCGCCCAGTGGATCGTCGTGCTGGGTGTGGTGGTTGCCGCAACCGCCTGGGCGTGGCTGAGCCTGGGTGGCGGCCGATCGCTGCGTTTTCCGCCGCGCTCGCAATGAGCGTATGGCTCGGGACAATCCGGGCTGGTCTGGCGGAGGAATTCCTCCTATAAGTGGCGATGTCGGTTGCAGGTGCGTTTCCGTAGCGCCCGGACGAGGCGCGTGCTGTTGGAGCGTGCGTAACACCACGCTCCGAACCCCAGGAGACAGGCATGACATCGCTGGACGCTTTCCTGCGGTGCCGCGACTTTCTGCTCGCGCACCGTGAGGATTACGACACCGCTGTGCGCGATTTTGCATGGCCCCAATTGGACCGCTTCAACTGGGCGCTGGATTATTTCGACGCCATGGCGCGTGGCAACGACGCCATCGCGCTCTGGGTCGTCGACGATCAGGGCAACGAGACGCGGCTGTCGTTCGCGCAGATGGCCGAGCGGTCGGCGCGCGTGGCCAACCATTTTCGGGCGCTTGGTGTGCAGCGTGGGGATCGCATCCTGCTTATGCTCGGCAACGTGCCCGGGCTGTGGGATGTAATGCTCGCCAGCATCAAGATCGGCGCGGTCATCATCCCGGCCACCACGCTGCTCACCGCCGAAGACCTGCGTGAACGCATCGCCATGGGCGAGGTGAGCCACGTGGTGGTGGGCGCGGCGGACTGCGCCAAGCTCGACGCTGTATCGGGCACCTTCACGCGCATTGCGATCGGTACGGACAAGGCGCCGGCGGGCTGGCACCGCTTTGAAGACGCCTACGATGCCCCAGCCGAGTTCACGCCTGACGCACCCACGGAGGCTAGCGATCCGTTGCTGCTGTACTTCACGTCCGGTACCACGTCCAAACCCAAACTCGTGATGCACACGCATGCGAGCTATCCGGTCGGGCATCTGTCCACCCTGTACTGGATCGGCCTGCGCCCGGGGGATGTGCACTGGAACATCAGCTCGCCCGGCTGGGCCAAGCACGCGTGGAGCTGCTTCTTCGCGCCGTGGAATGCCGGCGCCACCGTCTTCATCTACAACTACGCGCGCTTCGAGCCTAAAGCAGTGCTGGATGTGCTCTGCCGGGCCAAGGTGACGACGCTGTGCGCACCGCCCACGGTGTGGCGCATGTTGATCCAGGAAGACTTGGCCGCGTGGAAGCCCGCCCTGCGCGAACTCGTGGGCGCGGGCGAGCCGCTCAACCCCGAGGTGATCGAACGGGTGCGCGCGGCGTGGGGCATCACCATTCGCGACGGCTACGGCCAGACCGAAACCACCTGCCAGATCGGCAACAGCCCGGGGCAGCCCGTCAAGGCAGGCTCGATGGGTCGGCCGCTGCCCGGATACCGCATCACGCTGCGCGACCCCGACGGCCACGAAGCCGAAGAGGGCGAGATCTGCATCGAATTGGATTCACGGCCGACCGGCCTGATGGAAGGCTACGCCGGCAACGCCGACAAAACCGCCGAAGCCATGCGCGGCGGCGTGTATCACACCTCCGACATTGCGGCGCGCGATGCGAGCGGCTACCTGACCTACGTCGGCCGCGCCGACGACGTATTCAAGGCATCGGATTACCGTGTCAGCCCATTTGAGCTTGAGAGCGTGCTGATCGAGCACCCGGCCATCGCAGAGGCCGCCGTTGTGCCGAGCCCCGACCCGTTGCGCCTGGCCGTGCCGAAAGCATTCCTCGTCCTGCGGGCGGGGCATGAGGCCGGCCCGGAACTGGCGCGCGAGATCCTCCGGTTTTGCCGCAGCCGATTGGCTTCCTACAAACGCGTGCGCCGCATCGAATTTGCCGACCTGCCCAAAACCATCTCGGGCAAGATCCGGCGCGTCGAACTGCGCATGCGTGAAGCCGCGCGCAGCGAGCACACCGCGGGCGTACGCAACCTGCAGGAATATTGGGAAGAGGATTTTCCTGCCGACTGATTTACGCGTTGCGTGTTGGCATTTCGGCACCCACGGAACGTGCGGCCGCTCGACCGCTCGTTCCGTGGCGCCAGCGCTGCGGGATATCAGCGCGACGAGCGCGGGACCAGGCGCAGTTGGCGCACGCGATCCAGATCGTAGGCGGGGACGCCGCCGTGCGGCAGCGATGCCCGCGAGGCCGCGAGGTCGCGGCCGCGCACGATGACCGGCGCGAGCGAGCCTGCTCGGATCAAGTCCGACGCAGCCAACTCTATCCAGTCGCGGTAATTTCGATAGACCTCTTCGGCCGAAATCTTCTGATGAGCGCAATCGCAGAGCGACAGCGCTTCGGACGTGACGAAACAGCTCACGACCTTGCCGTCGACGATGGCTTGGAAGAACAGGTCGCCTACGGACCTGAAAGTCTTGCCGGTGAAAGAAATGTTCATGATGCTCCCCCCATTGATCGGGCCGCCGGTTGAGCGGCGTGCCCCACATGCCGCTTTCGCGGCGTAGTGGCCACATGCAGGAGCTTGATTTCCGAATGGAGGGATGACGATGCCCCGGATGTGGAATCGATCCGGATGCAATTGACCCAGTGAAGCGGGTCGGACTGTCCCTCGGTGCCGTTATGCCGGTCTGTCAATTCGGTGTGACTGCGATTCGCTCTCGCGCTGCGACCTTCCCCGTACAAATCTTGCTTATGTTTTTATGGTTACCACAATCGATGCAGCAGCCCGAGCCCAATAGCGATGGAGATGGCCAGCAACCAGAGGAAAACGGTAGAGGCGCGCGTAGAAGGAAGGCGCGTTTGGAAAAGGCGCCGACGCGTAGGAATCACCTGCCAATTGGCAGTGTGTCGTTCCCACCCCAGACGAGCAGTCAAGCCCGCCGTTCCCCGTTTCATTGTTCCCATGGCCCGCTCCCGGAAGCTCGTCGATGCCCCGTATTTACTTTTATTTAATTCTGCTTTTCTTCGATTGCATTCTAGGACACTCTATGCAGACCGCTAGCGCCCCTTGGCATGATTCTTATCCTCCATTTGGCTCATAAACGGGAGGCTTAGGACATATTGGGGAGGCGAATATGAAGTGATATTCATCACCTTAGAAGCCGATTAATCGATACGCAAACGCTTACGTTTGAAATGTATCCCAGTCATTCTTCGTAACAAGCCCACAAGGCGACGCCGATAGAGTCATACGTTTCCGACAGCGGCATGGTGCAAGACTGCACAGAAACGGGGCTCGAGCGTAGAACAACAAGAATGCTGCGCGGGCTGCGGTACAGTGCCGCGGGGCTGGCTAAGCATTAGAAAAGGTGCAGGACATCGACATGACGCAAGTAAGACGCGCCCGGAACATCAGGGCGCTGGCAGGGCTCGGGCGTTTGGGGGGCGCCGCCTTGATGGCATCGACAATATGGGCGGTAACGACCGCCGCGCTTGCTGCCCCGCCCAGCTTGGCAACACGCCGCGCCGCCGTGGAGTCGACGTTGGCGCGTGCGGCCAGTTGTCAGCAAATGGGCGATTACTACTGGGAAATCGGCGACGCTGATGGCGTGCTGATGCGGGGGCAGCGCGGCCAGCGCATCGGCGCCAACAAGACCGTGCGGTTGGGATCGGCATCAAAATGGGTGTTCGGCGCCTACGTGGTCGAGCGCGCGAATGGCAAGCCCACATCCGCCCAGATCGATGCACTTACCATGCGCTCCGGCTACGACGGGCTCAATCCGCTGCTCTGCAATCGAAACGACACCGTGCAGAGCTGCTTTCAGCGCGGTCGCAACGCGACCTTCACGCCCGGGCACGTCGGACGCTTCAGTTACAACGGCGGCCATGACCAGAAGCTGCTGATCGATCTCGGCCTGGGCCGTGCCGACGCCGAGGCGCTCAACAACGACCTCGACCGACAGCTTGCCAATACCCCCGGCGCGCGCGAAGGTGGCCAGCCGCTCGGCATCCGCTTTCTCGCACCCGAACCGGCTGGCGGGATGATCGCCACGCCGGCAGGATACGGGCAGTTCCTGCGCCGCCTCATCCGCGGCGACTATCAGCTCGGCAAGATGCTCGGTCAGCATGCCGTTTGCACCGAGCCCGGTACCTGTCCGACCGCTGTCAGCACGCCGGCTGCACTGCCGTGGCATTACGCGCTCAATTACTGGATCGAAGATCAGCCCGGCGGCGACGGCGCATTCAGCTCGGCCGGTGCATTCGGTTTCTACCCTTGGATCACCGCCGACAAGCGCCACTACGGCATGCTCGTTCGCGAGACGCTCGCCCCACGCGCGTATGTGCGCAGCGCGGCATGCGGCGCACTGATCCGCCGTGCGTTTGCCGAAGGTAAGCCGCAGCTTCCCGCCGATGGCGCCGGGAGCGCCGACTTCGGCGACTAACGTACCTTGCAGATCAAGCGGGCAAGCCATCGCCTAACGTGATTGGAGGTGGCGCCGCATCCTGCCGGCGACCTGGGCGAACTGCGCGACTTGGGCGCCTTCGGCACGCCGGTTGCGACGCACGGGCCACCTACCTACATGGAGATGGCCCATGGTCCGGCACCCCCTGCGCGGCAGCGAACGCACCATTCCTCAAGACGCCCGCATCCTCGGCGATGCGCACCCGGCGGAGCAGATTCAAGCGCTCGTGCAATTACGCCGCCCGAATGAGGCTGATCTCGATGCACGCCTGTCCGGATTCGCCCACGCGCATGCCGCCGGGACTCCACCGCCCACACCGCTCACCCGCGAACAATGGGCCGCCCAGTTTGGCGCCACCACGGACGACATCGACGCCGTTCGCGCGTTTGCCCACGAACACGGCCTGCAAGTGACTGAGGTGAACGTGGCCGCCGCCACCGTCACGCTCGAGGGCACCGTTGAACAATTCTGCCGCGCGTTCGATACGCACCTGCACCGCGTCGCGCACGGCGACTGCGAATACCGAGGGCGTTCGGGCCCGCTGCGGTTGCCGGAGTCTTTGCAGGACGTGGTGGTTGCCGTGCTGGGGCTCGACTCACGCCCGCAGGCGGAGCCGCATTTCCGTTTTGCGCCGCTGCCCACGGGGTCGACTGAGCCGGGAGGCATCCGGCCCGCGCGTGCGGCCCCGACTGCGTCCTATACGCCGGTGCAGCTCGCTCAGCTCTACGGCTTTCCGCAGGGCGATGGCGCAGGGCAGTGCATTGCGTTTGTCGAACTTGGCGGCGGCTATCGGGAAGATGATCTGCGAGCGTACTTCCAGGAGCTTGGCGTGCCGATGCCGACGGTGACGGCCGTGCCGGTCGGGCAGGGCGCCAATCGGCCAACGGGGGACCCGGGCGGCCCGGACGGCGAAGTCATGCTCGACCTGGAGGTGGCAGGCGCCGCGGCCCCAGGCGCCACACTGGCCGTCTACTTCACGGTGAATACCGATGCCGGTTTCGTGCAGGCCATCAACGCCGCCATCCATGACACCAAGCTGCGGCCATCGGTGCTGTCCATCAGTTGGGGCGCGCCCGAAAGCGCGTGGACGCCGCAGGCCATGCAAGCCGTGAACGCCGCACTGCAAAGCGCGGCCACGATGGGCGTGACGGTGTGTGTGGCATCGGGCGATAGCGGCTCCAGCGACGGCCAGCCCGATCGCGCAGACCACGTGGACTTTCCCGCCTCCAGCCCATACGCGCTGGCATGCGGCGGCACCAGCGTGCGCGCCAGCGGCAACCGCATCGCCGAGGAAACGGTGTGGAACGACGGCGCACAGGGCGGCGCGGGCGGCGGCGGGATCAGCGCCGTCTTCGCGCTGCCGAGTTGGCAGCAGGGCTTGGCCGCCCAGGAGACGCAGGGCGAAAGTGTGCCGCTCGCGCGGCGCGGCGTGCCCGATGTGTCGGCCGATGCCGACCCGCTGACGGGCTACGTCGTCCGCGTGGATGGCGAGACCGGCGTCGTGGGCGGCACCAGCGCGGCCGCGCCGCTGTGGGCTGCGCTCATCGCGCGCATCAATGCCATCAAGGGGCGGCCGGCGGGGTATCTGCATGCGCGGCTGTATCGGAACCCGGGCGCGTTCAACGACATCAAGCAGGGCAACAACGGCACCTTTGCCGCCGCGCCCGGCTGGGACGCCTGCACTGGCCTGGGCAGCCCCAAGGGCGACGCGATCGCCAACCTTTTTTAGCAGCGAGGCACGCATGACCACCACCGACCAGCCGTTCTTCGACCCGACCGCTTACGGCAACGGCCCCGACGACAGCGTGACCGACACCAGCGAGGGCATGGCGATCACGCACCACGCCGTGCGCATCGGCGGACGCGACATCGCTTACACCGCGCATGCCGGCCACCTCGTTACGGTCGACCCGAGCAGTTCGCAGCCGGTGGCGAAGATGTTCCATGTGGCCTTTGTGGCCAATGCCCCGGAAGGCGGCGCGCAGGCGCGGCCGGTCACGTTCTTCTATAACGGCGGACCGGGGTCTTCGGCGGTGTTCGTGCTGCTCGGGTCGTTTGCGCCGCGCCGCATCGTGACGTCGATGCCGTCGTTCACGCCGCCTGCGCCGTATCGCATGGAAGACAACCCCGACAGCCTGCTCGATCGCTCGGACCTTGTCTTCATCAACCCTGTGGGCACCGGCTATTCGACAGCCATCGCGCCCAAGCGCAACCTCGATTTCTGGGGCGTTGACCAGGACGCGCGCAGCATCGCGCAGTTCATCAAGCGCTGGCTGACCGCCAATGATCGATGGAATTCGCCCAAGTTTCTGTTTGGCGAGTCTTACGGCACGGCGCGTTCCTGCGTGCTCTCGTACCTGCTGCACGAGGACGGGGTCGACCTGAACGGCATCACGCTGCAGTCTTCCATCCTCGACTACACACAGGCAGGCAATCCGGTCGGGCTTTTACCGACGTGCGCGGCAGATGCGTGGTTCCACAAGCGCGCAACTGCCCCCAAAGGCGGACCGCTGCCCACAGACGTGGGCGACTTTGCGGAAGCCGCCGCCGTCTTTGCCAGCACCGAATACGAAAAGGCGCTCGCCGAACCCGCGCATGCCGATCCGGTCGTGCTCAAGACGTTGTCTGCCCTCACTGGCATCGATGCGGCGACGTTGCAGGGCTGGCGGCTCGATGTGGCAGCGTCCGACGGCGCGGGCACGTCGTTGTTCCTGACCACGCTGCTGGCTGACAAGGGCTTGTCGCTGGGTGCGTACGACGGTCGCGTCACTGGTATTCACACCGGCATTGCGGCCAGCGTGAATCCAAACTCCGGCGGCAATGATCCGACCATGACGGCGGTGTCCGGCGTCTACACCGCCATGTGGAACACCTACCTGAACGCCGATTTGAAGTTCACGTCCAACTCGGCCTTCACGGATTTGAACGACCAAGCCTTCCGCCACTGGGATTTCCGCCACACCGATCCGACCGGCGCGCAGAAAGGGCTCGATGCCAATGGCAATGTCGCGCTGTACACGGCGGGCGACCTGGCCGCCACGATGAGCCTGAACGTGGATCTGAAAGTGTTCTCCGCCAACGGCTACTACGACTTCGTCACGCCGTTCTACCAGACCATGCTCGACCTGAAGGCGATGCCCTTGCTCGATGCCGATGTACGCAAGAACCTGTCGGCGGGGTTCTACCCATCGGGGCACATGGTGTATTTGGATGGCGGCTCACGCACGGCATTGAAGGCCGACCTCGCGCGCCTGTATGACGCCGCCACGACCGACCACCAGGCCGTTGCGCGCATTCGCATGCTGCAGGCGCGCAAGGCGTGAGCCCACAGTTTGCGGATCAATACCCGCGGTAGTACGGATGGTAGTAATGCGGGCGGTCGTAGTAGCCGCCTGCCGGAACCACCACGCAGGCGCTCAGCGCAGAGGTGGCGGCAGCAGCAAGGATGAGCAGGGCGATAGTGCGTTTCATGACGAGGCTCCTTGGTGATGGCGATCGTTGATCTGGCCTCACTGTATGGAAATGCCTCGCAACCGCGCTTTACGGTTTGTAAGAAAAACTGTGACGCCCAAGCCGGTAATCGGGCGTCCTCCCCGCATTGGCAACGCGCGGATCGGGTGCGCCGTAATTTGCCGTTACCTTTGCGGCGGGACTATGGAGCACCGGGCGTAGCTCGGACACTGTCAGTGCCGCGCCACGATGTTCCACGAACTTATCGTCACGGTATTGACAGATCGTTGAGATCGGCGGGAAATACACCAAACGGCAAACGTTGTGCTTCAAGTTTGAACGCGCGGCGCCGATAGCCGTTTGTATAGAGACAGATGTCAGGGCGCCTTGGCCCAGTCGAGGCAGCAAGCCTTGCGGGGACCACGCGATGCGCGCCGCCCAACCGTGCGCATCGGCAACATATCGGGGGGATGCATCATGACGAATTTTCTGGAATCGACCATCGCCTGGGCTGCACCGTGCCTGATCGCTACCGCGATTGTCGTGCCGGCTGTGTGGAACAAACTGCGGGCGCGCCGTGTGCTCGAAGCCATGCACCACGCGCGCGAGCACCGCGACGAGTAGTCCGCCGCTCGGCCCTTCGCGCCGACTTCACCTTCTTGGTCCGGTAAAAGCGAAAACGGGCGCCGCATTGCTGCTGGCGCCCGTTTGGCATTCTGCGAGGCCGGTTGCGGTGCGTCCCGTTGCGCCGCAATCGTGTTCGCTCAGGCTGCCACGGCCTGGCTCACAACGTCGCGCATGGCGGCGTGTGCTGCTTCCAAGGCTTGCGTGCGAGCGTCCGGGCCCATCGCCAGGCGTTCTGCGCGCACGAACTGCACATCGGTGATACCGAAGAAGCCGAACACGGTCTTCAGATACGCCTCCTGGAAATCCATCGCGGCGGCCGGGCCGGCGGAGTACATGCCGCCGCGCGTCGATGCAACGATCACCTTCTTGCCACCGGCCAGGCCGACCGGGCCGTTTTCCGAGTACTTGAACGTGCGGCCGGCTTGCGCCACGCGGTCGATCCACGCCTTGAGCTGGCTCGGCACCGAGAAGTTGTACATCGGCGCGCCAACCACGATCACGTCGCTGGCGAGCAGCTCGTTCACGAGCGTTTCCGAGCGGGCATGCTCGGCGCGGGTCGCGTCGTCAAAATCGTCGGCGCCCGTGGCGCGGAAGCCGGCAGCAATGGCGCCGTCCAGGTGAGGAATGGCTTCGACCGACAGGTCGCGGTGGACGACGGTGGCGCTCGGGTTTTCGCGGCGCAGCGCGTCAACAATGGCGGCGCTCAACAAGCGCGAGGCCGAGGCGTCACCGAGGATGCTGGAATCAATGTGAAGGACTTGCATGGTGTCTCTCCAAGTAAAAGGTGGGTTGCTGCAAAGATAGTGCGATGCGGCGAGTTCCAGTAATGGGTCGAATCGACACACATCGTTCTATGAGTGAGACAATGCGCCGATGCCTTGGAGAACGGCCATGGAAGACCTGAACGACCTCGTCCTGTTTGCCAGCGTGGTGACGCACGGCAGTTTTTCCGGCGCCGCGCGGGCGCTGGGGATTCCGAAATCGCGCGTGAGCCGCCGCGTGGCCGACCTCGAAACCCGCCTGGGGGTTCGGCTGCTGCAGCGCTCAACGCGGGCGGTGCATGTGACGGACGTGGGCTCGGCGTTCTTTACCCATTGCGAATCGATGACGCAGGCGGCCCGCGCTGCTTTCGAAGTGGCCGAGCACGCAGGCGAGAAACCTTCCGGGCGACTGCGCGTGAGCTGTCCGGTGGGCGTGGCGCATGTGTTCATCGCGCCCGTGCTGTCGAAATTCCTGCGCGCGCAGCCCGATGTGCGCCTGGAGCTGGACGTGACAAACCGCCGTGTCGACGTGATCGGCGACGGCTACGACGTGGCGCTGCGCGTGCGCTCGACGCTGGACGATTCCAACCTCGTCGTGCGCAGTTTTGGCGTGAGCGACCAGGTGCTCGTCGCCAGCCCGTCATTTGTGGCCGAGCATGGTCCGTTCGAGACGCCGGAATCGATGCGCGGCGCGATCGGGGTGGGCGTTGACGGTGCGGCCGGGGAGCGCACCCGCTGGCGCCTGACCGCCCCTGACGGCGGCGCGGTCGACATCGAATACACCCCCGCGCTGGTGACGGACGACCTGTATCTGATGGGGCAGACGGCGCTGGCCGGGATTGGCGTTGCACAACTGCCGTTCAACCTGTGCGCCGAGCCCGTTCGTGATGGCCGGCTGGTCGTGCTGCTGCCGGAATACCGGTTGCCGGTGCACCAGTTTCACGCGGTGTTCCCGTCACGCCGGGGGCTCGTGCCGGCCGTGCGCGCGTTCATCGAATTCCTTGCGGAAGAGTTGCCCGGCATGACGGCAAACGTCAGCCGTTGCTATGAGGACATCGTCCGGCAGCCCGATCGTTGACTCTGCAACGATTGCGAATCGGCAGTATCATCAACGGCTTCGCTTCTCCCATTGGCGCGGGTGCCTTGAGCGGCATGCGCGCACGCTCCCATGTCCTCCCGCCCCAGCATCGAACCGCCCAAGCCAGATACGCCTACTGCGCCCATTGCGTCGGCATCCAGCCCGCTGGATGCGCTGCCCGTGCCTGAAATTCCGGTGATGGCGGTGATGGGCGGGCTGATGCTTGCCATCTTGCTGGGCGCGCTGGAGCAAACCATCGTTGCGGTGGCCTTGCCCGTGATTGCGGGCGAATTCAACGGCTTTGCGCTGATGGCGTGGCTGGTGTCGGCGTATCTGGTGGCGTCTACGGTGGTGACGCCCATCTACGGCAAATTGAGTGACCTCTACGGCCGCCGCGCCATGCTGACGACCGCCATCGTCCTGTTCGTGCTGGCCTCGGTGGCGTGTGCGTTGGCGACCAGCATGCCGATGCTGCTCGTTGCGCGTGTTCTGCAGGGGCTGGGCGGCGGCGGTCTCATCTCGATATCGCAGGCCACGATTGCCGATGTGGTGCCGCTGCGCGAGCGTGGCCGCTACCAGGGGTACGTGAGCGGCATGTGGGCCATGGCCAGCCTCGCCGGTCCGGTGATCGGCGGTTACCTGACGCATTACCTGTCATGGCGCTGGATTTTCTGGATCAACCTGCCGCTGGGCATTGTCGCGCTGCTGGTCGTGCGCCGCACGCTTCGGCATCTGCCGGTGGCGCATCAGCGTCGCCCGATTGACGTGCTGGGCGTGGTGCTGTTTGCGGCGGGGTTGACCGCCCTGTTGCTGATGATTACCCGGGTGGGGCAGGGCACGTCGCTCACGCAGCCCGACAATCTCGGCCTTCTGGCGGGGGCGGTGGTGTTGCTGGGCGCCTTTGTCTGGCAAGAGAATCGTGCTGTGGAGCCGATCATTCCGCTGTCGATGTTCCGTGTGCGCACGGTCACGATCTGCTGCCTGGCGCTGTTCCTCTGCTTCTTCCAGTTGATTGCCACGTCGGTGCTGATGCCGCTGCGCTTCCAGATGGTGGCAGGGGCCAGCCCCGATGCCGCCGCGCTGCGCCTGGTGCCGCTCACGCTGTCGATTCCGCTTGGCGCCTTCATCGCCGGCCGGTGGATGACGCACAGCGGCCGCTACAAGCCGTTGATGCTGATTGGCGCAAGCGTGGTGCCGTTTGCCGTCGCATCGCTGGGTTTGCTGGACCCGCACAGCGTACTGGCGCTGACCCTTGCGATGATCGTGCTGGGGCTGGCGATTGGCGTGCAGTTCCCGACGGGCCTGGTCGCCACGCAAAACGCGGTGTCGCCGCAGACGGTGGGGCTGGCCACCGCGCTGACCGCCTTCTCGCGTCTGCTGGGTGGCGCGGTGGGCGTGGCGGTGCTGACCTCCGTGCTGATTGCGCTGATGCGTCAGGCTGCGCCCGGCGCCCAGGTGGCGGCCGGCGGCGACGTGCTGATGGATCTCTTCCACGCAGCCCTGGCAAGCAACGGCGCCGATGCCCAGGCCTTGCAACGCGCGGGCGAGAGCGCGTTCCGGCATCTTTTCTTCTTTGCCGCTGCGGTGTCGGTCATTTCGCCCCTGCTGATCGTACGGCTGGAAGAGAAAGTGCTGCGCGGCAAGGTGTCGCTGGCCGAAGCCATCGAATAAATGGCGGGCGCGCTAGCTGGCGACAGGCGCCAGCGCGCGCCGACGAGCACGGCGGGCCACGCTGCCTTCGTACAGCGCCCAGCGCAGCGTGGGTGCCACCGTGCGCATGGCTGCCGATGCAAAGGCCGCCTGCAGCGGCGGCCGCTTGAGATCGAGCATTCGTATTGCCCACGGCGGCAGCAACTGGATGCCAGCGTCCAGGAAGAGGCGTACCGCAGGGCGCAAGCCCGGGCGCGGCGCCTGCCACGTCATCAATACTTCCACGACCGTGCGCGTGCGATCGCTGGCCACCAGCTCGGCGCGCATCGCATTCAAATAAGTATGCACGGCCCCCCGCGATTTCGGCACGTCCCGCGCGCCGAGCATCTCGGCCACCAGCGCGGTCTCTTCAAAGTAGCGATCCTGCTGGGCGGTGCTCAGGGTGCCATCCACGTAGCGCAGATAGCCTGCCAGGAAGCTCGACATCTCTGCGACATGCACCCAGGTAAGCAGATCCGGGTCGTTTGCTGAATACGGGCGGCCATCTGGCGCGATGCCTTGCACGCGGTCGTGGATGGTCTTCACGCGCTCGATCAGCGCCAGCGCGTCATGCCGGCTGCCGTACGTGGTGCCGGCTACGAACTGCGCGGTGCGGCCGAGGCGTCCCTGCAGGTCTTCGCGAAAGTTCGAATGGTCCCACACGCCGGCCAGCGCGCGCGGGTGCAGCGCCTGCAACAACAGCGCGCTGATCCCGCCAGCCATCATCGCCGGAAAATCGGCATGCACCTTCCAGCAGACCGCGTCGGGGCCGAACAGGCCGGGGTCGCCCGGCGGCGAGGCAATGTCGAGGGTCAGGCTGCCGGTGGCGCGCGTCAGGCCGCGGACCTGGTTGGCGATGCGTTCGCGAATGGCGACGAGGGGCGAGGGCATGGTGCCGGAAGTGCCGGGAAGCACGAGGCGAAGAAGCCTTCATTTTACCGAGCCGCATCGGCGCACGCCTTGGCTGTCGTGGTGACAGAAAGCCGCATGGCGGATGTGGCTTCGCAGGACCATTTGTTGCGTCGGCATGTCTATCCGCGCCTCCTAGAATGAAGAACGATTCCTTGAGAACGCCATGCCTATGACCTCTCACCGACATACCGCTCGGCGGGGCTGGCTCGCCGCGCTTGTAGTGGCGGCCGGCCTATGCCTGAGCCTTTCCGTACATGCGGCAGACAACGCGCAAGCGCTGCGCGACAAATACCAGACCGTGGCGCCCCAGTTGGCCGATAACGTGTTCCATCGCCCGTTGGTGCTGGAATCCACCGAAGCGCCCGAACGGCTCAAGAGCGACATCTATAGCGTGCTCGACTACCCGTTCGCCACCGTCAAGAGCGCGCTGGGGGATCCGGAGCACGGCGCTTCCAACTGGTGCGACGTGCTCATCCTGCATCTGAATATCAAGTACTGCCACGCCACGCAGGGTACGGATGGCAGCGTGCTGAACGTGAACCTCGGCCGCAAGGTGGAAGACTCGCTCTCCAGCAGCTATCGCCTCGAGTTCGGTTATCACCCCGTTGCCAGCAGTGCAGATTATTTTCGCGTGGAACTCAGCGCGGCTTCCGGCCCGCTCAGCACGCGTGACTACCACATCATGCTGGAGGCCATACCCGCGCCGGGCGCCGGCAACCATACCTTCCTGCACCTGACCTACGCGTACGGTTACGGTACGGCGGGGCGCCTGGCGATGCGCACATACCTTGCCACGGTCGGTAGCGGCAAGGTCGGCTTTACCAAGACGGCGGAATCCTCATCGGGCGGGGAGCCCGAATATGTGGGCGGGGTGCGCGGCCTGCTCGAACGCAACACGATGCGCTATTACTTGGCCATCGACGCCTATCTGAAGTCGCTGTCGGCGCCGCCCGACAAGCGCTTGCAGCAACGGCTTAATGCCTGGTTCACCGCCACCGAGCAGTACCCGCGCCAACTGCACGAAGTGGAGCGGCAGGATTATCTGCAGATGAAGCACCACGAAGTCGAGCGCCAGCAGCAGGCGGCGCAGTAACGCTTCAGGCCGGGCGGTAGACCTTGGCGAAGCGCTGCGCCTGCACGACGCCGTAGTCGCCGGGGGCGTATTGGAGCACCCAGTCGCCGGCCTGGCCGTGCAGAACGTCACCGGCTTCGGACCGCGCCATTGAGAACGCTTCGTGCATCTGCTTGGCCAGCACCACGCTGGGGCGGTTGCGGTAAGCGCCGGACTGACCCTGCGCGAGCGATGCATCCGCGGGGACGTACTTTGCATCGAAACGCTCGCGCGAAACGACCCAGCGGTCTCCGGTGGAACCGGTGATCAGCGCATCGCCGGGGGCGTAGCGGTTGGGGCCTTCCAGGCTCATCAGCTCGCCGGCTTCTGCGGCAAAGTCGACGTGGACGGTCTCGTCTTTCACAAAAGGGCGGGCGGCGGGGTCGGTGCGCAGGTCGACGTGTTGCAGGGCAGGCATGAGGTGAAGCAAAAGGCAATGGAAGCCGAGTCAGGCGAAAGGTTGTAAGCGTAGCGCAAATGGTTGCCCATCGGCAGGCGATGCCCGACCGCTTCGGGCGCGGCGACGTTGCGCAGCATGATCGCGGGCTCGCGCTTACGCTGCGACGCGTCATCCGGTGTAGGACCGTGTAACCGGCGCCGATAGAGCGATGAGCCGATCACGCGCACAATACCGCAGCTCAATTTCGCGGGGTGTGCATGCTCATCGATTGGTCCTTCATCGCCACGCGCGAGGCTGACGCGCTGCACGACACGATCGTCGACATGGAAGGTTGGGCGATGCCGCTGGACGCCGCGGCGGAGTCTGCCGACTACTTCCTGCTGAGCGCCGATGCGCCGTGCTGCGGCGGTTGCGTGTCGCGCAACCCCGCCGCCAGCATCGAAGTCCTTGCAGCGCAGCCGATACGGGTGAGTGATGTGACGCGCGTCCGCGGCCGGCTGGTGCGCTTGCAGGACGACCCCGCAGGCTGGCGCTATCAATTGGTGGATGCAGCGCTCGCACCCGGGCAGCCTGCGGCCGGATCGCCGCGCGTCAGCCGACGCGTGTTCCTGGCCGCAGGTGCCGCGATGGGTCTCGCAGCCTGCGCGCCGGGCCGCTTTGCCAACTACACCGATGCGCCATCGGACACGTCTTCCAGGTGGACGCCCCCGCCGGGTGCCCTGACCATCGACATGCATACGCACGCCGGGCGCGTGATCGTCTCGCGCGACCCCCAGATCGGCGCCAACCGGCTTTTCTTGCCGGTAGCAGAACCGATGCGAGCCGGGGGCATGAATGTGATCTGCCTCGCCATCGTGACCGACACCACCGCCGTGCACGTAGGCGCTGGCGGCAACCGTTTCGAGGCGTACCGCACCCCGGACCCGGGCGAGTTGTACCAGCTGGGCATGACGGAGTTTGCGCGCGCCCAGCGGTTGATCGAGCGGGAGCAGCTGCATGTGGTGACCGACGCCGCATCGCTGGCGGCCATGGGCACACACGGGCCGAGCGTCATCATCGCGTCAGAAGGTGCGGACTTTCTGGAAGGCCGCATCGAGCGCGTGGACGAGGCTTACACGCAGCACCGTCTGCGGCACCTGCAGCTGACGCATTACCGCGTGAATGAACTTGGCGATATCCAGACCGAGCCGCCGGTGCACGGCGGCCTGACCGATTTCGGCGCAGACGTGGTGCGCCGCTGCAACGCGCTGGGCATTGTGGTGGACGTAGCGCACGGCACGTATGACCTCGTCAAGCGTGCCGCGGCGACGACCACCAAACCGCTGGTGCTGTCGCACACGGCGCTGTCGAGGTCGCCCCGGCCGCGCAGCCGGCTGATTTCCGCAGACCATGCACGGGCAGTGGCGGACACCGGCGGCGTGATTGGCGTCTGGCCCAATGCGGCGGATTTTCCAAACCTCGACGCCATGGCGATGGGGGTCAAGCGCATGGCCGATGTGGTGGGCGTGGCGCACGTGGGACTGGGCACCGACATGCTCGGTTTTATCCGGCCGCCGGTGTTCACTAGTTATGCGCAACTGCCGGCGCTGGCCTCGGCGCTGCTCAAAGCGGGCTTCACGGTTGAGGAAGTCGGCCAGATCCTGGGAGCAAACTACCGCCGGGTGTTTGAGGCGACGATGGCTTGATCGCGTCAGCGCGCTCAGTAGTACCGAAGTTCCGTCGCCTTGCCGTGGAACACCTTGTACGAGTAGATCGTGTAGCCGACGATGGTCGGCAGCACAATCGCCACGCCCACCAGCATGAACTCCAGCGATTCCGGCGCGCTGGCGGCCTGCCAGATGTCGAGCCGGTCCACCACGAGATACGGGAACAGGCTGTAGGCCAGGCCGTTGAAGGCCAGCAGGAAGATGGCGCCGGTACCGACGAACGGCGCCCAGATCAAGTGTTCATCGCCCTTGGCAATCTGCTGTGGCAGGCGGCGCAGGACCCAGTCGATCAGCAGGAACAGCACGATCGTCACCAGCGGCACGGGTGCCAGCAGGATGATGTTCGGCAGCGCAAACCACTTGTCGAACACGCGTGTGCTGACCCACGGCGTGGCCAGCGACACGGCGGCCACGCCGAGCGCGGTGAACCACAGGCTGCCGCGCGCCCACTGCACCGCGCGCCGCTGCAGCGCGCCTTCCGTCTTCATGATCAGCCACGTGGCACCCAGCAGCAGGTAGCCGGCAATCAGGCCGGCCGCGGTGCAGATCGCAAAGACAACGTTGGCGGCGTCGTAGTGGAACCCCGTGATGTACAGCCCGAGCATCAGGCCCTGCGCGGCCGTTGCGATGACCGAGCCCGCATAAAACGCGCGGTTCCACCACGGCTTGTGGTGCGCGCGCGCCTTGACCCGAAAGTCGAATGCCACGCCGCGCAGGATGAGGCCGAACAGCATCAGCGCCACCGGCAGATACAGCGCGCCCAGGATCTCGCCATGCGCCGCCGGAAACGCCACCAGCAACAGCCCGACGCCGAGCACGAGCCAAGTTTCGTTGGCGTCCCAGAACGGGCCGATGGAGGCGATCATGGTGTCCTTCTCGGCGTCGTCGGCGCGGCGCAGCAGGATGCCGACGCCGAGGTCGTAGCCGTCAAGCACGACGTAGGCCAGCACGGCAATCCCCATCAGGGCCATAAAGACCACCGGCAGCCAGCCGGCGGGTTGGGTGAGGTCGGGGATGGCGTTCATGCTTGGCTCCGGGCAGGTTGGGCGAAGACCGGGTTGGGTGTTTCGATGACGGGTGTGCCGGTGGCATCGGGGTCGGTGGGGTCGATGACGCCGCCGGCCTTGCGGGCCAGATAGAACACCACGCCGATGTAGGAGGCGATAAGGAATGCATACAGCGCCAGATACATCGCCAGCGTGCTGCCGATCATCGTGGCCGGCACGGACGACGCTGCCTGCGCGGTGGTCAGCACGCCGTACACCAACCAGGGCTGGCGACCGATTTCCGTGACATACCAGCCCGCCACCACCGCGAGCCATCCGGAGAACGTCATGGCCACCAGGACGCGCGCCAGCCAGCGCGGCAGCTCACCGTTGCGGCGCAGGCGCCAGGCGCTGGTCCACGAGACGGCCAGCATCAGCAGGCCCACGCCCACCATCAGGCGAAACGCGAAAAACACGGGCAGTACGGGCGGATGCCTGTCGAACTGGTCGAGCCCGCGCACCTCGCCGTCCAGCGAATGCGTGAGATACAGCGATGCGGCCTTCGGTACTGCGATCTCGTAGCGATTGCTGCGGGTTGCTTCGTCCGGAATGCCGAACAGCACGGCGGGCACGCCGCGTTCGGTTTGCCAGATGCCTTCCATCGCGGCCAGCTTGGCGGGTTGGTGCTCCATCGTGTTGAGGCCGTGCGCGTCGCCGGCGGCAATCTGCAGCGGGATCAGCATGGCAGCCAGGACGACGCCGGTCTTGAGGGTGAAGCGCACATCGGCAGAACGATCGTTGCGCAGCCACCGATACGCCGACAGCCCCGCCAGCAGGAACGCGACCGTGAGGCCCGACGCCAGCAGCATGTGGGTGAATCGATACGGAAACGACGGATTGAAGATGATGGCAAGCCAGCTTGCCGGGTGCGCGCGGCCGTCGATCATTTCGTAGCCGGCCGGTGTTTGCATCCAGGAGTTGAGGGCGACGATCCAGAACACGGAAATCGTCGTGCCCAGCGCAACCAGAAACGTCGCGAACGTATGAATGCGCTCGCTCACGCGCCCGGTACCGAACAGCATGATGCCGAGGAAGCTCGCCTCCAGGAAGAAGGCCGTCAGCACTTCGTACGCCAGGAGCGGCCCCGCGATGTTGCCGACGGTATTCATATAGCCGGGCCAGTTGGTGCCGAACTGGAAGCTCATCGTGACGCCGGACACCACGCCCAGCGCGAAGGTCAGCGCAAATACCTTGACCCACAGGCGGTACGCGGCCATCCAGGCGGCATCGCCTGTCTTGCGAAAGCGCAGCTTGAAGAACAGCAGCACCCACGCCAGCGCAATGCTGATGGTGGGAAAGAGGATATGGAACGTGATGTTGGCGCCAAATTGCACGCGCGCGAGGACAACGGGATCGAGTGACATGGGCTTTTTCGGGGGCTACTTGGACTTGCCGCCTACGACGACGGCAAGCTTGTTCTTCATTTCCAGCAACTTATGCACCTTGGCGCCCATCTTCATGAGTTGCTGCAGCGATTCGGCATCGAGCTTCTGCACGTCGTCGAACCAGTTCGTCATGAGCGTGATGAGCTGGTACATCTCCTTCATGCGCGCCTGGGCGTGGCGGTCGTCGGGATCGGTGGGGGATTCCAGCATCACGTCGCGCAGCAGCGAGAGCGTGGGATCGATCTCGCGCTTGCGGCGCTCCTCGGCCAGCGTGCGGAAGATGGTCCAGATGTCGTCCGGGGCGGAAAAATATTCCCGCCGGTCGCCCGGCTTGTGCGAGAGGCGGACCAGCTTCCAAGACTCCAACTCCTTCAGCCCGATGCTCACGTTCGAGCGGGAGAAACCCAGCGACTCGGCGATCTCGTCCGCATTGATCGGCTCGCGTGCGGCGTAGAGCAGCGCGTAGATCTGCCCGACCGTGCGGTTGATGCCCCAGCGGCTGCCCATCTCGCCGAAATGCAGGACGAAGCGCTGTTTCAAGGGGGAGAGTTGCATTGTTTTGATCTTTCGCAATTTTTAGGAATTTCTGAAATTTTAGGCGTCCCGCCGTGCAGTGCAATGTGACGCGCTGTCGCGGGATGCCTGGGTGGAGCCCAATGCAATTGCAAAAACCCCGTCGAACGCACATCGCGAGTGTGCTGTCTTCGCCTACTATGCCTATGCAGTAACGTCCCTCAAAACGCACATTCTTTGGAGCGCAAACATGGCCTCACATGGTTTGATTGCCTGGTTGATCATCGGCGCGGTGGCGGGCTGGCTGGCCGGCATCCTGGTCAAGGGCGGCGGTTTCGGCATCTTCGTCGACATCGTGGTCGGCATCGTCGGAGCGTTCATCGGCGGATGGCTGGCGGGGGTGTTGGGCATCTCGCTGGGCGGCGGTTGGATCGCCTCGATCATCACGGCGGTCATCGGCGCGGTGATCCTGCTGTTCATCATCCGGCTGATCAAGCGCGCATAGCTTGGCGCAGCACTCGTCCGAAGACCGGCGGTGGATGCGAATGTCATCCAACCGCCGGATTTCAACAGCTACCGCATCACCTAGACTGGTTGAACCAAGGGCAGCCGCGCCGCGCCACAAGCGCCGGCCCGGCCGGTACACGCTAACCCGGCGAGGCCACCATGTCTGACCAGCTCATCACCGCACCGCAAGAACTCTACGAAGGGTTCGAAATTCACGTTGTTCCAAGCCCGACACGGGCAAACTCCTCGCGCTACACCTACACCGGCTACGTGTGCCACCCCGGCGCCGATCCGCAGTTGCCCGGTCACGTTGTGCCGTTTCACGCCGATGGCGACGACACGTTCCGCAGCCCCGAAGAGGCCATGGAAGAAGCCGTGCGCGTGGCGCGCAGCATTGTCGACGGCACGCATCCGGACCTGTCGGTGCTGTCGATCGTCACGCACGGCTACTGACGCCGAAGCCCGGTTCGCCAGCTTTCCTACGATCCGACCTTCAACTGATGCTCCTGTCGCCTTTGGTGGCGGCCGGCGCCTTGCTGTGCCGCACCATCCCGAGCCGCATCTGCACCGAAACCGTGCGGGGCGGTGCCCGCGCATGAGGCAAGCGCCTCGCCCAATTTGGAGGCAATCTCGCGCAAACCTTGATGGTTCAGCGCTTTATGTCGTTGGCACACCTGTTGCATAGCACCATTGCGCGGGTCAAAGGCGATTCGCGCGCTTCGTGGTGAAGGCCCTGGTGCTCAGGGCGACTTGGACAACGGCGTCCCAGACCCGGCTACTGCAGCCGGGCTCTCGGACGCCTTTCTTTTTTTCGGCCCCTGATTGGGATTCAACATGACCGGCAAAGCGACCCGAATCGACCTGTTCAGCCTGCATACCCCGCAGATGCGCGCCTTCCATCTGACGTGGCTGGCGTTCTTCGTGTGTTTCTACGCGTGGTTCGCGTGCGCGCCGCTCATGCCGGTGCTCAAGGGCGAGTTTCACCTCACGCCCGGGCAGATCGCCAACATCAACATTGCGGCGGTTGCGGTGACGATCCTGGTGCGGTTGATTGTCGGCCCGTTGTGCGATCGTTTCGGCCCGCGCAAGACCTATACCGGCTTGCTGCTGCTGGGGGCCATCCCCGTGCTGGGCGTGGCATTGGCGCAAAGCTACGAGACCTTCCTGTTCTTCCGCCTGGCAATTGGCGCGATTGGCGCGAGCTTCGTCATCACGCAGTACCACACGTCGGTCATGTTCGCGCCGAACGTGGTGGGCACCGCCAACGCGGCGGCGGCCGGCTGGGGCAACGCAGGCGGCGGTGTAGCGCAAGGCACGATGCCGCTGCTGCTGACCGCCATCGTGATGATGGGCGTCACGCAGAGCATGGGGTGGCGCATCGCCATGGTGGTGCCGGGTGTGGCGATGCTGATCGTCGCGGCGCTGTACTGGCGCTATACGCAGGACTGCCCGGAGGGCAACTTCAGCGCGCTGCGCGCCGCCGGCAAGACCATCGACGGCGGCAAGAAGGGCACGATGGGTGCTATGGGCAGCTTCGTCACGGCTGCCGGCAACTACCGCGTGTGGCTGCTGTTCATTACCTATGGCGCGTGTTTTGGCGTGGAGATCTTCATCCACAACATCGCCGCCACTTACTACGTCGATCACTTTGGCCTGTCGCTGTCGGCTGCCGGCATGGCCGCGGCCAGCTTCGGCCTGCTCGCGCTGTTTGCCCGGGCGCTGGGCGGCATCGTGTCGGACCGCGTGGCAGCCAAGCGCGGCCTGGATGCACGCGCACAACTGCTGTGCCTGCTGATGCTGGGTGAGGGCCTCGGCCTGTTCGGCTTTGCCCATGCAGGAAGCGTGACGGTGGCGGTGCTCGCGATGCTTGGTTTCGGTCTGTTCACGCACATGGCATGCGGTGCCACGTATGCGCTGGTGCCGTTCATCGATCGCCGTGCGCTCGGCGGTGTGGCCGGCATCATCGGTGCGGGCGGCAACGCTGGCGCGGTGGCGGCGGGCTTCCTGCTCAAGGGTATGGCCGACACGCAAGCCACGCTGTCCATCCTCGGCGTGCTGGTGGCGCTGTCGGCCATCTGCGCCATCGCCGTGCGTTTCTCGGCAGAGCACAAGGCGCGCGAGCAAGCGCTGTACGACAACACGCTGGCCGCCGCCGGCAACGCCTGAAAGAGGACATCACCATGACCATGAAGATCGTCGTCATTGGCCACGGAATGGTGGGCCACAAATTTCTGGAAAGCCTGCTGCATGCACCCGGCCATCACCTGCAAGTGACGGTGCTGTGCGAAGAGCCGCGCCCCGCCTACGACCGCGTGCATCTGTCGGAATTCTTCACGGGCAAGACGGCGGAAGACCTCTCGCTCGTGGCGCCGGGCTTCTTTGATCGCGATGACGTGGTGCTCAAACTCAACGCCCGCGCGACCGCCATCGACACCATTGCCAAAACGGTCACCGCCTCTACCGGCGAGGTGCTGCCGTACGACAAGCTCGTCATCGCGTCGGGCTCGTCGCCGTTCGTGCCGCCCGTACCGGGCCGCGACCGCAAGGACTGCTTCGTCTATCGCACCATCGAAGACCTCGAAGCGATGGCCGAGTGCGGTCAGCGTGCCAAGACGGGCGTCGTCATCGGCGGTGGCCTGCTGGGGCTGGAATGCGCCAAGGCGCTGCGCGACATGAACCTGCAAACGCACGTAGTCGAATTTGCCGGACGCCTGATGGCGATGCAGGTGGACGACGGCGGCGGCCGCATGCTGCGCCGGAAGATCGAAGACCTGGGCGTGACCGTCCACACGCAGAAGAACACGTCGGAAATCGTCGACGGCGAAACGGCGACGCATCGCCTGAATTTTGCCGACGGCACGCACCTGGAAGCCGACATGGTCGTCTTCTCGGCCGGCATCCGACCGCGGGATGAACTGGCGCGCGCTTGCGGGCTGGAGGTGGGCGAGCGCGGCGGCATCGTGATCGACTCCGAATGCCGTACCTCCGCGCCGGATGTGTACGCGATTGGCGAATGCGCACTGTGGGGCGGCAAGGTCTACGGCCTGGTTGCGCCCGGCTACGAGATGGCGCGCATCACCGCCAAGCAGATCCTGGCCGCCGACGATGCGTCGGAGTTCAACGGCGCCGACATGAGCACCAAGCTCAAGCTGATGGGCGTGGACGTCGCCAGCCTGGGCGATGCGCAGGGCGTGACGCCGGGCAGCCGCAGCGTGCAGTTCACAGACGAGCGCAAGCAGATCTACAAGAAGCTGGTGGTATCGGAAGACGGCAAGTATTTGCTGGGCGGCGTGCTGGTGGGCGATGCGGCCGAATACGGCACGCTGCTGCAGATGATGCTCAACCGCATCGAACTGCCCGAGGCGCCGGAATTCCTGATCCTGCCGCAGGCCGATGGCAATGCACGCCCGGCGCTGGGTGTGGATGCACTGCCCGACAGCGCGCAGATCTGCTCGTGCAACGACGTGTCCAAGGGCGCGCTGTGCCAGGCCGTGTGTGCTGGCGCCACGTCCGTGGGCGCACTCAAGGATGCGACAAAGGCCGGCACCTCGTGCGGCGGCTGCGTGCCGCTCATGACGCAGGTGATGAAGGCCGAGATGAAGAAACAGGGCCTGGCGGTCAACAACCACATCTGCGAGCACTTTCCGTATTCGCGTCAGGAGCTGTATCACCTGGTACGCGTGGGCCGCATCCAGTCGTTCGACGCGCTGCTGGAAGCGCACGGCAGCGGCATGGGCTGCGACATCTGCAAGCCGGCTGTTGCGAGCATCCTTGCTTCGTGCTGGAACGACTTCGTGCTCAAGAAAGAGCACGCCAGCCTGCAGGATTCCAACGACTACTTTCTCGCCAACATCCAGAAAGACGGGACGTACTCCGTGGTGCCGCGCATGCCGGGCGGCGAGGTCACGGCAGACGGGCTGATCGCCGTAGGCCAGGTCGCCAAGAAATACGGCCTGTACACCAAGATCACGGGCGGCCAGCGTGTGGATCTGTTCGGCGCGCGGCTGGAGCAGTTGCCGCTGATCTGGGAAGAGCTGATCGCGGCCGGCTTCGAGTCGGGTCACGCGTATGGCAAATCGCTGCGCACGGTGAAGTCGTGCGTAGGATCGACGTGGTGCCGCTATGGCGTGGGCGATTCGGTGGGTTTTGCGATTGCGCTGGAGAACCGCTACAAGGGCCTGCGCTCGCCGCACAAGATCAAGTTCGGCGTCTCCGGCTGCACGCGGGAATGCGCCGAAGCGCAAGGCAAGGACGTCGGCATCATCGCCACCGAGAAGGGCTGGAACCTGTATGTGTGCGGCAACGGTGGCATGAAGCCCCGCCATGCCGAACTGCTGGCGGCAGACCTCGATCAGGAAACGCTCATCAAGTATGTCGACCGCTTCCTGATGTTCTACGTGCGCACGGCCGACCGCCTGCAACGCACGAGCACATGGCGCGACAACCTCGAAGGCGGTCTCGACTATCTGAAGGATGTGGTGATCAACGACAAGCTGGGCATCGTGGCGGAACTCGAAGCCGAGATGCAGCACGTGGTCGACACCTACCAGGACGAATGGAAGACGGCTGTGACGAACCCTGACGTGCGCAAGCGCTTCCGCCACTTCGTCAACAGCGAAGCGAAGGATGCGAATGTCGTCTTCGTCGAAGAACGCGGCCAGATCCGCCCGGCCTCGGTCGAGGAGCGTGCCAAGACGCGGCCCGTGCGCATTCCTGTCGTTGCTGAGGCCGCTTGAGCCTGATAGAGGAAGAGGAGGACTCCATGCAAGCATCCCGTTGGACGCCCATCTGTGCCTTGGACGACATCGTGCCCAACACCGGCGTCTGCGCGCTGGTGGAAGGTGACCAGGTTGCCGTGTTCCGTGTCGGCGGCAACACGACGCAAGGCGTGTACGCCATCGGCAACTACGATCCGAACTCCGACGCCGCCGTGCTTTCGCGCGGCTTGGTCGGCAATCTGGGAGAGCGCATCGTCGTGGCGTCGCCCATCTACAAGCAGCATTTCGACCTGACCACGGGCGAGTGCCTGGAAGCGCCGGCCAACTCTGTGCACGCGTACGCGACCAAGGTCGAGAACGGTACCGTCTGGGTGGGGGTGTGAGCATGACGTCGGCGCGCCCCAAGCTGGTCGTCATTGGCAACGGAATGGCCGGCATGCGCACGGTCGAAGAATTGCTCAAGCTCGCGCCGGACCTGTACGACATCACCGTGTTTGGCGAAGAGCCGCACGGCAACTACAACCGCATCCTGCTCTCGCCGGTGCTGGCAGGGGAGAAGCAGGTTGACGACATCATGCTCAACACGCGTGAGTGGTACGACCAGAACCGCATCACGTTGCACGCCGGTGACCCGGTCGTCGCCATCGACCGCCCGCGCCGCACGCTGCGCTCACGCGACGGCGTGGAGATGCGCTACGACCGCCTGTTGATCGCCACCGGCTCGCGCCCGTTCATCCTGCCGGTGCCGGGGCACCTGCTGCCGGGCGTGATCGCCTTCCGCGACATCCAGGACGTGGAGACGATGCTGGAGGCCGCGCGCAACCACCGGCATGCGGTCGTCATCGGCGGCGGCCTGCTCGGGCTCGAAGCGGCCAACGGTCTGATGCGCCAAGGCATGGATGTGACGGTCGTGCACCTGCCCGACACGCTGATGGAGCGACAACTGGACAAGCCCGCCGCGCAGTTGCTGCAGAAGGCGCTGGAAGCCAAGGGCCTGCGCTTCCTGCTGGGCGCGCACACGGCGGAGCTGCTTGGTACCGACCGCGTGAGCGCCGTGCGCTTCAAGGACGGCACCCAGATTCCCGCCGACCTCGTGGTCATGACTGCCGGCGTCCGCCCCAATATTGAGCTGGCCAAGGCCGCCGGCCTGCATTGCGAGCGCGCCATCATCGTTGACGACACGCTGCAGACCTACGACCCGCGCATCTACGCCGTGGGCGAATGCGTGCAGCACCGCAGCGCAACGTTCGGCCTCGTTGCACCCATCTGGGACCAGGCCCGCGTGTGCGCCGCGCACTTGGCCGGCGCCGGGCACCGCCGCTACGTTCAGCAAGCCACGGCCACCAAGTTGAAGGTCACCGGCGTGGACTTGTATTCGGCGGGCGATTTCATCGGCGGCGACGGCACCGAAGACATCGTGCTGCGCGACCCGCGCCGCGGCGTCTACAAGCGCCTGGTGCTGAAGGAAGACCGTATCGTCGGCGCAGTCCTTTACGGCGATGTAGCAGACGGCCCGTGGTACTTCGACCTGATCCAACGCGAGGTGCCGATCACGTCGATCCGCCAGCGCCTGTTGTTTGGCCGAGCGCTCTGCGAAGCGGAAGCCGCGTAATGAACACCGGCAAGACGCGAAACCGGCAACACCCTTTGCACGCCGCCGGTGTGGCCGTTGAAGCCCTAGATGGCGCCTTGAATTTATGTAAGCGGGCGGAAAAAGGAAGGAGGCTTGTTTGAGCGAAGCGAGTTTGCCTCCTTCCCCGTCCGGTTACATAAATTCAAGGGGAAGTCGCCATCTCGGGCGCGCCTTTCTTTGCTTACTTTCTTTGGCAAGACAAAGAAAGTGAGTCGCCCCCGGCAGGGGGTGAAACAAGGGGTGCACGACAAACGCACAGCAATACGGAAATGACGATGACCACCATCCCCATCCACCCAGCAACGAACGCCGTACGCACCACCTGCCCCTACTGCGGCGTCGGCTGCGGCGTGCTCGCGACCCCGCAGGCGGATGGCAGCGTCAGCATTCAAGGCGATCCAACGCACCCCGCCAACGCAGGGCGCCTGTGCGTGAAGGGCTCCGCGCTGGGAGAAACCGTCAGCCTAGAAGGCCGCCTCCTGTATCCCGCCATCCGCCAACGCTCGCATGACCTCGACGCCCCCATTGCCCCGCTGCAGCGCGTGACTTGGGACACCGCGCTCGACACCGTCGGCCAGGGTTTCCGCCGCATCATCGACGAACACGGCCCCGATGCGGTCGCGCTCTACGTCTCCGGCCAGCTCCTGACCGAGGACTACTACGTCGCCAACAAGCTGATGAAGGGCTTCATCGGCACGGCCAACATCGATACGAACTCTCGGCTGTGCATGTCGTCGGCCGTGGCGGGGCATAAGCGCGCGTTTGGCGAAGACCTCGTGCCCGTCTGCTATGACGATCTGGAAATGGCGGATCTCATCGTGTTTGTCGGCTCGAACACGGCGTGGTGCCACCCGATCCTGTTCCAGCGCATCGTGCGCGCCAAGGAAGCGCGGCCCGAGATGAAAGTGGTGGTGGTCGACCCGCGCCACACAGCCACGTGCGAGCTGGCCGATCTGCATCTGCCCATCAAGCCCGGTACCGATGTGCGGCTGTTCAACGGCCTGCTGTCGTTCCTCTCGCGGCGTGGTGTGGTGGACAGGAATTTCGTCACGCTGCATACCAACGGCCCGGACGCCGCGCTGGAAGCTGCCGGCACCGAGAGCCACGATGTTGAAGCCGTCGCCAAGGCATGCAAGCTCAAGCTCGACGATCTGCTGACCTTCTACAGCTGGTTTGCCGATACCGAACGCACCATCACGGCGTTTTCGATGGGCGTGAATCAATCGACGGCGGGCACGGACAAGGTCAACAGCATCATCAACTGCCACTTGCTCACGGGCCGTATCGGCCGCGCGGGCATGGGGCCGTTTTCGATTACCGGCCAGCCGAATGCGATGGGCGGCCGCGAAGTCGGCGGTCTGGCCAACATGCTGGCCGCGCATATGGAGCTGAATGATCCGTCGCATCGCGACCTCGTGCAAACGTTCTGGGCGTCGCCGCGCATGGCCGACAAGATGGGCCTCAAGGCGGTCGACCTGTTCAATGCCATTGAAGACGGGCGCGTCAAGGCCGTGTGGATCATCGGCACCAATCCGGTGGTCAGCCTGCCTGATGCGGACCAGGCGCGCCGTGCGCTGGCCAAGTGCGAACTCGTCGTCGCTTCCGACATCGTTGAAGCTACCGACACGACCGTGCTGGCCGATATCCTGCTGCCCGCGCTCGGCTGGGGCGAGAAAGACGGCACGGTGACGAACTCCGAACGCCGCATCTCGCGCCAGCGCGCCTTTCTGCCGGCACCCGGCGAGGCGCGCGCCGACTGGGACGTCATCGCCGACGTCGCTCGCCGCATGGGATACGACGGCTTCGATTTCAAAAGCCCCGGCGATGTGTTTGATGAACACGCACGCCTGTCCGCCTACGCGAACGATGCAAGCGGCATTCGCCGGGCCTTCCACCTCGGCGGCCTGGCGGGGCTCGATGCCGGAGCATACGACGGCATGTCGCCCGTGCAATGGCCCATCGCAACGTCGGGCAACAGCGAAGCGCGCCTCTTCAGCGATGGCCATTTCGCTCACGCCGATGGTCGTGCGCGTTTCGTGCCGACGCCCGCGCGCGCGCCGGCGCATGCGGTCGATGGCGACTATCCGCTCATCCTGAACACCGGCCGCGTGCGCGACCAATGGCACACCATGACGCGCACCGGTCGCGCCCCCAAGCTGGCCGACCACGTGCCCGAACCGTTTGTCGATCTGCACCCGCACGATGCGCTGCTGGCTGGCGTGCGCGAAGGCAACCTGGCACGCGTGTCGTCGCGTTGGGGCAGCGTGGTGGCGCGTGTGCGCATGACGGGCGGCATCGCGCGCGGCAGCGTGTTCGTGCCGATCCACTGGAACGGCCAGTTTGCTTCCGATGCGCGCGTCGGTGCGGTCGTCAATCCCGTGGTCGACCCGGTATCCGGCGAGCCGGAGTTCAAGCACACGCCGGTGATGGTTGAGCCGTTCGATGTGGCGTGGCACGGCTTTGTCCTCTCGCGCAGCGCACTCGACACCGACGATGCAACGTGGTGGACGCGGATTCAGGGCAAGCAATTCGTGCGCTATGAGCTGGCCGGCCGGCAGCAACTGGACTCGGTACACGATTGGGCGCGCGCGCTGCTTGGCGTGACCGATCCGCACGCCGACTGGCTTGAATACGAAGACGCCACCGCGCGTGTCTACCGCGCCGTACACGTGGTGGACGACCGCATCGAAGCCTGCGTGTTTCTTTCACCGCGCCCGGATCTGCCGTCGCGCAACTGGCTGGCAGGCCTGTTTGCGCAAGAGCGCCTGGAAGACGTCGATCGCGCGGGCGTGCTGCTCGGCCAGCCGATCGAAGCGGGCGTCGATGTGGGGCCGACCGTCTGCTCCTGCTTTGGCGTGGGCCGCAACACCATCTGCGATGCGATTCGCACCAAGGGCCTGCAATCCACTGGTGAAATCACGGCCTGCCTGAAAGCGGGCGGCAATTGCGGCTCGTGCGTGCCGGAGCTGAAGCGGTTGCTGATGGAGGCGCGCGTGCAGCAGGCGGCGTGACTGCACGTCACGCTGCGCGCGATAGCGCTTTTATGCCCGGGTAATATTGACACCCAATTAAACCCGGGTAGAATGAGTTCCTGTTGAAACTTCAGCAGGAGCGTTTCTCATGGATGCCGCAGCAACCTACGCGTGCACGGCGTTTGCCGGCACGCAGCGCCTGGCCGCCGGGCCCGTCCGCGACGTCGCCCGGGCCGTCAAGATCCACGTCGATGCACACCCCGAATCGCAGGTGCTGGTGTTCGACAACACCACCGCGCAGCCGGTGGAATTCGACTTGCGCGGCACGGTGGAAGACGTGCTTGGCCGCCTCGATCGCGCCGCGCCATCTACCACGCAACCCGCTGAACCCGAAAGCCGCCCGCGTGGCCCTGGCCGCCCAAAGCTCGGCGTGATTGCGCGTGAGGTCACCTTGCTGCCACGCCACTGGGACTGGCTGGCCGCTCAGCCGGGCGGGGCGTCGGTTACCCTGCGCAAGCTGGTGGAAGACGCACGCCGCGCCGCCGAAGGCGCAAACCGCCGACGCGAGGCCCAAGAGGCTGCTTACCGCTTCATGTCGGCCTTGGCCGGCAATGCCGCACGCTTTGAAGACGCCACGCGCGCCTTGTTTGCCGCAGATGCCACGGCGTTCGAATCCTTCACCCAATCCTGGCCCGCCGATGTGCGCGATTTTGCGCGCGAACTGGCGAGCCGGGCATTCCAACCTCAACAGGAGGCTGCATGACAGCGCCTGCTGCTCGCCCGTTGTGGCGAACATTCATTGCATTTCTCGGCCCGCTGATCCTGGCTAACATCCTGCAATCGTTGTCGGGCACGCTTAACAACGTCTATGTGGGGCACATGCTGGGCGTGAAGGCGCTGGCTGCGGTGTCGGCGTTCTTCCCGATCCTGTTCTTCTTCATCGCCTTCATCATCGGGCTTGGGTCCGGTGCGGCGGTGCTGATCGGGCAGGCGTGGGGCGCCAAGAAGCCTGAGGCGGTCAAGACCGTGGCCGGGACAACGTTGTCGGTGGGCTTCATCGTCGGGCTGGCGGTGGCACTGCTGGGCGGCCCCTTCGCCAACGCGCTGCTGGGGTGGCTCGGCACGCCGGCCGATATCCTGCAAGACGCCACGCTCTACGCCAGCGTCATGCTCTATGCCATGCCGGGCCTGTTCGTCTATCTGCTGGCCACGGCGATGATGCGCGGCGTGGGCGATACGCGCACGCCGCTGCGCACCCTCGCGCTGTCGACGGCGATCGGGCTCGTGCTGACGCCAACCTTCATTCGCGGCTGGTTCGGCTTGCCGCAACTGGGCGTGGCAAGCGGCGCCGCGGCGACCATCATCTCGTTCACGGTCGCGCTGGTGTGGCTCGCGTTCTTCCTCCGCCGCCGCAACCATCCGCTTGCGCCAGACGCCGTGCTGGCGCGGCATCTGTGGGTCGATCTGGGTGTGCTCAAAACCGTGCTGAAGATCGGCGTGCCGACGGGCGTGCAGCTGGTGGTCATCTCGATTGCCGAGCTGGCGCTGCTGTCCTTCGTCAACGGCTTCGGCTCCGACGCGACGGCCGCATACGGCGCCGGCACGCAGATCATCAGCTACGTGCAGTTTCCCGCCATGTCGATTGCGATTACGGCGTCCATCCTGGGTGCGCAGGCCATCGGTGCGGGCAATACGGAGCGGCTCGATGCCATCACGCGCACCGGGCTGTGGCTCAACGTTGCGATTACCGGTGTGCTGGTGCTGATGGCGTTGCTGTTTTCGCGCGCGGTCATCGGCTGGTTCACCACCAGCGCAGAAGTGATGAGCCTTGCCCAGAGCCTGCTGCATATCTCGCTGTGGAGTTCGGTCATCTTTGGCATGGCGAGCGTGTTCTCGGGCGTGATGCGCTCGAGCGGCACGGTGATGGCGCCCACGGCCATTTCCATCCTCGCCATCGCGGCGGTGGAAGTGCCGGTGGCCTGGGTGCTGAGCCGGCATATCGGCACCGATGGCATCTGGGCTGCATACCCGGCCGCGTTCCTTGCCATGTTCGTGATGCAGGGGCTGTATTACGCGCTCGTGTGGCGCCGCCGCGCGCAGCGGTTCGGCATCCGCCGCATGGTTTGACGCCACCGCTGCCGGCTGATCGAGAGGCGGCGTGGTGGTCGCGATGCCAATGCGGCTCAGGCAGGCTCGAGCCCGGCCGACGCATCGTCCGCACGCGGTTGACGCACCAACCGCACTGCGGGCGATTGCGCAATGCACAGCAGCTGCAGGGCAAAGCCCGCGGCCGCCGCCACGAGGCACGCGCCCACACCGGCGTGTGCGGCGAGCCACGCCGCCATTGCCGCGCCGACCGGCCGAGCGCCATACGACATCACATTCACTGCGGATACACGCGCCAGCAACGCGGGTGGCGTCACCGTCTGCCGCAGCGTGGTCGTGCTCACCACCCAAAGAATGGGTCCGCAACCCAGCAGAAAGAAGCCCGCCTGTGCCAGCACCGGCCAAGGCTGCCATAGCGTGGCCGCAAGCAGCACGCCGCCCGCCAGTCCGCACACCGGGCCAGTTGCCACCACATGGCCGAAGCGCCAGCGTGCGAGGATGCGCGCGGCCAGCAGTGCGCCGATCACCATGCCCGCGCCGTACATGCCGAGCGTCAACCCAATCGCCTGTGCAGAAAGATTCAACCGATGCGCCGCATACGGAACGAAGATGGCAAGCACCATGAAGAAGGACATGGTAAAAACGCATTGCGTGATGAATACCGGCCGCAGCAGCGGATGCTGAAACACGAATCGCGCGCCCTCGGCGATGTCTTGCAGCGGATGCGCCGCGCGCCGGGCCACGGGCGCCGGGGCGGTTACGCCAGCCATCAGCGCCGCAGCCACGGCGGACAGCGCCGCCGCCAGCGCGAACGCCGCCATTGAGCCTGTCCAGCCGATCAGCGCACCGCCGATGGCCGGCCCGCACGCAAATGCGATCGTGCGCGCCAATTCGATGCGGCCGTTTGCGCGCGCGAGCATTGCTGCCGGCACGAGCGATGGCACCAATGCAGGCGCCGCCACACTGAACACCGCCGTGCCGCACACGGCAACAAAGCCCAGCACACCGAGCGCGGCCAAGTTCAGCCGCCCGGCCACCAGCAACCCCGCCACAGCAAACAAGGCCAACGCGCGCACCGCCTCTGCGCCGGCCATCAGGGCGCGCTTGGGCCATCGGTCGGCCAGCATGCCGATAGGAATGGCAAACAGGACGAACGGCAGCGTGAGCGCCACTTGCAGCCAGCTTGCCGTGCTGGCGTCGGCATGCAGTGTGAGGACAGCAACCATTGGCATGGCCGCCAGTGCAATCTGCTCGGCCGACTGCGCGGCCAGGTTGGAGCCGGCCAGCCGGTTGAAGCCCGGGGGCAGGCGGTTAGCGGTTGAAGGATGAAAATCGGGCATCGCACTCTCCTGAAAAACGTTGCTTCAGGGTAGGGATGCCGATGTCTGCGTGCGCTCCGCTTCTTGCGGGCGAATTCGAACCGTGACGGTGGCTACAGGATGGGCGCGAACAGCTTGGCCACGTGCATGATTACGCGGCGCAGCGGGTGTGCGCGTTCGTATTCGTCACGGCCCACGCGGGCGGCTTCGGAAAAATCGGCTTCGAGCATCTGCGCGACATCGTTGGCGAAGCGCGAGTCGGCGGTCATGATCATCAGCTCGAAGTTCAGGCGGAACGAACGGTTGTCCAGGTTGGCGCTGCCCACGGCAGCGGCCTCGTCGTCGATCAGCACGACCTTCTGATGCAGGAAGCCGGGCAGGTAGCGGTAAATCTTCACGCCCGCGCGAATCGCCTGATACGCATACAACGTGGAGGCCAGGAACACCATGTGGTGGTCCGGCCGCGATGGGATCAGGATGCGCACGTCCACCCCGCGCAGCACCGCCAGGCGCAGCGCGGCAAACACGGCTTCGTCCGGGATGAAGTACGGCGACGTGATCCACAGCCGCTTGCGCGCCGACTGAATGGCCTCCATGAAGAACAGCGAGCAGGTTTCCTGCTTGTCGGCCGGGCCGCTGGCGACCACCTGGCAAACCATGTCTTCTTCGGGGCGCAGCTCGGGCACGATCAGTTGCGGCACTTCGCGGGCAGCCCAGTACCAGTCTTCGGCAAAGGTGAGCTGCAGGTCCATCACGGCGGCACCGACGATCTCGATATGCGTGTCGCGCCACGGAGCAAGCGGCGGCTTTTCGCCCATGTACTCGTTGCCGACGTTGTGACCGCCCACGTAAGCGCGCTCGCCGTCCACCACCACGAGCTTGCGGTGGTTGCGGAAATTGAGTTGGAAGCGGTTGACGAACCCGGCATGGGTGGAGAACGGCTTGGCGTGTACGCCGCCTTCAATGAGCCGCTGCACATAGCGGCGAGGCAGCGCGTGGCAGCCGATGCTGTCGAAAAGAAAGTAGACGCGCACCCCGGCCCGCGCCCGATCGAGCAGCAGTTCGGCGAGTCGGCGGCCAAGCGTGTCATCGTGCACGATGAAGAACTGCACGATCAGCACCCGGCGCGCCTGCGCAATGGCCGCAAAGATGGCATCGAAGGTCTCTGCGCCGTTGACGAGCAGCCGCACGCGATTCCGCGCCAGGCAAGGCGTGCCGGTCAGGCGCGGCAAGGCCTGCATGCAGGTGTGCTGCGGCGCGACCACGCTCGATTCGTGGTCGCGCAGTCGGCGCCAGTCGTCGGAGAGGGTGATTTCGCGCAGGCGGGCGTTGTGAAAGCGCCGCGCATCCACATAGCCCGCAAAGGTGCTTCGCCCGAAGATCAGATACGGGATCAGCGTGAATTCCGGCAGCGTGACCAGTGAAATGGCCCAGGCGATGGCGCCCTGGGATGTCCGCACGGTCAGCACGGCATGCATGGCCGCGAGCACGCCCACGCAGTGCACAACAAAGAGAAAGGCGGCAAATGCCGTGGTGTTGGTCAGCATCAAGAGCCCAGGGAGGAGGACACACCTGGGGCCATTTTGACACGCCCCAGGTGGCGTCGGACAAACACGGATATTGCCGCGGCTGTCTTCTCGCGTAGTCTGGTGGCGCGGCGGGCTCAGGCACGCGCCATGCTGGTGTGAAGTCGACGTCCTGTCGCCCCCGTCTTCACCATGACATCGAACATGCAAGGGCACCCAAGGAACCACCCGACCGCGTCTCTGCGCGCCTGGTTCACCTGCTTGGCCATCGCGCTGCTGAGCGGCTGCGTCAGCCTGCCGGAGCACGTGGATCGCCCCGTCACGACGGCGCTGCCGAACGCCGAGTCGGCCACGTCGCTTGGGCGGCTTGCGCAGACGAATGCGCCGTCGGCGGATGTGTCGGGCTTCCGGCTCATTCCGTCGGGGGAAGAAGCCTACGCCACGCTGCTCACACTGGCCGACCGGGCAGAACGCACCCTGGACTTGCAGTACTTCATCATCGAAAGCGACAACAGCGTGCGCGAATTGATGCGTCATGTGTTGGCGGCTGCCGAGCGCGGCGTGCGTGTGCGCATGCTGGTTGACGACCTGCACAGCGACGGGCGTGATCTCGCGTTCCTCAAGTTCTCGTCGCACAAGAACATCGATGTACGCCTGTTCAACCCGTTTCCGGGCGGGCGGATGTCGAATCTGACGCGGTATCTGAGCGGCGCGGCCGAGTTCCGCCGCGTCAACCGGCGCATGCACAACAAGGCCTTCATTGCCGACAACGCGCTGGCCGTGACAGGCGGGCGCAATCTGGGCGCCGAGTATTTCACGCAAAATCAGACCACCAACTTTGTGGATCTCGACGTGCTGGCCGCGGGGCCCGCGGTGCGGCAATTGTCGTCGGCGTTCGATGCCTACTGGAACAGCGAATTCGCCTATCCGGTGCAGGCGTTGGCGCCCGAGCCGACTGCCGCGCATCCGCCCGAGCAAAAAGAGGGTAACTATCCGCCGCCGGTGACAATGCCGCGTCGCCCGGAGGGTGCGCCGCAGCATATCGACGTGCCGACCCAGCCGATCGTCACCGGTTCGGGTTCGAGCGAGCCGTCATCGGGCCAGGTGGTCTCGCAAGTTGAGCAACGTCGCAACCAGACCGACCTCGTCAGCCCCGCGCCGGAAGAACCTTTGCCGCTCAAGCCTGCCCCGCGTGACTGGTTCCTTGCCGATCAGATCGCCCGGGGCCGGCTGCGCCTGGAGTGGGCACCCGCGCAGGTGATCGTCGACCGTCCGGCAAAGGTGTCGGGCGACAAGGTGGAACCGGGCGGCGAACGCCTTGCCCAGACGCTCCTGCACATGATTGACGATGCCCGGCGCGAGGTGGTGTTGATCTCGCCCTATTTCGTGCCAGGCAAGCGTGGTGTTGAGGTGGCCAAGCATTTGGAGGAGCGCGGCGTGCGCCTGCGCGTGCTGACCAACTCCCTGGCGGCGACCGACGCGCCCATTGTGCATGTCGGCTATGCGAAATATCGTGGCGAGCTGGTCGACGACGGTGTTGAACTGTACGAACTCCGTCCGACGCTGGGCGATCGGCCAAAGATGTTCGGCACGTTCCGTTCCTCGCAGGCGAGCCTGCATGTGAAATCGATCGTGGTGGACCGCAGCACGCTGTTTGTCGGGTCAATGAACGTCGACCCGCGCTCCATCGGGTTGAATACCGAAACTGGTCTGATCATTCGCAGCCCGATGCTGTCGGAAGCGGTGGCCAAGCTCTTTGACGACTCGGTAAGCGAAAGTGCCTATCGGGTCACCAAGGAAGATGGCCAGCTGCGCTGGACCACGCATCAGAACGGCAAGAAGGTCGTCGTCGATCACGAGCCCGAGGTCGGCCTGGGCCGCCGGACGTGGATCCAGATGCTGGCGCCGTTTACCCCGGAAGAGCTGCTGTAGAGGGGGCCCAAAAAGAAAAAACGCCGCAAAGGGCGGCGTTTTGCAGCTCTGGCCAGGGGTTGCCCGGCCGTTGCCTCATTACATCTTCTGCTTGGTGTTGTCAGCAGCGTTTTCCAGCTTCTGGCCACCCGTCTGGATGTCCTTGCCCATGCCTGCCATCGTGTTGCAGCCCGCCAGAACGGCGCAGCCCAGTGCTAGCAGTGCGATCAGCTTCTTCATCTCGATCCCCTTGTGAGCCGTGCGGTATCCCGCACGATGTTCGCGTGAGTACCACCAGGCCGGTGGCGTAACCCGCATTTTAGTGCGACCCCGCGCACGTGGCGTGCGTCGGCCGCATCTTTTTTATCGCCTTGCATATCACTTGCGGCGCATCCCGGACATTCGGGCCGCTGCCCTCTATTTCTTCCGTCCGCTGCCGTTAGCACTGTTGGGAGTGAACAGGGTGCCGGAAGAGTGGCGCTGGAAAAGAGTCTCGGCGCCACGCGGCCCAACGATGCAGGGGAAAACACATGTGGAAGTGGATGGACACAAGCATTCGCACGCGGCTGACGTTTCTGGTCGCGGTATTTGCAGTGATGGTTGCCGTGGTGGGCTTTGCCGGTATCACCACCGGCCGGGCGACCAATGACGATTTGCGCGCGGTGTATCTGGAAGATGCCAAGGGGTTGGATCTGCTGGCAAAAGACACCATCAACCTGCTGTGGGCGCGCATCCACCTGACCAATTTCGATTCGGTGTCTTCGCCTGAAGAACTCAAGAAGCTGCTGGCCGATGCGCACACCATGGTCAACTCGGCCAACGATGCCTGGTCGCAGTTCATGAAGCTGCCGATTCCGGACGCCGACCGCGCCCAGTTGCAAGCCGCCGACGCCGCCCGCACCAAGTTCGTCAAGACCGCGCTGGAGCCGGCCATTGCGGCTCTGGAGCGCAGCGACCTCACCACATACCGCGAGTTGAACACGAACCTGGTGCCGAAGCTCTTTGTCGATTACGACACGGCGCTCGGGCCGCTGGTCGGCGCGCGCTTCAAATACGGCCAGCAACGCTTCGACCATTCCCAAGCGCGCTACGCGATGAGCATCTGGATTTCGGGGGGCTTGCTGGCCGCCGCGCTGGTGCTGTCGATCGTCGCGCGGGGCGTGCTCGGCCGCACGGTGGTGCGTCCGTTGGAACGCGCCATCCAGGTGTTCGAGCGCATGGCATCGGGCGATCTCGCCACGCGGCTGGAAGGCCAGACCGCCGCAGGCCGCCGCGATGAAACCGCGCGCCTCATGCATGCTGTGTCGTCCATGCAGACGAGCTTGCAACAGATCATCGGGCAAGTGCGCACGGGCTCGGATTCGATCGCCAGCGCCACCAAGCAGATTGCGGCTGGCAATGCCGACCTCTCGCAGCGCACGGAGCAACAGGCTTCATCGCTGGAAGAAACGGCGTCGAGCATGGAGGAGCTGACCAGCATCGTGAAGCAGAACGCCGACAACGCGCGCCAGGCGAGCACGCTGGCGGTCAACGCCTCCGACATCGCCGTCAAGGGCGGGGAAGTGGTGGGCCGTGTGGTGGACACGATGGCCGGCATCAACGAAAGCAGCCGCAAGATCGCCGACATCATCGGCGTGATCGAAGGCATCGCGTTCCAGACCAACATTCTGGCGCTGAATGCCGCAGTGGAAGCCGCACGCGCAGGCGAGCAGGGGCGCGGTTTTGCCGTCGTTGCCGGTGAGGTGCGCAGCCTCGCGCAGCGCAGCGCCACCGCGGCCAAGGAAATCAAGGAGCTGATTGGCGATTCGGTGGGCCGTGTGCAAAACGGCTCGACCCTGGTGGCCGAAGCCGGCACTGTGATCGAGGAGGTGGTGGTGGCCGTGCGCCGCGTGACCGACATCATGGGCGAGATCAGCGCTGCGTCGGAAGAGCAGAGCAGCGGCATCGAGCAGGTCAACCAGGCCGTGACGCAGATGGATCAGGTAACGCAGCAGAACGCCGCGCTGGTCGAGCAAGCTGCGGCAGCCGCGGAATCGCTGGAAGAGCAAGCGGAGGCGCTGCGCAGCGCGGTGGCGGTCTTCCGCGTCGAACACGCATAAGCAGCGCGGGCGCCAACACCAATGCCCTTCTGCCTGACAGGTGGGAGGGCATTTTCCTTTACGGCATCAGATCGCGCGCGCGCTCGGCAATCACGTCTTGTGTGTCGTCGATCCAGCGGGCCGGGAAGGGCTGCGATAGCAGGTAGCCCTGGATCACGTCGCACCGGCAGGCGCGCAATGCGTCGAGTTGCGCGGCGGTTTCCACGCGCGTGGCGGTGACGGGCACGCCTGCATCATGCGCGGCAGTCACGAGGCGTTGCAACATGGTGTGATCGCTCGCGTTGGTCACGGCGTTGACGACCGCCTGGTCAAGCTTGACCTGATCGGGGCGAAACGTTGCCAGGCAATCGAGGCTGTGCGCAGTGGCACCAAAGTCCTCAACCGCCACGCGCGCGCCACAGGCGTGCAGCGCTTCCACCGCCTTTTTCGCGGCGCCGCTGGCCCGGTGCAGCGTATGTTCCGATATCTCGAAGACGAGACGCGTGGTCGGCACCGCGTGGCGCGCGGCAATCTCGCGCACCACATCGCTCAATTGCGGATCCAGCAATTGGGCAACCGACAGATTGACGGCGGCATGCACGCACGGCTGATGCCGGCTGCTGCGTCCCGCCCGCTGCGATTCTTCGCGCAGCAGCCCGGCCAGCATTTGCGCGGCGTTGTCGAGCACCCAATGGCCTACCTGGCGAATGTCGCCGGTCTGTTCCAGGATCGGCAGAAAATCGGCCGGTGCCACGCCGCCCAATTCCGGAGAGATCCAGCGCAGCAAAAACTCGTAGCCGACGATCCGTCCGTCGGTCAGGCTCAGTTGCGGTTGCAGGTTCAGGCTGAACTGGCGGCGCGCAAGCGCATGGCGCAGTTGCGCAGCCAGACGCGGATGCTCGGCGATGGCGTCGTATCCGTTGCTGGAGCCCGCATCGCCTGTATCGTCCGTCGCGCCAGTGATGCCCCCTGTGCGTGGGGGCATGGCCGCAGGCGCATACAGCGCGGGGCTTTGTTCGGCACCCTGCTGCACACCGTAGAGTGCACGGTCGGCCTGTTCAATGAGCCGCGCCGCGTCGGAGGGCATGCTCTCGAAAAGCGTCATGCCGATGCTGCACGAGCAAACGAGCTCGTAACCGTGCGTGATGAAGGGGCGTGTAAGCGCCGCCGAAATGCGCCGCGCGAGATCGTGCACATCCTGCGCCGAGACGAAATCTGCGCACGCGACAGCAAAGGTTTCAGGGCCGATGCGCCCGACGATGGGCGCGATGCCGTTCGCAGCAGGCACGCTCAGCGCTTCAAGCCGCGATGCACATTCGACGATGACCTCTCGCGCCGCCAATGGCCCGAGTGTGTTGGTCGCCTCGGCAAAATGGTCGAAGCCGATCAGCAGCAGAGCGCCGACTGCATCCTGACGTGTGGGCCGCGGCATGGCAGCCAGCAACTGGACGAATCGTTCGCGGTCCGGTAATCCCGAGATCGGATCCAGACTCGATGGCGCGGCAGACCTTGCGCGGCTCATAAATGGGGATCGTCCTGCAAATGCCTTTGAAAAGGAAATGCGTGCGCTGGATGCGCGGTCAATTGTATAACTTTGTCACAGGCAAGCCTGCGGCATCATAAGCTGAAAGTCGGCCATGCTGGCCGGTTCGCAGCATGTTTTCGTGCGGATCAGGCAAATAATTTTAATATTTAACAGTAGTGAATTCTGATCAAAGCGATACGAATATCAGTGCTGTCTGCACGTTACACCATGCGCTGGCCGCCCCAAAGCAACTGTTCATAGATGAAGCACTGCAGCAGCATTTTCTGGGCAGCCAACAATTCGACGAATTCCACGCCGTATTGATAAACGTTGGGCAGGTCGGCCGGCTTTTCACTGCGCACCAGGGCGGCCGCCACCAGTTCGGAGTGGTAGTCGCGCGTTTTCACCCGGAAGCGCAGGCGCGCTGGGGCGCCGCTGACTTCCAGCCGATGTGCCGAGCGGAACGAGGCGCCTGTCGTGCTGATGTCGGAGATATGGATCATGCGCGGCGTGTCGCCGCTCACCAGCATCTTGCCGACCACATTGGCGCGCACGCGCAGCGATTTGCGCAGCGTGCGGTTCTTGATCCGGCGCGGCGGCGATAGCACGACGTATTCGAACGGAATGCGGCTTACCGCCATGACCGTGCATTCGAAAGTGGCTATGCCCTCGCCCGAGAATGCGTGAACGTCCACCAATTCATCCTTGACCGGCATGACTGTGCGGCCGCCGTCGATGGGCATGGTGATGAGCAGGTGCCGCTGCGGGCTGTAGCCTATTACCCGCGCCGCGCCCTTGGTTTGCCCGGCGCCAGCGGTCAAGCGCACAGTCACCATGCCACCCGGACGCAGGCCCAGCAGCTCCATCGGGATGGTGCGTTCGCCGTCAGGGTCGTCGCCCATGTCGGGAAACATCGTGTTGGGGAACTGCGTATTGGCAAACGCCGGCGCAGGCGCAGGTGTGCCGTCCGGCTGACGATGCGGGCGGTGCAGCGTACACAGCAGGTCGATTTCCTCCGGCGAATGGATGACGTCGCCCTTGGGGACGAGCAACTGCCCGTCGGCGTCAAGCATCGGCCACGGCAGGGGAATCGATAGCGGAATGTCGAGAGGTTGAAGTTCGAGCATGGCAATGGGGAGCCCACAGCCGCGCGGGGCCCCACGTTTCTATACGGCCAAATGTTGCACAACTTTAAGCGCACTTATTGCGGCGAGGCGGGCACGCGAGTTGCGGCCCGCCAGCCATGATCGAGCACAATACCGGTTCCAAAGTGGATGGGGTGAGCGCGCGCATGGCGTCTCGGCGGCATTTCTGGGCGGCGGTGGAGCAGTTTGCGCGCTATGTCGTCATCGGCGGGGGCGCAACGCTGGCCCACTATGTCGTGCTGTTCGGGCTCGTGCAGGCGGGCGTTTCACCGTGGCGCGCGTCGGTGGCGGGCAGCGCGATCGGCGCCACCCTCAATTACTTCATCAGCCGGCAGGCCGTGTTCAACAGTACGCGCGGGCACATCGGGTCGATGGTGCGGTTCGGCTTGGTGGCCATTCTCGCGCTGGGCTGCAACGCGACCATCATGGCCATCGGCCTGGGGATCGGGTTGTATTACCTGATCGCCCAGGTGTTCGCCTCGGCCATCACGGCCGTTTTCAACTTCCTCGTACACCGGTACTGGACGTTCCGTGACGCCGACACGGTCGGGGCGCCAACGGAGCCGCAACCGGATATCGTGCTGGAGCGGCCCGCGCGCAAGGGGCCTTGATCGGCCGCGTTGTTAATGCCGGCTTGCCGCGCTGTGCAGATCGGCGGCAGTTTCCGCCACGAAGGTGACTTCGCCGATGCTGTCGGCGGGGGGGATGGGGCTGTCGTCCCGCAGGCGCTCGACGACCAACCGAACGTCGATGACATCGGCGACGCCAGACGCTTCCAGGGACACAAGTGCCGCCAACTGCGCAATGGCAAACGTATCCGCGAGGAGCGGCGTATCGTCGTGAAGATCGCCGGGGACGCGTGCAGCGCCGGTACTGCCGGCCGCGCGCGTGGGATGCTGCGCCGTTTCCCGTGCGCGATAGGCGAAATAGGCGTCGGCAAAGTGCACGCGCTGCGCATCGAATACGCGCACCGCAGCGGTGAGCGCATCGTCGACCCACGCTGGATCGACAGGTTGAGAGCCCGGTTCGGTACTGTGGGGCAGGCCAGCAAGCTTGAGCGCATAACGATGCGTTTGCGTGCTGGGGGCGACAAAGCTCAATTCCATACAACCTCCTACAACCGCGTGCGCATATGCCGCGGCTCGCCGTATCTGAATTCGCCCCCCGAAGCGATATGGAAGAATAGTAACGGAGGCGGCCGCTTGCGCGTTTCGTCCTTCCGGATGAGCCTCCCGGGCTTTGTTTGCACCTCAATACATTCGCAGTGTGGACGTTGCGGCACGTTCCAGGAGCAAACGGTTGCGGAGCCGCCTGGACGGCCCGACCTAGCCGAACGGCTAGCTCCGTCGCCCGTGCGACCCGTGTAGAGTGGCGAGGTGTCCGGCGACGCTGGACAGGTGTCGACGTTCGGTATCGACAAACGCAGACGGGAATGACGCGGGGCGCGTTTCCTTCGCGTCGTTTCGCGTACGAGGGGACCCAAAGCGCGTGTGCGCTCCATGTCCCCTCGCGGGAAGGGATTGCCCCGTTAACCCGCGGCTTCTATAGTCCGCCTCGATTCGTGCGGTTGCAACGCACCAAGGTCTGTCTTGCCAGCCGCCAACTGGGCCACGCAGACCACGAGACCGGTTACGGGGATCACGCCAGCAGCCAACACAGGGGCCCAGCGCAAAGCATTGCGTGATGGAGCACCTGCGGCGCAACGGCCATCACACCAGCACACCCCCGGGACTGCCGCATTCGCGAAACAGCATCGCCATGCTTGAGGACCACCACTTGTATAAGGCTGCGATCGAACATTCGCCGATAGGAATCGGCCTGTGCGCGCCGGAGGGTCGCTTCCTCGACGTGAACCGTGCGCTGTGCGCGCTGACCGGCCATGAAGCACAGGCCCTGCGCACGCGCGATCTGTTCGACCTTTGCCACCCCGATCACACTGAGCGTACGCGACACGGAGTCGAGTCGCTGCTCGCCGGCCAGCGTGACACGCTGTCCATGGAAACGCGCCTGGTCCGCCGGGACGGCAGCACCGTCTGGGTGCAGACCGACGTGGCAGTCGCGCGCGACGATGGCAACCAGCACCTGGTCGTGCAGATGCAGGACGTGACTGCGCGGCGCCTGGCGCTGGAATCGCTGCGCGCCTCCGAGCAGCGGTTGGCCTATGTACTGGACGGGGCGGGGCTGGGTACGTTCGACTGGTCCACGCGTGCACGGCATGTGTCGTTCAACCGCCGGACGGCAGACATGCTCGGTTACGAGCCCACGGATCTGCCGAACGATCCGGATGCGTGGTTCGCCATGGTGCACCCGCAAGACGCCGCGTTGAGCGCGCGACGCATCTATCGCCATATGCGCGGCGATGCCGAGAGCTTTGAAATCGAGCAGCGCATGCGCGCCCGCCATGGCCAATGGATCTGGGTAGCCGCACGCGGACGCGTGACCGAGCGCGATGCGCGCGGCGTGGCCACACGCGTGAGCGGCACGCTGCTCGACGTGACGAAGCGGCGAGCGGCGCTCGATCAGGCGCATCACCTCGCGCTGCATGATCCGCTGACGGACTTGCCGAATGCACGTTTGCTTCGCGATCGCCTGTTCGTCGCGATTCAGGCGGCGCGGCGCGCGCGCGGCCAGGTGGCGGTCGTGTTCATCGATCTCGATCGCTTCAAACCCGTCAACGACGAGTACGGGCACGCCGTGGGCGACCTTGTCCTGAAAGCCACGGCCATGCGCTTGCGCAGCGGCCTGCGCGCCTCCGACACGGTGGCGCGCCTGGGCGGCGATGAGTTTGTCGCTGTCCTCACGCACTGCGCCACACGCGACGACGTGACGCAAACGGTGGAGCGCCTGATCGAACAATTGCAGACGCCCTTCCGTGTGGAGGGCCATGTGCTGTCAATGGGGGTGAGCGCTGGCGTGGCGTTGTACCCGACAGACGGGCACGATGCTCAGACGCTCATCCGCAATGCCGACGCCGCGATGTATGAAGTCAAACGTGCGGGCGGCAATGGCTTGGGGTTCCATGCCTCGCTTAACTACGAGCGGCTGATGGGCATGCGATCGCGCAATCAAGATCCCGACGGCGAAGCCGACGCGCGCTGACCGACTTTTGCGCTCCAAAACAAAACGGCCCGCCGCAAGGCAGGCCGTCTTTCTTCAAGCGTAGCGAACGCCCGGGTCTTAGAACGTGTAACGCAGGTACAGCTCGTTCAGGTCCGTGCCAGGGTTCGGGCGCTTGATCGACGCGTTCGACAGGTGTTCGAAGCGATAGCCCATCTGGAATTGCTGCTTGCTGCCAAAGGCCACGCCCACACCGATCATGTCGGAGAACTGGAAGGCGGTGCTGAAGTAGTGCTCGTTGGATGTGCTGACGTGCGACAGCAGGCGCGGGCCGACGCCAGCCTCGATGAACGGTACCCACGAGCCGCCGCGCTTTTCAAGGCGGAACAGCGGCGTCACGCCAAATTCGGTGAGGTTCTGGCGGTTGGTGCCCTTGGTCGAGCGCCATTGGCCCAGCGCCACTTCCCAATCCAGGTTCACGAACCAGCCTTGCGGGTTGCCCCAATGGAAGCCCGAATCGAAATCCAGATCGACGCCGTATTTCTCGATACCGTGCTTGTTGTCTTTGCCGTAGATGACGCGCACGGACGGGTCAGCCTGGGCAGGCAGGGCGGCGAACAGCGTGGCGGCGCCCAGGGCGGTGGCCAGCAACTTGGCGGAACGGGGAAGCGCGGATCGGGTCATCAGAGGGGGCAGAATCAATTGAACGGCGCGCGTGAATCGGGAAAACATCGTCGGCAACCACGCGCGCGGCGGACATGGTGGCAGGCAAAAAGACGGTCGGGATTGCCCCGGCGGCGGGCTTGCAAGGCACCGGACGACGCAATTTGCGCGCCCGCTGCTGCACCCGCCGGCCCCGATGATCGGGACGGTCTGAAATAAATTCCGACGATTATAGGGGGAAGTATCCGACTGCGTGCGTGCTTACGCACAAGGGGACATTGCCGGCGGCGAAACGTCGTCGGCCGCCGGCAACACAACACCGAAAGGGTTATTGGGCGGCAGGAGCGGATGCCGGCTGCAGTGCGGCCTTGCCGACCAACGGCACTTCGCCGTGCCACCCACCCCCCAGCGCCTTCACCAGCAGCACCGCTGCCGAATACTGCTTGCCCTGAAGTGTGAGCAGCGTGCGCTCGGCACTGTAGGCCGTGGCTTGTGCGGTAATGACTTCCAGGAAACTCACCGTGCCTGCGCGATAACGGTTCAGGTTGAGTTGAGCGGCTTCCTGCGCGGCCTTGACGGCATCGGCCTGTACGGCAAATTCCTGCGTCTGCCAGCGCAGCGCAGCGAGGTTGTCTTCGACATCCTGGAACGCGCCGAGCACGGTCTGACGATACGTCGCGACCGATGCATCGTAAGCGGCGCCGGCCTTGTCGACGGCGGCCGCGCGCGCACCGCCATCAAACAGGGTGGCCGCCAGGGTCGGGCCGATCGACCAGACGCGGCTGGGCAGCGTCGCCAGGCGCGAGAGCGTGTTGGCCGCCAAACCGGCCGATGCCCCAAGAGTGAGCGTGGGGAAGTACGCGGCCTTGGCTACGCCGATCTGCGCGTTGGCAGCGGCCATGCGGCGCTCGGCGGCGGCAATGTCGGGTCGGCGCTCCAACACGGCCGATGGCACTTGCAGCGGAATGGCAGGCAGGGCCGGCAGGTCGGCGGCGCTCGCAGCAGTGGCTGGGGCCAGCGAGAACTCCGCCGGCGGTTTGCCGATCAGCACGGCAATGGCGTGCTCAAGCTGCGCTCGGGCGACTTCGGTATCCAGCAGCAGCGCCTGCGATTGCTTGAGCTGCGTCTGCGCGGTCAGCACATCCGAGCGCTGCGCCACGCCTACGGCGTACTGGTTTTGCGTGAGCTTCAGAAACCGCTCGTAATCGGCAACCGTGCGCTGCAGGACGGCCTTTTGGGTATCTGTGACGCGCAATTGAAAATAATTCTGCGCAAGGGTCGCCTGGGCCGACAGCAAGGCGGACGATAGATCGCCTGCGCTGGCTTGCGCGCTGGCCTGGTTCGACTCGACCGTCCGGCGGATGCGGCCCCACAGGTCCAGCTCCCAGCTTGCGTTGAGCGACAGGTTTTGCGAGTTCAGCAGGCTCGGGTTGCCGGTTGACAGGCTGCCATCCGGGTTGACCGAGGTACGTACGGACCGGCTGCGCGTGGCAGACGCGCTGGCGCCCAGCGTCGGGAAGAAGGAAGCCTGCGCCGATTGCACCAGCGCCTGGGCCTGGCGGTACTGTGCCTCGGCCACCAGGATGTTCTGGTTGGCGGCGGCCACCTGTTCTTCCAATGCGTTCAGCTGCGGGTCATTGAAGATTTCCCACCACTTGCCGCGGGCGATGGCGTCGCTCGGGTCGGCGATTTTCCAGTCGCCGGCTTCCTTGTATTGCTGCGGCACTTCGGCGTCGGGCCGCTTGTAGTCAGGCCCGACCGCGCAGGCCGAGACGAGTGTGCACGCGGCCAGCGCGAGCAACGAGGTACGGAGGGCTTGGGTGCCTCTTGTCATGTTCAGCTTCCTTGCGAATCCAATGCGGGCAGCGGCGCGTCTTTGCTGCGGCCGGCGCGGCGCAGGCGCAGCCGGTCGAGTGCCAGGTAGACCACCGGCGTGGTGTAGAGCGTGAGGATCTGGCTGACCAGCAGCCCGCCGACAATGGAGATGCCCAGCGGCGTACGCAGCTCCGCGCCGTCGCCATGGCCGAGCGCCAGGGGCAGGGCGCCCAGCAGCGCCGCCATCGTCGTCATCAGGATCGGCCGGAAGCGCAGCACGCAGGCGTGGAAGATCGCATCAGCCGGGCTCATGCCCTGGCTGCGCTCAGCCTCCAGCGCGAAGTCGATCATCATGATGGCGTTCTTCTTGACGATGCCGATGAGCAGAATCACGCCGATCAGCGCGATGATCGAGAAATCCGTGTCGGTAATGATCAGTGCCAGCAGCGCCCCCACACCGGCCGAGGGCAGCGTCGACAGAATCGTGATCGGGTGGACGTAGCTCTCGTACAGCACGCCCAGCACGATGTAGATGGTGATGAGCGCAAACAGGATCAGCACCGGCTGGCTGGAAAGCGAATCCTGGAACGCCTTGGCGGTGCCCTGGAAACTGCCATGCACGGAGGATGGCACGCCGATGCGGTTCATTGCGTCCTGGATGTCCTGCGTGGCACCGGACAGCGACGCCCCCGGCGCGAGGTTGAACGAGATCGTGCTTGCGGCAAACTGCCCCTGGTGGTTGACCGCCAGCGCCGTGTTGGTGGGCTCGTAGTGCGAGAAGGTCGACAGCGGTACCTGCGCGCCCGTCGAGGTGATGATGTAAATGTCACGCAGACCATCGGGGTTCTGCCAGTACTGCGGCGCCGCTTCCATCACAACGCGGTATTGGTTGAGCGGGTTGTAGATGGTCGATACCTGGCGCTGCCCGAACGCGTTGTTCAAGGCGTTGTCGATATCGCTCGGGTTGATGCCGAGCGATTTGGCCTTGTCGCGGTCGATGACGAGCGATGTCTGCAGGCCCTTGTCCTGCGTATCCGTGTTGACGTCCGTCAGCGACTTCACCTGCGTGAGCGCCTGCTTGATCTTCGGATCCCACGCGCGCAGCTCGTTCAGGTCGTCGGCCTGCAGTGTGTATTGGTACTGCGCGTTGCTGGCCCGACCGCCGACGCGGATGTCCTGCACCGACTGCAGGAACAGGCTCGCGCCGGGTTCACCCGCCAGCTTGCCGCGCAGCCGGTTGATGATCTGGTCGGCAGACAGCTTGCGCTCGGCCAGCGGCTTGAGCTGAATGAACATCTGCCCGGTATTGCGCTGACTGCCGCCTGTAAACCCCACCACGTTCTCCACCGCGGGGTCTTGCCGCACGATGGTGATGAATTCGGTCAACTTGGTACGCATAGCCTGGAACGAGATCGACTGGTCTGCCTGGATGAAACCGATCACCCGGCCGGTGTCCTGCTGCGGGAAGAACCCTTTGGGCACGATGATGTACAGGTACACGTTCAGGCACACCGTGGCCAGCAGGATCAGCAGCGTCAACCAACTGTGCCGCAGCGCCCACGCCAGCGAGTTGCGGTAGAGGTCGAGCAGGAAGGTGAAGAAGCTTTCGGTCTTGCGATGAAACCAGCCGTATTCTTCCTCGGCGGCAGGCTTGAGCAAGCGCGCGCACATCATCGGCGTGGTGGTCAGCGAAACCACCAGCGACACCAGGATCGCCACCGACAGCGTCACCGCAAACTCGCGGAACAGCCGGCCCACGATGCCGCCCATCATCAGCAGCGGGATGAACACGGCAATCAGCGAAATGCTCATCGACACCACGGTGAAACCGACCTCGCGCGCGCCCTTGAGCGCAGCCTGCATGGGCCGCATGCCGTTTTCGATGTGGCGCGAGACGTTTTCCAGCACGACGATGGCATCGTCCACGACAAAGCCTGTCGCCACGGTCAGCGCCATGAGCGACAGGTTGTCGAGGCTGTAGCCGCACAGGTACATCACCCCGAACGTGCCGATGAGCGAGACCGGCACCGCCACGCTGGGAATGAGCGTCGCCCGCACGTTGCGCAGGAACAGGAACACCACCATGATCACCAGCGCGATCGACAGCACCAGCGTGCGCTCCACATCCTTGAGCGAGGCGCGGATGGTGGGCGTGCGGTCCATCATCACATCGAGGTTGATCTGCGCGGGAATGGTGTTGCGCAAGTACGGCAGGATGTCGTTGATGCGGTCGACCGTGTCGATGATGTTGGCGCCCGGCTGCCGGCTGATGATCAGCAACACCGAAGGCTTGCCGTTGGCCGAGCCGTAGTTGCGGATGTCCTGCACGCTGTCAGTCACTTCTGCCACGTCGGCCAGCCGCACCGGCGAGCCGTTGCGCCAGGCGATGATGAGCGACTGGTATTCGACGGCCTTCTTGGCCTGGTCGTTGGCATAAATGGTCCAGACGCGATCGCCGGATTCCATCATGCCCTTGGGCTTGTTTGCGTTCGTGCTGGTGATGACGGTGCGCACGGTCTCCATCGAGATGCCGTACTTGTTCAGCGCCATCGGGTTCAGTTCCACCCGCACCGCCGGCAGCGACGCACCGCCAATGGTGACCTGGCCCACGCCGTTGATCTGCGACAGCTTCTGCGCAAGGATGGTCGAGGCCGCGTCGTACAGCTCGCCGCGCGACTTGGTGTCGGACGTCAGCCCCACGATCATGATCGGCGCATCGGCCGGGTTGACCTTGCGATACGTCGGGTTGCTCGGCAGGCCTGAGGGCAGCAGGCTGCGTGAGGCATTGATGGCCGCCTGTACATCTCGCGCCGCGCCATCGATGTCGCGCGACAGATCGAACTGCAGCGTGATCCGCGACGAGCCGAGCGAGCTGGACGAGGTCATCTCCGTAATGCCGGCGATGCGGCCGAGCGAGCGCTCCAGCGGCGTCGCAACCGTGGCCGCCATGGTCTCGGGACTGGCGCCCGGCAGCGATGCGTTGACCGAGATGGTCGGAAAATCGACCTGCGGCAGCGGGGACACCGGCAGCAGGCGGAACGCCGCGATGCCGGCCAACGCCACGCCAATGGTCAGCAGCGCCGTGGCGACCGGCCGCGCGATAAAGGTGGCGGACAGGTTCATCGTTGCCCGCCGGATTGGTTGGCGCCCGCGGCACCGTGGCGCCGCGCGGCACGGCGCGCGCGCCAGTCACGCAGGCGCCCGCCCAGGCTGTCGAAGGCCAGATAGATGACCGGCGTGGTGAACAGCGTCAGCACCTGGCTGACCAGCAGGCCGCCCACCATCGTGATGCCCAGCGGCTGGCGCAGCTCGGAGCCCACGCCGGTGCCGAGCATCAGCGGCAGGGCACCCAGCAGGGCAGCCATGGTCGTCATCAGAATCGGGCGGAAGCGCAGCAGACACGCCTGGTAGATGGCGTCGCGCGGGGTCATGCCCTGCTCGCGCTCGGCCTCCAGCGCGAAGTCGATCATCATGATCGCGTTCTTCTTGACGATGCCGATCAGCAGGATGATCCCGATGATCGCAATGATGCCCATGTCCTTGCCAGACACCAGCAGCGAGAGCAGGGCACCCACGCCCGCCGACGGCAGCGTCGACAGGATCGTCACCGGATGAATCGTGCTTTCGTACAGCACACCCAGCACGATGTACATGGTGATGACGGCCGCAAGAATGAGCCACAACTGGTTCGACAGCGACGCGCGGAACGCCAACGCTGCCCCCTGGAAGCTGGTCTGCATGCTGGCCGGCAGGCCAATTTCCTCTTCGACCGCATTGATGGTGTCGACCGCCGCACCTAGAGACGCATGCGGTGCCAGGTTGAACGAGATGGTTGCCGCCGGGAATTGGCCCTGATGGTTCACGACGAGCGAGCCCGGCTGTTCCACCACCGTGGCAAACGCGCCCAACGGAATCTGCTGGCCGCCGCTCGATGCCACGTGCAGGTCATACAGCGATTGCGGCCCCAACTGCATCTTCGGGTCCGTTTCAAGCACCACGCGGTATTGGTTCGATTGGGTGAAGATGGTCGACACCAGGCGTTGGCCATAGGCGCTGTACAGCGCGCTGTCGACCGCCGCCATCGTGATGCCGTACACCGCTGCCTTGTCGCGGTCGACCTGCACGTAAGCGCGCAAGCCGTTGTCCTGCAGGTCGCTCGCCACATCACGCAGCTCGTGGGTCTGCTGCAGGCGTTCAACCAGCTTCGGCACCCACTTCGATAGGTTGTTCGGGTCCGGGTCTTCCACCGTGAACTGGTACTGCGTGCGGCTGACACGGTCTTCAATCGTCAGGTCCTGCACCGGCTGCATGTACAGCGAGATACCGGCCACCTTGGCCAGTTCGGGTTGCAGGCGCTGGATGATCTCGGTGGCGTCGGCGTCGCGCTCATCCTTGGGCTTGAGGTTGATCAGCATGCGGCCGCTGTTGAGCGTGGTGTTCACGCCATCCACGCCGATGAACGACGACAGGCTCTCCACCGCCGGATCCTTGAGCACCACCTCGGCCAGCTTCTGCTGCCGCTCCGCCATGGCCGAGAACGAGATCGACTGCGACGCGTCCGAAATGCCCTGGATGACGCCCGTGTCCTGCACTGGGAAGAAGCCTTTGGGCACCACGACATACAGCAGCCCCGTCAGCACCAGCGTGCCGATGGCCACCAGCAGCGTCGTCTTCTGCCGGTCAAGCACCCATTGCAGCATGCGGCCGTACCGCGCGATGACGTTGTCGAAAAACGCACCCGCAGCGTGATAGAAGCGCGATTGCTCGGCCTCGGGAATGTGCTTGAGCAGGCGAGCGCACATCATCGGCGTGAGCGTCAGCGACACCACGGCCGAGATCAGGATCGACACCGCCAGCGTGATGGCGAACTCTCGGAACAGCCGCCCAACCACATCGCCCATGAACAGCAGCGGAATCAGCACCGCGATGAGCGAGAAGGTGAGCGAGATGATCGTGAAGCCGATCTGCTTGGACCCCTTGAGCGCGGCTTCCATCGGCGGGTCACCGTCTTCAATGTAGCGGGCGATGTTTTCGATCATGACGATCGCATCGTCCACCACGAAACCCGTGGCGATGGTCAGCGCCATCAGCGTGAGGTTGTTGATCGAAAACCCTGCCAGGTACATCACGCCAAACGTACCGACCAGCGACAACGGTACCGCCACCGCCGGAATGACCGTGGCCGGCACGTTGCGCAGGAACAGGAAGATCACCATCACGACCAGCGCGACGGCGAGCATCAGCTCGAACTGCACGTCCGATACCGAGGCGCGGATCGTCGTGGTGCGGTCGGTCAGCAGCGAGACCTCAACGTTGCCGGGCAGCGTCTCCTTCAACTGTGGCAGCAGCGCCTTGGCGCGGTTGACCACTTCGATCACGTTGGCGCCCGGCTGGCGCTGCACGTTGAGGATGATGGCGGGCGTCGTGTTGGACCACGCGGCCAGCTTGCTGTTTTCGGCGCCGTCAACGATCTGCGCCACGTCGGTCAGGCGGATGGGCGCGCCGTTCTTGTAGGCGACGATCATCTTGCCGTACTCGGCGGCCGACTTGAGCTGGTCGTTGGCGTCGATGGTGGAAGCGCGCATCGGGCCGTCGAAGCTGCCCTTGGCCCCGTTCACGTTGGCGGTGCCGATGGCGCTACGGATGTCATCGATCGACAACCCGAGCGCCGCCAGCGCCGACGTGTTCGCCTGGATGCGCACCGCCGGCCGCTGCCCGCCGCTGATGCTGACGAGGCCGATGCCCGGCAACTGCGACAGCTTTTGCGCGATGCGCGTGTCGACCAGGTCTTCCAGCTTGGGCAACGGCATCGTATTGGAGGTGATCGCCAGCGCGAGGATCGGCGCGTCCGCCGGATTCACCTTGCTGTAGATCGGCGGCATTGGCAGGTCCGTCGGCAGCAGATTGCCCGCTGCGTTGATGGCCGCCTGCACTTCCTGCTCGGCAATGTCGAGCGAGAGCGACAGATCGAACTGCAGCGTGATCACCGAGGCGCCGCCCGAGCTGGACGACGTCATCTGTTTCAGGCCGGGCATCTGCCCGAACTGCCGCTCCAGTGGTGCGGTGATGGACGACGTCATCACGTCGGGGCTGGCGCCCGGATACAGCGTCGTGACCTGGATGGTCGGGTAATCGACTTCGGGCAGCGCTGAGAGCGGCAGCATCCGATAAGCCACCAGGCCCGAGAGCAGGATGGCGACCATCAACAGCGTGGTCGCCACGGGCCGGAGGATAAAGATTCGGGAGGGATTCATGCCAGCTCGGAACAGAAAACTTCGTCAGGCGAGTGCACGCAATGCACCACTCAGGGCTTACGGTTTGGCAGCCGGGGCACTCGCGGCGGGTGCCGAAGCGCCACCCGGGCTACGGCGATGACGCCCGCCTTGATGGCCTTGGCCGGCGGCGGGTGCGCTTGCAGCGGCGGCACCCGGCTGGATCACTTCCACCGGCGAGCCGTCGCGCAGCTTGTCGGCACCGTCGATCACCACGCGCTCGCCCGGCTGCAGGCCTTGCGCCACCGATACACGATCACCTTCGGTCACGCCCAGCTTGACCAGGCGTAGCGCCACCTTGTTGTCGTCGCCCACCACGTAGACGAAGGTGCCCTGCGTGCCGCGCTGGATGGCGGCACCCGGCACGATCACCACGTCGCGCAGCGTATCGACCCGCATGCGAACGTTCACGAACTGATTGGGAAACAGCATCGCGTTCTGGTTCGGGAACTGCGCGCGCAGCTTGACCGTGCCGGTGGTGTTGTCGATGGTGTTGTCCACCGTCATCAGCACGCCACGCGCGAGTTGCGTGGTCTGGCTGCGGTCCCACGCTTCCACCGGAAGCTTGTCGCCCGACTGCAGGCGCGGCATGACCTTGGGCAGGTTGTCTTCGGGAATGGAATAGATGACGGTGATCGGGTCGATCTGCGTGATGACGACGATGCCGTTGGTGTCGGACGCATGCACGATGTTGCCCGGATCGACCTGGCGCAGGCCAACCCGGCCAGATACCGGGGCGGTGATGCGCGTATAGGAGAGCTGCACGCGCGCGTTGTCAACGTTGCCCTGGTCCAGCTTGACCGTGCCGTCGTATTGGCGCACGAGCGCGGCCTGCGTATCCACCTGCTGCTTGGAGATCGAATCCTGCGAGAGCAGCGTCTGATAGCGCTGCAGGTCGAGCTTCGCGTTCTGCAGCAGCGCCTGATCGCGCGCAAGCTGACCTTCCGCCTGGGCGAGCTGTGCCTGATAGGTGCGCGGGTCGACCTCGGCCAGCAGGTCGCCGGCCTTGACGGTCTGGCCTTCGGTAAACGCCAGGCGCACGAGCTGGCCGTCCACGCGTGTCTTGACCGTCACGTTGTTGACCGGGGTCACGTTGCCGAGCGCTGACAGGACCACGTTGATGTCGCCCTTGACGGCCGTGCCGACCATCACCGGCATGGGCTTGTTGGCCATGGACGCGCCGCGCCCGCCGGGGCCGCCTGAGCTGCCCGGGCCACCGGCATTGCGATATTTCGCGTGATAGACCGCATAGCCGATCAGCACCAGGAGAACGATCACCAACCAGATGCCCCAGCGACGGCGCTTGCCGCCCTCGCGCGGGGGCGGCAGCAGCGTCGGAGACACCTCGTGGGGCGTCTCGTTCCCGTCGTATTGACGGCGACCGGCGTCATCAAACTGACCGGGCTTCTGGTCCTTGGGATCGGACATATTTGGCGTTCCTGTTCTTAGCAATATGGGGACGAGCGCACATCATAGCGGGCGGCCGTGCCAGTGAGACCGCAGCTTAAAGGCAACGTCTTTGCGCAGAATTAGTGACGCAGCAGGTTCTATTACGTGAGATTACAAACCCGTTGCGGTGTTACCGGGAGAAACAATATGGTGAAAGCGCGCCGGATTCGTGATGGCCACATTCGCTATCATGAGCACACCTTCCTGCGTGTACCAGACACTCCACCAGACAGATGAGCGGCACCAAGATCCTGGTCGTCGATGACGACGTCGAACTGCGCGACCTCCTGCGCGAATACCTGACCCAGCAGGGCTTTGCCGTTTCCGTGCTGCATGACGGCGATGGCCTGGCCGCCCGGCTCGAGCGCGAGCGCCCCGCGCTGGTCGTCCTCGATTTGATGATGCCCAAGGTAGATGGCCTGTCGGCCCTGCGTGACCTGCGCGCCCGCAACGACGACGTGCCGGTCATCCTGCTCACCGCCCGCAGCGACGAGATCGACCGCATCATCGGCCTGGAAATCGGCGCCGACGACTACCTCGGCAAGCCGTTTTCGCCACGCGAGCTGCTTGCGCGCATCAACGCCGTGCTGCGCCGACGCCTGGCCGTGCCGGCCTCCGCACCGGAAGACCGCGACAGCTTCAGCTTCGGGCCGTTCAAGCTCAACTTCCGCATGCGCACGCTGTTTCGTGGCGACAGCGCGCTCGCCATCAGCGATACCGAGTTCGCATTGCTCAAGCTGCTGATCGGTCACGCGATGCAGGTGCTCACGCGCGAGCACATCGTCGAGTTGATGTACGGGCCGGGCAGCGGCGTGTCCGACCGGGGCATCGACGTGCAGATCTGGCGCCTGCGTCGCGTGCTCGACGAGGACGCCCAGCGCCCCCGCTATATCCAGACCGTGCGCGGCCGCGGCTACACCTTCGTGCCGGACGAGCGGGAAGAGTTCAATGAAGTTCAATAAGGTCCGCCCCAGATTCGACACGCTGTTCGGCCGGTTGGCCGGTTTGATCGTGGTGGTGCTCGTGCTCAGCCATTTCTCTTGGCTGGGCGTGCTGCGTACAGAACGCCGGGAGCGGCAGTTCCAGGCGTCGGTAGACCAGATGGCGTTCCAGCTGCAGGCCTTCCAGGCAGCGATGGACGGTCATTTGAAGGTCAAGCTGCCGGACCTCGTGAGCGAAACCGCCGACCCGCCCGCAGGCGATGCGTCGTCGGCATCCGACAAGTCTGCGGAGCTGGTGCGTCAACTTGCGCGCCGCTTGCCTTCCGACACGCAGTTGCGATTGGAAGCGGGCCCTACGCCCCGCGTGTTTGTGCGCTTTCCGCAGCGGAGCAAGTGGATTGCCATGCCGCTGGTGTGGGTGCATGCGCCGCCCACCATCTCGGCCGTCGTGCCTGGCGTGATGGTGGTGCTGGCGATCGCCATTGCGTTTTCGCTGTTTGCGGCGTGGCAGATCCAGCGCCCCGTGCGCGAACTGGCCGATGCTGCCGGCGCGCTCGCCAGGCGCCGTTACGTGCCCCCGCTCAAGGAGCGCGGCCCCTACGAGCTTCGCCAGTTGACCGAGCAGTTCAACCATATGGCTGCTGACCTGTCGGCTACCGACGAAGAGCGCAATACCATGCTTGCCGGCATTGCGCACGACCTGAAGACGCCGCTCTCGCGCCTGCGCCTGCGTGCCGAAATGCTGGCCGACCAGAAAGCCGGCGCCGGTATCGAGCGCGACGTCGAATCCATGTCGGCGATCGTCGAGCAGTTTCTGGCCTACGCGCAAAGCGGCGACGGCGAGGCGCGCGAGGTGTCGGTCGACCGCCATCTGCGCGGCCTGGTGCAGCCCTTTGCCGAGCACGGCAAGCATGTCGCGCTCGATCTGCATGCCGGGGACGGCTTCCGCCTTAAGCCGACGCATCTGGAGCGCATTGTCGTCAATCTGCTCGACAATGCGTTCGCGTATGGCGCGGAGCCTGTCAACGTGCGCACCGCCGTGGACGACGCCAGCTATACGCTGACGGTGGAAGATCACGGCATGGGCATCCCCGCCGCCGATTTTGACCGCGTCATGCGGCCGTTCGTGCGCCTGGACCCGGCGCGCGGCGGCAATGCGCACTGCGGGCTCGGCCTGGCCATTGTCGATCGGTTGGTGCGTCACCTGGGCGGCGATCTCGCAGTCGGGCCGACAGCGGCGGACGCGTCGGCGCCAGGTTTTCGGATCACCATGCGGTTTCCGGTCTCGACCGCGGCGGCCTGATCGCCCGATCGTCCGACTGACATACGGGCGTGCGTTTGCGTAAGCTATCCTAGGCGAGGCAAGCACGCTTGTTGCGTGCGCTCACCAGAACTCCGGGAGGAAACGCATGAAACGCGCTGTCTGTCTCGTCAAGGATGCTGGCCAGGCCCGCGTGACCGCCGCCGTTGCCGCGTGTTTGTTGGCGATGGGTCTGGCGGCTTGCTCGTCGCCGATGCCTCCGTGGGAGCCGCCGCGCACGATCATCCAACCCGCACCCCCGCCGCCGAGGCCCGCACCCGCGCCGGCTACCCCGCTGCCACCGTCGCCTGCCATGCAGCCGGCGGCAAGCCAGCCGCCGGCCTACGCGGCACCGGCTGCCGCCGACACCGAACCCCCCCGCGCAATACCGGGTATGGCGAACCCGGCATCCACGTATTGCCTCCAGCGGGGCGGTCAGCTTGAGTTTTCCACACGTGCCAATGGCGCCGAGGTGGGAACCTGCGTAAGCCCCGGCGGAGACGAATGCGAAGAATGGGCGTTCCTGCGCGGCAGTTGCACGTGGTAAGTGACGGCAGCCGCTGCAGGTAACGAAAAGGGCCGCAGATGTTGCGGCCCGTCTTGTTGGGAGGAGCGATTCGTGTGGCGATGCTTTACCGCCGCGCCACCACCACCTTGTCGGCGGATTCGGCCACGAGCCGCATCGGCACGCCGGCAGCTTGCAGGTTCTGCCATGTCGTGCGGCGCATGAAGGCGTAGGCGGGCGGCCCATCGGTCCAGCGCCGAATCCATTCGGCCGTGGTAGCAACGACCTTGCTCGGTTCAAGCCCGGCGCCCATTTCGAGTTCGTCAAAGCCCGACACCAGTGTCATCGGTCGACCAAGGTAATAGATGGCCGTTTGGTCCAGCCACTCGACGGAGTAGAACGGCGTCTCGGGCGGAATTGGCCCCGTCGCATTCAGCGTCTTTTCGATGACATCCCGCGCAGACAACGCATCGCGGAAGATCTCGCTCGCGTTGAGCACGCGGTCCCAGCAGAACAGGGCCGAGATCGACAGGACGACCACGGCCACGGTGCGCCTCTGCCAACGCAGCGCCACGAGTGCAGCGAGCGTGCCGACGGCCAGCATGGCCATCACCTGACGCAACGCAGGCATGGCCACGGCAACCTGTTCGGCAGGCATCTTCGCGCCGGCCTTGGCGCCGATGACCGGCACGGCAAACCACAGCCCAATGGCGATCAGCAGATTGACGCCCAGCGACCACGCAACCGCGCGCGTCGGCATTTTCTCCAGCGCCAGGGCCAGCACAATCGCCAGCGCGGGGAAGGCCGGCACGATGTAGCCGGGCAGCTTCGAACTGGATACCGAAAAGAACAGGAAGATCATCGCCGCCCAGGCAATCGACCAGCGCATCAAGTCAAACTGCCGCGTGCCGACAAAGAGATCGGCCACGCGACCAATCCGCCGTCCGATGGCTGCAAACAGAAGGGGTGTCCATGGCAGCAACCCGGCCGCGCCCACCGCGATGAAGTACCACCATTTGCCGCTGCGATGGTGCTCGTTGGTGAGGAAGCGCTGAAAATGCTCGTGGATGAAGAAAAAGTTGAAGAACTCTGGGTTGCGCTGCTGCACGATCACGAACCACGGCACCGTCGCGATCAGGTACAGCGCCAGGCCCGGCAGCCAATGCATGCGGCGGATCAGCGCCCAGTCGCGCGTCATCAGCAGATACGCCACACCGATCAAGCCGGGCACGACCAGCCCGATCAATCCCTTGGTGAGCGTCGCGCCTGCGAGCGCCAACCACACCACGAGCATCCAGGCGAGCCGTCCGCCACGCGATGCGCCCGACCGCTGCGCCAGCGCAAAACCGCACGCACCCACAGTCAGGAAAAAGCCCACGCCCATGTCGAGCGTGATGACCTGCCCGAACAGCAGATACAGCAGCGACGACGCCAGAATCGCCGCGCCGGTCGCCGCCGTGCGCCCACCCCGATAGACCGCCAGCGTCCATGCCGTCATCAGGATGCCACCCAGCCCGAACAGAACCGGCCACAGGCGCGCGCCCCAGGCGTTGACTCCAAATGCCTCGAACGTGGCAGCGGTCGTCCAGTATTGCAGAGGCGGCTTTTCGAAGTACTTGAGATCGTTCAGGCGCGGCGTTACCCAGTCGCCAGAGACCACCATCTCGCGTGGGATCTCCGCATAGCGGCCTTCATCGGGTCGGAACAGGGTGGACCGCTGGAACAGGTCGTCCGTCCACAGCGCAAGGAACACGCCGATGAGCGCGACAACGAGCAACACCATCCATGGCGAGCGGCGGGAAGAAGAGAGGCGGGATTCCATGCTGGGGGTGAACTTCGCTGGCACGGTCGGAAAGGCTAGGATTCTAGTCGATGCTGGATCAGCGTTGATATTCATGCCGTGCATGAGGGGCAGAGCCATCGCGAAGCCTGGAGAGCGCTTTGCCCGACCCGTCAGTAGGGTCGAATCGTTGCAACTTGTTGCGGTAGCATTGCGCTTGCCGGCGATCCTGCCGGTTCAGTACGTCTTCAGGGCGGGGTGAAATTCCCCACCGGCGGTATGCGGACCGTGTGTCCGCGAGCCCGCGAGCGCCTTGCATGCGCCTGCATGGGAGGGTCAGCAGATCCGGTGAGATGCCGGGGCCGACGGTCAGAGTCCGGATGGAAGAAGATGTGCGGAACAACACGCGCGTGCTACAGGAGCGCGCCTGGTTTTGTGCCGGGCTGCGCCGCTGCATGGCTCGCGCGTGTTTGTCTGCTTGCCCTGGAACGTCTTGTCGCCAATCTTGCGAGGAGCGTTTCCATGTTGTCCACTCAGCAATCCCCAGCAGTTCACCCACCCGCATTGCCTGCCGCGAATGTGGCGTTTGACGCCATCGAAGCCCGCTTCGATCCGGCCGACATGCCTGCGCGCATGGCCGCCGCCCTCGACGCGGTGCGGCTTGGCGTGCCCGTTGTCGTGCTCGACGATGCCGATCGCGAAAACGAGGCCGACCTCATCGTCGCCGCCGACAAGCTCACGCAGGCCAGCATGGCCATGCTCATTCGCGAGTGCAGCGGCATCGTCTGCCTGTGCCTGACGGCGGAGAAGAGTGCGTCGCTGGGCCTGCGCCCGATGGTGGAAGACAACCGCAGCCAGTACGGCACGGCGTTCACGGTGTCGATCGAGGCACGCACGGGCGTGAGTACCGGCGTATCTGCGGCGGACCGCATCACGACCATCCGCGCAGCCATCGCGGCAGATGCCGATACGCAATCGGTCGTCAGCCCGGGGCACGTATTTCCGCTGGTGGCGAAGGAGGGTGGAGTATTGGCGCGGCGCGGGCATACCGAAGGCTCGGTCGACCTGGCACGTCTGGCGGGCTTGCCGCCGGCCGCCGTGCTATGCGAACTGATGCTGCCCGACGGCACCATGGCGCGCCGCGACGACGCGGTGCGCTTCGCCGATCAGCACAACCTGCCGGTGCTGACCATCGAAGATATCGTTCAATATCGGGAGCAGATGGAGCGCGCGGTCAGCTTCGTCTGACGGACCAGCCGGCCGCGCGAGAGAGGTGACGCTGATTACCGCTTGAGCGCGGCCGCTTCCTTGGCGAGCGCCGTGATGCCTGCCCAGTCGCCGGCAGCGACCTTGTCCTTGGGCACCATCCACGAGCCGCCCACGCACACCACGTTGGGCAGCGCGAGGTAGTCTGGCGCGCTTTGCGGCGTGATGCCGCCGGTCGGGCAGAAACGCACATCGCCGAACGGCCCGTAGATCGACTTGAGCATCGGGATGCCGCCCGCCGCTTCGGCCGGGAAGAACTTGAGCGTCGTCAGGCCGAACTCCAGCGCCAGGATCAGCTCGGACGGCGTGGCGATGCCGGGCAGCCAATCCAGCTCGGTCTTCGCCTGTGCCACGGCCAACATCGGCGTAATGCCAGGCGATACCGCGAACACCGCACCGGCATCCTTCGCCTGCTGGAAATGCTCCGGCCGCGTGAGCGTGCCGGCGCCGACGATGGCGTCGCTGCCCAGGTCATTCACTACCGCACCAATCACATCCAGCGCCACCGGCGTGCGCATCGTGATCTCGAACGTGCGGATACCGCCCTCGTACAGCGCGCGGCACACCTTGACGCCTTCATCGACAGATTGGAACTGCAGCACCGGGATGACCGGGCCGGCCTTGACGACGGAATCGATACCCACAACGTTCTCCTAGATCAACTTCAACGGAACAAGCTTAAACAACGGTCGCCAGCGCCAGCGTAAGCAGCAGCGCAACGATCGAGATGATGGTCTCCAGCACCGTCCACGTCTTGAAGGTTTGCGGCACGGTCAGGTTGAAGTACTCCTTCACCAGCCAGAAGCCGCCGTCGTTCACGTGCGACAGGATCAGGGAACCGGCACCCGTGGCCAGCACCATCAGCTCCGGCTTGACGGCGGCGCCTGACGCTGCGGCGATTGGGGCGACGATACCGCGGGCGGTCGTCATGGCCACCGTGGCCGAACCCGTTGCGATGCGGATCAGCACGGCCACCACCCAGCCCAGCAGCAGCGGCGACAGATGTGCATCGGTGGCGACGGCCACGATGGCCTTCGACACCCCCGAATCACGCAGGATCTGGCCGAAGCCGCCGCCCGCGCCCACCACCAGCGTGATCGTGGCGATCGGGGCCAGACACTCGTTGGTGAACTTGAGGATGGTGTCGCGATTGAAGCCGCGTGCCTTGCCGAACGTGTAGAAGCTCACGATGGCGGCAATCAGCAGGGCCATCACCGAGTTGCCGGCCAGCTTCAGGATGTCGTTTGCCAGCGTCTTGGGCGGGACGATCAGGTCGGCCCAGCTGCCGATCAGCATCAGCACCACCGGCAGCAGGATCGTGAACAGCGTCACGCCAAAGCCCGGCAGCTCGCGCTTCTGGTCGGCTTCAACAAACTGCGCGGCCAGCGGGTTGTTTTCGTCCGGCTTGACGTAGCGCGAAACCAGCATGGCCCACAGCGGACCAGCCAGGATGGCGGTCGGCAGGCCGACGATCAGCGCATACATGATGGTCTTGCCGATGTCTGCCTGGTATGCCGTCACCGCCAGCAGCGCGGCCGGATGCGGCGGGATCAGGCCATGCACGACCGACAGACCGGCCACCATCGGCAGGCCCACCAGCAGGATCGGCGTGCCCGTGCGCTTGGCCACGTTGAAGGCAATCGGGATCAGCAGCACGAAGCCGACTTCGAAAAACACCGGCAAGCCGATGATGAACGCCACGACCATCATGGCCCAGTGCGCGTTTTTCTCGCCAAAGGCACTGATGAGCGTTTTGGCGATGCGCTCGGCCCCGCCTGATTCCGCCATCATCTTGCCGAGCATCGTCCCGAGGCCCACCACCAGGGCGATGTGGCCGAGCGTGTTGCCCACCCCGGTTTCAAATGCCTTGACGATATTGCCCATCGGCATGCCAACCACCACGCCCAGCACAAGCGAGACGACGATCAGCGTAACGAACGGGTTCAGTTTCTGGACAGCAATCAGGTAGATCAGTGCGACCACCGCCAGCGCGGCGGTCAGCAGTAGCGAGTTGCCTTGCATCGGGACCATCGGGTTTCCTCCTCAGGGATATTCACGGCTCTTGTTGTCTGAGCGCCCCGTCGTGCAGGGCGCCCTTATGAAAATGCGGATTACGGCTTCTTGTAGGCCACGCAATCGACTTCGACCTTGCAGTCGATGACCATGCTCGACACCACGCAGGCGCGCGCGGGCGGGTTGGCGCCGAAGTACTCCTTGAACACCTTGTTGAACGACTGGAAGTCGCGCGGATCATCCAGCCACACGCCGCAGCGCACGACGTGCTCCGGCCCGTAGCCCGCTTCGGCCAGGATCGCCAGCAGGTTCTTGATGGTCTGGTGCGATTGCTCGACGATGCCGTTGCCGACCACCTCGCCATTCACCATGGGCGTCTGGCCCGACACGAACAGCCAGCCGTCTGCGCCTGCTGCACGGGCAAAAGGGAGGTGCTGGCCACCGGTGCCGGTGCCGCCTTCAACGCCAATTCGGGTAATCGTCATCGCTACGTTCCTTCTTTCAAACTTGCAAGCAAAACTTGGATTCAGTGAGTTTCGGTGCACGCCGTTGCAGGCGCACGCGGGCCGCGCTTGAGGAAGCGACCCGCGCCGGGTGTTCGCACGGCGGGCTGCGCGGCGCCGCCCTGATACGACAGATGGCCGTTCACCCACACCGCCGCAATGCCCGTCGCCGGTTGCTGCGGGTCGGTAAAGGTGGCGACATCGCGTACGGTTTCGGGGTCGAACAGTACGAGATCGGCCCAGTAGCCCTCGCGCACCAGGCCGCGTTCGGTCAGGCCGAAGCGCTCGGCGGACTGGCCCGTCATCTTGCGCACGGCCGCTGCCAGCGACAGCAGCTTGCGTTCCCGGCTGTAGTAGCCCAGCACGCGCGGGAAGGCGCCCCAAAGACGCGGGTGCGGTTTCGGATCGTTCGGCAGGCCGTCGGAGCCGATGACGGTAGCGGGGTGCGTGATGATGCGGTCCAGGTCTTGCGCCGACATGTTGTGGTAGACAGCGCCCGCCGGCTGCAGGCGGCGCGCCGCGTCCATCAGGTCGGTGCCCCACGCGGCAGCAATTTCCTTGAGCGTCTGTCCGGCCATGCCCGCTTCCGGCTCCGACCACGTGATGAAGATGTCGAATTCGTCCGTCACCTGCTTGAGGTCCAACGTGGACGAGCTTGCGGTGTATGGGTAGCAGTCGCAACCCACCGGCTGATAGCGCTGTGCACCTTCGATGGATTCCAGCACCTCGCCCGCGCGGCCCCAGTTTGCAGCGCCCGCGCATTTCAGGTGTGAGATCACGACCGGCACGCGCGCATGTTTGCCGACGCGGTACGCCTCGTCCATCGCATCGAGAATCGCCGCAAATTCTGTACGCAGATGCGTCGTGTAGATCGCGCCAGCTTCGGCCAGCGGCTCCGCCAGGCCCATCACTTCTTCGGTGGTCGACGCAAAGGCGTTGGCGTAGGCCAGACCTGTCGACAGGCCGAGCGCGCCGTGGGCAAGCGCCTCGCGCAACTGCGCGCGCATGCCTTCAACCTCGCCAGCGGTGGCGGGGCGGTCGAGACGGTCCAGATGGTTATTGCGCAGTGCCGTGTGCCCGACCAGCGCGGCAACGTTCACAGCCGGTTGCGCGCGTTCGACGGCGTTCACGTACGAGGCGAAGGTCGGGTACGCAAACGCGCTGGCAGGCCCCAGCAGGTTCATCGGATCGGGCGGGTCGCCCTTGAGCGTTGCGGGCGACGCGCTGATGCCGCAGTTGCCCACGATCACAGTCGTAATGCCCTGCGACACCTTGCACAGCATGTCGGGCGTGCGGATCACGTTGGTGTCGTCGTGCGTATGCACGTCGATGAAGCCCGGGGCAAGGGCGCGGCCGTCGCCGGCGATTTCCTCGTTCCCCAGCCAGGCGGTGGAGTCGGATGTGGCAATGGCGGTGATGCGGCCGTCGGTAATGGCCACGTCGAACAGCGTGGCCTCGGGGTCGTGGCCGCTGCCGTCGACAATGCGGACCTGACGGATGACGGTGTCGTACTGCTGCATGTCAATCTCCGAGCGGCTGGCGATTGCCGCCGCCGCGATGCGCATCGAGCACGTACTTGATGCGCCGTAAAAGCTCTTTGCTGCGATCGGACTGCTGCAGCGCGACCTCGGTGGCCAGCAGGTCGATCATCATCATCATGGCGTAGCGCGATGACGACGGCTTGAAGATGAAATCGGTTTCCATGGCCTGGATCGGCAGCAAGACATCGGCCAGCGCCGCCAGGGGCGAGCCCTTGGCCGTGATGGCGACGATCCGGGCGCCGTACTCGCGCGCGATGGTCACGCTGTCGATCACCTCCGGCACGTGGCCGGTCACGGAAAACACGACCACCACATCGTCCGGACTGAGCGTGGCCGCGACCATCCGCTGCAGCATCGAATCATGATAGGTGGTGACCGGCCGTCCCAGGCGGGCGAGCCGGTAGCGCATTTCGTCGGCCATGGTGGTCGAGCCGCCGCCCATGCCGAACACGGCAATCATGCGCGCCGCCACCAGTGCGACCGCCGCGGCGCGGAATGCCTCCGGCTGCACCAGGGCGCGATTGGCCTCCAGCACGTTGCTGATGTCGGCCAGGATGCCGTCTGCGCTGGATGGGGGGCGGTCCGCGCCGCCATCCAGAAAGCGCTGGCCGACTGCGGCTGCCTGCGCTAGTTTGAGCTTGAGCTCGCGCACGTCGCGGCAGCCCATCGCCTTGGCGAAACGGGTGACGCTTGCCTCGCTCACGCCGGCACGCTCCGCGAGCGTCTGGATGCTGCCGGCCGCAGCTTCTGCAATGTCGCTCAGGACGGTTTGCGCGACCTTCTGCTCGGCGGGGCGCAGTTCAGCGGCACGCTGGGAGAGTCGGGTCACGATGTCCATCGGTTCACGCATCGGGTCGGGCTTAGGGTCTCGCATTCTGGCCCCCGGTAGTCGTCCGGATAGCGGCTTTGAGAGTGCTTTGGTACTTTGTAACAGGCTGGCCCGGAGAATAGTTTCGCCGCTATCATTGTGTCAACCCGATGTTTACCCCCAAAGGAACACGAGTCGATTCCCATGAGTGATACAAAGTACCAAGGAGACGCCAACGCTGCCGTCAACCCGCTCGACAAGGGCTTGGGTGCGTTGGAAGCCGCATGCGCGCCAGAGCAGATTGCTGCCCAGCGCTGGAATGTGTTGAACGAAGACTTGAACCTGCCCGCAGCCGTGCTCTCGCAATCCCGCGTGGAACACAACCTGGCGTGGATGCAGCGCTTCGTGAGCGAATACGGCGCCAAGCTTGCACCGCATGGCAAGACGACGATGGCGCCGCGCCTGTTCCAACGCCAGTTGGCTGGCGGTGCGTGGGGCATCACGCTGGCAACGGCGCACCAGACGCGCATTGCGTATGCCCACGGCGTGCGTCGCGTGCTGATGGCCAACCAGCTGGTCGGCAAGCGCAACATGGCGATCCTCGCCGAGTTGCTGGCCGATCCGACGTTCGAGTTTTTCTGCTTGGTGGATGCAGCGGATCAGGTCGATCAGCTTGCAGCCTTCTTCGGTAAGGCGGGGTGCCCGATCCAGGTGCTGATCGAACTGGGAGTGCAAGGCGGCCGCACGGGCGTGCGCGACGATGCGCAACTGCAATCGGTGCTCGATGCGCTCACGCGTGCCGATGGTGCCGTCAAGCTGGCAGGTGTCGAAGTCTATGAAGGCGTGATCAAGGAAGAAACGGATATCCGCAGCTTCCTGCAGCGCGCGGTCAAGGTGATGGGTGACCTTGCAAAGGGCGGGCGCCTGCAGCGCACGCCAGCCGTGCTGACTGGCGCGGGTTCGGCCTGGTACGACGTGGTGGCCGAAGAGTTCGCCAAGGCCAATATCGGCCAGCCGCTGGATGTCGTGCTGCGCCCGGGCTGCTACCTGACGCACGATGTCGGCATCTACCGCGCGGCGCAGGCCCGTATCGACGCCAACAACCCGATCGCGCACAAGATGCGTTCGAGCCTGCTGCCGGCGCTCCAGCTCTGGGCCTATGTGCAATCGGTGCCGGAAGCTGAGCGCGCCATCATCGCAATGGGCAAGCGTGATGCTGCATTCGACGCCGGCCTGCCGCTGCCTGTGCTGCATTTCCGGCCGGGCGACAAGACGCCGTCGGCTACGCCGTCGGCTACGCCGGCGCACTGGGAAGTCACCGGCATGATGGATCAGCACGCCTACCTGAAGATCGCCCCCGGCGACGACATCAAGGTCGGCGACATGATCGCCTTCGACATCTCGCACCCGTGCCTCACGTTCGACAAGTGGCGCCAGATTCCGGTGGTCGACGATGCGTACAACGTGGTTGACGTCGTGCAGACCTATTTCTGAGCGGGGCCGCCCATGGCAGACATCCTCGCCTATGGCGAAGCGCTGATCGAGTTCAACCAGGCGGATCCCGGCAGCACGTCGTGGAATTTCGGTTTCGGCGGCGATACGTCGAACTTCTGCATCGCCGCGGCACGGCAGGGCGCACGCACGGGCTACATCAGCGCGGTGGGCGCCGACCGCTTCGGCAAGGCGCTGCGCGCGCTGTGGCAGGACGAGGGCGTGGACCACACCTACGTGCATACCGATACGCACGCGCCCACGGGCGTGTACTTCGTTTCGCACGACGCGCGTGGCCATCACTTTGACTATCTGCGCGCAGGCTCGGCCGCGAGCCGCTTCCAGACCGCCCAACTGCCGCTGCAGGCAATTGCGGCGGCCAAGGCGTTTCACCTGTCGGGCATCAGCCTGGCGATCAGCGACACCGCATGCGACGCGGGTTTGGCAGCGATGGCGCATGCGCGGGCGGCGGGTGTGCTCGTCTCGTTCGACACCAACCTGCGCTTGCGCCTGTGGCCGCTGGCGCGTGCCCGTGCCGTGATGCAGGAAGCGATGCGCACGTGCGATCTGTGCCTGCCGAGTTGGGATGACGTGACTGTGCTGCTCGATTGCCATGACCGCGACGGCATTGTCGATACGCTGCTCGGCTGGGGCGTGAAGCTGGTCGCGCTGAAGATGGGCGCGGAAGGCTGCTACGTGGCCACACCGGAGTCCCGTACGCTGGTGCCGCGTCATACGGTCAATGCAATTGATGCGACTGGCGCGGGCGATTGCTTCGGCGGGTCGTTTGTGGCGCGGATTGTTGCCGGAGATTCGCCGGTAGAGGCGGCGCGGTATGCCAATGTGGCGGCTGCGATTTCTACGACGGGGTATAGCGCTGTGGCACCGATTCCCCGGGCGGAGGTGGTGCGGGCGGTGTTGGCGTCCACGCAGACTGCCTGAATGGATGTTGTTGGTGCGCTGGTGTTTTATCCCCTGCCGGGGCTGACTCACTTTCTTTGTCTTGCCAAAGAAAGTAAGCAAAGAAAGGCGCGCCCGAGATGGCGACCCCTTCCTTGGATTTGTGTCACGGGGAGGGGAAGGAGCCAAACTCGCTGCGCTCAAACAGGGCTCCTTCCTTTTTCCTCCCCGCGACAAAAATCCAAGGCGCCATCTAGGGCAGGGTACGGCCAAACCGTCGTGTGCCTGTGTTGGTACCCAGGTGTGGGCTGGTTGGATAAAGAAAAACGCCACCGCGTGACTTGCGGTGGCGTTTTCTTTTTGCTCATCGTGTGCTTACTTCCCCGGCACCAGGTGCACGCGCGACTCGGTCGCGGCTTCTACCGCCTTGCGTGAATACAGCAGCGGGAAGTATTCGCCCTTGAGCCACAGCGGTGCCAGGTCGCGGTAGTGCGGGCTGTCGGGGTTGCCGGACTGGCCGGGGAGGTTGACGGCGCGGGAGTTGTCCCAGTTGCCGACGTCAACCACCGTGCGGAACGACGGGCCGTTGGTCTGCAGGAAATCGCTCGTGCGATACGTCGATTGGTTAGGCGTGTAGGGGCTACCACCTTCGGGCGTGGGGCCGACGTTGAGCTTGGCGCGGGTGGCCTCGTCGACGATGGCGGCGAACGGATGGGCGTTCAGGTTGTGGTGCAGCTGGCCCCAGTTCCACGCTTGCGGATTCGGGCCCTGGCGCTTGACCATGTCGGTCCACGCATTCTTCAGGCTGTCGCGCAGCACGGCATCGCGTTTGGCGGCGGCTTGTTGCGGGTCTTCGCCGAATTTGCGTTCGCTGCCTTGCGGGTGTTCCAGCGTGTCGAGCATGACGTCGGTGTCGGGCGCGCCCATTGCCTCGGCGCCGGCCTTGGAAAGCACGGCATTCTTGAACGCGCGGCCCAGGTGGTGGGTGAACCAGACCTCATGCAGCGCGGCCTGCGGAGAATCCGCCAGCATGGTTGCGTTCCAACCCTTGAACAGGTTGAGCGCGGCTTGGGTGTCGGCGTCGTTGGACGACAGCGGCGCCAGCAGGGCCATCAGCCTGCGCGCCGGGATCGACACCATGTCGTTCTGCAGGCGCATCGAATCTTCGATCGACACCTTGTCGAGCCTGGCCAGCACTTCATCAATGCGAGCGTGGCGCGAACCATTGGTCCACTCAAAGCCGAGTTTGCGCTCGCGGTACGGGTAATCCGGCGGCAGGTTCATCTCGTTGGACGAGGTGAAGTAGCCTGACTTCGGGTTGTAGCTGCTGGGCAGTTGATCGCCGCGCCAGAAACCGGCCCATTCGTAGCGGCCGTCGCCGGGCACCGGCAGCAGGCCGTCCCAGTTCGGGCGGATCGGGGCGAGGCCGCCCGGCACCCAGCCGATGTTGCCCTTCGTGTCGGCATAGACCTGGTTTTCGGTGGGGGCGCCCCAGTTCATCATCGATTGCTTGAACTGCGCGAAGCTGCGTGCACGCATGTAGCCGACCGAGCCGAAATACGGCGACATGCCTGGCGACAGCCACGCGGAGCGCACCGCATACGCGCGGTGCTTTTCGGCATCGATGTAGATGACGGGGCCGTGGCGCGTGAAGGTCAGGTCGACGGGCCGGGGTTCACCGCCGCGCACCTTCACGGTTTCGTGCAGCACGCTCAAGGGCTCCCAGCCGCCGTTGTAGCGGTATTCGGTGTTGTTGGCGGGGTTCAGCTCGTAGACGTAAAGATCTTCCTGGTCGATGTTGAAGATGGTCAGGCCGAACGCGACATGCCCGTTATGCCCGATCGACACGGCCGGCAGCGAGGGCTCTCCGGCGCCGATGATGTCGAGCGTGGGTGTGCTGATATGGGCGATGTAGCGCAGGCTGGGTGCCGAATACGCGCGGTGCGGATCGTTGGCCATCACGGCGCGGCCGGTGGTGGACTTGCCCGGTGCGATCACCCAGTTGTTGCTGCCCTCCATCGTCTCTTCGAGGTTGGCTGCGGCCGCAACGCGCGTGCTGTCGACGTCTACCCCCTTGAGCGATTCCGGCGTGAGTTTCACGCCTTGCGTGGCCAGTGTGAAGACTTTCAGCAGATCCTTCGGCAGGCATGGGTCCAGGCCTTCGGGCAACTGGGTTTGCCAGGCGGGCTGCAGGCCGAAACGGATGGTGTCGTCGGCGAGGTTGGCCTTGCAGGCCACGTTGGCCCGTGCGACTTCCGATTGCAGATTGCGCGTCAGGCCGTGGCTGCGGATGCGCACCACGTCTTCGGGCGCCCAGTGCGCGGGTGCGTAGTTAAGCTTGCGGAACTCGAACGGCATCTGGTCTGGATGCTTTGCCAGCCAGTCGACATACGCGTTGATGCCGGCGACGAAGCGCGTGGCAATGCGCTGCGCGTCAGGGCTGTAATGATTCCATTCGACCTGCATGTCACCGCGATAGAGGAACAGCCGCGTTGCGCGATCCTGTTCGACATAGGCGGGGCCGAACACTTCCGAAAGCTGCCCCAGGCCCCGGCGGCGCCAGAGGTCGATCTGGAACAGGCGGTCGCGCGCGGCATTGAAGCCTTGCGCGAAGAAGCCGTCGTCTTCGCTCTTGGCGTAGATGTGCGGCACGCCCCAGCGGTCGATGAGGATATCGGCGGGCTTTGACAGGCCGGGTACGGCGATGGTCTGGGTGGCAGATGTGGGCGCGTCTTTGGCTACGGCCTGCGCGGAAAACCCGAGTGCAACGGCAGACAGCAGAATGGGAAGGGAACGGATGGGCATGGCGATGCAGTCTCCTCTCTGCGCCTGGAATGCCACCGCAGCCCAAACGGGGCAGGAGGTTTCCGGCGTTCTTATGGATACAGCAGGCAACCGCGGGCACGGTTGATTGGGAAGGGCAAGCTGGCCGATCGAGCGAGCGGGTGCTGGCTACTGCTAGGGGAGAGATGCCCACCGATCGGCACAGGCTGATGAGTATGCGGACGCGCAATCGCCTGCGCCAATGATTTTTGTTCGGTCAACCATTCCGTCCAGGCATGGCTGCCCGTGCGTCATGCCAGCGTTTCAGGCCCCGTCTTGCGATGCACATTGGCGGCCAGCACGTGGCCCAGCTCACCCGGGAAGATCGGCTTGGTGATGACAGATTGGTAACCGGCTTCCTTCGCCGCCTTCAGCCGTATCGGATCGGCAAAGGCCGTCACGGCGATGGCGGGCAGGTCGGTCAAACCGCGTTCACGCACGGCCCGCACAAGCTGCATGCCGTCCATGCCGGGCATGGCGAGGTCGCTGACCAGCGCGTCGAAGGGATAGGCGTTGGCGGCTGCTTCTTCCAGCGCATCGAGCGCGGCTGCTCCGCTGGATACCGTGACCACCTCGGCACCGTAACGCTCCAACATCAGCGCGATGACGCCGAGCGATTCAGGGTTGTCATCCACCGCCAGCACGCGGATACCGTCCAACGTCGGCATGCCCGTCCCTGCCACCAGGCCCGGCGTGCGGTTCGCCTGCTCGCCCGGCTGGGCGGCGTGCAGCGGCAACGACACCGCCATGGTGGTGCCACGGTCTGCGCCGCTGCTTGCGGCAGTGATACGGCCGTGATGCAGCTCGACGAGTTGCTTGGCAATCGCCAACCCCAGGCCGAGACCGCCGTGGCGGCGCGTGTTGGACAGGTCAGCCTGCTGGAAGCGGTCGAAGATATGCGGCAGGAAGGCCGGCTCGATGCCGATGCCGGTATCGCGCACGGTCGCGACCACGCCCTCGGGCGACGGGTGCACCGACAGCCGGATGTGTCCGCCTTCGGGGGTGAACTTGACGGCGTTGGCCAGCAGGTTCCAGAACACCTGCTTCAGGCGCCCGGCATCGCCTTGCAGCATCGGCACGGGCAGGAATTCGGTATCGATGGTGATGTTCTTCTGGCGCGCCATCGGCTCGATCGTCTCGCGCGCGCGTTCCAGCACATCGGCCAGGTCCACGGGGCCAACCTCCAGCGGGACCTTGCCCGACAGGATGGCCGACATGTCGAGCAAGTCGTCGATCAAATGGACCTGCGTGCGGGCGCTCCGCTCGATGGCTTCAATGCCGCGCTTGAACATCGCTTCATCGTAGGCACGCATGCTCAGCAGTTGCGCCCAGCCCAGTACCGCATTGAGCGGCGTGCGCAACTCGTGGCTGACGGTCGCCAGGAAGTCGTCTTTCAGGCGGCTGGCGCGCTCGGCCTCTTCGCGGGCGCGGGATTCGGCTTCCAGCAGCTGCGTGCGGCGAGCCTCGGCCTGGCGGCGCTCACTGATGTCGATCACGGCGTTTGTCAGGCCGATGATCTCGCCGGTGTCATCGCGCAGCGGCATGACGACCACGTCGTAGACCACGCGCTGCGTATGGCGCCGCCGGAACGCAAATTCCACGCGCGTAGGCGTGCCGGTTGCGATGACGCGCTGGCCGGCTTCGGTCAGGCGCGACGCGGCGCGGCGGCCGAACACTTCGCGCACCGTCCGTCCCAGCAACTGCTCGGGCTGCAGGCCGAACACGGGGTTGTGCACCCACGTGAAGTGCATCGTGTTGTCGACGTCGTAGAGCGAAATGGGCGAGGCCTGCAGCGCGGCCAGCAGGCGTTGCTGCGACAGGCGTTGCAAGGTTTCGGCCCGCGCGCGACGTTCAGCCCCGGCGCGGGCGCGGCGCAACTGCTCGCACAGAGCGCAGATGAGCAGCGCGCCGATTCCAAACACCGTCAACTGGACCGACGTAAGCGGCACGGCGGCAGGCCAGCTTTGCAGGGCGGACAGCGCCATGAACAGCCCCGCATAAGAGACGATGGCGAGCATGCCCGGCCAGAAGCCGCCATACCACGCGGCAATCGTCACCACCGGAAACGCGAGATAAAACGGCAGATGGATACCCACCGCCGATTCGAGCAGTACGCACCCGATCGTTCCGACTGCGGCCGCACCAATCGCGACCAGCCATGCCGAAGGGCGGATGGCCGGCGCAGCGTTGAACCCGTTGGCGCTGAACGGCCCTGGGTCTGCCAGCCGGGCGGGATCGGCAGCACGCGTATCCGACGGGTGGGACGAGGGGCGCGGAATGGACGTCACAGTCGGGTGCAGCACCGGGCAGAGAGCAAAGCGGCCAAAGGTGACTCAGGATACGAATTGCTCGCCAGCGGTGCCATCGGGGTTTCGCTGACATGCTTGCAAGACAGCGCCGGATTCTTGCTCAGGCCAGTAGCGGCGCGGCTTGACGGGTTTATCCCCCTGACGAGGGGTGTCCGGCAGGTTCCGGGTGCGGATCGCGCATGCGGTCGCGCTGCGTCAGCGCGGGGAACAGCCGCATCCAGGCGGCCACCACCAATAGGGTGCCCAGGCCGCCAATCACCACCGAGGCCACCGGCCCAAGCAATCCGGCCAGCATGCCCGATTCGAACTCGCCCAACTGGTTGGAGGCGCCCACGAACACGGAATTGACGGCGCTCACGCGCCCACGCATGGCATCGGGCGTATCGAGCTGCACCAGCGAAGTGCGGATCACCACACTGATCATGTCCGAAGCGCCCAACAGCACCAGCGCCAGCATCGACAGCGGCAGCCAGCGCGACACCCCGAACACCAGCGTCGCGAACCCGAATACCGCCACGGCAGCAAACATGACCCGCCCAACATGCCGATCCAGCGGACGGTGCGCCAGAAACAGCGCCATGCCCAGTGCCCCTACCGCCGGTGCCGAGCGCAGCAGCCCCAGCCCCCATGCGCCGGTGCCGAGAATATCGCGCGCATAGATCGGCAACAGCGCCGTCGCGCCGCCGAGCAGCACGGCAAAGAGATCGAGCGAGATGGCGCCCAGCACCACCGGCCGCCCCTTGATGAACGCGATGCCGGCAAACAGCGATTCGAGGCTCACCGGCGTGCTGACGGGCGCTGCGCGTTCCATCCGCACCAGCGCCAGCAGCACGTGCGCGAGCAGAAACAGCCCGGCTGCCGTGGCATACACCACGGGCGCGCCGGCCAAGTACAGAAGACCACCCAGCGCCGGCCCCAGAATGACGCCGGTCTGCCCGGCCGAACTGGACAGCGCCACCGCCCGCGGCAATGCTTGCAGGGGCACCAGCGTCGGCAACAGCGCTTGCAGCGTCGGCGTTTCGAACGCGCGCATTGCGCCAATCACCACCACACACAGGAAGATGGCCTGCACGCCGGCATGCCCATTCGCGGCCATGACGGCCAGCGCAAGCGCGACCAGCGCCTCGATGGCCTGACAGGCGCGCACGACGTACCGCCGGTCGTAGTGGTCCGCAATATGGCCGGAGGCCAGCACCAGCACCACCGACGGCAGAAACTGCGCCAGTCCGACCAGCCCCAGCACATAGGCGCTGCGCGTCAGGTCGTAGATTTGCCAGCCGACGGCCACCCCGGACATCTGATACGCGAACGTGGTGGACAGTCTGGCACACCAGAAGAGCCTGAACGCGGGATAGGAGAACGGTGCGTGCGACAGCGTTTGCGCAGATGCGGAAGAGGAAGCGGGGGAAAAACCGGCGTCGCCAGACACGTTGGATATGCGCCGGAACCCGGCGGTCAATGAAGGGGGCGGAAAGAAGGCGTGAAGCCACCGTCATCGTAACGGAAGTCCGCTCTCTGCAGCGGCCCGCACAGGTACGCGGCTTGCGGAACTGCCGGTACATCGTTACAGGAGATTTCATCATGGCCACGCATCGCACCCGGTCGAAACCGTCGCAGGCCAAATTGGAGGCCAAATCGGAGGCCAAGCCCAAGTCCCGCCGGTGGTCGCACCATGTGATGGAGACCAGCGACGCACTGGACGTCCAACCGGAGATCTTCAAGTCGCGCAGTCCCGCGCGGATTGCGGCTTCGCTCAAGGCATCGGCCGAGCACAGCCGGCGGCGCAAGGGGACGGCATTCCAGTCGGCCATGTCAATGCTGACGTTTTATATCAATCGGGCTGGGCACAATCTCAGCGCCGGGCGGCGCCGGATTCTCGAACGTGCCAAGGATGCGCTGCGTGCCGAGTTCGGCCGGCCCGCGCCCAGCACAGCCAAAGCCCGGCATTGAGGCAGAGCGGTATTGCTTAGATGCTCAGCATGACACTGAGCAGCTGGCGGGCGACCGCCTTGTAGTTGGCCTCGTCGCCCTGCGGCGAATAGGTGGAGAGCGTCTTGCCCCGGTATTTGACGGTGACGATGCCGTTGCGGGTCGAGTAGGTCGCCTCGATGCTTCGGCCGCCGCGTTCAATATTGAACGGGATGGTCTCGGCGAGCAGTCGGGCGGAATCGTGCGAGGCCGGCGGCGCGGGCGGCACGGCCGGCAGCTGTGAGTACGAGGCGGATGCTTGTTGTTCGGGGTGGCGCATGGCGCCTCCTCTTCGGGGGACACGGGTATGCACGGCAACGCAGGTTCCGTACCAGCCAGGTTTGCCGCGGCCGCAGCGTACGACCGCCCGAAAAGTGGCACATCGCCAGGGATCAGGCGCGTGGCATGCACGGAGGTTTGACGTCGCGCGTCGGTCAGTTGACGAGATTTGTCAGCTTGTTAAACGCAATTAACTGCCAGGAATTTTCGGCCCCGTGCAAATCCGGGCTATCAAGGCGGGGGGACAGGTGCCATTCTGGTAAGTGCCATGCCGCGCGCATCGACCAAGCACATGCACACCGCGCCATGCAGGCACCCCTGCCGACGTTCCAACCATGCCAATAAGGAGGCAATATGGGTTCCCATACCTACAAGTTGATCGAGCTGGTCGGCTCTTCTCCCGAGTCCAGCGATGCGGCGGTACGCAATGCCATCGCGCGGGCAAGCGAAACGCTCAACCATCTGGATTGGTTCGAAGTCCTGGAAACGCGTGGCCATCTCGTCGACGGCAAGATCGCGCATTGGCAGGTGACGCTCAAGGTCGGGATGCGGCTGGAGACGCTGGAAAGCGAAAAGCCTGCCGGCAAGAAGAAGGGCAAATAGCGGGTGAAGAAAAAGGCGGCCCGGATTGCTCCGGCCGCCTTTTTCACGAGGACTGCGTTGCAGCGTTACTGCGCCTGCGTGAAATCCAGCGCGTTGGTCAGGTCACCCATCGGCTTGTTGCCGTTGGAGACGAGCGCGGCGTCACGTTGCTTGATACCCGGCAGCGTCGGCAGGTCGAAGCGGTGCGTGATCAAGCGCAGCACCGAAGCCGTGTCGTACTGGGTGTGGTCAACAAAACCCTTCTTGGCAAACGGCGAGACGATGATCGCCGGGATACGCGTGCCCGGGCCCCAGCGGTCGGCCTTCGGCACCGTTGCGTGGTCGTAGAAACCGCCGTTTTCGTCATACGTCACGACGATCACCATGTTCTTCCACTGCGGGCTCTTCTGCAGCTGGGCGATCACGTTCGCGATGTGCGCGTCGCCGTCGGCCACGTTGGCGTAGCCCGGGTGCTGGTTCAGGTTGCCTTGCGGCTTGTAGAACGTGACGGCGGGCAGCTTGCCTGCGGCTGCGTCCTGCAGGAAGGCAGCGTCGTAGTCGCGCAGGTGGGCCGCACGCTCGGCTGCGCCGGTGGCGGTGGCAGGGTCGAAGCGGCTGAAGTAGTTGAACGGCTGGTGGTGCGGCTGGAACTGGATCGAGCCGCTGTAGATCACGCTGCGCGTGGCGTTCGGAGCGTCGGCGATGGCCGCGTTCCAGGCGCCGGCGTACCAGGCCCAGTCCACGCCACGGGCGGTCAGCAGGTCACCGATGTTGGTGGTCGACTGCGTCGGCATCGTCGACGCCTTGGTCGGGTCAGCATAGGCTGCGTTGCCGCTTGCCACGGCGTTGCCCGACGGCTGGTACGGCGGCTGCATCGTGTTGACGGCGTACGAGTTGCCGTTGCTGTCGACCGGCGTCAGGCTGCCGTCCTTCGTGGGGTTGCCATCGTCGCCAGCGCCTGCGTATGAGGTCGGCGCACCGGCCATCACCGAGCTTGCCGCCGGGATGAGCGTCGGGCTGCCGTCTGCATTCGTCTTGACATTGGCGATACTGCCCTTGGCCGGCGAGGTGGCGGCGTTCGGGTAGATCGGAGCGCATGCGCAGACCAGGTATTGGTGGTTCAGGAACGAACCGCCGAAGGCGCCCATGAAGAAGTTGTCCGCCAGCGTGTATTGCTTGGCGATGTTCCACATGGCCATCTTGCTGCCGTCGTAGTAGCCCATGGTCAGGCCGCCGGCATCGGCAAAGGCGGCGAACTTGTCGTTCTTGCCGCCGTTGATCTGCATCTGGTTCTGATAGAAGCGGTGCCAGAGGTCACGCGTGATGACGTTCTGGCCGACCACCGTGCCCGTGCTGCCGAAGCCCGAGGCGCTGTCGATCTGGAACATCTGGTTCGGCATGTTGGCCGTGGACGCTTGCGTGATCTGCACGCTCTGGCCGGCTGCGGTCACACCACCCCAGGTCGGCGGGAGCGTCGGCAGCACTGAGCCGTCAAAGTCCTTCTGCGCAACGGCGGTGCCTGTCGAAGTCTGGTTCACGCCGGGGATGCCGTTGGCGCCCGGGAACAGGCCGTACAGGTTGTCGAAACCGCGGTTTTCTGCGTAGATCACCACGATCGTCTTGACGTTGTTGGTCAGTGCCATGCGCTTGGCCACGCCGTCGCGGATGGTCTTGCCGAAGTCGCCGCCATTGGCGACGGCATCGGCGATCAGCGCGATTGCCTGCTCGATTTCAGCCTGCAGCGCAGCCTTGGTGCCGGCGTCGGTTTCCTTGTTGTGGTCTTCCAGCAGCTTGTCGATCGTCACGCCCAGGCGCGCGGCGAGGGCCGTCTTGGCAGCGTTGATGTCGCCGCCGTTGCTGTCCATCAGGCTCGCCAGCTCAGTCGAGATGGCGCTGACGACCGCATTCGCACCGGCTGGCGCGCGGAACACCAGCGGCTGCGTGATGGCCGTGTGTGCGCCCGTGTCCGGGTCGTTGCGGAATGCGTCCGTACCGATTTCCACCGTGATCGCGCCTGTGCCCGGCAGCGTGTACGCGCCATTGGCATCGGTATAGGTGCTGGCCTCACCCGAATCGCACTTGCCGTTGTTGTTGGTGTCGATGCAGACCTTGGCGTGCTCGAAGTAGCTGCCCGTCACCACGCCCGAGGTGGACGCAGACGCGCTGCTGTTCGAATCACTGCCACCACAGGCAGACATGCTGGCCGCGACCAATGCGGTCAGCGGCAGAAGACGGAACGCTCGGCTCATGATTTCCCTGGATTGTTGTGTGGGGGGCGAAAGCGAGCCGGAGTCTGTGCTTCGTGTGTGACAAGTTGATGATGAAAACGCAGGCGTGGAGCGCATTTCGCTCCAGTTCAGCGTGATAACCATCATCAGGATGAGCAGGGGGACCACCGAACGTTTGAAGACATTTGCCACCACGGGTCATCTCCAAGGGCTGACGTGACAGACGTTTGACGACATCAAAGTGTCATGGCGGCCGTGCTAAGTTGCAAGGCTGCCAAAATCCCGCCTGTCGAAAATGTCCCGTGTACTGCCCGCTGCAACGTTTCGCGTGATCGCCGTATCGGCGCTTGCCGGCGTGGTCGTCGCGTTGAGCGGGTGCGGGCGGGGCGATCCTGCGGCCCATGCCGCGACCGTGGCGGCTTCGGCAGCGACAGCGGTGGCGCCATCGACGGCGGCGCGCGCAAAGCCCGCAGCGGCCCCGGCCTACGAAAAAGCCTTCTACACCATGATGGCTACGCGGCGTCCGTCGGTGCCTGCAATGGCGGCGCTTGGCAAGGCGCTGTTCTTCGATCCAGCCCTGTCTGCCTCGGGCAAGCAGGCCTGCGCCAGCTGCCATAGCCCGACGCATGCCTACGGCCCTCCAAACGATCTGTCGGTGCAATTGGGCGGCACTGGCATGAACAAGACGGGCGTGCGTGCCGCGCCGTCATTGCGCTATCTGCAGAACGTGCCATCGTTTACCGAACATTTCTACGAGAACGACGGCAACGACTCGGAAGATCAGGGCCCGACGGGCGGCTACACCTGGGACGGCCGTGTATCGTCCACGCACGACCAGGCGCGCATCCCGCTGCTGTCGGGCCACGAGATGGCCAATGGCACGCAGGCCACCGTCGTGGGCAAGCTGCGCAACGGCCGCCACGCGCAGACGTTCCGCCAGGTATTCGGCAACGACATCCTCGACAACGAAGACACCGCCTTCCGGGCCGCGTTGATGGCACTGGAGGTCTTCCAGGAAACGCCCTCCGAGTTCTATCCGTACGACAGCAAATACGACGCGTTCTTGCGCAAGCAGGTCAAGCTGTCGGCGCAAGAGATGCGGGGCCTGCAGGCGTTTGCCGATCCGGCCAAGGGCAATTGCGCGTCGTGCCATGTGAGCGCGATCAAGCAGGATGGGGCGTTCCCCGCTTTCACCGATTTCGGCCACATTGCGTTGGGCGTGCCACGCAATCGCGCGCTGGCCGCCAATGCGGATCCGAACTTCTTCGACCTGGGCCTGTGCGGCCCCGACCGGACAGATCTCAAAGACCGCACGGACTATTGCGGCCGCTTCCGCACGCCGTCGCTGCGCAACGTGGCGCTGCGCAAGACCTTCTTCCATAACGGCGCCATCCATTCGCTGGAAGACGCGGTGCGCTTCTACGCCCAGCGCGACACACAGCCGCAGAAGTGGTATCCGCGCAAGCCAGACGGCACGGTCGACAAGTTCGACGACCTGCCGCCCCAGTACCGCGGCAACGTCAACATGGAGCCGCCGTTTGGCGGCAAGCCGGGCGACAAGCCTGTGCTGTCCGAGGCCGACGTGCGCGACATCGTTGCGTTCCTGAAGACGCTCACCGACGGCTATCGCCCCGTGCGGGCGACGCGAGCCGGCAGCCAAGGCGGCAGCCGCGTCGCACAGCGCTGAGCCTCGCAATCCAAGCCCCGCGGCCCGTTTGTTGCAACACCTTGCGACGGATTCGCGCAAGGCCGTGCGTGCGCTGCGGTTATCATCGGCGGATCGTCTTTCTGCTGTCTCCTACTTCCCGCTATGACCTGGCTTGCTGACCCGTCCATCTGGATTGGCCTGTTTACCCTGGTGGTGCTCGAGATTGTTCTCGGCATCGACAACCTCGTTTTCATTGCCATCCTCGTCAACAAGCTGCCCCCGGCGCTGCGCGATCGCGCGCGGATGATCGGTCTCGGCCTGGCTTTGCTCATGCGCATGGTGTTGCTGGCTGCCATGTCGTGGCTGATTGGGCTGACCAAGCCGTTGCTCACCCTGGGGCCGGTCGATCTGTCGGGCCGATCGATCATCCTGCTGCTGGGCGGCTTCTTCCTGTTGTTCAAGGCCACGTCCGAACTGCACGAACGTCTGGACGGCCAGCCGCAGGACGAAAGCCACGGCACCGGTCATGGCAAGTTCTGGAACGTGATCGCGCAGGTGGTGATTCTCGATGCAGTGTTCTCCATCGACTCGGTCATCACCGCCGTGGGCATGGTTAACGACTTGCCGGTGATGATGGCCGCCGTGGTGGTTGCGATGGGCGCCATGCTGTTTGCCTCACGGCCGTTGACGAATTTCGTCAACGCGCATCGCACGGTGGTGGTGTTGTGCCTGAGCTTCCTGCTCATGATCGGTTTCTCGCTCGTGGCCGAGGGCCTGGGCTTTCATATTCCGAAGGGCTATCTGTATGCAGCCATCGGCTTCTCGATCCTGATCGAATTCTTCAACCAGATGGCTCAGCGCAATACCGTGCGCTACGAGCGCCGCCGCCCGCTGCGCGAGCGTACCGCTGACGCGGTGCTGAGCCTGCTGGGCGACCGCCGTGGCGCGCCGGCCGAGTCCGAATCGCACGAGGCTGCCTCGCACGATGCCGGCCAGTCCGTACCCGAGACCGTCTTTCGCCCCGAAGAGCGGAGCATGGTCAGCGGCGTGCTCGACCTGGCCGAGCGTTCGGTGCGTTCGATCATGACGCCGCGCCACGATATCTCGTGGGTGGACCTGGATGCCGATGCGGCCGTGACGCGCAAGTTGCTGCTGGCCGTGCCGCACAACCAGTTTCCGGTCTGCCGCGGCGGGCTGGATGACCTGGTGGGCGTTGCGCGCGCCAAAGACCTGATGGGCGATCTCGACACCCGTGGCTCCATCGACGTAGACCGCAGCGTGAAGCCTGCGCTCAAGGTGTCCGACAACATCGGCATCCTCCGCCTGATGGATCAGCTCAAGCGTGCGCGCGGGCGCATGCTGGTGGTGACCGATCCGCTGGATGTGGTGCAAGGCGTGGTGACGCCCATCGACGTGCTTGAGGCCATTGCCGGTGAATTCCCCGATGAAGACGAACGCCCCGGCGTGGTGGAAGTCAGCGATGGCTGCTGGGAAGTGGCTGGCGAGGCCGACCTGCGCCAGCTCGAAGATGTCCTGCATGTCGAGTGGCTGCTCGACGAAGGCGGCGGCGCCACGAGCCTGGGCGGCTACCTGTTCAACCAGTGGGACCGCCTGCCAGAAGTGGGCGATACGCTGGTGCGCCACGACTTGCGCTTCGTGATCCTGGAAGCCGGCAGCCGCCGCATCGTGCGCGTGCGCATCGAGCGCATGGAAGACGTGACGACGCCCGAGGCGGAAGCCTAAGTCGTCGTTGATGTGACCGGCCGTGGCGCACGCGCCAAACCAAGGCTGAGCACACCCGCCAGCACGCACGCAATGCCACCGACCTGGCGCGCGCTGACCGCCTCGCCGAGTAGCGCTGCAGCAAAGACCACCGCTGCCACAGGCGCCAGTGCGGTGAACAACGATGCCTCCGCACCGCTCACGCGTGCGGCCCCGGCATACCAAAGCACAAAACCGCCGACCGTCGGCACGATGGCGTAATACGCCACCGCCATCAGCGCGTGCGTTGCCTGCGCCGATGCGTGCACCTGCCACGGCGCCTCCCACAGCGCGGGCAGCAGCGCCGTCAGCAAGCCGAATGCGCTCATCAATGCCGACAGCGCAAGCGGCGGCACCGGCGTGCGCAGTCGCTTGTTGAGCAGGATGAAGAGCCCCTCGCACACCACGGCGCCCATCACCATCAGATTGCCCAGCAGCGGATGTGCTGCATCGCCGCGTGGCTGCAGGGCGATGGCCAGCACGCCGGCGGTGGCAAGCGCGATCGCCCCCAGCACCGCGCGGCCGGGCCGTTCGCCCAGCAGCACGATGGCGATCAACGCCGACATGACCGGCAGCGTGCCGATGATGACGCCCGCATCCGCGGCCGACGTATGCTGCAGCCCCGAAATGAGGAGCGTCGTATAGCCCACGCTGCCGGCAGCCGCCTGCACGAAAAGCAGCGCCCAATCCCTGCGTGCGAGCGCAGGCCAGCCCGTGCGGGTCATGCGCATGATGAGCAGGAACAGCGGCAGCGCCATCGCAAAGCGCAACGCTGTCGCTGTAAATGGCGGCAGGCCCGCCGCGATGATCTTGCTGGCCGCCACGGTGCTGCCGACCAGCACCATCGCCAGGGCGAGGTAGAGACAACCTTCGAGTCGTTTGGACATAGCGCATCCCCTGCGTGGGTGGAAGCCGCAGGATGGGCCTACGCGATGCGTGCGTCTTGAACGAAATTGCAGCGGAGGGGGGGCTGTGGGATGCAGCTACCGCGCCGCCGCCACCATGCCCGGGGACACGCCGTACTTGCGGACGAACTGCCGCGTCATGTGGCTCTGATCGGCAAAGCCGCAGGCGGCGGCAACTTCCGCCAACGGCTGGCCTTGGGCGATGAGCCGGCGTGCCAGGGCCACGCGACGCTGCACCTGATAGGCGTGAGGCGTGAGACCCGTGACGCGGGCAAAGCCACGCAATACCTGGAAGCGGCTCAGGCCTGTCTCATGCGCGAGGTCGAGCAGGGAGATGGCGGCCGCCGGGTCGTCATCGATGCGGGTGCGGGCGAGGCGAATGGCGTCGGGCGCTGCGTCGGGGTCGGTGCTGGTGCGGTCGCGGGCGGCGTATAGCGCGTCTGCAAGGACGGACAGCAGCAGCTGCTCACGCAGCAGTGCATCGCTTTGTGGGGCGGGCGCCGTCATCTGCGCAAACAGCAGTCGCATGCGTGGTGCAAGATCGGCGTCATGGATGACCGGGCGGTCAAATTCAGCGTCGCCGTGGTGGCCGGGGTGCAGATCCATTGCCAACTCGGCGACCACGCCGGCGTCGAGGTAAAGCATGCGCCATGCGCGGCCGGTATCGCCGATGGGTGTGCCATCGTGCACTTCAAACGGGTTGACCGTGATGACGTCGCCCGCACCGGCTTCCACGGTGCCGCGTCCGCTGAAGGATTTCTGCGCCCCGCGATCCATGATCCCGATGCCGAACTGGCCGTGCGTATGGCGCGGGAAAGTGTGGCCGGAATCTGCGGCAACGGCTTCCACGCCGCGCATGGCGCAGCGATGCATCGAAAACGCGAGGTTGGCCGGCCGGCTGGGCAAGGGCAGTTCCTTGTGACAGGGGGTGCGCGAATACGGGTGTGCAGCGTGGCAGCAGCATACGCTTTCTTCGCATTTCGCTCATTTTTTGCCCACATGCGGTTGGTATGCTGGCGCTTTCTGCGGCAGCGCGCCCGCTAAGATGGGGCCGAGCCTGCTGCCGGGCAGCGCGGGAAGCTCCCGCCGGCGGCGACCTGCAGCCCCTGACTGATCCATGCGCCCGTCTTTCGGTATCACCTCCAAGCTGTTCGTTGCGTTGTTCATGCTGAGCATCGTCGTTGCGCTCGCCATGGGCGCGGCGGTGCGCTGGCGGTTCGACGCCAACTTTCTCGACTACGTGAATGCGCGCGAGGCTGAGCGCATGGCCTCGCTCGCGCAAGTCGTGGAGGCGGCGTACACGCAGCACGGCAGCTGGGATTTCCTGCGCGACGATCGAATCGCGTGGTTCCGCCTGCTCCGCCGTGAAGGTGCCCGGGCACGCGCCAACGGCATGGGCGCCGACCGCTTCGAGCTGCCGCCGGGCCATCGCTTCGATCCGATTCCGCCCGGCATGGACAAAGACGCGCCGCCGCCCGGTCCGCCCACCGCAGGCCGCATGCCGCCGCACCGGCCCGGCGAGCCGCCGACGCCTCATTCGCCGATCTGGCTGCTGGATGCCCAGCGCAGCGTCATCATTGGCGACGGGCCGCCGCTGGGGCCCAATGCGCGTTGGAAGGAACTCCGCCACAACGGCCAGACCGTCGGCTGGCTGGCCATGCCGCCGCGCATGCGCGTGCCCGAGGGTGCGGATCAGGCCTTCCAGGCGCAGCAGTTGCGCGCCACGTGGATCATCGCAGGCCTCTCCGTCCTGCTGGCGGCGCTGGTGGCGGTGCTGCTCGCACGCGGTCTGTTGGCCCCGATGCGTCGCCTGACAGATGCCGCGCGCCGCATGGCCGACGGCGACTACGCCACCCGCGTCGACGTCCATTCACGCGATGAACTCGGCGAGCTGGCGGCGGATTTCAACCACCTTGCCGCATCGCTGGAGACCAACCAGAAGATGCGTCGCCAGCTCACGGCCGATATTTCGCATGAACTGCGCACGCCGCTGGCCGTGCTGCGCGGCGAACTCGAAGCGCTGGAAGACGGCGTGCGCCCGCTGACGGCCACCTCGCTCGCGTCGTTGCAGGCGGAGGTGTCGACGCTCAACAAGCTCATCGACGACTTGTATGAACTCTCGCTGGCAGACGTGGGCGCGCTGGCCTTCCACATGGAGCCGCTCGACCTGGCCGATACCGTGTGCAGCGCCGTGCAGGGCTTCACGCCGCGCCTGATGGAAAAGCGCATCGCGCTGCAACTGGACGTGCCGGCCGCGCCGTCGCATGCCACGATGGTCAAAGGCGACGCGCAGCGCCTGCGGCAGGTCATGCAGAACCTGCTGGAAAACACCCTGCGCTATACCGACGCCGGCGGCACGCTGCGCGTGCATGTCCATCAGGAAGGCGGTTGGCAGCAGATTGATGTGCAGGACAGCGCGCCAGGCGTGCCCGAGGCGATGCTGCCGCGCATCTTCGACCGACTGTTCCGCGTGGACGCCTCACGCAGCCGGGCGCAGGGTGGGGCAGGCCTGGGCTTGAGCCTGTGCCAGACCATCGTTGCCGCGCATGCAGGCACGATTGAAGCCAGACATTCGCCGTTGGGCGGGCTGTGGATCGCCATCCGCCTGCCTGTTCTTGATGTGCTTGATCCGCTAGCCGACCATGATTCTGATCATTGAAGACGAACCCAAGCTGGCTGCATTGATGACCGACTATCTGCGTGCCGCTCACTACGAGACCGAGTGGCTTGCAGAGGGCACGCACGCGACGCAGCGCGTTCGCGAGACGGCGCCCGAACTCGTGCTGCTGGACCTGATGCTGCCTGGCAAGGACGGCCTGGAAATCTGCCGAGAGGTGCGTGCCTTTAGCGAGGTGCCCATCGTCATGGTGACGGCGCGCGTGGAAGAAATCGATCGCCTGCTCGGCCTCGAACTGGGGGCCGACGACTACGTCTGCAAGCCCTTCAGCCCGCGCGAACTCGTGGCGCGCATCAAGACCATCCTGCGCCGTGTGCAGCGCGGTGGCGGCGTGCCGGAAAGCGCCTTGCAGATCGACGGTGCCGCCTATGCCGCCACGCTGCGCGGGCAGCGCCTCGACCTCACGCCGGTGGAGTTCCGCCTGCTGGCGGCGCTGGCCGCTGCGCCGGGGCGCATTCTGTCGCGCTCGCACCTGCTCGAGCAGATCTACGACGACCACCGCATCGTGACCGACCGCACGGTCGATACCCACATCAAGAACCTGCGCCGCAAGATGGAGCAGGTGAGCCCCGGTACCGACCTGATCCATTCCGTCTATGGCGTCGGTTACCGGCTCGACGCCTGAGGTTCAAGAAAACTCCACGGTTTGCCCACTTTCTCTGCAGGGTCGATGGCTACAGTAAGCGTATGGCTGGCGTGTCCGGCCGACGTTCTTATCAGGAGCTTCATCATGACCGCTGCGATTTCCCGCCGCCTGGCCGCTGCTGCTGCCGGGCTTGTTCTTTCGTGTGCCGCGGTGGCCCAGACTGCCGCACCGGGCGCTGCTCCGCTCTCACCGATGCAGCCGATGCAGTCGATACCACCGCATGGCCCCGGCATGATGGGGCGAGGGCCCGGCCCTGCATTGGGCCCAGGCGGTCCGCATGGCATGGGCCCCCATCATGGTGGCGCGCCTTTCCTGCGCGGCCTGGACTTGAGTGAAGCGCAGCGTGACAAGATCTTCGCCATCGAATATGCGCAGATGCCGGAAGCCCGCGAGCAGCGCAAGGCCATCGAGCACGCCCGGCGCGATCTGCATCAGATGGTGACTTCGGGCCAGTATGACGAAGCGCGCGCGCGCAGCCTGACCGAATCGCTGGGCCGCGCCGTGGCGCGCGAAGCGCAACTGCGTGCGCAAGCCGGCGCCAAGGTCATGCAGGTGCTCACGCCCGAGCAGCGCAAGCAGATCGCCGATCGTGAAGCCCAGCGTGTGGCCGAACTCCCGCCGGAACGCAACGAAGGTGCGCCGATGCCGGAATTGGCCGCGATGTAACGAGAAGCGCGATCAGCGGTAGACGACGACCGGCACGTCTGCGTAGGTCAGCACCTTGCGCGTCTCGTTGCCGATCAACAGTCGCCCCATCAAGCTGCGGTGCCCGTGCGATGCCATAAAGATGACGTCGCACGCGTGCCGCTTGGCCGCGTCAAGAATGCCGAGGTAAGGCTCGGAAAACTGCGAGACGTCGCTGTCGAACTGCACGCCTTCTTCGCGCGCCCGCTCGGCAATGCGCTCGATGCAGTCCTTGGCATGGCCCTGCACCGTTTCCATGTAGTGCGCATGCGGACACTCGCCCACGCCGGCCGAATAGGCCATGTTGGGGAATTCTTCAATGCACGTGTAGGCGGTGAGCCGGCAACCGGTCGCGCGCGCCAGCTTGAGCGCGCCGTCGATGGCCTTTCGGCACTGTTCAGAGCCGTCGGTCGGCAGGAGGATATGGGTGAACATGGCGGTCTCCATGGGGAACCCGCCTTCACGTTACTGCGCCGGCCAATGCGCCTCTATCGTGGAAAACGCTAGTGCAGCACAGCATTTCGGCTGATATGACGACCGTACGATCGCAGCATCGCGATGCACGGTCGTTCGGATATTGACGTGGCAAATGGCGGCTTACCCGTGTTGCCACGCCTGCCGGTAGCGCGACGGGGACGCACCAAGCTGCAGCGTAAATCGCCGGCTGAGATGGCTTGGGCTGGCAAAGCCGCATTGCTCTGCTATCGCCGCCAGCGCAAGGCTGGTCGTGCGCAGCAGCGTCTGCGCCCGCGCCATGCGTTGCTGCATCACCCACTCATGGGGCGCCACCCCGAACGACATCCGGAACATCCGCGCGAAATGGAATTCCGACAGATTGGCTTCGGCTGCCAGTTGTCCGAGCGACAGGGGCAGATGCAGCTCGGCATCGATGCGCGCGGCAACGCGCCGGCATACGTGCGGCGCCAACCCACCGCGCACGGCGAGCGCCCGCGTGCGGCCCTGTGTCTGCACCAGATACGACAGCGTGTCGTTGGCCAACGCGTTGGCGCGCATGCGGTCGTCCAGGTCGGTCCAATCGAGCTGAGCGATGTTGGCGCAGGCTTGTGCGAGATGCACGTCTTCAATGAAGGTGCGGTCGTGCAGCGTGAACAGGCGGGGCTCTGCGTCGAGCACACGGACGGCGTGTCCGGCCAGCGCGTCCGGCGTGAAATACAGATGAACGAAACGCATCGGCTGCTCGATCACCCAGCTTGACTGGTGTTCGGCCGGCAGCATGCAAACGCGCCCCGGCGCACCGAAGAGGTGCGGCAGATCCTGGCGGTGCGTGGTGTACCCGCCTTGCAGATAGACCGAAAGCGTATGGTGCTCGGGCTCGATATAGCGCGCCTCGTCGTGTTCGTTGCGCCAGATGGCGGCGGTCACGCCATCGCCCAGGTGCGCGACGCGCTCGAGCGAAGCACGCGAACCGCGGGCAAGCGTGCCGAAGACACTCGCATCTGCGGTAACGCGAGGATCGGCGGGTGGAGTCGATGGGGACGAGGAAGGGCGGCGCACGCGTCGATGTTACCAACGAAGGCGCCGCGACGCGTGCGGTGTTATCCGCCGCAGAGCTGGCGCGCGACTTCGCCCGCCAAGCCGATGCCGTCGACGCGTTGCCACCCGGCGTCGTTGGCGATCTGCCTTTCGCTGACTGTCAGGGCGCCTTGATACAGCTTGGCCTGCGAGACCGAAAACTGTCGGCTGCGGCAATCGATGGTGTACAGAAAATCGGCCATGTCGCCACGAAAGGCGCCGAACATGCGCTGCAGCGAACGCATGCCCGCGCGGTTCGACGCTTTCAGGCGCACCCAGGCGCTGACCGGGCCGCTAGGCATGCGCTGGATGCTGCCGACGTCGAGCGACGCGTGGCTGTCGGGTTGATCGGGCAGCGGGATCCAACGCTCCGCGCCGGCCACCGGCATGGACAGCGCTGCCAGGGCCACGAGCGCCACCAGCATGCCGGGCATGACACGGCGCGCGAACAAGAAGGGTGTCATCTGGGCTTGCCGCCCGGTACGGGGATGGCAATCGAATCGGAATGGCTGCAGGCCATCATCACGCCGGCTTTGTCGACGTCGATCATCACGGTGCCGGGCTTGTCGGCCGTACTGGGCGTGGCCGCCAGGCTGCCCGAGAGGCGCTGCATGATCGCGTGACAGGTCGGGGCGTTGGAAGCAACGGTGGTGGCTTTGCCCGGCTTGGGTGCCGGAAGCGGCGTGGGTGCCGCAACGGCAACCGGTGGCCGGCCGGAAGCCGCCGCCGGCGCCGGCGTCGTGAAAGCGTGCGCACGCGGCAGCGCAACGAGCGCAGCCAGCACGCTCACGGCAATCAGCAGCCGTATCGTGCGCCGCGAAAGCGGTCGAGTGGGGGGAGACAAAGACGGCATGACGGTCCAGGCACGGGCATTCAAATTGCGCCTGCAAGGTCACGGGACAGGCGCGTTCTTTCGACCAATAACGGCACGCCGCAGCCAAACTTGACGCGGCAATCTGCCTCATGGGTCACCCCCGCGTGATTTGAGGTGCACAGAATGCTTCATGCGATCGACATAATCGCGCAACTCGGAACATTCTGGTCAATGTAGCGACCAACCAATATGCCGGGGCGATTTTTCCGGCGTCGCCGGTATCGTGAAACGGGCTGCACATAAGGCCCGCGCATGCAGGCGGTGGAAGCGGACGGGATCAGCAGCATTGGGGTTCTTGCAGTGCCAAAACAAATGGGTCGGCGGAAATGAAATGGGATGGAATACCCGGTCTTTTCTGCCCTTTGTTTTTCTGAGGGGGACACTATGATTTACAACATGGCGATGCGATGCGTGACTGCGTCGATTGCCCCATGGGTCGGTTCTCCTCTCTGGAACAGATCGACACGGTCCAGAGACTTCAACCCGCGCCTCGTCAACTGAGCGCGGGTTTTTTCTTGGGCAGCGCAAACGTAGGATGCCCACCACACGGGCGTCAGGGGTATCACAGGCAATACCCTTCAGTTTTCCACCAGCCCGCCGTTGTGGTTAGGGTCGAGACACGTGTAGTCTCGCGACTCGCTTTCCCATTGCCGTCGCTGTTGCCGTTTTCGCTCAAGCCATCGCATTGCCCATGACCCAGTTCTTTCCGGCTCAGGCCGGAGCCTCTCCTGCAGACGTTGCGCCCAGCCCCGAGGCCGCGCAACGTCCGGTGGCGGTCATGGCCGGGGCAATGGCGGGAGGGCGTCATACCGATTTCGAGGCGCTGTCTCGGCTGTCGTCCGACGCGGTCCTGCTGACTGTGGACGGACGCGTGGTGCAGGCCAACCCCGCCGCCGCGCGCTTGCTGGGCGCCCAGGATCCAACGCAGCTGGCAGGCCTGCAACTCGCCGGCCTGATTCATCCCGATGACGTGGCCCAGGTGGTGCCGCGCCTGGCGAACATGGTGAGCAGCGGTGTGTATTCCCCGCCGGTCGAACACCGTCTGGTGCGCGCCGACTACACGCATGTCCTGGTTGCCAGCGAAGCCGCCGCCTGCGAGCACGAGGGCCAGCCCGCCGTCATGCTCGTGTTGCGTGAAGCCGTGTCGCGCCATGCGCTGGAGCGACACGCCGTTCAGGCCCGCGCCGAGGCGCTGCATGCGCGCCGCCTGCTCGCTTCGGAGAATGCCGTGCTTGCGCAACTTGCCTCCAATGCGACGCTGTCGACCGTACTGCGCCATCTGTGCCTGTACGTCGAGCAGGTCTATCCGAATGCCATGTCGGCCGTGCTGTTGCTCGATGCCGGCTCGCAGACGTTGCGTGTGGCTGCCGCCCCCACGCTGCCGGCGGCCTTTGCCGCCACACTGGAAAACAACCCTGTCGGCCCCGATGCCGGCGCTTGCGGTTGCGCCGTTTACCTTGGCGACACCGTCCTCATCGACAACATTGCGACTGACCCGCGCTGGCAACATGAGCGCACGGCAGCATTGTCGGCCGGCTTGGCTTCTGCGTGGGCGTTGCCCATCCGTTCGTCGCGCGGGGACAAGCTTGGCGTGCTCGCGTTGTTCTATCGAACGCCGTGCATGCCCGTGGAAGAAGAGCAGCATTTCCTTGACGACGTCACGCACCTGGCGGGCGTTGCCATTCAGAAAGACAACGTCGAACGTGGTCTGGCCGAAAGCGAAGAGCGCTACCGGCTGGCGATTTCGAACCTGCACGAAGGCGTCGTCATCATGTCGCCGGACGGTGTGGTGCAGGCCGCCAATGCCAGCGCCGAGCGCATCCTGCGGGTGCGTCCGGGCCAGCTTGTCGGCCGCAACCGGCTCGACCCGATTCAACGCGTCGTGGACGAGCACGGCAAGGAAGTCGGCTCGACCATGATGCCGTCCGGGCTGGTGCTGCGCACCGGCGAGCCCATCTTCGGCCGCGTCTACGGGCTGTTGCTCAAGACGGGCGAACTGATGTGGGTGCGGCAGAACATCATTCCGATCCGTCGTCACGCCGAGCCCACGCCCAGCAGCGTGATGCTGTCGTTCGCCGATATCACCGAAATCAAGCGCGCCGAGCAGCGCCTGCGCCATCTGGCCGCGCACGACGCGCTCACGGGGCTGACCAACCGCAGCTTTTTCATTGCGCACCTGGAAAGCACCATTGAAAGCGCGCGTGACGAGAGCCGCGAACTGGCGCTCTTCTTCCTCGACCTGGACCGCTTCAAGAGCGTGAACGACACCGCGGGCCATGCCTGCGGCGACACGCTGCTGCAAAGCGCAGCCGCGCGCCTGACCGATTGCATCGGCCCGGGCGACGTGATCGCCCGTCTGGGCGGCGACGAGTTCGTCATCCTCATCGACCAGCGTGTCGAGGGAAAACGCATTGCGCTGCTGGCTGAACGTTTGCTTCAGGCCATGCGCGAGCCGTTCGATACCGTCAACGGGCGGTATTACCTGGGCGTGTCGATTGGCGTGGCGCTGTATCCGCACGACGGCATTTCGGGGTCCGACCTGCTGCGTTCGGCCGATGCCGCCATGTACCGCGCCAAGCAGAACGGCCGCAACCGCGCGCAGTTCTACACGGCTGAGCTGAACGCCCGTCTGCAACGCCGCTACATGCTGGAAAACGCGCTGCGCGACGCGCGCGAGAACAACGAACTGCAGCTCGTCTATCAGCCCAAGTACGACCTGGCCAGCCATCGCATCGTCGGCGCCGAGGCGCTGCTGCGCTGGAACAGCGCCAAGCTTGGGGCGATCTCGCCGGTGGAGTTCATTCCGGTGGCGGAAGAGACGGGGCTGATCGTGCCGATTGGCGCATGGGTCCTGCGCCGTGCCTGCGAGCAGGCCGTGATCTGGTACGAGGCGCTCGGCTACGACTTCCGCATGGCGGTCAACCTGTCGGCGCGGCAGTTCCAGGCTGGCGATGTGGTGCCGATGATCGAGCAGACGCTGGCCGATACCGGCCTGCCGCCCACCGCGCTGGAAGTCGAAATTACCGAAAGCCTGCTGATGGGCGGTGCGGATGAAGTGCGCCCCATGTTCGATGCGCTCACCGCGCAGGGCATCCGGATCTCCATCGACGATTTCGGTACCGGCTATTCGTCGCTGTCGTATCTGCAGCGCTTCCCGATCAGCAACGTGAAGATCGACCGCTCGTTCATCACGGGCATTCCAGGCGACCCGGATTCCGTGGCGCTGACGGAGGCCATCGTCGCCATGGCGCGCGCCCTCGGCATGACGGTCACGGCCGAAGGCGTGGAAGACGCCGACCAGGTGGAATTCCTCGCCAAGGCGGGCTGCCAGGAAATCCAGGGTTACTACATCGGCAAGCCGGTCACGGCCGAAGGTTTTGACCGCTTGCTGCGGGCGCACCTGTCGGTTGTGGATGCCGGCGTGCGCGCCGCGCTGGGCTGACGGCCTGGCCGGAAACGCGCCTTTCCCACTGTTCACACCGGTGTTTCTGCCGTTCGTCGCAATCCGCTCCCGCGTGCGGGAGCTGGCATCTAAGCTGGCGTCATTCCAACAGGGAGACCGCCATGCTCGAATCGATCGCCTCCATCGTCTCGCATACGCCCGCCTGGGTGTTCGTCGTGTTTGCCGTGCTCATTGCCATTGGGGTGCGTCAGATGCAGCCCCGCATCGTGTCGCGCCGCCGCCTGATCGTGCTGCCGCTCGTGGTGGCCGCGTATTCGCTTTACGGCGTGTCGATGGCAAGCCATGGCAGCCCGCTTGCCCTCACGATGTGGCTGGTCGCGGTTGTCATGGCGTTCCTGGTGACGTATATGTCGCCGCCCAACGGCGCCGTCTCTGAAACGGCCCGCACTGTGCGTGTGCCGGGCAGCTGGGTGCCGATGGTCGTGATCGTGGGCCTGTTCGCCGCCCGCTATGCCTACAACGTCATGCTCGCGATGCACCCGGAAGTCTCGCACTCCGGCAGCTTCATGGCGCTGTTCAGCGCGCTGTTCGGCTTCCTGGGCGGCCTGCTCCTCTCGCGCTCGGTGCTGTTGCACGTGCGTACACCGCGCCTGGCGGCGGCTTGAACCAGCAATCGGCGTTAACATCCGGCATGTTGCAATCTCCATTCAAGACGGGACGACATGCTGGAACTCGATGGCACCATCTGGCTACGCGCCGGTGAAGACAACTGGGGCGGGCGTGGCCGGATCGAACTGTTGGCTGCCATCGGGCAGACCGGCTCCATCACGGCAGGCGCCAAAGCCGTGGGCCTTTCCTACAAGGCCGCCTGGGACGCCATCGACACCATGAACAACCTGGCCGGCGAGCCCCTGGTGGTGCGCACCACGGGCGGCAAGGGCGGTGGCGGCAGTGTGCTGACACCGCGTGCGCAACGGCTGATCGAGAGCTTTCGCGTGCTGGAAGCCGAGCACCGCCGCTTTGTCGAGCGCCTGGATGCGGCCGCGCAGGCCGCCAGTGAAGACGTCAACCTGCTGCGCCGCCTCATGTTGCGCACGAGCGCGCGCAATACGCTGTTCGGCACGGTCGAATCGGTCGCACCGGGCGCCGTCAACGATGTGGTTACGCTGCGCCTGCCCGCCGGTCAGGCTGTCGCCGCCACCATCACGCAGGAAAGCACGCGCGTGCTTGGGCTGGCACCGGGCGTGCAGGCCGTTGCGCTCATCAAGGCGCCTGCCGTGATGCTGATGCGCGGCGCCGGCGAGTGGCGGGTCTCGGCAGAAAACCAATTGCCGTGCGTGGTCACGGAGATCCGCGATGGCGCGGTGCAGGCCGAAGTGCGGCTGCGCCTGCAGGATGCGAGCGCCGCGTCGGCGGGGGAAACCGTGCTGGTGGCCATGCTCTCGCGCACGGCGGTGGAAACGCTGGCACTGGCCGAAGGCGTGGAAGCCGTCGCCGTGTTCGAGGCGTCGAGCGTGATCTTGGGATTGGCCTGACACCCTCATGACGCCAAAAACCCTGCTGATCGTCTACCACTCGATGACGGGCGGCGCGCGCCAGATGGCCGAGGCCGCGCAGGCGGGCGCCGCAGAAGAGGGCGGTGTGATTGTGCGCTTGCTGCACGCCGCGCAGGCGGGTCCCGACGACGTGCTGGCCGCAGACGGCTATCTCTTCGCAACACCCGAAAACCTCGCCGCCATCAGCGGGCAGCTCAAGGATTTTTTCGACCGCTGCTATTACCCCGCGCTCGACCGCATCAACGGCCGTCCATACGCGTGCCTGGTCTGCGCGGGCAGCGATGGTCAGAATGCGGTGCGTCAGATTGAACGCATTGCGACCGGCTGGCGGCTCAAGCCCGTGGCTGAACCGATCATCGTCTGCACGCATGCGCAAACGCCGGAGGCCATCCTCGCGCCAAAGCAGATTGGCGCAGACGGGCTGGAGCGCTGCCGTTCACTTGGGCAGGCCATGGCGACCGGGCTCGCGTTGGGCGTGTTCTGACGCTAGCGGTTCACCACCGCCGTCAGATGCGGATACGGCGAGAGCGGCGGCGCATTGGGTGCCCGCACGGCATCGGCCACGACACGGCCGTCGCGCAGCTCGAATACGTGGTCCCCGAAGATCTCCACATCGGCCGGGTCGTGCGTAATCATCAGCATCGGCACCTGCAGGCGCGCTTGCAGGGCAGACAGCTCGGAACGCATGCGCGTGCGCAACGCCGGGTCCAGCGCGGCAAAGGGCTCGTCGAGCAGCAGCATGGACGGCTCGGCGATGAGCGCGCGGGCCAGAGCCACACGCTGGCGCTGGCCGCCGGAAATCTGCGTCGGAAAATTGGCGGCGACGTTGCCCAGCTCGAACGTGTCGATCCACTGCTGAACGCGCGGGTCGTGCGTGCGGCGCGGCGGGTTGAACCAACCGCGCTTGAGCCCGAACGCGATGTTCTGCGCCACCGTCAGGTGGTTGAAGAGCGCGTAATCCTGGAAGAGGTAACCGACGCGACGTTCCTGCGCACTGAGGTTGATGCCGTCGGCGTGGTCGAACAGCGTAAGGCCGTTGAGCACGATGCGGCCGCGCTCGGGCGTCATCAGGCCGGCAATGGCGCGCAGCGTGAGGCTCTTGCCGGCCCCTGAAGGGCCGTACAGCACCACGCGCCGGCTGTCCGAGCGCACGGCAATGTCGAGCGAGAACACCCGCGCCGCGCTGGTGAGCGTTTTCTGCACGACGAGGTCGATCATGCGGCCACTCATGCCAGCTGCTCCTGCAGGTTCGGCGCGCGCCCTTGCAGCAGGCGGCTGGCCGCCACCAGCACCACGATGCAGGTGAGCGAGGTGATCAGCACCAGCGTATTGGCCGTGGCGTCGTCGCCGGCCTGTACGGCTTCGTAGATGGCGACGGATAGCGTCTGCGTGCGGCCCGGAAGGTTGCCGGCAATCATCAGCGTGGCTCCAAATTCGCCCAAGGCGCGTGCAAAGGCCAGCAGCACGCCGGCAGCAATGCCGCGCGCGGCCAGCGGCAGCGTGACCCGAAAGAACACGGCGGTCTCGGGCAGGCCGAGCACGCGCGCCGCGTTCTCGAGTTGATGATCGACGCCTTCAAAGGCGGCGCGTGCCGACTTCATGACGAGCGGGAACGCCACCACGGTGGAGGCAATCACCGCGCCTTGCCAGGTAAAGACGAGCTGGATGCCCAAGCTGTCGAGCCATCCGCCGATCAGGCCGCGCCGGCCCAGCAGCACCAGCAGGTAATAGCCGAGCACCGTTGGCGGGAGCACCAGGGGCAGCGTCAGGATTGAATCGATGACGTCGCGCAGACGGCTGCGCGTGCGCGCGAGTGCGTACGCCGCACCGACGCCCAGCACGAGGTTAAGAACCGTCGCCCAGCCGGCCACCTTGAGTGAAAGCAGCAGAGGCGTCCAGATGGAAGCAGACATGCGGATACGTTGCGAAGGTGCCATCGGCCGGCCGGGTGATGTCCGCGAACTGCGCAGTGACGCGTTGGGTGCCGGCGACAGATTGGGTGAGTTATCCGCAATATAGGGTTGGATATAACGCCCGGTCAATCCTGACACAGTGATATCCGGCATGCAGCAAGGGGCATGGAGGCGCTGTCTTGCCATTGCCGGCAGCGGCGTGAAGGCGGCGCGCTCTTTTTTCCGACAAATCAACATGCCCCTCGAATGGGCGGAATGATTTAGGCCCTTTTTGTTTTCATTTCATTTGCAATTGCCCATGCCCCGGTTTTCACGACAAACCGGAGATGAAACGCTGATTCATTGCCGCGTCATTCAATTTCGGACGACCCATCGGCTGTAACGCAAGCGCCCGTGCGGCTCCGCGCCGTGCGGACGGTTCCGGCAATGCGCGCGCTTATGCGTCACTTTTCCCGCGCGTCTACGCCTTATTTCCGGTCACCCCTAAAGAAGGGGTAATCCTAGTCAGCCTTTCTGTTTAAAAAAACGAGGGGTGGCGGCAATGACGCGTTCATTGAGAAAATTGCGGCCTGCACGACGCCCGGTTTCCCCGCCCCCACGGTCGCACAAGAACAAGAAGGAGGCACGAAGGAGGCGTCAATCGATTCCCTTCGTCCGTCCTGTGTGCTGTATGCGCGTCTGCGATGCGCATGCCGTGCTTCTTTCTACCCGGCTATGAAAATTCTCTCCGTCTTCGGCACGCGGCCCGAAGCGATCAAGATGGCGCCGCTCGTCAAGGCGCTGGCCGAACAGTCGGCCATGGAATCCGTCGTCTGCGTGACGGGGCAGCACAAGCAGATGTTGCAGCAGGTACTCGACCTGTTCGATATCGTTCCGCACATCGACCTGGAACTGATGACGCAGAACCAGACGCTGAACGGACTCAGTGCCCGTCTGCTGACAGCCTTTGACGACGTGCTGGAGACGGTGCGTCCCGACCGCATCCTGGTACACGGCGATACGACCACCGCAATGATGTCGGCCATGGCGGCGTTCCACCGCCGCATTCCCATCGGCCATGTGGAGGCCGGCCTGCGCACGGGCGATCTCTACCAGCCTTGGCCGGAAGAGATGAACCGCCGCACCATCGACGTGTGTGCCGATCTGCTGTTCGCGCCGACCGATTCGTCGCGCCGCAACCTGCAGGCGGAAAACCTGGGTGGCCGCATCCTGGTGACGGGCAACACCGTGATCGATGCGCTGCTGCAGACCACGCAGCGCATCCTGAAGGACGACGCCTTCCGCGCGGCGCTGGATGCGCATTTCCCGTTTCTGAACGACGAACGCAAGGTCCTGCTCGTGACGGGCCACCGCCGCGAGAACTTCGGTTCGGGCTTCGCCAACATCTGCGAGGCGCTGGCCACGCTGGCGCGCCGCGACGACATCCAGATCGTCTACCCGATCCACCTGAACCCGAATGTGCGCGGGCCCGTGCAGGAAGCGCTGGCAGGGCTGCCGAACGTGCACCTGATCGAACCGCTGGACTACGCCCGCTTCGTGCGCCTGATGCAGCGCGCCCACGTGATCCTGACAGACTCGGGCGGCGTGCAGGAAGAGGCGCCGTCGCTGGGCAAGCCGGTGCTCGTCATGCGCAACGTGACGGAGCGCCCCGAGGCCGTGCAGGCCGGCACCGTGCGCCTGGTCGGCACGGAGGTGGACAGCATCGTGGGTGCCGTCAGCCACCTGTACGACAACGACGAGGCATGGCGCGCGTTCTCGCAGCATCTCAACCCCTATGGCGATGGGCTGGCTTCACAGCGCATCGTGTCCGCCCTTGCGGGTGGTTTCGTGCAGGAATTCCTCGGCGACGCCGACGCACTCGAAGCCGCTTGAACGCCAAACGAAAAGGCAATCACGACCATGTCCACGCTTGCGATCGATATCCTGCTGGTGATTGCGTTCTGCATCATCACGCTGCTCGTCGTCTACACCGCGCGGCATTATCTGTTCACGCTGAACCGGCTATTCGGCCGTCAGCGTCAGCCGTATCTCGACATTGAGCAGGGGGCGTGGCCGAGCGTGGTCGTCTGCGTGGCGGCACACAATGAAGAGCGCGTGATTGCCGACTGCCTCAACGCGCTGCTGCTGGTGGATTACCCGCGCGACAAGCTGACCATCATGCCGGTCAACGATCGCTCGAAGGATCGCACGCGCGAAATCATCGACGAGATTGCGGCACGCAACCCGGGTCGTTTCCAGCTTTTTCACCGCACAGAAGGCCGGCCGGGCAAAGCCGCGGCGTTGCGCGATGCCACGCAGTTGATCGACGCCGAGATCATGATCGTGTTCGATGCCGACTACCTGCCGGCGCGTGGCCTCATCAAACAGCTTGTGGCGCCGTTCTTTGACCCGGAAGTGGGCGCCATCATGGGCCGCGTGGTGCCGGTGAATGCCGGGGCGAACCTGCTCACGCGCCTGCTCGACCTGGAGCGCTCCGGCGGCTACCAGGTCGACCAGACCGCCCGCATGAACCTGGGCCTGGTGCCGCAATACGGCGGCACCGTGGGCGGCATCCGCCGTCGCGCGCTGGACGACATCGGCGGCTGGAACATCGACACGCTGGCGGAAGACACTGACGTGACGTTCCGCCTGCTCCAGCACGGCTGGAAGACGGTCTACCAGAACCGCTCCGAATGCTACGAAGAGGTGCCCGAAGTCTGGCCCGTGCGGCTTAAGCAGATCAGCCGGTGGTCGCGCGGCCACAACCAGGTGATGGTGCAGAACATCCGCAAGCTGCTGGCGAACGATCGCATCAGCCGGCTGGAACGGCTGGACGGCGCGTTGCTGCTGCTCATCTTCGTCATGCCCATGGTGCAGCTGGCCGGCTGGGTGGTGGCGGTCATCCTGTTCTATGCGGCTGCGCAATCGATCGTCTCGGGGTGGGTGCTGCTCGCGGCGCTGCTGTGCTACGGCGGGCTGGGCACGAATGCGGCCTTCTTCGAGATCGCAGCGGCCACCTACCTCGATGGTCATCGGAACCGCATCCGCCTGCTGCCGCTGAACCTGTTCGGCTTCCTGGTCAGCATGGTGACCATCTCGCGCGCCGGCGTGACGCAGGTGATCGATGCCGTGAAAAAGCGCGAGCTGGTGTGGGACAAGACCGAGCGCTTCCGCACCGAAGCCGCGGGCGTGGTCAACATCATGGCCGGCGAGGTGCCGGTGCCCACGGGCACGGAGGGCGCATGATCGGAAGCATGCTGCTGCTGAGCGGCTCCGTTGCGGGCCTGCTGGTGCTGCCGTTCCTGCCGGCGTTGTCGGAGTGGCTGCGTCCGACCGATTCGGCACCGCTGCCGATGCGGCGTGACCAGCCGAACAACCTCACCTTCTTTGCCAACAGCTTCCGTCGGCGGCTGCAGGAGCAGTACGGCGTGGATCTCGAAGCCATGCGCTCCGCCGGCGCCGCCTATCAGGTGCCCGTGAGCGCAGAGCTGAGCGTGGGGCGCGACCCGCGCGGCCGCCCGTCTGCCGAGCAGTCGGGGCTGGCGCGCATGCTCGACAAGGTGAACCACATCGTCGTGTTTCGGGGCGATGCATGGCTTGCGCCGCGCAGTCGCGTGCGCGCCGATTTGTATGTCGAGCACGATATCGAAGTCGAGCGCGACACCCGTCTGCGTGCGTGCCTGGCCGAAGGCGATATCGAACTGGGCGAGAACGTGGTGGTGCAGCGCTGGGTACATGGCCGCAATGTGCGCCTGCAGCCAAACGTGCGTGTCGAAGGCCGCGTCACGGCGGAGGAGCGCATCGTGATGGCCGCGCCGGCGCGCTTCGAGCGTGCGGGTGCCACCGAGGTGATGTTTGGCGACGCGCGCAGCGCGGCACAGCCGGTCGGCCTGCCGAAACCGGCTACCGAGCGCCGTGTGCTCGATGGCGATGCCATTCTGGCCGCCAACGAGGCAGCCGATTGCGACTACGTGGTGCGCGGCGATTGTCGCGTCGCGGGTGGCATGGTGCTCCAGGGCAGCATCAAGACGCATGGGCACCTGCGTACCGGTGACGGCGTGCGCATCGCCGGCACCCTATCGGCGCGCAAGAATCTGGAGATTGGGGCGGGCAGCGCGGTACTGGGCCCGCTGATCGGCTTTGAAGACATCGTGCTCGGCCCGAACTGCCGCATCGGCCGCCCCGATGCACCGACCACGCTGGTCTGCAACCGCCTGTTCGTTTCGCCGGGCTGTGTCGTGCATGGCGTGATTACCGCGCACGAGTTCGCTCGTGTGGACGGGTAAGGGGGCACGCATGGTCACATTCTGGAGCGCTTGCATTCGCCGCTGTGGCGCGGTGCTGGCCGGGCTTGCCTTGTCGACTGCCGCTGCGCACGGTGCCTCGATGTTTGAAGACTTCACCACGCGCGACGGCGCCATGACTGTCTTCGCCCAAGGCGATTACGTCGAGCCCTACGTTGCAATCGAGGCCCTGCTGGTCGCGCACCGCCTCGGTGTCGACGTGCAGGCTCCGGCCGCGTCGCTGGCAAACTGGCTGCTGCCGTATCAACAGGCCAATGGCACGTTCCCCCGGATCTGCCGCGCTGGCACAGACGGCTGGGCCGCCTGTGGCCACGCCGATGCCGATGACTCGCAAGCCGTGTTCTGGTGCCTGCTTGTCAACGAGATCCTGCATGGCCCGCCGCAACTGCTGGCGAGCTGCCGCCTGTCGCTTGTGCTCCTCGCCACGTTGTGGGACCCGAAGCGTGCGACGTTCCAGGCGTTTGCCGACCGGCCCGAAGCCTACTTTGCCGACAACGTGGAAGTGGCCGGCGCACTCAAGCGCCTGCGCGCCGACCCCAAGGCCGCGTTGCACTACACGCTGGAACTGGCCGCGCTGCCGTCGCACAAGCAGATGATGGACGGCCTCGCCCATGCCTACGGTTACCAACTGAACGGCGCGCTCGATCCTGCACGCGTGAGCCTGCCGCCCACGCCGTACGGCTTCTACCCGACGGCGGTGGCGCCGGTCTATCCGTGGGTGCATGACCTGGAGAGCGGTGCTGCCGCCCGGCGCAAATGGGCGGTGTGGATGTTCCGCCATGGGCAGACGTGGCTGTCGGGCAAGGCGGACCCATTCCCCTGGGGTCTGATCGCCTGGGCGGCCTACACGCTGGGCGATACACCGACCGCGCAGAAGTGGCTGCAGGCCGCGCCGCAATGGCGCGCAGCCGGCCGCTGGAACCTGATGGAAGAGGGCGCGCTGGTCGGGCTCTCCCATGCACTGGCCGTTTCCCAATGAGCACTCCTTCCAAACGCATCGACTGGCGCAAGCACCTGACCAGTCTGCTGATCCTGATTGCCTTTGCGGCCTGCGCGCTGCTGTTGGCGCGCAACCTCAGCGCCGGCCCGGGCCGCCCGCAGACCGATGACATCGTGCTGGTGGTGCCCGACAACCTGGGGCAAGACAACCGCATCTACGTACAGGCGTGGGAAGACGCCGCGCTGGAAGAGGGGGTACGCCTGCGCACCATGTCGGCATCGGATTTCGTGCGTCATGGGTTGAATGGTGAGCGCGTGTTTGCCGGCGTGATCCTGCCGGACACCGTGCACCGTTCGATGACGACCGCGCTCGTCAACCAGATCAGCCAGTTCGTGCAGGACGGCGGCGCGTTGATGCAGGTGTACGACGCCGGCATCCTCAACGAAAAGGGCTTCTACGAGGATGGCGCCTCGCGCCTCTCGACGCTGGCCGGCGTGCAATACGGTTTCTATTCGACGCTGCGCGAAAAGATGGCCAGCCAGGCGACCGTCTACGGCCAGCCCGATGCGATGGTCGATCTGCATATTCCGCCGGGGCGCTGGATTGTGTCGAATGGGCGTGCAGTGCTGTCGGGCTATGGGCAGGACATGCTGCAGTACCCGACCCTGCGCACGCACGGCGACTACGCCGGCAAGGTGTTGCTGCGCTCCGAAGACAGCTCGATCATCGCCGGCGAGCGCACCGTCGGCAAAGGCCACGTGTTGTTCGTCAACCTGCCGCTGACGTATCTGAAGCTGCGCACCGATGGCGTGCTGATGCATGGCTTCCTGAGCTACTTTGCGGGCCGCGTGCTGGAACAGCCGCGCCTGTCGCCGGCGCCGCAGGGCGTGGGTGGCCTGGTGCTGAACTGGCACTGCGATGCTCGCATCTGTATTGAGGCAACGGACAAGCTCATCGAAGACGGCGTCTTCAAGCGCGGCCCGTTCAGCTTCCACATCACCGCCGGCCCCGACCAGCGCCAGTTTGGCGACGGGCTGGGCGTGAATCTGGCCCACAACCCCGCGTTTGCGGAGGTCGTGCACGGTCTGATGAAGCAAGGGCACGAGGTCGGCAGCCACGGGGGTTGGATCCACGACTGGTTCGGCCTGAACGTGACGGAAGACAACCAGTCCACGATGGAGACCTACCTGCAGAAGAACGCAGACGCCATCGAGACACTGACCGGCAAGCCGCAGACGGAGTATTCCGCCCCCACCGGCAATCAGCCCGAGTGGGCCACCCGCTGGCTGGATGAGCACAACGTCAAGGGCTACTACTTCACCGGCAATATCGGCCAGGGACCGACGCGTACGTATCGCAACGGCCGGCGCGACGAGCACATCTGGTCGTTCCCCGTGCAGACCTACGGGCAGTACGCGACCATTGAAGAAGCCGACATGGCGCACATTCCGGAAGCGGAGATTGCGGCGTGGCTGACTTCGCTGGTGAAGTTCGCCACCGAGTCCGGCGAGATCCGCCTGATCTACTTCCACCCGCCTGGCGCGGTGCGCTACCTGCACGCCATTGACGCGCTGATGGATGCCGCCGACGCGCAAGAGGCGCGCAAGCGCTTCCGCTGGCACACCATCACGCAGATGGCCGACTTTGCCGAGCGGCGCGAAAAGACCGTGTGGCAGACAACGTCGGAGCGCGGCGACGTGCGCGTGAGCGCGGAAAACCCGGAAACGCTGAGCGACCTGACGTGGCTGTTTTCAGCCGACCGTTATGCCGAACCGCGCGTGGAAGCCGGTCAGGCCAGCGTGGTCCGGGAAGGCAATAACTGGCGCGTGGTGGCGGGCGCGGGCAGCAAGCTCACCATTGCGGCCAAGCTGAAGACCGGCACCTGAGCACAAGACACAAGACAACAAGCAGAGAGGGCCGCCGCCACGCATCAAAAAAAAAAGGCCGGCGCCCGCATCAACAACAGACGGGGAAATACAGCGTGGATCGAACTTCAATTGCGTGGATGCTGGCGGCTGCCATCTGCGGCATGACAGCGCCGGCGGCATGGGCACAGGCTGCCGAGCCGGCCGCCACCCAGGACACCGCGGCCCAGTCCGCGGAAGCGGTGCAACCGGCCGAACCAGCACAAGGAACACAGCCGACCGAAGCCTCCGAAGCGCTGCAACCGGCAGAGCCGGCCACAGCGCCAGCCGCCGCCACGGAACCGGAACAACCGGCTGCACAGGAAGGCGCGCCGCCGCCGGCGGACGCCACGGCATTGGCCGCGACGCCCGTGCCGACGCCCGGCGCCAACGCGCCAACCGTGCCGCAACCGCTGCCCGAACCGTATGTACCGGAGCGCGCTGCCATCGAGGCCGTGCTCGACACCGGCCATATGAGCGATGGCTTTGGCGGGGCCACCGCCGTAGCCCTGCGCGGCATGATGGTCACTTCGTACGGCATCTGGCAGGCCGAGCTGGATCGGCAGAGCCGCTTTGGCTTTGCGGGCCAGTACGGCGCGCTATCGCTCACGCGCGATCTTTCGGAGGATTACTACGTCCTCGTCGGCGCAGGTACGGGCAACAGCGAGTTGTTCTCGAAGTGGCGTGTGGATGTGGCGGGCTATCGCAAGTTCGGCCCGGACCGCCGTTTCGTGGCCGGCATTGGTGCGTACTACGCGCAGGGCCAGGACAGCGTGCGCAACGACCAGGGGCTGGTGCTCAGTTCGCTGGCGTATTTCCCGTCGGTCGTGCTGGAGGGCGGCTTGCGTTTCAACCGGGCCAACCCCGGCATGGTGTTCGGCCCGAGCCAGTACATTGCGGCCACCATCGGTAACGACGAAAAGCGCGCGCTCGTGCTGCGCGTGGAGCACGCCCGCGAGGCCTACCAGGTGCTGACCACCGGCACCGAGCGTGCGGACTACAACAGCATGAGCTACGCCATCCAGTGGCGCGAGCGTGTCGCGCGTGACTTGCTGCTGATCGTCGGCGCGCAGTACTACCACAATCCGTTCTACAACCGCACCTACGGTGAAATCGGCTTCCGCTGGAGCTTCCGATGAACGCCAAGCCCATCGAGGACGGGCCGGGCGACGACCTCCCCGCCAAGCGCCGATTGCGCGGGCATGAGCCCAAGCGGGTGATCGGCTATCGCGGCGATCGCATCGTCATGCATCGCGCGATGCGTCGCCTGTCGTTCCCGTTCACGCGCTGGATCGACGTGCTCGGGATTCCGCTGGCGCTCACGGCCGCCTACTGCGCGCTGTGGCCGACCGTGGCCCGGCTGTGGGAACGCATCATCGGGTTCTGGAGCGTCGCCCTGGACGGGCAGGTGCGGCTGGCGGCCGTGAAGGCGCTGGTGCCGGGCTTTGGCGCGATTCCGTATCCGCACAGCGAAGCCGCATTGCCCACCGCCGTGCAATGGCTGGTCGGGATGATCATCACGCTGGCGCTGCTGTTCGGCACGCGCTTCATCGGCGGCCGTGCGTTGCCGCTGGCGTACTGGCTGCGCTTCATCGGCGTGGTGCAGGCGAGTGCGCAGTTCTACTTCTTCATGTGGCCGGCAAGCTTTCCGTATGACGGCGGCGGATCGATCGGCTCGCTCACGCAGGCGTCGGTCGTGGTGGTGCTGATCACGCCGTGGCTTTATGCGCTGATCTACAACGTGCTGGACTTCGGCCTGATCCGCAAGCTGGTGCTGTCCGTCATGGGCATGGCGTATCTCACGGTGTTCATTCCGTTTCAGTACACGCTCGCATCGGTGGTGCTGCTCAAAGGGTCGATGCTGTGGTACCCGCAGATCTTTCTGCTATGGGCCGTGTTCCTGCAGTTCGGCACGCTGGTCGGCTTCTATGCGTGGGCGATGAGCTGGAACGCGCGCGGAACTGGAAAATTGCCCTGAACGGATGCAAAAAAAAACGCGGCCGAAGCCGCGCAGATCTCGCTTTCCAGAGAGAGAGGGAGCAATGCCTGGTTACTGTTGCGCCACCGTTGCAGGCTGGGACGCGTTGGCCGGCGGCAGATCACCCCAGCCGCCGCCCAGCGCCTTGATGAGCCCCACCGTGGAGTTCATGCGGCTGCCGGCCAGCTGCACGCCGATGCGTTCGGCGGACAGCATGTTGCGCTCGGCATCGATCACGTCCAGGTAGTTGACCGACCCCGCGTTGTAGCGCGTGCGCGAGAGTTGCGCGGCGCGCGTGGACGCGCGCACGGCGTCGTCCTGTGCCTTGGCTTGATCGGCCAGCAGACGCAGTTCTGACAGGTTGTCTTCCACCTCGCGGAAGGCGACGAGCACGCTTTCGCGGTAGTTGGCGACGTTCTCTTCATACGCGGCGCGCGCCTGCTTCACGCCGGCGCTGCGGGCGCCTCCGTCAAAGATCGGCAGTGACAGCGCGGTGCCGACCAGCGGTCCGAGAATCCACGTGCGGCTGCCCCACTTGAGCAGGTCGCCGATGTCGTGCGATTCGTAGCCAAAGCCGCCCGTGAGCAGCAGTTGCGGGAAGAACGCCGCGCGCGCCACGCCAATGCGTGCGTTGGCCGCAGCCATCGAGCGTTCCGCCGCAGCCACATCGGGACGGCGCTCCAGCAAGGCAGACGGGAGGCCCGCCGGTACGCGCACGTCGGCCGATTGCAGCGGGTCCGTACTCATCGTGAAATCAGCCGGTGCTTTGCCCAGCAGCGTTGCGAGCGCATGTTCCAGCACGGCACGACGGCGCTGCACGCCGATGCGATCCGAGCGTGCCGTCGCGAGTTCGGCATCAGCGCGGGCGACGTCCAGTTCGCCGATGTCGCCGGTGTTGAAGCGGCGCTGCACGAGCTTGAGCGCCTCTTCGCGGCCGACCAGCGTGCGGGACAGCAAGGCTTCTTCCGCATCCAGCGTGCGCAGGCTGAAGTACGTCTGCGCCACGTCGGCCTGCAATGACAGACGGGCGGCGCGGTACAGCGCTTCGACACGCTCGGCATCGGCGCCGGCCGCATCGATGTTGTTGCGCACGCGGCCGAACAGGTCGACCTCATACGCCACGGTGGATTGCGCGCGCCAGTACGTCTGCGGCTGCACGGGCGCGCCGACCGGCAAACCGGCCGATGCCGCCGAAGCCCGCTGGCGCGTCGGGCCGAAGCCCGCATCCAGTTCCGGGAACAGCGATGCACGGTTGGCTTGCACGAAGGCACGCGCCTGGTTCACGCGCGCGGCTGCGGCGGCCAGCGTGGGGCTGGCTTCAGCGGCCTGCGCTTCGAGCTTGTCGAGCGTCGGGTCGTTGAAGATCTTCCACCACGCGCCGTCGGCGGGCAGGGCAGGCTCGGCGGTCTTCCACTTGCCTTGCTCGCCTGCAGCCAACGGTGCGTCCGCGGGTTGTGCAGCTTCCTTGAAGGCGTTGGGTGTGCCAACGTCCGGCTTCTCGTAGGTCGGGGCGAGCGAGCAGGCCGCGAGGAACAGCGCGGCGGCCAGCGCCAGCGGGGTCCAGCGGCCCGACCGCATGGCCGGACCTGTTTGTTGTTGTGTCGACGCGTTCATAGCGATGTCTTGATGAGTATTGACCTTAGTGCTGGGTCGACGGCACAGGCAGCGTGCCATCCAGGTCCAGATCACGATCGGGGGCGTCTTCCGAGCGCTGGCCGCGGCGTGCCGCCAGCGTGCGCAGCAGCACGTAGAACACCGGCGTGAGGAACAGGCCGAACAGCGTCACACCCAGCATCCCCGCGAACACGGCCACGCCCATGGCATGACGCATTTCCGCACCGGCGCCGGTCGATACCACCAGAGGCACCACGCCCATGATGAAAGCGATCGACGTCATCAGGATCGGGCGCAGACGCAGGCGGCAGGCCTCGATGGCGGCTTCGACGATGGTGCGTCCCTGCAGCTCCAGCTCGCGCGCAAACTCCACGATCAGGATGGCGTTCTTACACGCCAGCCCCACCAGCACCACCAGCCCGATCTGCGTAAAGATGTTGTTGTCTCCATGCGAGACCCACACGCCCAGCATGGCGGCAAACAGGCTCATCGGCACGATCAGGATCACGGCCAGCGGCAGCGTCAGGCTTTCGTACTGCGCGGCCAGCACCAGGAACACCAGCAGCACGCAGATCGGGAAGATCCACACGGCCGAGTTGCCGGCCAGGATCTGCTGATAGGTCAGATCCGTCCACTCGAAGCGCACGCCCTTGGGCAGCGTTTCATGCGCAATGCGTTCCACTGCCGCTTGTGCCTGGCCCGACGAGAAGCCCGGGGCCGGGCCGCCGTTGATGTCGGCAGCGGTGTAGCCGTTGTAGCGCACGACCATGTCCGGCCCGAAGCCTTGCGACACTCGCAGCAGCGATGACAGCGGCACCATCTCGCCCGCGGTGTTGCGCGTCTTCAGCTGCAGGATGTCTTCTGCGTGGGCGCGGAACGGCGCGTCTGCCTGCACCTTCACCTGATACGTGCGGCCGAAGCGGTTGAAGTCGTTCACGTACAGCGAGCCCAGATACACCTGCATGGTGTCGAACACGTCCGTCACCGGCACGCCAAGCTGCTTGGCCTTCACGCGGTCCAGGTCGGCGTTCAGCTGCGGCACGTTGATCTGGTAGCTCGAGAACGACGGGCCCAGCTCAGGCGTCTGCCGTGCCTTCGCCATGAAGGCCTGCGTGGCGGCAAAGAGCTGTTCGTAGCCGACCGAACCACGGTCTTCGATCTGCATCTTGAAGCCACCCACCGTACCCAGGCCCTGCACCGGCGGCGGCGGGAAGACCGCAATGAAGGCATCCTTGATCGCACCGTACTGCTGGTTCAGCTGCCCGGCGATGGCACCGCCCGACAGGTTGGCACCCTTGCGCTGATCAAACGGCTTGAGCGTGACGAACACAATGCCGGCGCTCGGGCTGTTGGTGAAGCCGTTGATCGACAGGCCCGGGAACGCCACAGCGCTTTCCACGCCCGGGTGCTTGAGGGCGATGTCCGACATGCGGCGGATCACGTCTTCCGTGCGGTCCAGCGAGGCACCGTCCGGCAGTTGCGCGAAGCTCACCAGGTACTGCTTGTCCTGCATCGGCACGAAGCCACCCGGCACCTTGTTGAACAGCAGCGCGGTCGCGCCGATCAAGGCCAGGTAGATACCGAGCATGACCGCCTTGCGGCCGATCACGCGCGACGTGCTGCGGCCATACGATTCCGATGCGGCACCAAACACGCGGTTGAACGGGCGGAAGATCCAGCCCAGGCCCTTGTCCATCGTGCGCGCCAGCCAATCCTTCGGCGCGTCATGGCTCTTGAGCAGCAGGGCGGCCAGTGCCGGCGACAGCGTGAGCGAGTTGAAAGCCGAGATGACGGTCGAGATCGAGATCGTCAGCGCGAACTGCTTGTAGAACTGACCGGTCAGGCCCGTCATGAAGGCCAGCGGCACGAACACGGCAATCAGCGTCAGGGCAATGGCGATGATCGGGCCGCTCACCTCGCGCATGGCCTTGTAGGTCGCCTCGCGTGGCGATAACCCTTCGGCGATGTTCCGCTCGACGTTTTCCACCACCACGATGGCATCGTCCACCACGATCCCGATCGCCAGCACCAGCCCGAACAGCGACAGCGCGTTGATCGAGAAGCCGAACATCAGCATCAGGCCAAACGTACCGATGATCGACACCGGCACCGCCAGCAGCGGGATGATCGACGCACGCCACGTCTGCAGGAACAGGATCACCACGAGCACCACAAGCGCCACCGCTTCCAGCAGCGTGTGCGTGACGGCTTCGATGCTCGAGCGGACGAACTGCGTCGGGTCATAGACGATGCGGTAGTCCACGCCTTCGGGAAAGTCTTCCTTCAGCTCGGCCATCGTCTTGCGCACGTCATCCGAAATCTGCAGCGCGTTGGAACCCGGCGCCTGGAAGATCGGAATGGCCACCGCCTGCTTGTTGTCCAGCAGCGAGCGCAGGCCGTATTCCGACGCAGCCAGTTCGATGCGGGCCACGTCACGCAGGTACGTGACGGCGCCATCGGGCGAACTCTTCAGGATGATGTCGCCGAATTCCTGTTCGGTCTTCAGGCGCCCCTGCGCGTTGACGGACAGTTGCAGGTCCGTGCCCGGCACCGACGGCGAACCGCCGATCACACCGGCTGCCACCTGCACGTTCTGGTCGCGGATGGCCTTGACCACTTCGTTGGCCGTCAGGCCGCGTTCGGCGACCTTGTTCGGGTCGAGCCACACGCGCATCGAGTAGTCACCCGAGCCGAACAGCTGCACCTGGCCCACGCCGCTGATCCGCGCAAGGCGGTCCTTGACGTTCAGCACGGCGTAGTTGCGCAGGTACGTCATGTCGTAGCGGTCGTTGGGCGACAGCAAGTGCACCACCATCGTCAGGTCGGGGCTGCTCTTGATGGTCGTCACGCCCAGGCGCTGCACCACGTCGGGCAGGCGCGGCAGTGCCTGCGACACGCGGTTCTGCACGAGCTGCTGTGCCTTGTCCGGGTCGGTGCCCAGCTTGAAGGTGACCGTCGTGGTCATGTTGCCGTCGCTGTTGGCCTGCGACTGCATATAGAGCATGTTCTCGACGCCGTTGATCTGTTCTTCGAGCGGCGAGGCGACGGTCTCGGCGATCACCTTCGGGTTGGCGCCCGGGAACTGCGCGCGCACCACCACCGAAGGCGGCACGACCTCGGGATACTCCGAGATCGGCAATCGCCAGATCGAGATGATCCCGATCAGCAGGATCAGCGTGGAAAGCACGCCCGCAAAGATCGGGCGGTCCACGAAAAATTTAGAGAAGTTCATGGCTGAGAGCGATGAGGTTCAGTCGCGATTGAGCGCAATCGGGGCCATCAGGCGCGGTCGGCCGGAAGGCGTTGTGCGTTGGCTGCGGTCTTGGCGTTCGCGGGCTTGGTTTCGGCCTTGGCGGCGGGCGCAGCGGATGTGTCGGCTTTGGCTTCGGCGGGCGCGGCCGGGGCTTCCGGCTGTGCGCCCGGCAACACCACGCGCTTGGTGACCAGGCTATCCATGGTCACCGTGTTGGGTGCCACGGCGTCGCCCGGGCGCACGCGCTGGATGCCATTCACGACGATGCGCTCGCCTGCCTTCAGACCCGACTTCACCACGCGCAGGCCGTCAACCGAGGCGCCCAGTACCACCGGGCGATAGCTCGTCTTGTTGGCGGCATCCACCACCAGGACGAACTTCTTGTCCTGGTCCGTACCGATGGCCTTGTCGCTGATGAGTATGGCGTCGTGCGGCGCCCCGGTGCTCATGCGCACGCGGGCGTAGAGGCCTGGCGTAAGGCGGCCGTCCGCGTTGTCGAGCGTGGCGCGCACGCGGATCGTGCCCGAGCGCACGTCCAGCCGGTTGTCGACGGACTGGATCACGCCCTCGCGCGTGTAGCCGTCTTCATTGGCCAGCCCGATGTAGACCGGCGTCTTCGCGCCCTGGGCGGCCTTGGCGGAGTAGCGCAGGTAGCTTTGTTCATCCGCATCGAACGCCACGTACATCGGCGAGACCGACACCAGCGTCGTCAATACCGGGGCAGCGCCACCGGCGGAGACGACGTTGCCGACGGTGATTTCTGCGCGCGACACGCGGCCCGCGACCGGCGCCACGATGTGCGTGTACTCCAGGTTCAGCTTGGCGGCTTCCAGCGCGGCGGCGGCGCCTTGCAGGTTGGCTTGGGCCTCGCGCGCGGCGTTTTCCTTCTCTTCGAACTCGCGGCGCGCGATGGCGTTGTCGGCCACCAGCTTCTGCGCGCGGTCCAGCTCCGAGGTGGTGTAGGCCACGCGCGATTTGGCGGCCGTCAGCGCGGCTTGCGTGCGGGCCACTTCGGCCGCGTAGGGGCGCGGGTCGATGGTGAACAGCGCGTCGCCCTTCTTGACGATGCTGCCGTCCTTGAAGTGGACGGCGGTGACGGTGCCGCTTACCAGCGGGCGGACTTCCACGCGTTGAACGGCTTCGATGCGGCCGGAAAACTCATCCCATTCGGCCACGTTCTTGGCCAGGACCGGCGCCACATCCACCGGCGTGGCAGCGGGGGCGGCTGTCGGCTGCTGCGATGCGCCGGCACTGGAGACCAGACCGTAAGTGCCAACGGCTGCAACGCCGAGCACGGCGGCAACCGAAATGGCGAGTGTGCGTTTGGACAGGCTCATGATGACTCTCTCGATTTTGTTGGGTAAGCAAAGAGAAAAAGACTGGATAAAAGCGCTTGGGCCGCAGCGTAGAAATACGCGGGCGGCCTCGCACTCCGTTTCTTGTTGTATGGGTTCAGCCAGGCGTCTCCCCGGTCGGGTCAATGGAGGTGCGGTCCTTTCGGTCCGCACGGGGACGGCGTTTGCGCGGGGCGGCCGCCTGGCGCGTCATGCCAAGGTGCCAGCGCAGGAAGCACGTCATCTCGTCTTGCGCGACCGCGCTCATCGCGATCGAGTCATGGCAGGCCTCGTTCACGCGCACGACCTGCGTGACGACGCCCGCTTCAATGAGGCACGCTGCATAGCGCTCTGCTTCGGTGCGCAGCAAGTCTTGCGGCGCAGTGAGCAGCAGGGCGGGGGGCAGGCCCTGCAGGCGGCGCGATTCCACCGGCGCGGCATAGGGGTGCACGCGCTCGGTCGGGCGGGGCAGGTACTGGCGATAGCAATCGGCACAGACTTCAGCCGAGTTGTCTGCGTTGGCCAAGTGGTCGGGGCGCACGCGTGCCATGGTCGGATCGAGCATCGGCGCGATCAGGACCTGTGCACGCAGGTGCGGGCCGCCGCGGTCGCGCGCAATCATCGACAGCGCGGCCGACAGGTTGCCGCCGGCGTCATGTCCGGCCACGGCGATGCGGCGACGATCAATCCCCCATGCGCCAGCATGGTCCGCCATGCAGCACAGCGCGGCGTATACATCTTCCGGGGCGGCTGGAAATGGCGATGCGGGCGCCAGCGAATAGCCGACCGTCACCACCACCGCCGGCAATGTGGCCGCCAGG